>NZ_JBHZBV010000006.1:0-51995 GCF_042754885.1 Rhodococcus sp. NPDC059179 | reverse complement strand
CAGGCCGCCACCCAGCTCAGCACCCGCATTCGCCGCGCCGTCCAGCGCACCGGTCAGGCTGCCGCCGAGGCCTGCGCCCGCTCCGAACAGTCCGCCGAGTCCGCCTGCCAGCCCGCTGGTCAGGCCGCCGCCGAGGCCCGCGACCGCGTCCAGGCCGCCGCCGAGGCCCGCCGCCGCGTCGAGTCCGGCGTCGACGCCCGCGTCGAGGTCGGCGCCGCCGCCAAGACCGAGCTCACCACCGAGTCCGAGCCCGCCGCCCGCACCGAGGAGTCCGTCGAGCGTGCCGCCCAGGTCCAGGCCGCCACCGAGGGCTCCGTCGAGGGCTCCGCCCAGGTCCAGTCCACCGTCGAGCGCTCCGCCCGCGCCGAGCGCGCCCTCGAGGGCGGTACCCAGTCCGCCTGCGAGGCCGCCGTCGAGATCGAGCGCGCTACCGAGCACCGTGCCGAGCGCGCCGCCGAGGTCCACCTCACCGGTGCCACCAACGCCGCCGCCCAGCGCCGCTTCCAGTTCGCCGCCGAGGTCACCGCCCGCGCCGAGGGCCGCGCCGAGCACGCCGCCCAGCGAAGCACCCAGATCCGTGCCGATCTCGCCGCCCGCGCCGAGCACACCCTCGAGGGCGGTGCTCAGCGATCCGCCGAGTCCACCCTCCGCGCCCAGATCGAGGCCGCCCGCGGCACCGAGCGCCGCGTCCAGTGCCGAGCCGAGGCCAGCCGTGAGACCGCCGTCCACCCCGAGCGCGCCACCGAGCGCACCTGCCAGCGTCGCGCCGAGGTCCCCGCCGATCTCCCCGCCCGCACCGAGCACGCCGCCAAGGCCCGCTCCCGCGTCGACCAGGGCGCCGAGCGCGCCGCCCAGCGCGCCACCGAGGTCGGCCGCGACGTCACCGCCCGCGCCGAGTGCGCCGCCAAGCGCCGCGCTCAACGTCGCACCGAGGTCGCCGCCCAGATCCAGTCCGCCGCCGAGGCCACCGCCCGCACCGAGCACGCCGTCGAGCGCACCGGTCAGGCCCGACGTCAGACCGCCACCGAGACCGAGCACACCGTCGAGATCCAGGCCACCGCCCGCACCGAGCACGCCGTCGAGCGCACCGGTCAGGCCCGACGTCAGACCGCCACCGAGACCGAGCACACCGTCGAGGTCCAGACCACCGCCCGCACCGAGCGCCGCGTCGAGCGCACCGGTCAGGCCGGAGGTCAGTTCGCCGCCGAGGCCGAGCGCGCCGCCCAGGGTGCCGCCCAACGCGGCGCCGAGGTCGAGTCCGCCTTCGAGTGCGCTGGTCAGCGTGCCGCCGAGGCCGCCGCCCGCACCGAACGCGGCACCGAGCACCCCGCCGAGCGCGACGCCCAGGTCTGCGCCGAGGTCGCCGCCGACCCCGAGGGCCCCGCCCAGCACCGCGCCGAGATCGAGCGCCCCTCCGAGGTCGAGGTCGGTCACCCCGCTCAGCGCCCCGTTCAGTGCGCCGCCGAGCTCGCCGACCAGGTCGCCGCCCACCCCGAGGGCCCCGCCAAGCGCTCCGCTCAACGCACCTCCGAGATCCAACGCACCACCGAGATCCAGCGCGCCGCCGAGACCGAGGACGGTGTTCACGTCGATGGCGCCACCCAGGCCGAGCGAGGCCTCCAGCGCCGCACCGATCGCCGCGCCCAGGTCGGCGCCGATCTGGCCGCCGATCTGAAGGGCCGCACCCAACGCCGCGCTCAGGGCCGCGCTCAGGTCCGCGCCGAGATCGAGGTCCCCGCCCAGGCCGAGCCCGCCACCGAGGCCAAGACCCGCACCGGCGCCTGCCGCGAGGCCGCCTCCCAGACCGAGGCCACCGCCAAGGCCGAGACCGCCACCGAGCCCGAGGCCGCCACCGATGGCGCCGCCCACCGCCGAGTCGAGCCCCGCGTTCACGATGCTCGTCAGCTCGCCTGCGCCGCCCGCGAACAATCCCGACTCGGCGACCAGTGGGGCCACCGCGGAGATGTCCGACGCGGAGCACACGCCGCCCAGGCCGGCAGCGGCCAACGCCGCCTCCGGGTTCTGGCAATACAGCGCCCTCGCCTCGTCATCGCGCAGGAGGCTGAGGATGAAGTCGAGAAGAGCGTTGGTGGTCATTTCGATCTCCTACAGGTCTGGTCGAACGGATCGCGAAGACGACGCGAAACGATTGCTCTCAACGCTAGATACGCGGACACCCCGCTCCAACGGGGCGAACTCCCCTGCCTCGCAGGAAGGGTGGGGGGAGCGATCGATAGGGGATCACCCCCCAATAGGGGATACCTCCCCCATCTGCGCGTTTGCCCGTGGATCGGTAACGAACCACGCGCGTGACCCGACACAGTGGGTATCAGCGGGGGCCATCTACGGCCGCCACCCCGGACGCAAACCCGGGAAATCGTCACCCGCCTCGGGCACCGGCCACGAGGAGAATTGTCAGCCAGCTCGGCGGCGGAAGCCTCGGGGCGAGCACGGGAGAACACTTCGATGACTGTTGGACTCGGACTCACCGTTGGCGCCGTGAACTCGGTGGCGGTCACCGCCCTCGACCACGCCGCGGACCCTCAGGGCCCGTCGATCACGGCGAGTTCGACGCTGGAGCTGGGCGGGGACTTCCCCGCCGTTCTCGGCGTGCCCCACCGTAGCGAGGGAGAGGTTCCACGTGGAACTGTCGTCTCCGGCTTCGCCACCCGCGTCGGCGACCCGGTCGCGCTCGTCGCCGACGACGGCTCCACCCACACCGGGGAGGATCTCGTCGCCACCGCGATGCAGTGCCTGATCGAGGCGTCGTCCCCCGGCCTCGACGAATCGCCTGCCGTGGCGGCGGCGTACCCGGCCGTCTGGCCCAGCCATACCGTCGACGCGCTGCGCTCCTCGCTCGACCGAGCCGGCCTCACCGACGTCACGCTCGTCCCCGAGCCCGAGGCGGCAGTCGCGTGGTTGCAGCGCAACCAGTCCCGCGACGGCGGCGTCGCCCCGGACGACCTCGTCCTCGTCTACGACCTGGGCGGCACGACCCTCGACGTCACGCTGGTCCGAGGGGGCGACACTCCCGCGATCATCGGGAAGCCAATGCGGTCCGAGGACTTCGGCGGGGCCGAGTTCGATCACCTGACGCTGCGCTACGTGCTCGACGGCGTCGCGGGCGAGGTCGGCGACCTCGACCCCTTCGATCCCGACACGATGAACGCCCTCGCCCAGCTGCGGGCGCGCTGCTGCGCGGCGAAGGAGGCGCTGTCCTCGGACACCGAGACGGTCATCGGCATCGACCTGCCCGGGGTGCACAGCGACGTCCGGCTGGTGCGCGCCGAGCTGGAGGACCTGATCCGGGAACCGCTGGCGGACTCACTCGAACTGGTGCGGGAGACCCTGCGCAACGCGGGCGTTGACCTGTCCGACGTCGGCCAGGTCCTGCTCATCGGCGGCAGCTCGGCGATGCCGCTGGTCACCGAGCTGCTCTCCGCCGAGCTGCGACTGCCCGTCACCGCGGACGCCCATCCCGAGCGAACCGCTGCCCAGGGCGCGGCGATCATCGCCGCCGCGACGGGGGCCCACACCATGCCGCTCGCGCTGATCCCCGGCGCCGCAGCGGCCGCGACCACCGTCGTGGAGGTCGAACCGGTGCTGCCCGCGTCCCCGGTCACGGGCCCGCGTCCGGGCATCCGGCCCGCCTCGCGGGGCTCGTCGCTCTCGACCCCCAAGAAGGCTGCGATCGTCACCGCCGCGGCCGCGGCGATCGCGTTGCTGGCCGCGGGCGGCCTCTCGCTCGGCACCGGCTCGGTGACACCGTCCAGCGCGGACACCAGCAAGGCAGGCACCAGCAGCAGCCGCGGCGTCACCACCACGGTCGCGCCGGACGGGACCGTCCTGCCGGTCGTGGACGGGGTGGTGGTCCCGACCACCGAAGGCTCCGAGCCGGTCCGCCTGGACCCGACCGGCGCCCCGATCCGGTCCGGCGCAGGCTCCGTCGCGCGGCAGGTCTCCGCCAATTCGACCGGAGCACCGGCGCCAGCCGCGGCCCCCGGCTCCCCCGCCGCAGCACCGGCTCCCGCACCCGCACCGGCCCCGGCGGCGCCCGCCCCGGCCCCGGCACCCGCCCCGGCACCCGGCGGCGGCTACACACCCCCGCCGCCGCCCCCGCCGTCGCAGGATGTTGGCGGCGGCCAGATCGGCAACGACTTCGTCGATGGCGTCGGCGGGGCGGCCACCGGTGTCGGCAACGGCCTCGGCGGCGTCGCCAACGGCGTCGGCAACGGCGTCGGCGGGGTGCTGGGCGGCGTCGGCGGGGTGATCGGCGGCGTCGGCGAGGGCGTCGGCGGACTGCTCGGCGTCGGACAGTAGGAACCGTGACCGTGCTGACCTCCGAACCCGCCGCCACCGCGGCGTCCGCGCTCGCCGGGATGCCCGGCGCGCAGGCGCTCGTCGCCGCGGCCCGAACGGGTAACCCGCACATGCTGATCCGCGGCTCGGCCGGAAGCGGCAAGTCGGCCCTCCTCGCCGCGGTCCGAGACGACCTGCGGACACACGGAATCGACGTCGCCTGCGCGGTGCCGGGCGCGGACATCGAACCCGGCTGCGCGCTGGTGATCGACGACGCCCACCGCCTGCCCGACGCCGCGGTGGAGGCGCTCGCCCTGGCCGCGCGGCGCCCGGACATCGCCGTGATCGTCGCGACCGAACCGCGGCCGAACGGGCGGGCCCTGCGCTCGCTCGGCGATGCGCTCGGAGGCTCGCTGGTCCTCGACCCGCTGTCGCCGCGGGACATCGCCGTTCGCGCGGAATCCACGCTGGGCGTGCGGCTTCCGATCGGCCTGGCCGCCGCGATCCTGCGAATCACCGGGGGCGGCGTGCAGTGCGTCGACGCGGCGCTCGGCGCCCTGACGCATCTCGATCCGAACGAACCCCGCACGCAGTCCGCCGTGGAACGGGCCCTCGGCGCCGCGGCGGGCGCGCACCTGCGCGCCCGGCTCGGGGAACTCGACGCGGACCTGTTGTGCACCCTCGCCATCGCCGCGATCGGCGCCGGGCTCGACGCCGCCGAACTCGCCCGGGTGTTGTCGGTCGAACCGGTCGCGGCCCAGGACCTGATCGACCGCGCCCGCGGCACCGGCCTGGTCTCGCACACGCTCCTGCGCGCCGCGCGCGAACCGCTCGCGACCGTGCTCGGCCCGCAGCGGGTGGCCCGGCTGCAGTCCGACTCGCTGCGCGCGAAGCTGACGGTAGGCGCGCTCGACCTCCCGGCCGCCCGCGCCTACGGCGAGGCGGGCGTGACCAACCCGGAACTCGCCGAGTTCCTGTGCGGCGCTGCCGAACACGCCGCGCCTCGGCTGGCGGCGACCCTGTACACGGAGGCCGTCCGCGCGGGCGCCGATCGAGACGCCCTGGCCCTGCGCTGGTCCGAGGCGGCGGCGCTGAGCGGGGACTTCGACACCGCGGTCGGGCTCACCGACGGACTGCTCGAGCGGGCCACGACCCTGACCGATACCGAACTCGCGGCCGCCGTGCGGATCGCGGCGAGCGTCGCGGCGCAGCAGGGCATGCTCGGCCGCAGCGCCGACCTGTACGAGTGGCTCGGCCCGGCCCGCGTCGGCTCCGACGCGCCCGTCGCGGCCACCGTGTTGCTGGCGGCGGGCAGGCCCGAGCAGGCCGACGCGATGGCGGATCTGCAGGCGGGCGCACCGCCGACGTCGACGACCGCGGGCGCGACGTTGCTCGCGCAGGGATTGCGGCAGTCGATCGACGGCCAGGTCGCGATCGCCGTCAACTCGCTGACCCGTGGACTGTCGCTGTCCACCAACGGTTCCCGTGCCCGGCTGCTGCCCGACAGCGGGGCCGCCATCACCGCGCTGGCGGGCATCGCGTGCGGTGAGCTCGCGGGCGCGCAGGCGATCCTGCACCGGGCCCTGGACACCGAGCCGCCCGAGAGCATCACCCGGCAACGGCACGAGCTGCTGCTGACCTGGATCGCGATGGTCCGCGGCGACCTGGATTCCGCTGCGGCCGGGATTGATTCGGTTCCCGCAGATGCGGAGCTGACGCCCCGCGACGCGCTGTTCGCCGCCGCGCTGCGGGTCGGACTTGCCCGCCGGGTCGGGGACATCGGCGCCCTCACGCAATCGTGGGAGCGGGCACACGGCGTCATCGCGGAGCACTCGGCCGACCTGTTCAGCCTGCTGCCCCTCGGCGAGCTGTGGCTGGGCGCGGCCCGGCTTCGCGACACCGACCGGCTCACCCACCTGATCGAGCAGGCCAGGGACCTGCTCGCCCGGCTCGGCGAGCCGACGCTGTGGGGCTCGCCCCTGCACTGGTACGGCGTGCAGGCCGCGATCCTGGCCGAGAGCCCCGCCGAACTGCTGCCGCACGCGAACGCCCTCGGCGTCGCTGCCGAGACCAGCCCCTACGCGGCCGGCCTCGCGACCGCGGGTCGCGCCTGGCTGCGGGTGCTGCAGGGCGAGATCGATGCCGCGGTGGTGGAACAGTCCGCGCGCACCCTGGACCGCATCGGACTGCCATGGGACGGCGCCCGCCTCGCCAGCGAGGCCGCGCTGCGCGCGTCGGACACCAGGACCGCCACCACGCTCCTGCAGGTGGCGCGCTCCCTCCGACCGGCCGCGGCGTCGACGCCCGGCTCCGTCGGGGGGACCGAACGCGAACTCAGCGCCGGCCTGACCGACCGCGAGGCCGAGGTGGCGAACCTGTTGGTGATGGGCCTGACCTACCGGGACATCGGTGCGCGACTGTTCATCTCGGCGAAGACCGTCGAGCACCACGTCGCCCGGATCCGCCGTCGCCTGGACGCCGCCTCCCGGGCGGACATGCTGTCGATGCTGCGCGCGATGGGACACGGCACGGAGAGTTGAGCGCCGAGTCGGTGTGCGAGCCCGGCACAACCCGCATGCGCCCTCCCCGGCGACACTTATGATCACGACCTGACCGCTTTGCGTCAGACACCGATCAGGGAGGGCCCATGTCTCCGGACGATCGAGTCGCACCCGCGTCGAACCGGCCACTGACGAGCTTGCCCGGCGCCGACGTGATGTTCCTGACGATCGGCGCCGCGGTCACGGCCGCCGAGGCGGTCGGCGCGACGGCCCGGTTCGCCCTCGACACGCTCCGCCGGGTTCCCGGTCTGGCCCATCGCCTCGACGCCACCGCCGACGCGCTCCGGGCCAGGGGCGAGGAGGTAGCGCGGGCGGCCGCCCCCACCGTCCGGGACCTGCTGCGCGTCGTGATCCGGGAGGTCGTCGCGGTCGCGCTGCTCGAGGTCGACCTCACCCGTCTCGTGCGTGAGAACGTCGATGTGAATGGAATCGCCGATTCCCTCGACCTGAATCGGATCGCCACCACCATCGACGTCGACCGGATCGCCGCCCGGCTCGACGTGGACGCCGTGATCGGCCGGCTCGATCTGGACGGCATCGTCGACACCGTCGACCTGAGCAGACAGATCTCGCGGGTGGACCTCGACGAGGTCGCCCGCCGGATCGACATCGACGCCATCGTCGCCCGTCTTGACCTGGTCGGCCTCGCCAACGAGATCATCGAGGGCGTCGACCTGCCGGACATCATCCGGGAGTCGACGGGTTCGCTGTCGTCCGAGGCCGTTCGCGGGGTCCGGAGCCAGGGCATGCAGGCCGACGACGCGGTAGCTGGATTCGTGGGCAGGCTGTTCGGCCGCGGCGCCGACCCCGATCAGCCCGGCGACGGCCGGCCAGGAGACGGCGACGATCGGCCCGGGGGCAGGGCGCCGTGACCCACGGGATCGAGGGACCTCCGCACCGCCCGGCCGGGATCGTCACCCGCGCGATCGCCGCCCTGATCGACCTCGGGGTGGTGCTCGCGCTCATGGGCCTGACCTACCTGGGTCTCGCCCTGATGCGACTGCTGTTCTCCCCGCAGGCCTTCGAGTTCCCCGAGCCTGCCGTGCTGCTCTCCGCGACCGCCACCCTCAGCGTGTCGATCGTGTATCTGACCGCCTGCTGGGCGACCACCGGACGCACCGCCGGCTCGCTGGCGATGGGGCTGCGGGTCGTCACCTCCAAGGGCCGCCTGCTCCGGTGGCCGCGTGCCGCGATCCGGGCCGTGCTCTGCGTCCTGTTCGCGTTCGGCCTCGGGTGGGCGGCCGTCGACCGCAGGCGCCGGTCGCTGCAGGACATCGTGCTGCGGACCCGCGTCGTCTACGACTGGCGGCAGGACTCGGACGACGTCGTCGGCTGAGCCAGACCCCTGTCGCGCCGCCGGACCTGCCGCTAGATTGGGCCGGGTAACTCAGGCCAAGTCCGGGGTTTCCGGACGTCCGTCGTGGGAAGGACCAGTCCGGTGGCATACAAGGTCGGCGTATTCGTAGGCAGCCTCTCCGAGAAGTCCATCAACCGCAGGCTCGCCAAGGCGCTGATGCGCCTGTCCACAGACACGAACAAGCTGGAGTTGCGGGAGATCCCGATCCGCGACCTTCCCCTCTACAACCACGATCTCGACGCCGACTATCCGCCGGAGGGCCTCGCCCTCAAGGAGGCGATCGCGGCCGTCGACGCGCTGATGTTCGTCACCCCGGAGTACAACCGCTCGATCCCAGGCGCCCTCAAGAACGCGATCGACTGGGGGTCCCGGCCCTGGGGTCAGAACTCGTTCGCGCACAAGCCCTCCGCGGTGATCGGCACCTCGCCGGGATCGATCGGCACCGCCGTCGGCCAGCAGCACCTGCGTAGCATCCTCTCGTTCGTCAACTCCCCCGAACTGGCGCAGCCGGAGGCCTACATCCAGTTCCACGACGGGCTCATCACCGAGGACGGCGAGGTGACCAATCAGGACACCGCCGAGTTCCTGCGGAACTGGTTGCGGGCCTTCGAGGAGTTCGTCTGCAAGGTGGTCAGCGTCCAGTAGGTGCGCCTGCGGGTTCGAGCACCATCACCGGGATCCGGCGGTCGGTGGCGCGCTGCTCGTACGACGCGCGGCTGGGGTAGACCTCCAGGTCCAGGCGCCACAGCCGCTCACGCTCCTCGCCGTCCGCTTCGTAGGCCACCACCGGCCGGGGCGTGCCGCCCGCAACGGCGATCGTCGCCTCGGGGTGCTTGCGCAGGTTGAAGTACCAGGCGGGATTGGCGTGCTGCCCGTAGTTCGAGGCGATCACCACGATCCGGTCGCCGTCCGGCATCCCCACCAAAGGCACGGTGCGGCTCGCGCCGCTCTTCGCGCCCGTGGTGGTGAGCATGACCAGCGGCAGGCCGGTGACGAGGGTTGTGAACGTGTTGCGGCCCTTGGTGAGCCGGTACACGGGCCCGTCGATGTGGTGGAGCGTGCGTGCGAAGAACCACGCCATCGGCTTGGTCCCTGCCACGTCGCGCATCACCCTGAACAGCGGGTTGGCGTCCCGGTACTTCGGTGAATGCGCCATCTCTCAGCGCCCCAGCACGACGGCGGCCTCCGCCGTCAACGACGAAAAGGTCAGCGACTCCTCGAGATACAGCGTCACCGAGTCGGCGGTGTGACTGTCGTACCCGATCGAGAGGTCGGCGCCGAGCGTCAGCTGGTTGTCGCCGCCGCGGGTGGACAGCACGTAGCCGCCCGTCACCGCGGGGGCCCAGATGATATCGCCGTCGACGAGGTCCTTGAGGTGGTGGAACACCGGATGGCCCTCGTCCCTGGTCTCGCTGACCGCGGTGTAGGTGTCGGCGTCGAGCACCACCGAGTACGGACCCTCCACGCCTGCCAGCCGCAGCGCCGACAGCGCGGACGCGACGGCGTCGGGCACCAGCAGCGGATCCTCCGGCAGCGGCAGCGTCGGGTTGCTGCTCGAGGGTCCGAGGCCCTCGATGCCCGCCTCCGCGAAGCCGGCGAACACGGTCCGGTCCTCGGCGAACGCGATCGCCTTGGCCGCGTCCTTGACCGGCTGCCAGTCCGAGTCCAGCGACCCGCGGGCCACGTCGTCGATCTCCGCGCGACTGAGCGTGAACGGGAACCGCAGCTCGACCAGCGGATGCACCTCACGGATCTGCGCCCGAATCCTGGTGTCCGACGCGGCGATCGAGCGAACCCGGCCGAGATTGTGCGCGGAGTAGGAGTAGCCGATCGGTCCGGCGACATCGACCACCCGGCGACCGGCGACGTGACGTTTGAAGGTGCGCGCGGCCTCTTCGCCGATCTGCTCCCACGCGGCCTCGGTCACCGGCGCCAGGTTCCGGTGCAGGTTGCTCGAGTCAGTCATCACGACACTCCTTTGAGATCACCGATTTTCAGGGACAAGTCGAGCGGTGCGACCTCCTCCGGCTCCGCTTCCGCCTCTTCCACGATGGTGTCGGCCAGCGCCTCCAGCAGATCCTGACTCGGCACGAAGAACAGGGTGCCGGTGACCGCCTCGGAGAAGTCCAGGATCCGGTCGTGGTTGCCGGGCGGATCACCGACGAACATGTGCGTCAGCATCAGCTCCGTGACGGCGGGGTCCTTCGCGTAGCCGATGAAGTAGGTGCCGAACTCGGCGGCGCCGAGCGAGCCGAACGGCATGTTGTCGCGCAGGATCTCGTGCTCGGTCCCGTCGTCGTCGACGATGGTGTTGAGCGCGACGTGCGAATTGCTCGGCAGGGCCGCGTCATCGAGCTCGACGTTCTCGAGCTTCGTCCGACCGATCACCCGCTCCTGTTCCTCGGTGCTCAGCGCGTTCCAGGCGGCCATGTCGTGCAGGTACTTCTGGACGATCACGTAGCTGCCTCCCGCGAACGTCGGCTCTTCCGCGCCGATGAGCACCGCCGCGCCCGCGCCAGGTCCGGTCGGGTTCTCGGTGCCGTCGACGAAACCAAGGAGGTCGCGGGCATCGAAATATCGGAAGCCGTGTACCTCGTCCGCCACCGTCGCCGCGTCGCCGAGGGCCGCGACGATCTGGCGCCCCAGCTCGAAACACAGGTCTGCGCGCGATGCCTTGATGTGGAAGAGCACGTCCCCCGGAGTGGCCGGGGCGCTGTGCACGTCGCCGCGCAGCGGGATGAACGGATGCAGCCTGGACGGTGTGGCGCTCGGCCCCACCCGATCCCAGAACTCCGAACCGAAACCCACCACGCAGGACAGGGACCCGGCGAGCTCACGGAACCCCACCGCCCGGACCAGCGACCCGACATCCGAGGCGACGTCGCGCAGGGTGACCGCGTCCTCGAGCGCGGGACCGGCGGTCATCACCAGGAAAAGGGCCGTCGCACTGAGCGGCTCGAGAACTGGCTGTGGCACGGGTGCAGGTGCGGGATCGGTCATTGTTCTCCCAGTACCTCGCGCAGGGCCTAGGGTTACCACCCCGCTAGCGGCGACGCTCTCGGGTCGAGCCTAGGCGACTCGATAGGCTGTCGCCCGGGGATCGCGCAGCGATCCGGTGCCAGCGACGCCCGGGACTCGGCAGGCGCGGCAGTGATCAGATGGGGGAAGACATGGCCGCGGGACTTGGGCTGGGGGTCGGCAACACCAATGCCGTTGCCGTCCTGCACACCGGCGGGAGCCCGCGCCTCGACGCCGAACCGGCCATCGCTCGCCTCTGCACGCTGCAGTTGACGGTCGCGGGCGAGGCGGTGCTCGGCTCTCCCCTCGATGCCCCCGACGTCATCTCCGGGTTCGCCGTGCACGCGGGCGATCCGGCCGGACTCGAAATCGGCGACGGCTCCGCCTACCTGGCCGAGGACCTGGTCGCCACCGCGATGCACAGCCTCGTGCACGAGGCGGCCGAGACGTTCCCCGGCCTGTCCGAGCAGCCCGAGATCGTCGCCACGCACCCGCCGCGCTGGTCCGACGCGACCGTGCAGTCGATGCGCGGAGCCCTCGAACATGTCGGACTGGCCGCGGTGACGCTGGTCCCGGAGCCGGTGGCCGCGGTGGCCTGGCTCGAGTCCGCGCACGGGCCGCTGGGCGACGCCGTCGTCGCCGTCTTCGACCTCGGCGGCGCCGGGCTCGACGTGTCACTGGTCCGAACCGGCGCGGACGCCGGGCTGCTACGGCCGTCGACGTTCACCACCCGCTTCGGCGGCGACACCTTCGACCAGGCGGTCGTCGAGCACGTCCTGGGGGTGGTCGCGGTCGGGCTGGGGCCGATCGACCCGAGCGATCCGGTCACCAGGGTCGAGTTGTCGGTGCTGCGACACCGGTGCGCCGAGGCGAGGGAGGCGCTGTCCACGGCGACCGAGGCGCGGGTGACGGTCGAGCTGGCGGGGACGTCCGCCACCGTCACGCTGACGCGGACCGAGCTCGAGGAGCTGCTGGAGTCGTCGGTGGCCGGAGCGCTCGACCTCGTCGAGCAGACCATCAGCGCCCACGACCTCGCGCCGTCGGACGTGCGCACGGTGCTGCTGACCGGCGGCTGCTGCGCGATGCCACTGGTGTCGCGGCTGGCCGCGTCGACCCTCGGGCTGCCGACCGTGCTCGGGCCCCGACCGGGACTCACCGGCGCACACGGCGCGGCGATCACCGCCGCGGGCGGCGCATCGATAACCGCCACGGGCGGCGCGACGATCGACTCTGCGGGCGGCGCGACGATCATCTCTGCGGGCGCCGCCACGGTGGCCACCGGCGCTGCCGACATCGACGGTGACGCCGACACCGTGACCATGCCGGCCGTCCACAGGGTCGGCCCGCCTGCTGCGTTCACCGAGGCGGGGCCCGGCCGTCCGGTGCTGCCCGTCCTGACGGACGCGGACCCGCTCGCGCCGGTCCCGGCCGCGACGCCGACGCCCGCGCCGCCCCGCGGCCGGTTCGAACGCACCACCGTGATCACGGCGGCGGCCGGGCTGGTCCTGGCGGTCGCGCTGGTCGGACTGGTGGTGAGCCTGCGCTCCACCGACGCCCCCGCGACCGCGGTCCCCGTCATCGACCCGTCCACCACGGCCAGGGTCACCACCTCGCCGCGGCCGACCACCACGACCACCAAGGCGCCCACGCCCACGACGACCCGAACCACCACCACCCGGACCACCACCACCGCGCCGACCACCACCGTCGTTCCGACGACCGAGGACCCGCCGCCGGTCACCACGGTGCCCGTCGTGGAGCCGAGTCCGTCTCCCCAGCCGACCACGACCACCCCCGCCGCGACCACCACCGCGGACCCGACCACGACGACGACAACAGCGACGCCGACCACCACCGCGACGACGCCGACGGCGACCCCCAAGGCGACCCCGAAGGCCCCCGCAGCCGTCGCCTAGCGCGCTCCGCGCACCGTGCGCGTGTTTCACCCCAACCGGGGTAAAACACGCGCACGAGCGCCGAAGGCGCCCGTCCCCTATGGTGGAGCGCTGACACACCCCCCGCGCACTCGACGAAAGGTCTTCATGCGTCTCCGGCTGGCGTTCCGCGCCGCAATCCTCGCCTCGGCCACCCTGATCCCCCTCTCCGCCATCGCCGAGGCCGAACCGCATGAACCCCAGTCGAATTCGACCGCCGACGTCGCGCAGCAGCTGCCCGCAGAACTCGTCGAGGCGATCGCCCGCGACCTGAAGCTGAGCCCGCAGCAGTACCTCGACCGCGCCGAGGCCGCACAGCGGCTGGCCGGGTACGCCCAGACCCTGCGCGAGGGCAGCCCCGCCACCTACGCCGGTTCCTGGATGGGCGCCGACGGCGTCCCCGTCGTCGCGGTCACCACCACCGCCGAGGCGCAGCGAGTCGCCAGCGACGGCTACGCCACCCGGATCGCCGCGGTGTCCGCGAACGACCTCGAGGGCTCGCTGGCTCAGCTCAACCGGTGGATCCTCGGCTTGCCGAAGGACGTCTCCTCACAGATCAACTCCACCTCCATCGACGTGCTGGAGAACAGGATCGTCATCGATGTGGTGAACAGCCCCATCGGCAGGGCCCTGAACCTGCCGACGCTGCTGGCCGGGCTCAAGGTCGTGCTGAGCCCCGGCGGCCAGCCTGCGGTCGACCCGCACGCGCAGGGCGGCGACACCTACGTCACCACCCCGCGCCCGATCACCGGCGACATCGACCCGGCCGAGATCGGCGTCTGCTCGTTCGGCTTCAACGCCGTCGACGCCGCGGGCACCCCCTACAACCTCAGCGCCGGCCACTGCGATCCCGCGCAGGAGTACGCGAACGTGCCTGCGGGCGCCCCCGTCTACCTGCCCGACTTCGCCGACGTCACCCGCAGCAAGCAGATCGGCGCCTTCCGGCACTCCGCGATGGGCGAGGCCGCGGGCGGCCTCGACTACTCGGTGATCAAGCTGAACGACGCGGGCACCGCCGCCGGGCTGGACAAGCCGACCGTCCGCGGCGCCAACGGCACCACCGTCACCGTGACGGGCACCGCGCGTCCGGTCATCGGCGCGCCGATCTGCAAGTCCGGTCAGACCTCCACGTTCACCTGCGGCCTGATCCTCGCCGACAGTGTCGACGCCCCGCTGCACATGGCGGACGGCAGCACCCGCCTGGTCCGCGGGTTCGCCGGCTCCACCTGCACCCTTGGCGGGGACAGCGGCGGCGCCATCCTCACCGGCACCATGGCCCTCGGCATCACCAGCGGATCCAACTCGGGCGGCGCCCCGAACTGCATGGAGGCCAACCTCGTGCTGGCGACCGAGGGCGGCACCGCCAGCATCGGCATCCCGATCGAGAAGATCGTGGACCACGCGAACGCCTCCCTCGGCCTCGACCTGCGGGTCCGGACTGCCGACGCGCCCCGCTGATACCTCAGCGGTGCCAATTCATCCGACGGTTTTCCGGTAGGCAACGGCGCGCCCAACCCATATAGTCGCTAGAACCGACTCGGCCGATGGCCTGGTCGTGCCCGCATGCCCTCAATCCGAAAGGTCCCCATGCGTAGCGTTCGCGCCCGCCGTGCCGCGATGATCGGCTCTGCGGCCCTCCTTCTGATCGCGCCCGGCGCGGCACTCGCACACGCGGAGCCCGCCACCCCGGCGCCCGCGGCCGCGCTGCCCGCCGACCTGATCTCCGCGATCCAGCGCGATCTCGGACTCAGCCCGGATCAGTACCTGGACAAGGCCGAGGCCGGGCAGAAGCTCGTCGCGTTCGCCAACACGATGCGTGGGAAGTTCCCGGAGTCCTTCGCGGGCGCCTGGCTGGACCCGGCCGGCTCGCCACTGATCGGCCTCGCGGACGGGCCAGGCCGCGAGGAGGCAGCCGCGGCCGTCGAATCGGCCGGCTACCGCGTCAAGGACCTGCCGCGCAGCGAGCGCGCCCTGCGCGACCAGCTCGGCCACTTGAACAACTGGATCGAGAAGCTGCCCGCTCCGCTGTCGGGCCTCATCGGCGGCGCCGCGATCGACACCGTGAACAACGACGTCGTGCTGCGCGTCCAGAACACCGCGGAGGGCCAGGGGCTGGCGCTGCCCGACTTCCTGGAGTCCGCGCGCGTCGTGCTCGCGCCTGCGCTCGGCTCGTCCGCGCCGCCGGCCGTCGAGAGCCCCGTGCGCGCCGATGCCCGCCTGGGCGGCGACTCCTACGCAGCCGAGAAGGCCGTCAAGCCCAACGGCGCCTTCCGCTGCTCGCTCGGCTTCAACGGCACCGACGGCTCCGGCCGCGCGGTGAACATCTCCGCCGGACACTGCGACCCGAACCGCGCAGAGGCGGGCACCGGCGCCGCGTCCGTCGCATTCGAGATGCGCGGCAACAACTTCGGCAACCGCTTCGGCACGTTCGCCAAGTCGACCGTCGAGGGCCTCGACTACTCGGTGATCCGCATCGACGACGCCGCCGCGCAGCGGTTCGAGAACAACTTCGTCCGCGCCCCCGGCGCCGCGCCGGTGCCGATCACCGGAACCGCCGACCCCGTCGTCGGGGCGCCGGTCTGCAAGTCCGGCCTCACCACCGGCTTCAGCTGCGGCACCATCAACTCCGTCAACCAGATCGTGGACGTCGGCACCCGCACCCTGAAGAACGGCTTCACCGCGAATATCTGTGCGCTGCAGGGCGACAGCGGCGGCGCCATCGTGACCGGCACCAGGGCGCTCGGCATCTCGAGCGCCTCCAACGTCGGCGACCTGATGTTCTGCGAGGTGGCCTCCGTGGTCACCACGCTGGTCGGCGACAGCCCCCAGCTGTACGCGACGCCGATCAACGATGTCCTCGCCGCCAACCCCGGCCTGAAGGTCCGCACGAACTAGCGGATAGTTCACACGCCTCACGAAAAGGGGCCTCGGACGCGCACTTTCGCGCTCCGGGGCCCCTTTTGGCGTTCCGGGGTAACGTCCCACGGAACGACCGGTTGACGGTAGAATGCCGTTGTTCCTGGGGCGGGAGGATTAGCGCCAGCGATACACCTGACTGGGGGGCCCAGTCAGAACGAGGCCGGACGTGTGCGCCGGTGGACAGAAGGAAGTTTCATGGAGGAATTGCTCCCCATCGCGTTCGGCTTGGTCGGCAACATCATCACAATCGCCACGAACGCCGGCGGCGCCGGCCTGTCCTAGCGCGCAGAGCCGGTGCGGGCCTTCGGTCGGCACCGGCGCCGCTAGTGACGGTCCGGCTGGCTGCACGTCGAATGGGCCAACGCAGAACTGCGGCCCGTCACCTCCATGGAGGTGACGGGCCGCAGTCGCGTTTCTGGGTGTACTACTTCTGCAGGTGCTCGGCGTACATGCTGGTGCCCGGCTCGGCGAGCAGGGTCTGGCCCAGGCCGATGCCCGCGGCGATCAGGGTCGGGCCGCCGACAGCGATGGTGCCAACAATACCGCCGACGGTAGCGCCGAGCGGCACGGAGACCAGGCCGACGGGGCCGCCGAGGAAGCCCAGCCCGCCCGCGACCGCGCCGATGATGGTTCCGACCAGCGCGCCGGAGGCGGTGGCCAGCGCGAGCTGCGCGTTGAAGGTCTCCTGCGCGGCCTGATTCTCCGTCGTCGAGGCGATGTCCTTGATCGCGATGTTGCCGACGGTGCGGTCGCCGCGATCCTCGGGGGTGACCGACTTGGCCTTGCCCAGGTCGAAGATCGGGGTCAGGGTGACGGTCTTGCCGTCCTCGCTGACCTTCTGCTCCATCGGGAACTTCAGGCTGTTCAGCTGGAACGCCAGCGGCAGGCTCACGACGGCCTTACCGGCGTTGTCCTGCAGCTCGATGTTCTTGCCGTCGCCGGAGACCTTGAAGGCGCCCGCGTCGATGGTGGTGACGACCGACGCGCCCTCGACCTTGGAGCTCCAGTCGATGGACTCGGGCGCCGGTGCGGCGGGTGCCGCGTACGAGGTGCCCGCTCCGACACCCAGCGCCGCAATCGCCATCAGCGACGTCGCAGCAAACTTCTTCAGCCTCATCTATTGAACCCCTCCGGAAAACCAAGATTGCACATTGGTTACGACACAGTCCCGCGAACCCTAATCTGTGATTCGTCTGAGAACAAGGTGCAGCATTTGCTCCCCAACCCGTTCGGTCGGCTCACTTCTTCGCAGGTCATCCGGCGAAGTTAGGTTGACCTGCACTGAGCCCCTCGAGGGGGCACAAATTACGGTGAGCGTGAGAACACCTGTGTCTCGCGTCGACCCCCGGCCGGCGCGGCCATGGACTCGACGTTGGCTCACTATGCTACCGGCGGGTAACTTAACTGTGACAAGCCCGGAGGCTCCGCCCGAGAAGTCGGTGGCGTTGCCGTCGTAGAAGGAAAGGCCGTGACATGAACGCCCTGACGATCACGTTGGGCACGATCGGCGTACTGCTCAGCCTCGTGTGCTGGGCCTCATTCTTGAGTGGGGCCTGGACCATGGGCAAGACGGTGACGCTCGGTCAACCAGCCCCGGACCGCTGGCGCCCGTTCTTCCCCCGCTTCAAGCAGATGATCGTCGAGTTCATCGCGCACACCCGGATGCAGAAGTTCCGCACCGTGGGCTGGGCGCACTGGCTCGTGATGATCGGCTTCCTCGCGGGCGCGCAGTTCTGGTTCATGGCCTACGGTCAGACTTTCGATCCCACCTGGTCCTGGCCGCTGATCGGTGACACCTGGTGGTTCCACCTCGGTGACGAGATTCTCGGCGTCGGCACCGTCGTCGGCATCGTGACGCTGATGGTCATCCGCCAGCTGAATCACCCGCGGATACCCGAGCGCCTCTCCCGATTCGGCGGATCGAAGTTCGGCGCCGCCTACTTCGTCGAATGGGTCGTGCTCACCGAGGGCATCGGCATGGTGCTGGTGAAGGCGGGCGTGCTGTCGCTGCAGGGCCACTCCAGCTGGACCGACCCGGTCACCGGGCAGATCGCAAAGGTGATCCCGCCCAACGTCGCGCTGATCTCGATCTTCGCCTTCGTCAAGCTGATGTCCGGCATGGTCTGGCTGTTCGTCGTCGGCCGCAACATCACCTGGGGCGTCGCCTGGCACCGCTTCTCGGCGTTCCCGAACATCTACTTCAAGCGCGAGGACGACGGCGACGTCGCGCTCGGCGCGGTCAAGCCCATGATGTCCAAGGGCAAGGCCCTGACCATGGACAACGTCGACCCGGACACCGACACCCTCGGCGCCGGCCAGATCGAGGACTTCTCCTGGAAGGGCTGGCTCGACTTCACCACCTGCACCGAGTGTGGTCGCTGCCAGTCGCAGTGCCCCGCCTGGAACACCGGCAAGCCGCTGTCGCCGAAGCTGCTGATCATGTCGCTGCGCGACCACGGTTACGCCAAGGCGCCGTACCTGCTCGCGGGCGGCAAGAAAGACATGGGCGGCGACGAGATCGGGCTGGTCGACGCCGACGGCAAGGTCGACGAGGCCGCGCTGGCGAAGATCCCGGCGGCGGCGCTCACCGAAGCCGGCCGCAAGCTGGTCGGCGAGACCGTCGAGGGTGAGCTCGCCCCGGTCATCGACCTCGAGACCCTGTGGTCCTGCACCAACTGCGGTGCCTGCGTCGAGCAGTGCCCGGTGGACATCGAGCACGTCGACCACATCATCGACATGCGCCGCTACCAGGTGCTCATCGAGTCGGAGTTCCCGTCCGAGCTGGCCGGCCTGTTCAAGAACCTCGAGAACAAGGGCAACCCCTGGGGCCAGAACTCCAAGGACCGCCTCAACTGGATCAACGAGATGGACTTCGAGATCCCGGTCTACGGCCAGTCCACCCCGAATGGGGACGTCATAGACACCTTCGAGGACTACGAGTACCTCTTCTGGGTCGGCTGCGCAGGCGCCTACGAGGACCGCGCCAAGAAGACCACCAAGGCCGTCGCCGAGCTGCTCGCCACCGCGGGCGTGAAGTTCATGGTCCTGGGCGCCGACGAGACCTGCACCGGCGACTCCGCTCGCCGCGCGGGCAACGAGTTCCTGTTCCAGCAGCTCGCGATGCAGAACATCGAGACGCTGAACTCGGTGTTCGACGGCGTCGAGCAGTCCAAGCGCAAGATCGTCGTCACCTGTGCGCACTGCTTCAACGCGCTCGGCAACGAGTACCCGGAGGTCGGCGGCGACTACGAGGTCGTCCACCACACCCAGCTGCTCAACCGTCTGGTGCGCCAGAAGAAGCTGATCCCGGTCGCCTCGGTCTCCGAGGACGTCACGTACCACGACCCGTGCTTCCTTGGCCGTCACAACAAGGTGTACGACGCGCCCCGTGAGCTGATGGAGGCGTCCGGCGCCAAGCTCAAGGAAATGCCGCGGCACGGCGAGCGGTCCATGTGCTGTGGCGCCGGCGGCGCGCGCATGTGGATGGAAGAGAACATCGGCAAGCGCATCAACGTCGACCGCGTCGACGAGGCGCTCTCGACGGAGCCCAAAAAGATCGCGACCGGCTGCCCGTTCTGCCGCGTCATGCTCACCGACGGCGTCACCGCACGCCAGGAGCAGGGCCAGGGTGTCGGCGTCGAGGTCGTGGACGTCGCGCAGCTGATGCTCGGGTCCATCACCCGGCTCGAGCCGGCGGAGTTGACCGCGAACATCAAGGTCGAGCCCCGGGCGAAGGTCGCGGCTCCGGTTGCCGAGGCCGCACCGGCCGCACCAGTCGCCGAGGCAGCTCCGGTCGCCGAGGCCGCTGCGGCTCCGGCTGCCGCGAAGCCTGCGGTCAAGGGTCTGGGCATGAAGGGTCTGGCCAAGGCTCCCGGCGCGAAGGCACCGGGGGCGAAGGCTCCGGGCGCGAAGCCCGCTGCGGCTGCTCCGGCGGCCGAGGCCGCTCCGGCCGCCGAGACCGCCGCGGCTCCGGCCGCCGCTCCGAAGGGTCTCGGCCTCAAGGGCGGCGCGAAGGCACCGGGCAAGGGTCTGGGCATGAAGGGTGGGGCCAAGGCTCCGGGCGCGAAGGCTGCCCCGGCCGCCGCAGCTCCCGCCGCCGAGACTCCGGCCGCCGCCGAAGCTCCTGCCGCCGAGGCCGCCGCTCCCGCCGCCAAGCCGAAGGGGCTGGGCCTCGCGTCCGGCGCCAAGGCACCCGGCAAGGGCCTGCAGATGAAGGGCGGGGCCAAGGCGCCCGGCGCCAAGGCCGCTCCCGCCGCCGCACCGGCTGCACCGGCACCTGCCGCCGAGGCTCCGGCTGCCGAGGCTCCGGTCGAGGCTGCACCGGCTCCGGCCTCTGCCCCGGTCGCCCCGCCGCAGCCGAAGGCGGGCGGGCTCGGGTTCAAGGCAGGCGCCAAGGCACCGGGTGCACGCAAGGCCGCCCCGGCGGCTGCCGCACCCGCGGCTCCGGCTCCGGCTCCGGCTCCGGCTGCCGAGGCTCCGGTCGAGGCTGCACCCTCGGAGGCCGCACCCGCCGCCGAGAGTGCAACTGCCGCTCCTGCCGAGGCCGCACCCTCGACCGAGAGTGCACCTGCCGCCGAGGCCGCACCCTCCGCCGAGGCCGCACCCTCCGCCGAGAGTGCACCTGCCGCCGAGGCAGCGCCGCTGCCCCAGCCGAAGGCAGGCGGGCTCGGGTTCAAGGCAGGCGCCAAGGCTCCCGGCCGCAAGAAGTAGCGCACGCACCGAAGCGCCCCTCGTCGATCACGGCGAGGGGCGCTTCTGTTTGCGTCACACACCCTTTGACGGGATCACACGGGCGTTGGGCGCCCAATACCCGTGTGATCCCGTCAAAGGGTGTGTGCCCTCGCGGTTCGGGTATCGCGAATTGGTTGTGCACAGGCCGAAAGTTGTCCACAGGCCGCCGGATTACCCAGTTGCCCGCGGTCGTCTCGGCCCTGCTGCGGTGCACGATGACTCCATGGGCGATCACATCATTCGACGGCGCGAGGCGCTACAGCGCGGTGCCACCGACCATGAACTCCAACGGCAATGCCGGACCGGCACCTGGAAGCGATTGCGCCCGGGCACCTTTGCGGTCAGCGTGGAACACAACGCGCTCGATGCCATCGCCCAGCACCGTCTGGTCGCCGAGGCGGCCCTGCGAGCCGCAGCGCCGGATTCCGTACTCAGCCACCAGTCGGCGGCGGCCGTCCACGGATTCGAAATGTGGAACGTCCCGCTGCGCGTGGTGCACCTGACGCGGAACCGTAAGACCGGCGGCCGCCGAACGCAGCACCGACACGTTCATTCAGCAGTGATGGCCGAGCACGAGATCATCGAGGTCGACGGACTACGGGTGACGACGCCTGCCCGGACCATGCTCGACCTGAGTCGGTCGCTGAACTTCGAGGAAGCGCTGGCGACCGGCGATCACGCAGTGCGCGCCGGGCTGGTCACGACAGCCGATCTCGACGCCGCAGCCGCAGCGATGCCTGAACACTCCGGCAGGCGGCGGGCTCGCCGGGTCTTCCGGTTTCTCGACGGGCGAGCTGAGAGCGTGGGCGAATCTCGAAGCCGCGCACTCTTCATCCGCAAGCAACTGCCCGTGCCGGAACCACAAGCGAATCTCTTCTCCGCCACCGGGGATCACCTCGGTCGGGTGGACTTCCTGCTCGAGGCGCTGGGCGTCGTCGGTGAGTTCGACGGTCGCATCAAGTACGGCCGACTGGTGCCTGAGGGGCAGGTCCCCGCCGACGTGCTGTGGGCCGAGAAGCTACGCGAGGACGCCATCCGTTCCGCGGGCTGGCAGGTGGTCCGGTGGATCTGGGACGAGCTGGCGACGCCGCATGTGATCGTCGGCCGCATCCAGGACGCCGTCGAACGGGCCCGGCTCTGCCCACCGCCGCAGGGATGGGTGGATCACACCCCGCGCCCCTAGCGGCCGGCACCGCACCGCACCGCACCGCACCGCACCGCACCGCACCGCACCGCACCGCACCGCACCGCGAGATCACACAACGCTTGACGGCATCACACACCGTTTCGGCGCCCAAGTCGTGTGTGATCCCGTCAAGGGGTGTGTGCCCTCGGCCGACGGCGCAGCCCAATACGGTGACCTCAGGGCAGCGCTGCCAACCCCTACGGCCGCCAGAGCTCGAGCCGCGGGATGCCGGGCGTCTCGAAGCCGAGTACCTGGCCGTAGAACGACAGCTCCGCCTCGCGTGCACTGACGATCGTCTCGACCTTCCGAAACCCGTGCGCCTCACCCTCGTACGCCAGATATGCGTGCGGTATCCCCTTGCGCACCATCGCGTCCCGGAAGCGCTCCGCCTGCGACGGCGGCACGATCGGATCGGTCAGACCCTGCAGCAGCAGCACCGGACAGGCGAGCCCGTCGACGTTGTTCACCGGCGCCCGACGCTCGTAGAGGTCCGCGCACTCCGGCAACGGACCGACCAGACCGTCGATGTACCGGGACTCGAAGTCGTGCGTCTCCTGCACGAACAGCTCGAGCTCTGCGACACCGTAGTACGAAGCACCGCATGCGAACACGTCGGACGACGTCAGCGCCGCCAGCACCGTCCAGCCTCCGGCCGAGCCGCCCTCGATCGCGAGCCGACGCGGGTCCGCCAGCCCGACGTCGGCCAGCCCGCGGACGGCGGCGATGGTGTCCTCGACGTCGACGATCCCCCACTGCCCGCGCAGCCGGTTCCGGTATTCGCGGCCGTATCCGGTCGACCCGCCGTAGTTCACGTCGACCACGCCGATTCCGCGGCTCGTGAAATAGGCGTAGACCATGCTCAGCGCTGGCGCGACGTGTGCGGTCGGGCCGCCGTGCACGAACGCGACGTACGGCGGCAGTTCCCCGTCCACCCCCTCGTAGTTCGGATTACGCGGCGCGTAGGCGTACGCGTGCACCTCCCTGCCCTGCGGCCCGGATACTGTGATCGGTTGCGCGGTGGGCAGATACGCGGTGGCGGGCAGCCCGTCGACGCCAAGCCGGACATCGGCGACCGCGCCCGAGGCGAGGTCCAGCAAGCGCAGTCCGGCCGGTGTCAGCGCGCCGCCGCTGCGCAGCAGCACCCGATCGCCGCGCAGGTCCGTGATGCCGAGCGAGGTGAGGTCACCGAGGTCGAGGTCCGCGACCGTGCCGTCGGCGGGGTCGACCAGCGCCAGGGTGTCGGTGCCCACCGTGCGGGTGGTGAGCAGCCGACCGTCCGCCATCTGGGTGTACCAGCGGACGCCGAGATGCCAGAGCGGACCGCCGAAGTCCGCGTCCAGCGGGCACACCGGCTGCGGCGGCTGCGCCCCGATGTCCACGCGGTACAGGTTCCACCATCCGCTGCGGTCGCTGATCGCGTACAGGGAGCCGTCGTCGAACCACTCCGGCTGCAGCACCGACTCCTCTGGCCCGCCGAGCAGGGTTCGGGCCGGGCCGCATGCGCCGCTCTCGTCCAGCTCCGCGACCCGCAATTCAGTTCCGTCCCACGGCATCTGCGGGTGGTCCCAGGCTATCCAGGCAAGGCGCCTGCCGTCGGGCGAGAGCCGCGGATAGGCCATGAAGTCCGAGCCCGACACCACCGTCCGCAGGCGTCCGGGGTCACCGCCGCCGGACCCGTCGAGTGGGATCGCGCAGATGCTGCGGAGGACCTCGCCGTCCGCGGTGTGCGTCTCGCGCACGCACCACACCTCGTCGCCGACGACGCTCAGCTCGCCGTACCGCAGCCCCGCCCTGACCGCGGGCGGCGGCGTGAGCGGGATCGGGTGCCCGCCCGGCCGGAGCGCGTACACCCGCTGGTCGCTGAACTCGGCGAATACCAGCCTGCCGTCGTGGGTGACGGTCCACGCGCCGCCGCCGTACTCGTGTACCCGGGTGCGGGCGTTCCACGGTGGCGGCAGCACATCCTCCGGCTCCCCACGTCGGCCCGAGCGCCGGATCGAGGTCCGTCCACCCTCGCTGGGGCGCAACTCGGACCACCAGATCTCGTCGCCGACAAAGCGGCCGGAGTCGACCGGGTGCCCGCTCGAGGCGAGGTCGACGGCGGTGATCGGTGAGAGCCAGGATCCGTAGGGCGCGCGCTGTGGCATGCGGTCCAACCTAGGCCGGACCGCCGACAACGCGTCCTCGGCACGCGGGCTGCCGCGTCACGCAGGCAACCACGTCCCGTGCAGTCCGGCTGGCACCCGGATCGGCAGCCGCACCTTGCCGATCGGGCCCGATCCGGGGTCCTCGGCGGGCAGCACGCAGAACCAGGACGACATGTCGGCGCGGTCGGTGCCGATCATCCCCCAGTAGTCGTGTTCGGCGCCGGGCATGAAGATCGGTTCGCCCACCGCGATGCCGCCCGGATCCCAGTGCGCCTCGGACCCCGACGGATCGAAGAACCACAGCGAATCCATCGCGCCCTCGCGGCCGGCGAGCTTGCCGATGGTGGCGACGGTGCCGTGGCCCCTGGTGAGGCTGCGGTCGTCGATGCGGGGAAATTCGACGTCCCTGTCCGACACAACCGTTCGCGCGACCGCGCCGGTCTCCGGGTCGATCACCGCCCGCATCAGCGTGCCGACGGACGGATGATCGACGGCCGCGAACCCGCCCGGATACGACCACTGCGCGTAGTCGACGGTCACCCGCCCGTCCGGCAGGTCGAACCCGTTCGCGAAATGCCACACCCAGAATGCCTCGCAGCTCGCCCACCGGACCCGACCGCCGTCGCGCGGGATCAGCGCCACCCGGGTTCCGTCGTCCGGCCGCCAGTCGAGGACGGATCCGCCGGTCAGCAGGGCCGCCATGTCGAACACCAACGGACACAGCACCAGCACGATGTAGCGCTCGGTGAGCACCATGTCGTGGACCATCAGCGCCTTGTCCACGCCCTCGACCGGGACCGGCGGCCGGGCGAGCGTCCCGTCGGCCGCGACCACCGACCAGGTCAGGTACGGCGGGTCGAGCAGGTAGTTGAACAGGACCAGCTCGCCGGTCGCCGGGTCGATCTTGGGGTGCGCGGTGCTGCCGACGGCCATCGCGCCGTCGCAACTCTCCCGCCCGAGCGTGCGCAGATCCGCGGGATCGAGCAGAAACGGCTGGGTGGTCTCCGCCATCGCCATCAGCCGGCCGCCGTGCCGCACCACGTTGATGTCGGGCAGCTCGCGCGGAGTCCCGGCCAGCTCGGGCCCGACCTCGGCCTCGCTCGGTGTGTACAGGTCGGTGACGCCTGCCCAGATGACGTGTCCGGCCTCCTCCTCCGCCACCACCATCGGCGTCCGGACGAACCGGTTGGTGTAGCGAGCGGCGCCGTCTTCCAGCTCGATCCGGTGCACCATGCCGTCGCCGTCGAGCGGGTAGACGTAGCTGCCGATCGGGTCGAACCGCGGGTTGGGGCCGTTGCGCAGGTACGCGCCGTGCAGGTCGGACGGCAGCTCGCCGACCACCTCGAGACCCCGGACGTCCACCTCCTCGCGCTGCGGCTCGAAGATTCCGGTCAGGTGGGTGTGGTGCGTGACGTCGACGGGCGCGGGCCGCGGAAAGCTCAGTGGGTTCATGGGAAGGCCACTTCCGTGTGGAGTTCGTACCGCCTCCCAGGGTCCTCCCATCGGCCGCAGCAGAACACCGATTTCGCCAGGCCGACGACCACCGATCGGCCCGTTACCTGCACCACATGCGGGGTATCGACACAAAACCGGTTGAACCGGAGTGGCACCATGGACGGGTGACCGTCTCGGAGCCCTCCCACCACACCCATATCCAGCCGCGCGTGCTCAACCAGTCCGCAAAGCTGCAGAACGTGCTGTACGAGATCCGTGGACCGGTACACGCGCACGCCGCCCGGCTCGAGGCCGAGGGCCACCGCATCCTCAAGCTGAACATCGGCAATCCGGCGCCGTTCGGGTTCGAGGCGCCCGACGTGATCATGCGCGACATGATCGCGGCGCTGCCCACCGCGCAGGGCTACTCCGACTCCAAGGGCATCCTGTCCGCGCGCCGCGCCATCGTCACGCGCTACGAGCTGGTGCCCGGCTTCCCCGAGCTCGACGTCGACGACGTCTACCTCGGCAACGGGGTGTCCGAGCTGATCACGATGACGATGCAGGCGCTGCTCGACAACGGCGACGAGGTGCTGATCCCGGCGCCCGACTACCCGCTCTGGACCGCGACGACCAGCCTCGCGGGCGGCACCCCGGTGCACTACCTGTGCGACGAGTCCGACGGCTGGAACCCGGACATCGCCGACATCGAATCGAAGATCACCCCGCGCACCAAGGCGATCGTGGTGATCAACCCGAACAACCCGACCGGCGCGGTCTACACGACCGAGGTGCTCAGCCAGATCGTCGCACTCGCGCGCAAACACCAGTTGCTGCTGCTCGCCGACGAGATCTACGACAAGATCCTCTACGACGACGCCAAGCACATCTCCCTCGCGACGCTGGCGCCCGACCTGCTGTGCCTGACGTTCAACGGCCTGTCCAAGGCCTACCGCGTGGCCGGGTACCGCGCCGGCTGGCTGGCCATCACCGGCCCGAGGGAACACGCCGCGAGCTTCCTCGAGGGCGTCGACCTGCTCGCCTCGATGCGGCTGTGCCCGAATGTGCCCGCGCAGCACGCCATCCAGGTGGCGCTCGGCGGACATCAGAGCATCGAGGAGCTGATCCTGCCCGGCGGCAGGCTGCTCGAGCAGCGCGACGTCGCGTGGGAGCGGCTGAACATGATCCCCGGCGTGACCTGTGTGAAGCCGAAGGGCGCGCTGTACGCGTTCCCCCGGCTGGACCCCAACGTCTACGAGATCCGAGACGACGCGAAGCTGGTGCTGGACCTGCTGCTGCAGGAGAAGATCCTGGTCGTCCAGGGCACCGGCTTCAACTGGCCGAACCACGACCACCTGCGGATCGTGACGCTGCCGTGGGCCCGCGACCTGTCCGTGGCAATCGAACGATTCGGTAACTTCCTGGCCGGCTACAGCCAGTAGCGGCGCGTTCACCGGGCAACTCCCCGCTTCGACTCGTAATGTCTGACGTGTCGACTCGAGGAGGACGGATGTCCGAACGTGTACGTCGTCGCGGTTACTGGACCGCGACCTGTGTGGCCACGGCCGCGATCATGAGTGTCGCGGCCATCGCCCCGGCTGCGGCGCAGCCCCGCCCGGTGCACCGGGACGCCAGCCTGGGCCTGCCCGACGTCGGGCTGGGCCGGACCTTGAACTTCCCGGGGCAGGACGCCACGGTGAGCCTGCACATCCCGGTGCCGTCGGGCATGGTGCCTGCCGCATTGCGCGGCACCATCCAGGTGCCTGCCGGCTCGGGCCGCGGTTGGATCGACGCGGTCGCGGGCGGTCGCACCCTCAGCCGGATCGACGTGCCCGCGGGAGCCCCGACCGCGCCGGTGACGATCCCGCTCGCCGGGGTGCCGATCACCGACAACGCCGCCCAGGTGCAGCTGCGCTCACACCTGGCGCCGCTCGACGACCAGTGGTGCGCCGAGGACTGGTCGGAGAACTCCCTGTCGATCATCGACGCGTCGATCGACTACAGCGGCAACGAGATTCAGCCCGGCGTCATCGCGGACTTCTTGCCGCCGGTGCTGCAGCGACTCGACCTGTACGTGCCGGAGAACCCGAGCCAGGACGAATCCGCCGCCGCGCTGGAGTTCGGCACCGCGGTCACCGCTCACTACGCGAACCAGCGCACCGCCGTCGACCTGCGTCCCCTCGCGCCGGGGCAGAGCCTCCCCGACCAGCCGGTGGGACAGTTCGAACGTCAGGTGGTGATCGCCGAATCCGACACCGCGTCCGTGAGCCTGGCCCCGTCGCCCGCAGGCGTGCCGGTGCTCACCCTGGCAGGCCGCGGCAGCGAGCTGCTGGACCAGACCCGACTGCTGGTCGATTCCCTGGACGAGATCGTCGTCGCGTCGACCGCCACCGCCGGTGCCCTCGACACCGCCCCCGTCCTGGCCCCCGACGCCACCACGCTCAGCGACCTCGGGGTCACCCAGCTGACCTCCACCTCCACCGGGCGAGCGCGGGTGGTGATCGGCCTGGACCAGACCCGGCTCGGCCGGTCGTCCGACGACGTCTCCGTTCGCCTGCTCGGCAACTACACGCCGCTGCCAAGCGCGCAGAACGGCCAGATCACCGTCACGGTCGGCGACGCCACGCTCGCGCACTGGCCCCTCGACGACACCGGCACCATCGACCAGCGGATCGAGATCCCGAACGACCTGCTGGCGCGGTACACCGAGATGGTGGTCACGCTCCAGGTCGCAGGCGTGATGACCTGCGGGTCCACCCAGCCGGTCACGCTGTCGATCGACCCGGCCAGCCCGGTGACCAGCGCCACCGCCACCCCGCCGAGCCCGGCCGGCTTCGGCGCCCTCCCGCAGGCGCTGCTGCCCACGGTGGACGTCGGGCTGCAGGACCAGTCGTTCGCGAACCTGCGGCGGGCCATGACCCTGACCACCGGCCTGCAGGCGATGACGGTCACCCCGATGCGCCCGCAGCTGGTGTCCTTCGACGACGCGGTGAACTCGACGGCGCCGACGATCCTGGTCGCGCCGAACGGGAACCTGCCGGACTCGATCACGCTGCCGTTGTCGCGGACCGGCGAGGACACCGTCGAACTGTCCGACCCGAACGGTTCCGGCGACGCGCGCACCGTGGAGATCCCGACGTTGCAGTTCGGTTCGGTCCAGGCCACCTGGGACTCCGACAACGACCGCATGCTGCTGGTCGCGACGTCGACGGCGGTCCCGGATGATCTCGACCGGATTCTCGACTGGCTGCAGTCGGACCGGAACCGCTGGTTCACCCTCACCGGTGACGTGCTGTTCCAGACCGGCAACCGCGAGCCGGTGAGCCTGTCGTCGTTCGCGGCGCCGACCCAGGAGAGCGCTTCGACCTCCACGGTCCGCGGCGTGCTGACCGCGGCGGGCGGGGTGCTCGCGCTTGGCCTGCTCGCCGGCCTGGCCGTGTGGTTCGGCACCCGGCGCAAGTCCCGGCCGACGTCCTAGGGGGCGGTGCGGCGATGACCACGGTCGTGGAACGTCCCACGCACGCCAGGGAGCACGGCGCCCTCGCCACCCTCACCGTGCGGTGGCTGCTGATCATCGTGTGCCTGGTCGTCGGGTTCTGGACCTCGACGCTGCGCACCCTGCCCGATTCGGCGGAGACCGGGTTGGCCTGGTATCTGATGCTGCTGCCGCTGCTCGGTGTCGCGATGGCCATCGGCGTCACCCGGCGCAGGCAGGGTGAGCTACCGATCCACGACCGTGAGGTCGACTACATCGTCGGGACGATCGCGCTCGTTGGGTCGCTGGCGATCTCGTACTGGTTGGTCCCGCGGTACCGCGAGGAGTTCCTGCTGCTGCGGCTGGACCTGTTGTCCACTGTGGTGTTCGTCTTCGGCGCGTGTGTGCTGTTGTTCGGGACCAGGGCGACATGCCGGTACTGGCCGGTCTGGGTGGCGTACCTGGCGTTCACGCCATGGGGCTACCGGACCCTGGTCATCTCGCTCGGTGGATCATGGTTCGCCGCGGGCGCCGCGCTGGTGGTGATGGTCGCCGTCGCCACCGGCATCGCCGTCGCGCGGACGTGGAAGCGCGGGGTGATCGCCGGGCTGATCACGCTCGCGATGGGCCTGGCGCTGGTGGCCGCGGTGGACGCCGTGTGGCCCGATTCCCGCACTCCGCTGCTCCGATCGCTGCCTGCCGTGATCATCGGGACCGTGGTCTGCGTCGCCTACCTGGTGCGAGTGGCCAGGCGCGGCGCCGCCCCGGGGTCGGCGATCCGGTCGCCCCGCCTGCCGACGGTCAGGTCGATCGGCGTCGCGGTGGCGATTCTCGTCGCGGCGACCGTCGCGCAGGCCTTCTCGCCGCTCCCCCCGCCGGTGACCGTGCACGTCGACCCCGGTCCTCCGGAACCCGAAGGCGAGGTGTGGCTGCGGGTGCCGGACGGCTGGACCCAGACCGAACTCGAGTCCGTCGACTGGGCGCCGATGTTCTTCGGCCCGGACGCCACCCTGGTGCGGCAGATGTTGCGTGCGGACGAGGTGAACCCGGAGTGGGACACGAAAAACCGGGTCCGCAGCGTCGTGGTGGACAACATGCGCACCTACCAGCCGGCGACGCTGGCGGTGTACCCGGGCGAGATCCTGTATTCGACGCTCGGCAGCCGCCGGTCCGAGACGATCGACGTCGACCTCGGGCACGACGTGACCGGCCGGCTGTACACGGTCGTCGACGAGGAACTCTTCCTCACCTGGACCAAGCTGCAATTCATCTGGCAGCGCGGCGACGTCACCCAGGCGGTGAACCTACTGTCCGTGGACAACCACGATCCCGGTGCGACATTCCCGGCGCTGAGCCCACAGACGGCGGCGGTCGCAGGACAGTCCCTGAACGTGCTGTTGCGCGGCAACGCGATCCAGATCGACCAGACCCCGCGGTTCAAGGATGTGAACCTTCTCTCGACACTCGGGCGTGAGCTGGTCGACGAGCAGTGGAAGGCGGCGCCGTGACCGAATCACCGGATCCGCAGCAGTCCGCGGAGTTCCGCGACCGCGCCCTGCACGACGCGGTCAACGGCCTGCACGAACGCGACCCGATGGCGTCGGCGTCGCGGGCGTTCGTGCCGTGGCAGCGGAACCTGCTGCTGGCCATCGTGGTGGTCACGGTGGTGTGCCTGGCCTTCTTCCCGATCCCCACCCTGATCGTCGGGACGGCCCTGAGCACCATCGCCTACGTCCTCACGCTCGTCGACCGGCTGATCATCTTCCGGCGCGGCCTGCCAGCCGAGGCGATCCACACCGTCAGCGACGAGGAGGCCCTCGCGATCCCCGACGCCGACCTGCCGATGTACACGGTGCTGATGCCCGCCTACAACGAGACCGAGGTGATCGCGCAGCTGATCGCCGCCATGGGCGCCCTCGACTACCCGAAGGAGAAGCTCCAGATCCTGCTGCTGCTCGAGGAGGACGACGCAACCACCATCGCGGCGGCGAGGTCGGCGGGTGTGGACGAGGTCGCGACCGTGGTGCTGGTACCCGCGGCGGATCCGCGGACCAAACCGAAGGCGTGCAACTACGGCCTGCACCTCGCGACCGGTGACATCGTCACGATCTACGACGCCGAGGACATCCCGGAGCCGCTGCAGCTGCGCCGGGTCGCGGCGACGTTCGCGCGGCTCGACCCGAGGGTGGCGTGCGTGCAGGCGAAGTTGGCCTTCCGCAACGGCACCCAGAACCTGCTCACCGGCTGGTTCACCGTCGAGTACGGCGTCTGGTTCAGCTACCTGCTGCCCGGTCTGATGCGGATCAAGGCCCCGATCCCGTTGGGCGGCACCTCCAATCATCTGCGTCGGGCGGTCCTCGACGACATCGGGGCGTGGGATCCGTTCAACGTCACCGAGGACGCCGATCTCGGGGTCCGGATCGCCGCGCACGGCTACCAGACCGCGGTGCTGGACTCGACCACCCTCGAGGAGGCCAACAGCGACGCGATCAACTGGTTGCGGCAGCGGTCCCGTTGGTACAAGGGCTACCTGCAGACCTGGCTGGTGCACACCAGGCAGCCTCTGAAGCTGTGGCGGCAGATCGGCCCGCTGGCGTTTCTGCGGTTCACGCTGCTGCTGGCAGGCACCCCGATCATCGCGTGCCTGAACATGGTGTTCTGGTTCATCACGTTGACGTGGCTGCTCGGGCAACCCCTGCAGATCGGTCAGATCTTCCCACCGCTGGTGTACTACCCGGCCCTGATCTGTCTGGTGTTCGGCAACGCGGTCACCATCTTCCTGAACCTGGTCGGCTGCCGTGAGGGCCGCGACCCGCGACTGCTGCTCGCCTGCCTGACCGTGCCGCTGTACTGGCTGCTGATGAGCATCGCCGCGATCAAGGGCTGCTGGCAGTTGCTGCACAATCCGTCCTACTGGGAGAAGACGTTCCACGGCCTCGACGAGCCAGCGGCCGAACCCGATCCGGTCGGGGTGCCGCAGTGAGGGGGCTGCGCTGGGTGCGGCCGGTGCAGGTCGTGTTCGCGCTCGCCCTCGTCGTGTACCTCGCCGTCGGGGCGGTGCTGGCGCTGCGTTACCACTTCCTGATGGGCGATGCGCTCTCCCGCGTGCAGTCCGCGCAGGGTGCGCTGTTCAGCCGCGACCCGCACCTCGCGGAGATCGGGTTCATCTTCACCCCGCTGACCTCGCTGGTGGAGATGCCGCTCGTCGCCTTCAGCCCCTGGATCCCGGAGATGACCCGTTACGGCCTGGCCGGGGTGATCATGTCGGCGGCGTTCATGGCCGCCGCGGTCGCCCAGATCTGGGGCATCGCCGCCGACCGCGGCACCCCGCGATGGCAACAGGTCACCGTCACGCTGCTGTTCGCACTGAACCCGATGATCCTGTTCTACGGGGCAACCGGGATGAGCGAGGCGCCGTTCGTGTTCCTGATGTGCTGGGCGACAAGGAGATTGATCCGCTGGACCAGCACCGACGACGTGCACGACCTGATCTCGGTCGGCGTCGCCCTCGGGTTGGGCTATCTGACCCGCTACGACGCGGCCGTGGCCATCGCCTCGGCCGCGGTGTTCGTCGCGGTCGTGACGCGACTGCGCGCGACCCACGCCGAGCCGTCCTCCGCGCGTAGTCACTCACGCCGGTCCGCACTGCTGGACGCGGTGATCGTCGTCGCCCCCGGCGCCCTGGCGGTCTCGGTGTGGGCGGCGACCAGTTGGCTGCTCACCGGACAGCTGTTCGCGCAGTTCGAGTCCGGCTACGGCAACGCACAGATCCTCGCGCAGTCGGGCGGACCGTCCGATGCGGGACTGTCCGCGCTTGGCTTCTCGGCGGCGTCGATCCTCGTACTGGCACCGGCGCTGCCGCTGCTGGTCCCCGCGGTCGCGGTGTTGGCCGCACGTCGTCGCGACCTCGAGGTCCTGGTGCCGACGCTGCTGTTCGGGTCGGTGCTGGCGTTCCAGACCTACTCGTACGTCACCGGGGTGACCTTCCCGTTCCTGCGCTTCTACATCTGCGTGATCCCCCTGATGGCGGTGTACGCCCTGCAATTCAGCCCCGCTCGGGGCACGCTGCCGTCCCGCAGGCCGGGCGCCTACGCCAGTCCGCGCGACGTGCGGCAGCCGCGGATCCCGGTGGCCGCACTCGTCGCGGTGCTCGCGCTGGCGGTGAGCATCCCGATCACCCTCGCCGGCATGTCGAGCCGGCACCTGTCGGTGCAGCAGTACGCGTTGGGGGCGCTGTTCGGCGGCGGCGAAGACGACCCGGCGGAGCAGGCGAAGCAGCGCGCGATCGTCGACACGTTCGCCACCGAACGGCAGATCGCGGATCACCTCGACAAGATGAACCTGCCAGAGGGCTCGGTGCTGATGGACACCGTGTACGGGTTCGCCATCGTCGCGGCGTCGAAGAACCCGAAACAATTCGTGGTGCCGTCGGACCGGGATTTCGTCGGCGCACTCAACGACCCGGCCGGCCACGGCGTCGAGTACATCCTCGCGATCCCGACAGAGGGTCGCGGGGCGTCGGACGTGGTGAACCGCCGCTACCCCACCATCTTCGACAACGGCGGCAATGTCGCCAGCCTGGTACTGGAGATCCCGAACACCGGTGCGGACCAGCCGACGTGGCGGATGTATCGGGTGCTCGACGAGCCGGCGGACGAGTGACTCAGGCGTCCGAAGCGGCGGCACCGACGGTGGTGTGCCGGGCCAGCACGGCGAAGAGCGGGTCGCCGGCACCGATGTCGTAGCTGCGCTCGTGCGTCCGCGCGTCGGGCACGAACGACCACATCAGCGCGCCCGCGGTGCCCGCGGCGCGCTGCCCGGCGATCTTGGCGACGACATCGGCTGCCCGCCGTGCCACGGACAGGCCGCCGCCAGCCGACTGTCCGATCTCGGCGACGAGCAGCGGTTTGTTCAGCACCACAGCCTGTTCCAGCCGGACGGCCAGCCCGTTCCACTCGTCGCCCGGCAACGGGACGCCGTCGGCGTGATAGTCGTGGTACTGCAGCACGTCCACGTTCTCCGACGCGCCCACGTACCGGTAGTCGTCGCCTGCGGTGCCGCACTGTCCGCCACCGGTCAGGCCTGCGGTGATCAGCCGGTCGGGGTCCAGTGCCCGCACCCGATCGCCTGCCCTGTCCATGAAGGCGCGCAACACCTTTGCGGCGTCGTCGGGGCACACCCGGTTCTCGAAGGCACAGTCGCCGTCGGGGCACACGCCCGTCTCCGGTTCGCCGACCAGTTCCCACGCCGCCACCGACGGCGAGTCCCGCCACCGCCGCACGGCGGTGTCCACCCAGTCCGCGAACGACAGCTGCGCCCCCGCCGCGACGTGTCGCCACCCGTCGACGTACCAGCCCCGCTGTTTGAACACCTCGTCCTCGCAGGCCCCGTCCTGCGCGGTGAGCACCGGGATCAGCAGCTGACCGTGCCGCTGCGCTGCGGCGAACACCCTGTCGAGCGCGGTGAAGTCCAGCGCGCCGGTGTGTTTGTTGACGGCCAGCGCCTGGAACGCGTTGAACCGGGTGAGGGTCGCGCTCGGCAGCAGCGCGAAGTAGGCGTCGAGGTCGACTTGACCGCCGCAGCCGGCGTTGATCGACCAGTCGGTGCCGAGTTGGTAGGCATTCATTCCGGCGGGCCACCAGGGCCTGCCGTCGAGGGTCAGTCCGGTGCCGTCGGCGCCGACGCGCGTTGCCGCCGGGTCGGCGCCCGCCGTCCCCGTCACGATCGTCCCTGCCACGGCGATGGTGACGGCCACCGCCACCCACCATCGCCCGATCCGCCCGTACCCCACACCGGCAGGCTAGCCCCCGCAGTCAACTGCCCGACAGTCCAGACAATCGGGGATACTCCCCCTTGGACACCATGACCCGACGCTACCGCCGACCGGGGACCCTGGCCGCCCAATCGGGCCCGCCGACCGGATCGGATACCGTGAAGCACGTGTCAAGCGATGCCAGCGGCGCCCCGTCCGAGAACCCGACTCCGTCCGTGTACGACGCGATCCGAATGCGCCGCGACGTCCGCGCGGAGTTCACGGGTGAGCGGATCTCCGAGGAGAAGCTGACCCGGATCCTGCAGGCCGGGCATTGCGCCCCGAGCGTCGGGAACACCCAGCCCTGGGACTTCGTGGTGGTGCAGAAGCCCGCGACGCTCGACGCGTTCGCCGAGCACGTCGCGGGCTGCCGAAGGAACTTCGCGGACTCGTTGCCGCCGGAGCGCCGCGACACCTTCAACCCGATCAAGATCGAGGGCATCCAGGAGTCCGGCACCGGGGTGGTCGTCACCTACGACCCCAGCCGGGGCGGCGCCAACGTGCTGGGCAGGCACACGGTCGAGGACACCGGCGTGTTCTCCGCGGTGCTCGCGATCCAGAACATCTGGCTGGCCGCGGTCGCGGAGGGCATCGGCGTCGGCTGGGTCTCGTTCTACGAGGAGGAGTACCTCACCGAATTGGTGCAGGTCCCGTCCCCGGTGCGGCCCATCGCCTGGCTGTGCGTCGGCCCGGTCTCGGAGTTCCAGGAGACCCCCGATCTCGTGCGCTTCGGCTGGCGCGACGGCAGGCCCCTCTCCGAGGCCGTGCACCGCGAGAGCTTCTGAGTCACGCTAATAGGCCACAAACAAGCGACAAAATCATGGCCTCGATGTTGGTTGGGTGACCCAGGCAACATAAGGTAACCCTATGGTCTCCGAGAGCAGAGTGCGCTTCGGCAGGTTCGTGACGGAACGACGCCGCGCCCTGAATCTGACCCAGGACGAGGTCCGGGCCGCGGGCGGTCCGTCCGACGCGGCCCAGACACGCGCCGAGAACGGCACCGGACCCGAGCCGAGCCAGCGCACGCTCCGACGTCTCGACGCCGGACTGAACTGGGTCTCCGGCAGCGCGGCGCGCACCCTGCTCGGCGGCCACCCCGACCCCCTCGAGGCGGAACCCGACCGCACCGCCGACAAGCACCGGCAGCGCGGCACCACCGAATTCGGGCCGGACTCCGTCGCGGTGCCGGTCGAGATGATCGTCGACCTGATGTCGCCGCACGCCACCCTCAACTCGTTCCGGGACCGGTGGCCCGAGGTCTCCGTCGAGGAATACGACAAGGCCACCGACGCGCTCAACGCCGCGGTCTCGCGGATCACGGGCGTCTACGTCACCGATCTGCTCGAACGCAACGGCGGCCCGGGGGTACCGGTTCCCGCCCTGATCGAGTTCGCCTTCGGCCATCATCTCGACGAACCGGTCGGCGACGACCCGTCCGAGCGGGAGGAGCGGCTCTACCGCAGGTGGCTGGCTGGCCGGCCGATCGATGCTGACCCCGACATCGAGTCGAGGTTCCGTCGACGGTGGCACGCACGAAAGGGAGCAGACGCATGACCCGCCCGGACGAACCGACGATCCCCCTGTCCACTCGGGTCAACCGACTGTTCGAGTGGGGTCACCGACGCGGCGCCCCCGAGCAGACGAACGAGGAGGTCGCGCTGGCCCTCGGCGACCGGCTCCGCAGGCCCGTCGAGACGGACCTCGTCGAGTCCATCCGGGACGGCCGCCTCGCCGATCCGCCCGCCGACGTCCGCGAGGCCGTCGCGGACCACTTCGAGGTCGCCCGGGTGTACCTGTCCGGCACCGACTACGGGTACGTCGACACCCAGATCCGACTCTGCATCAGCGCCCGCGACGCCGGGGTGAAGAGCCTGTCGATGCGCTCGCTCACCGACCCCGACCCGTCCGGCGGAGCGCTGCCCCGTCAGGCGATGGAGGAACTGATCGGGCTGCTGTCGATGCTCGACGGCGCGACGGGGGAGGTCAGGGACTGACCCGGCGGCGCACGCGCAGCCGGAACTCGTCGGGTTTGAGGGTGAGTTGCTCCTTGACCTTGAGCTGGTAGCCGGGTTCCGGCTCGAGGTCGTAGCGATGCACCAGCAGCGCCAGCGCCAGCACCATCTCGTGCAGCGCGAACTGGCGGCCGATGCACGCGCGCAGCCCGGTGCCGAACGGCTTGTAGACGTGGCCGGGACGGGCCCGCACGTTCTCCGGCAGGAAGCGGTCCGGGTCGAACGTCTCCACGTCCGGCCCCCAGACCGGGTCGCGGTGCAGGCCGAGCACCAGCACGAAGGCCCAGTCGTTCTGCTTGAACTCGTACCCGTCACCGATCGTGGTGTCGGCGACGGCCTCCCGGAAGTAGCCGGGGGCGGTCGGCCACAGCCGCATCGTCTCGTCCACCACCCGGCGCACGTACCGCAGCTTCGCGACCTGCTCGAAGGAAACCTCCGGCTGCTCTTCGCCCGGCCACAGCGACTCCACCTCAGCCCGCGCCCTTGCCGCGACCTCCGGGTTCTGCGCGAGGAAGTACAGCGCGAACGCCAGCGCATTGGCCGAGGTCTCGTGACCCGCGACGAGGAAGGTCAGCACCTGGTTGCGGATGTTCACCTCGTCGAGCCGCTCGCCGGTCTCGGGGTCGGTCGAGTGCAGCATCAGGTCCAGCAGGTCGGGGCGACGGGTGTCGGCGCTCTCCCCCTTCGCGCGGCGCTCGGCGATCACCTCGTCCACGACGCCCGCGACATACGCGATGTCGGCGTCGTTCTGCCGCTCGGCCTTGCCCGCGAACAGCCCGCGGAACGGGATCGGGATCGCGGTCTGCTCGGCGTGCCGCAGCGCCCGCAGCATCGCACCGACGAACGGGTCCTCGGCTTGATCTGAGTCCGCGCGGCCGAACGAGTCGAAGCTGTACCCGAATCCGGCCCTGCCGATCATCTCGAGCGTCAGCTTGCTCATCTCGGCTGGCACGTCGACAAACTCCGCGGTGGCCCGCTCGTCCCAACGAGCGATCAGCTCGCGGGTGCTGTCCAGCATCGTCTGGTGGTATCCGCGCATCGCCTCCCGGGTAAAGCCCGGCATCAGGATGTTGTGCGCCTTCGACCAGTTCGGTTCGTTGTGGAACGCGGTGAACAGCCCGTCGGCGACGATGGTCCGCAGCTTCGCCAGCGGCCTACCGACGTGCTTGCGGAAACGCTTCTCGTCGTTCATCTCCTCGACCAGTTCCGAACCGGTCACGAAGGTGAGCTTGGTGCCGACGATCACCCGCCGATAGATGGGGCCGAGCTGCTGGTGCTGCCACAGCGTGCGCTGGCTGGGGGCGGCGCGGTCCATCCCGAGGATGTCTCCCAGGAGCGGGACGCGGCGCGGGGGGTGCGGGATCGGTCGTGTCTCCATCAGATGGCGGAACCCGTGCTCACCACTGGTGGGCACGGGACCGCGCTCCTCTCTCGGGCGTCGGTGTCGTGAGTGCTCTCGATGTTGATCGCGGCGAGCCGCTGATCCAGATCGGCGGCGAGCCGCCAGTTACGGGCGAGGCGCAACAGCGCGCGCTTCTCGTCGGCGAGTTCGTCGATCCCGGCGCCGGTGTCCGCGGCGCCCGCGGAGGCCGCGGTCCCTGCGTCCCGCGGGAGGCTGCCGGTCCGCTTCCGCTCGCAGGCCCGCAGCAACTGTACCGATCGGCGGACCGCGGACCGGGTGTCGCCGTCCAGCCCGCGACGGTCCAGTTCACGCTCCAGGTCCGGGTCGACGGCCACCGAGGTGTACGGCTGCAGCTGCATCGTGGCGTCCCAGATCTCGACGACCGTCCGGTGCAGGCGCTCCTCGAATCCGGTGGCGGGCAAGACCACCTGCGGCACCGCGGCCGTCAGCGTCGACCACATCGTTTCGAGCTGGCGCAGTTCCCGGCGGCGCATCCACATCGCGACGACGGGGACCACGCTGACCAACGCGATCAGCGCGACCTCCGGAAGGAAGAGGACGTCGTTGGACTCGGCCCGCCACCTGGTCAAGGCGTTGTCCACGTGGGCTGCCGAGAAGAAGCCCGCGACCGGCCTGGAGATGTTGTCCAGCAGGGAGAGCGCGCACATCACGCAGACGATCACGATCGCCGCGCCCTCGCGCCACCCGGGACCGGACCGCAGGAACTCGAAACAGATCACCAGGACCACGCTCACCGCGACGACCATCGGGATCGCGTAGACGACGAAGTAGACCGCGCACTGCCAGCCGCCTGCCTCCTCGATGGTGAGCCCGGCGTGCCTCGACGGCCTGCTCAGGAACAGCAGCGAGATCCCAAGCGCGAGCGTAATCACATACACCACCGGCTGGCGCCACGACGGCTCGTCCGAACCCTCGGTGAGCGCCGCGGCGAGGCCCAGGATGGCGGCGCCCGCGAGCATCGCGAAGAGGTGCGTCACGGGCCGGATGACGGCGACGTCGGTGAGGTGCGGAGCCAGGGCGGCCTGCACCTCGGGTGCCCGCAGGGTCGCCAGCAGCGCCCAGAAGAGCAGGATCATGTTGATCCGCCGCTGCGGCAGCTGGTCCCGCATCACAACGAGCCGGATCAGCGTGATCGCCCAGATTCCGATCAGCAGCGGCCACATGATCGCCGCGGGCATGGTGGAAGTCAGCCTCTGCTCCAGACCACGTCGGTCAGCCGCGACACCCGCACCGACTGCTTGGGGCCTGCCCCGGACCGCGCGCTGACCGCGCCCGAATCGGCCAGGAACAGCCGCGTCGCGAGGAGTTCGGCTTCCTGCTCCACCTCGTCGTCGTAGGCGGTGCGGCCGAGCAGCGACTGCACCGTCGCCGGCCCCACGTCGGGCGCCAGTTCCTGCAGTGCCGTCAGGTCGACGCGGAGACCGGAATCGCCACGGAGGATGTGGGCCAGTTCGTGGTAGACGATGTGCCTGCGCAGATAGACCGAGGCGCCCGCGGCGTACATCACGACGTCGTCGTGTTCACGACCGATCCACAGCCCGCACGGGGCTCCGTTGATCACCGCGGCGTTGACCGGCTCCAACCGGATCGGCCTGCCGCGCTCGGTCTCCATCCATCCGATGAAATCGTCGAAGGACCAGGGCCGCTCGATGGGCAGCGCCTCCATGAAGGCGTCCACCCGCCTGCGCGCGATTTCCAGTGATCCGGCCACCCGCGCACCCTATCGAACGGGCCGAACGCGGCGTCCTCCGGCGACTAACTGGACGCTTGACTACCCCCGCTGTGACAACCCGATCCAGGGCATGTACATTCTCCCCAGACACCTTCGGTGTCCAGCAAGCCCGATTGCCCCTCCCCCCCCTGTGGGTAATCGGGTCGGTGGCGGGGACACACCCCCCTGTTCCCCGCCACCGCTGCAAACTTCCCCGATCGGCGCTGACCACTCGCGCACCCGGGTCTCCCCATCCGAGCACGTGCCCCCAGCGGGTACGGCCGCGCGTCCAGCATTGTTTGCGCGGGAGAATTGAACCACAAGAAGCCACAAAAAAGCCACACGAAGGCAACGCTCGGCCCACTCAGCGGGAGGTCGGTACGGCTCAGGCGTGATTCCGCTGCTCCTGGATCTGCCGTGGCGTCGATCCCGTCCAGGCTCAGCTCATGAAGCCGATCTCGGAGAACTCGGTTCGATGGGCGCCCTCGGTGCCGGACTGGGCCGTGATCCAGATCAGCACGCCCGATTGCGGTGCCGAGCGCTGCAGGTCGATGACGGTCACTCCGGGCTCGAGTCCCGCCGCGCCGAGGACCGCGGTCTCACCCAAACCCCCGTTCGCGGGGGGCAGGGTGCGGACCTCGACTCGGGCGCCCGGGGTCGGCGTGGTGATCCAGACCCGGTTCAGGTCCGTATCCGGTGGGAGGCTGACCGACAGCCCGACGCCGCTCTTGAAGGCGGGGAACTGCTGCACGTAGGTGTCCGTCGTCCACGAGGTAGCGGCGTTCGCGTCGATCGCCAGGCCCGCGTGGGCGGCGTTGTCGGGGAACTGCTCGGGCGAGTACACGGCCGCGCCCAGCGGAAGCACCGGGACCTGCGGCGGGGCGGGTGCCGCCTCCGGCGGGGTCTGCGGTGACGCCTGCATCTCCGTTTGATCGGGTTCCGACGGCTCCGCGACGGATGTGCCGATGAGCCACCCGAGCGCACCCAACCCGATCACCCCGACTGCCGCGATCGCGGCCAGCAGCGCCATCCGTCGCGGCGAGCTCGGCACCGGGTCAGGGGGCTCCGGCACCGGGTCAGGGTGCTCGGGCGCCGGCTCGGGTGCCTCCTGAGGCGGTCGTGCGATGAGCGATAGCTCCCGTTCCACCTCGTCCGCGGTGAACTGCGACCCGTGGCGGACCGCGCCGTCGATGACGACGACGAGTTCCCGTGCGACCGTCGATCGGGCTTCGGCCTCCGACCGGGTTGCGAACGCGCGGAGGGCCTCGCCGAAACCCCGCACGTCACCGGCGAGCGAACCCGAGGCGGGGGTTCCGGGGAACGCGAGATAGGCAATTCCGTCCAGGCTGACACGAATTCTGTCGAGGTCATCGAGCCCGAGTGCGATGTCGGACGCGTGCGCCTGTCGCATCGCGGCGGCCAGGTCCGAGAAGGCGATAGCGGTACCCGCGGGCGAGGTGTCACCACGGCTGGCCTCTTCCAGCGAGATACTGGACATCCATTCCGCAACAATGATGTTCAGCGAGCCGAGTTTGACCATGTCGAGTATGCGACTGACCGCGGTTGAACGAATCCGGCAGAGCCAGATGGTGCGGGCAAAAATCGCATCAACCGCGGAATCGATTCGGCCCACGTCACCCATGCTGGGATTGATTACGGTCAAGGCGACCTCGCGATCAAGCACGCGATCCAAGGCATGCCAGAGTTCCGCCTCGGTTGCGCTGCCGCACATTGCCAGCAGGCGATACCGGCCGTTCCCGATTACGGCACCAGGCGTCCACTGCGCGCCCGCGGCAGACCCCGCACCCTGCTCCAAAACCCCAGTCATTCCCGAATGGTTCCACAGCCTGAACGCAATTCCTTTCGGCGCGAAGGTTCCGTCCAATACCCATGCGCGATTCGTCGAATTTTCGTGCGCGCCCCACAGAATGGTGTGGGGAAATCGATTTGGTGAATACGCGCGCGCACCCTCAGCGTCGTAGTTGAATCCTGGAGGAATCGAGAGGTCCACCTGTCGGTAGCCTGACCGGATGCGTCGACAGGGCCGCGCGGCCGCCATCCGAGCAAGCGGGCCAACGTGACCGAGGTGCGACACGGCCACGGACACGGCCACGGCCACACCGGTCCGATCCCGGTCGGCCCGGTCGCGGCCCGGGTCGTCATCGGACTGCTCGTCGCGATCGGCATCGCGGTGGTGGCCGGCGCCGCCATCCTGTGGCCCAGCAGTCGCAGCATCGACATCCCGCTGCCCTTCCAGACCTCCGGCGGTGGTGCCGTCGTCACCGAGGCGGGCACCGTCACCCTGCAGGACATCGGCCCGTGCGGAAGCGCCTCCGCAGGCAAGCCCTTCACTGGTGCACCGCTGCCTCCCCCGAACGACGCCTACGAATGCCAGCGCAGCCTCATCGACATCGGATCGGGCCCGAACGAGGGCACCACCACGCTGCTGGAGATCGGGCCCGGCCCCGGGCAGCCGGACCTCCGCGTCGGGGACAACATTCGGCTGGTGCGCCAGACGGACCCGTCCGGCGCCACCGTGTACTCGTTCGAGGACTTCTCCCGCGGGCTGCCGCTGCTGCTGATCGTCGGGGCGTTCGTGGTCGTCATCGTCGCGGTCGCCCGGTGGCGCGGCCTGCGGGCCCTGATCGGGCTGCTCGTCGCCTTCGGCGTGCTCGTCGGGTTCATGCTGCCCGCCCTGCTGGACGGCAAGCCGGCGATCCCCGTCGCCCTCGTCGCGGGCGCCACCATCCTCTACGCGGTGCTCTACCTGGCCCACGGGGTGAGCCTGCGGACCAGTTCGGCGCTGCTCGGCACCCTGGCCTCGATGCTGCTGGCCGCGCTGCTGTCGTGGGTCACGATCGAGATGACGCACCTGACGGGACTGTCCGAGGAACAGAACACCAACGTGCAGACCTACATCGAGCACGTGAGCATCACCGGCCTGCTGCTGGCCGGGTTCATCATCGGCTCGCTCGGCGTACTCAACGACGTCACCATCACCCAAGCCTCGACCGCGTTCGAGCTGGCGGACCTCGACCGGACCTCCAGCCGCAGACACATCTTCGGCTCGGCCATGCGGGTCGGCCGCGACCACATCGCCAGCACCGTCTACACCCTCGTGCTGGCCTACGCAGGCGGGGCGCTGCCGCTGCTGCTGCTCTTCAGCGTGGCAGGCCGCTCGATCAACGACGTGCTGCTCGGCGACGCGGTCGCCATCGAGATCGTGCGCTCGGCGGTCGGCGGCATCGCCCTGGCCCTGTCCGTGCCGCTCACCACTGCCATCGCCGTGATGCTGGCCCGGCCGATCGGGACCCGGTCCGGCGCTGCCGACACCGCTTCTGCCGACACCCGCTCACGCGGAGGTCGGCACGCGCGTTAGCGCGTCATGCCCGGCGGCAGCTCGACGCCCGGCGGCACCTCGATCTGGATGGGGTCCGGCAGGTTGAGGTAGCGCCGCGGCGGCGGACCAGGAACTGGCGGCGGAGCTGAGGACGCCGGCTCGGCGGCCCGCTGCGGCGCGGGCGCGCGCGGGGCCGTCGACGACGGCGGTGCCGTGGTGGTGGGCGGAGAGGCCGGCGTCGTGGACGGCGCATCCCGGTCCTCGGTCACCGCGGTGGCGTGGCCCTCCCCCTGGGTGGTGGCGGCGCCGTCGCGTCCCATGGACAGGCCGATGGCGGCCACGACGACCAGTCCTGTGGCCGCCGCCCCCGCGATCGCGAGCTGACGCCGGGCCGGTCCACGGGTCCGACGAGGGCTCGGGGCAACCGCGGCGAACAGCGGTTGCGGCGCCGGTTCCGGCAGCGAGACCGGCGTCGCGAGCATGGCCGCGCCCTGCGCCGCGACCATCGCCGGCTCGGCGGGCACCACGACGGGAAGGCTGAGCCAGGTACGCAGGATGGACTGCACGAGCGGGATGTGCGCTCCGCCGCCGAGCAGGACCACCGCGTCGGGACGAAGGCCGGACGCGGCGATGACGCCGCGGGCGAACCGCGCAGAGCCCTCGACGGGCACCACGATCATCGATTCGAAGGTTTCCCGGGAGAGCAGGATCAGGCCTGCCTCGCTCGGCACCGCGATCGCCTCGTTGTCGGAGAGCTGCTCCTTGGCGAAGCGGCACCGCTCGTTGAACGCGTTGGCCTCGTCGGCGCCCACCGGCGAGACGACGCCCTGCGCGCCCGCCTGGTGTTCACGGATCAGCCAGTCGAAGTAGTCGCCCGCGATCTCGGTGCTGCGCTCGGTGGCCAGCACCTCCCGCGACCGCCGGTCCACGACGCTGACGGTCAGTCCGGAACTGCCCAGGTCGAAGAGGACCAGCGTCCGGAAGTCCTGCAGCTCCCCTGTCGCCTCCAGCCGCGTGATCGCGGCCGTGCTCGCGGGGATCAACTGGTAGTTGTGTAGGCGCTGGCGGGCCATCGCCTGCGCCATCACGTCGGCCTGGCGCTGCGTGGCGTATGCCACCCCGGTGGCCCCGACGTTCTCCCCGCCGCCCTGCGCGAGCAGCACCCCGACGGCCTGCGCGGCGGTCTCCTCGGCCAGGTGCGGCGCGGTCGCGATGACCTGGCGCTGGAACGCCTCGACGCCCTCTGGCCCGCGTCGGGAGGCGGCGTCGGGCCGCGCCATCCGCACGGCGCTGGACCCTATCGACACTCCCAGAACCGCACTCATCGAGCCGCCTTAAATCGGGGTTGCACGCAGCCGACGCTCGAATCGCGCGTACTTGAACGAGGTGAGCATAACGAACGACCGATCGGGCGCACCGGCTACGCGGAGATCCTCGCCGTGCTCAGTGCCGACCGAGGCCGCGGTAGGTCCAGCCCGCGGCCGTCCACTCCGCGGGATCGAGACAGTTGCGGCCGTCGATCAGCACCTTCGCCCGGACGGTCGCCGCGAGGTCCGCGGGTCGCAGCGCCTTGAACTCGTCCCACTCGGTGGCCAGCAGCACGGCATCGGCGCCCACGCACGCCTCCGCGACCGAGGTGGCGTAGTTCAGCGTCGGGAACAGCCGACGGGAATTGTCGAGCGCCTTGGGGTCGAACACGCTCACCACCGCGCCGTGCAACTGCATCATCCCCGCCACGTTGAGCGCGGGCGAGTCCCGGACGTCGTCGGACTCCGGTTTGAAGGCCGCGCCGAGGACCGCGATGTTCGCGCCGAGCAGCGAACCGCCGCAGGCCCTGGTCGCCAGCTCGACCATCTTGGTCCGGCGGCGCATGTTGATGCTGTCCACCTCGCGCAGGAAGGTGAGTGCCTGGTCGGCGCCGAGCTCGCCTGCCCGCGCCATGAACGCCCGGATGTCCTTCGGCAGGCAGCCGCCGCCGAACCCCAGTCCCGCGTTGAGGAATCGGCGGCCGATCCGGGCGTCGTAGCCGAGCGCGTCCGCCAGCTGCGTGACGTCCGCTCCGGTCGCCTCGCACACCTCGGAGATCGCGTTGATGAACGAGATCTTCGTCGCGAGAAAGGCGTTCGCGGACACCTTCACCAGCTCCGCGGTGGGCAGGTCGGTGAGCAGGAACGGCACAGCCTCGTCGTCGATCAGCGTGGTGTACAGCTCGCGCAGCATCCCCTCGGCGCGACCCGGACGCTTCGGGTCGACGCCGAGCACCAGGCGGTCCGGGCGCAGGGTGTCCTCGACGGCGAAGCCCTCGCGCAGGAACTCGGGGTTCCACGCGACCTCGACGTCGTCACCGGCAGGCGCGAGTTCGCGGGCCCGCGCCCCCAGCTCGGCCGCGGTGCCGACCGGGACCGTCGACTTGCCGACGATCACCGCGGGCCGGTCCAGCAGCGGGGAGAGGGTGTCGATCACCGAGTGCACGTGCCGCAGGTCGGCGCCGTACTCGCCCCGCTTCTGCGGCGTCCCCACCCCGAGGAAGTGCAGGTCCGCGAACGCGGCGGCGTCGGGGTACGAGGTGGTGAAGTGCAGCCGACCGGCGTCGATGTTGCGTTTGAGTACCTGCGCGAGGCCCGGTTCGTAGAACGGCACCTCGCCGCCGGAGAGCTTGGCCACCTTGCCGGGGTCGATGTCGACCCCGAGGACCTCGTGTCCCAACTCGGCCATACAGGCGGCGTGCGTGGCTCCGAGATAGCCGGTTCCGAAAACGGTGCAGCGCATAGGTAGTTGATAGGCGCCCAGGGTTAGCGCAGCGGATACCCGGCGCAAGTGTCGCGGCAACGGCAGGTGTACATCCGGCGACGGAGAACTCAGGGGCGGTCGATCACGTCGGGCTGCCCGGCGCCGCCCGCGTTCGCGCGGGGGAAGCACGCGGAGGTGCCCGAGACCGACAGGCTGCCCCTGCCGTTGTCGTCGACGACGATCGCGTAGCCGTCCGGCATGGTCACCACCGCCGTCCGGCCCTCCCCCGACGACCGTTCGGCCGGCGGCCGATCCCGGTTCTCCCAGTAGCCGGCGATCGCGTCCAGGTTCTGGGCGACGTCGGTCTCCGCGATCCCGCTCACCCAGTAGTCGAGGGTGAGGAAGACGGGGCCGGTGGCGTCGGTGTCGCTGTCGTCGCATGGCGTGACCCCACCCGGGTTGAACGCGCCGACCGGCGAACTGGGATGCGCCAGAGTCAAACTGGCTCCCTTGGGCAGCGCGGACAGCGACTCCTCGAGGTAGCCGACCAGCACCCGGGACGCGGCGCTCTCGGTCAATGCGGTGTCCACGTCGGGCTCCTCGTCTGTGCTGCAGGCGGCGGCGAGAAGGGCGACGACGGCGAGCGCGCTCGCCGTCGCGACGCCGGTTCTCGATGCGATCCGGGGCCTCACGACGGGCCTCCCACTCCGGCGATGATCCGCCCCATGCCCGCCAGCGACGGGTTCCGCCGATCCCAGTACTCGCTGTGAACCCCGGGATTGGTTCCGAGGAGCGGGCCCGGCTCGCCGGGGTTGCTGGCGAACACCTGGCCTCCGAAGTCCGGGTCGGTGGGATCGAGGCCGTGCACGTGCCGCCCGGCCAGGGTCACATCCCCGAGGTAGGGCACCGGGTCCCATCGGGCCGCGGTCGAGTACACGTGCTTGCCGACGTCGCCGGCGTTGACGCCGTCGAGGTGCAGGTCCGAGACGTGCTCCGCGTTGACCCCTGGGCTGCCGACGAAGATCAACGCGTCGACGTCCAGCGATCCGCCGCCGCCCGCGGCGGTTCCGATCACGGTGCTCCCGTAGCTGTGGCCGACGATCACCTGATGGGCCGGCTGCCCTTCGTGCGCGGCCCGCAGCCCGTCCTGAAAGCGGTCCAGCCGGGGCGCCCCCTGCTCCGCGAACCTGTCGAGCCCGGCCTCGGGAATGCTCTGCGGCGCGTTGTAGCCGTACCAGGTGACGACGGAGGTCGTGGCGAGCGGATCGGCGCGGGTCGCGGCGTGAAGCATGCGGGCGGACCGCTCGACGTCGCCGCCGATGCCGCCGAGCTGCGAGCCGGTGCCCGGCACGAACGTGGCGACGTTGTCGGCGAGGTCGGGGTTGCCGAGCGCGACCGCCGCGCGACCGCCGCCGTCGATGCCCAGCAGGAACTGTGGCGGCGGCGTGCCGGAGTTGGCGGCGCGGCTCACCGCGTCGTACTCGTCAACCTTCGCCCGCAGCGGTTCGCGGTCGCCCCGCCACGCGCTGTACTCGGCCCAGGTCTTCCACGCCTTCTCGTCCGGGGAGCCCGACGCCGGTTGGGTGGGCACGTGCTCGCCCTTCGCCCACTCGGGATGCCGCGCGTCCACCGCCGCCAGCGACGCCGCCGCCCGGGTCCGCAGGTCTTCGAGGTGCATCCGGTTGTAGTGGTCCCTGTCGGTGGCCGGGATGCCGTCGCGGTTGCCGACCTCCTGGTCGTGCGCGAAGAGCGCGTCCTTCTCGTCGGCGGTCAGGCCCGTCCAGAACTCGTTGAGCTCGCGCGCGTCGGCGGGCAGGTCGGACCGCCCTGCGACGATGCCCTGGACCCGCGGGCCGAGGACCGGCTCGCCGCGCGCCTGATCGAAGTCCGCGAAGCAGCCGGTCAGCGTGGCCGCCGTGCGACTGTCGGCGAGCGCGACCTCGTCCAGCGCCCGGGCGATGTCGCCTGCCAGCTCGCGTGCGCGGGCGTCGATCGCCTGCTGCGCGAGCGCGGCGTCGCCGCCGGCCGCGAGGGTCAGGCCCGCCCCGGCGGCGGGCGCGGTGACGGCGCCGTCGTCGGACACCGCGAATCCCTCGCCGATGGCACCGTCGATCACCGAAATCGCGTGCGACTTGGCCGATTCGATGGTCGCGGCCCCCTGTCGCATCGACGAGGAGGTCTCGAGCAACGCCAGCGCGACCTTGTTGCCCGCGGCCTGTTCGTCGACCGCGCGGTCCCAGGCGTTGCGCGCCGCGTCACCGTGCCAGGTGTCGAGGACGCCGTCCACGCCGCGGACGACGAGGTCGATCTGCGCGTCCAACTCCGCGGTGGCCCGGGCGAGCCGGTCCGCGGAACCGTTCAGGCAGTCGGGGTTCCAGCTCCGCAACTGCGTGACGGTCGGGCGCATCAGGCACCCCCGGCCGGGCTGAACAGTCCGCTGATCCTGGCCTCGGCGTCGTCGTACTGCGCGGTGTTGGTGGCCGCGATGCCCGACATCACGCGGACCCTCGACCCGACCGCGCGCAGGCTGTCGGCGACCCGAACCGCTCCGGCGGCGCAGGCGGCGGCCGTCGCGGAGGATGCGAGTCCCTCGGCCGTCCCGCGGAATGCGCCTGCGGTGTCGATCTTCTCGATGGTCCCGGCCGCCGCCGCCAGCATCCCCGCGAGTTGCGCCAACGCGGCGGTGTCGACCGCCATCTCCCCTGACGTCATGGTGCCCCCCAGCAATCAATCCACGTCAACTGCCAGCACCCTAGCGCAGCGGACCGCATGTCCACGGCGCATCCGAGGGATCGCTGCCCGCCGAACGTAATCTCCGCCACATCCGCGTCGCGCGTTAACGCCTGCCCTGCGCCGGTCGATAAAGTCCACGATGGCGTCGGGGAGGGAAACGGGCGTCCGCCCAGGGGTGATGCGCGGCTATCGACGCGATTTCAGGTGATAGGGGGTTCGATGTCGGCATCCGTCCACGTCGAGCAGGTTCGGAACGTGCCGGAGAGGTTCGGCCACATCGAACCCGGTGCGGCAGCGATGGATTCACTGTCAGATCGGGTGCGGGCAGCATGAGCCTGGCAGCTCCCGTCGACGTCCTAGCCGGTCTCGACGGTCTCGATCAGTGCGTGCGGGTCGCCGCGGTGTGGGCGGACGCGGTCGATCGCGACGCGCGTTTCCCGGCCGAGGCCGTCGCCGCGCTGCGGTCGGCCGGGCTCCTCGGCGCCGCGATCCCGACCACCCTCGGAGGTGCCGGGCTCTCGCTGACCCGGCTCGCCGAGATCACCCGCGCGCTGGGCCGGTCGTGCGCCTCCTCCGCGATGATCTTCGCGATGCATCAGACGCAGGTGCTCAGCATCGTCCGGCACGGTCACAGCCGGGCGATGCGCGACCTGCTCGCGACCATCGCCGCGGACCAGCTCCTGGTCTCGTCCGCCACCACCGAGGTCGACGTCCGCGGCGGCGTCCGTGCCAGTGGTTGCGCGGTCGAGCGCATGGGCGACCGCGTCCGCCTGGTGAAGACGGCGCCGGTGATCTCGTACGGCGAGTACGCCGACGTGGTGCTGGCGACCGGGCTCCGCACCCCGGCCAGCGCGCCGACCGATCAGGTCCTGCTCGCCTGCCCGAGGTCCGACCTCAGGCTGACGGTGGCCGGCGGGTGGGACACGATCGGCTTCCGCGGCACCAGGAGTCCTGGTTTCCACCTCGCCGTCGACACCGGCGCCGACGCCCTGCTCGACGATCCCTACGCGGAGATCGCCGCGCAGACGATGCGGCCCACAGCGCACGTGCTCTGGTCCGCGGCCTGGCTCGGGATCGCCGACGCCGCCCTCGGCAGGGCCAGGCGGTCGGTGCAGACCGCGGCGCGGCGCTCGGTCGGCGCTCCCCCGCTGAGCACGGTCCGCCTTGCCGAGTTGGTCATCTCGCACCAGCAGCTGGTCGACACGGTGCTCGGGGCCGCGGCGTGGTTCGAGTCGCTCGCGGGCTCGGCCGCGCTCTCGACCGTGCCGGTGGCGCTGGAGTTCAACAAGGTGAGGGTGAGCTCCTCGACGCTGCTCATCGACCTGGCCGGGAAGGCGCTGACGATCTGCACGATCGCCGGGCACCAGGTCGACCGCGAGTCCTCGATGAGCAGGCACCTGCGCGACGCGTACGGCACCGCGGTCATGGTCAGCAATGACCGCATCCTGAACCACAATTCGCAGCTGGTCGGCGGCCACGCGAGGGCCTGACGCCGAGGGCGCGGGCGGCTACTGCGTCGGCGACTTGACGAAGTTCAGGTAGGCCTTCGACGGCGTCGGGCCGCGCTGCCCCTGGTACTTCGACCCGACCGCGGCGCTGCCGTAGGGGTTCTCCGCCGGGCTGGACAGGCGGATCAGGCAGAGCTGTCCGATCTTCATGCCCGGCCACAGCGTGATCGGCAGGTTCGCCACGTTGGACAGCTCGAGGGTGATGTGGCCGCTGAAGCCGGGGTCGATGAACCCGGCCGTGGAGTGGGTGAGCAGCCCGAGCCGCCCGAGGCTGGACTTGCCCTCCAGCCGGCCTGCCAGGTCGTCGGGCAGCGAGCAGAACTCCAACGTCGAGCCGAGCACGAACTCGCCCGGATGCAGCACGAACGGCTCCCCCTCGGCCGGCTCGACGAGGCTGGTGAGCTCGTCCTGCTGCTGCGCGGGGTCGATGTGCGTGTACCGCGTGTTGTTGAAGACGCGGAACAGTCGGTCCAGGCGAACGTCCACGCTGGAGGGCTGAACCATCGAGTCGTCGAACGGATCGATGCCCAGTCGCTTGGTGGAAATTTCGGAACGGATGTCGCGATCGGATAGCAGCACAGGTAGACATTAGCGGTCTGCTAGAGTTGCCGCTCGCAGGGTCTTGCAGTGCCTTATAGGGCGCAAAACCCCTGCGTGCCGATGTAGTTCAATGGTAGAACATCAGCTTCCCAAGCTGAATACGCGGGTTCGATTCCCGTCATCGGCTCCATCCATTCTCTCCTCTCTCTCTGAGGTGTTCGCTCATGAGGCCTGCTTGGGTTCACCAATACGCACAGCCCGGGGCCTCCTTGCACTAGGTCGTGCCTTGCAGCGCCACCAAGAGCTGGATCGCTATGCCACGCCGAGGATTCGCCCGGTGCGGTCGAGGTTGCTGTCGATGGTGTGCTGGTCTGCGTCCACTCGAGTCTCGATCGCCGGCATGAGCTCATGCAACGTCGGCTCCCATTGTTCGTGGCGTTCGGGGAAGCACGTTGCGAGGAGGTCGATCATCACGGACGGGGCGATCGAGGCACCGGGTGATGCGCCAAGCAGTCCCGCGATGGTCCCGTCGGCCCCAGTGACGAGTTCGGTCCCGAAGGTCAGTACACCGACCCTTCGCGGGTCCGGCTTGATCAACTGGGCGCGTTGGCCCGCCTGCACCAGCTCCCAGTCCACTGGGTCGGAGTCGGGGTAGAAACGCTTGAGTTGTGCGAACTTTCGTTTCCGTGACGCCAGCAGCTCACCGAGCAGGTACCGCACGAGCGGCAGGTTTTGGGCACCGACGGCGAGCAGCGGCGCGATGTTGCGCAGTCGGATGGTGGTGAATAGATCGACGAGACGGCCATGCCTGAGGAGTCTGGTGCTGAAGGTGGCGTAGGGGCCGAACATCAGGGACGGGCTGCCGCCGATGACACGCTTGTCGAGGTGGGGCACCGACATGGGTGGGGCACCGACGGACGCTTGGCTGTAGACCTTCGCGTCGTGCTGTGCGACGACGTCGGGGTTGCTGGTGCGCAGGAACTGCGCGCCGAGCGGGAAGACTGCGTACCCGCGGACCTCCGGGATCTTGGCCTTCTGTAGGAGCTTGAGCGCGTATCCGCCAGCACCGACGAAGACGAACCGAGATCGGAGCCGAAAGCGTTTTCCGCCGCTGCGGTCGCGGCC
>NZ_JBHZBV010000005.1:0-310944 GCF_042754885.1 Rhodococcus sp. NPDC059179 | reverse complement strand
ACAAAACCTTGTTGGCCGCCGCGATGTTCTCCGCCCGCGCACACCCCGTCAACGCCGACAACGCGGCGGCTGCATCGTCGTAATCAACCACATACTCGGGAGTCGGGAGGCCCTCGTCGCAGGCGCTCTCACCTGCGGCGTTGCCCCGAGATTCCCCCGTGTCGAACATGTGTACGAGTCTACGCGCGGGCACCGACAGGTTTTCGACGACGGACCGCGACACGAAACGGCAATGGCAAACCCCGCGGATCGGTGAATCGAGAGACCCGCTGGCGTGACTCGCGGCGATAGGTGGCGGTGCTCTCGCGCCGTTCCTTGGCGTTCCAGAGGGGACACGCCCTCGCTCGGGATCGAGTCCTGATGATCGGGCAGGCAGTGCGCGACAGGGCGATCGAGACCAGCGCGGCTCGCGCCAAGCTTCACCCGGCCCAATCAGGCCACGCCGAACACGCGAAGGTCGGCCCAACCAGGTGATTCATGGTCGGGGAGACCCGTCGCGGATGTAGGCTGACAGCATCCTTCGGTCGGCGCCGGTATTCGCGACCGGAACGGGCCACCAGGCAGGGAGGTCCGTCGATGAGGCACCGTCACCGCCTACGCCGAGCATCCATCGTCGCCGGAGCCGGTGCAGCACTGCTTCTCGCAGCACACCCGGCCGCCGCCGCACCGACCGACACTGTCTTCCCCATTCCCGTCGCCGGCCTCAGCGTCGGCGTTACCGGACTCCCGAGCTCGGGCTACTTCTACCTGACCGCCACCACCGATACTGAAACTCCGGGAGTGACCCGCTTGGGGCCTTACACCGGCGTCCACGTCCACTGGCGAAACATCTCCACCGGCGCAGCGGGTGTCGCATACCTCGGCAACCGCTACGGCACATCGGTCGAGACCGGTTCCGGGACGGTGGTAGCCGTGGCCACGGTGCCCGACGGGCCCGGCTACCGGATACTCGCCAGCACGCCCGGCGCCGGTGTCTGGAGGGTCCCCTAACCGACCCAGCAGCCGCCCCCGGGACCGGCTGGAGCTGCTCGAGGCGTTGAGCGGGGGCCTCACCGGCACGGGCACACCTCCGACTCCGGCACCCACTGATCCATTTCAGAAGCGGGAGACCCGCGCGCCCTCCCGGACCGCGGGCCGTCGCCTACCAATTCGGCCTACCAATTCGTCGATGCAGGACGGCAACCGGATGAGCAGGAAACCAGCAAAACAGCGATTCAATCCCAGGCGCGGGGCGCGTAATCTACGATGTGGCGCTTCTTGGCGACCCTGTGAGGCTTCTTGGCGCTTATCAGCGCTCCTTGTCGCCCCGGTGCCACGCCGAACAAACCCGAGGATAGGAGCAGAGATGCGTATCTTGCGTGCGTTTGTGGGAGCTGTCGCTTCGGCGATCGTCCTGGTTCTGGCGCTATCTCTTCACGGGCCCGTGCCGACTGCTCAGGCCGAGTGCATGAGGATGCCGTACTTCACGCCCTTCGGATATGCCAACTTCGATTTCCCCCCGCGAATCGTCGCGGTACTGAACGAAAACGAGATCGCGGTCGAAGGCATCGCACCGTTCCAGGCCAAGCCCGCAAAGACCGGTCTCTATCTGCCGATCGGCTCATTCAACAACAACCATGTCGACGCCTGCATGGGCGTGTACTACCCCGGCGGGCCGAGATTCGTCAGCAAGACCGGGAACTCGGTTTCGGCCGAGAACATCTGGCTGCGGATGGACGGCGCCTACGCGACCGTGAGGATCAACGGGGTCGCCCAGGGCGAGAGGATGGTCGCCACCTACAACATGAATGAGATGATGCCGACGCTCATGACGCCGCACGGTGGCGGGATCGGCCCCACGTATTGGCCATTCCGCTTCACCCCATATTTCGCGCAGGCCCTCAACGAGGCTGCCGGCGCCAACCTCGTCACGGCTGGTGAGGTGTTCGCCAACCTCGACGCCGTCGGGAAGTTTGTGCCCTGATCTGCCACGATGCCCGAGGTTCACAGAGTCGGCGTCAGCTGTCAGACGCTCGTGGGCAATCCCGCGTCATAGAGCGCGAGCACGTCTGTCGCCCCTCGGAGCGTGTCGACGACACACGGCGCCGGTGAGACGAAGAGCTGCGGATAGTCGACCTCCCCAAGGCCACGGTCAACCTGCCAGGCGAGTTGTTCCGAGTCGACCGAGAACTGCGCGTCGACACCGTCCTTGTTGCCGCGCGGATCCTGGCGGTGCCAGGCGCCATTGAGGTAGATCGCGACCAACCCGTGCAGAACATGTCCATCGCCATGCGTCAGGCGCTGGTAGCACAGGCCGGTCGGGATCCCTTCGGATCGCAAGAGGGCCGCCAGCAGGTGCGACTTGGCGTAGCAGAGTCCGACGCGCTGCGAGAGAACTTCGCCGGCGGTCAAGGTGACCCGCGGATCCTGGACATCGTAGGAATGTCCCACCTCGTCTCGCACCCATTCAAAGGCAGTCTTGGCGAAGGGCACGTCGCCACCTGACCGCTCCCGCAACGACACCGCAAGCGCTCGGACGGCACGGTCCTCGACATCGACGAACTCGTCGCCGCCCAGATAGTCCCCCGGAGGTGCTGTTTCGAGCGCCACATCATTGGTTGCCATGCCGAGAACATTCGGGAGTCCCGGTCACACAGTCAAGTCCACAATTGAGGAATTGGGAGACTGAGTGGGGTCCACAGGTTCTGATGAACACTCCGAGATGCGAGCTGCCGCAGATCAGCGGATCTGCCGACGTCCGTCAAGTCAGGACCTCCCACGGAATGACCTTCAACCGCGGCCACTCCGTCTGCCACCGGGCTGTCTTGGCCTCGTAGACCTCCCGGGGCGCCATCACCGGATTGGGCCGCACAACCATGTCGAAGAGGTCATCGAAACCGTGCGGTGCGTAGACCCGGAGGGTTCCGCCCTGATCTCGGGTGATGCCAAAACAGCACGTTGTGGACGCGAAGTGGTCAATCGCGTCTGTGGAGCTGGTGAATGGCACAGCGGGAACACCGAAATGATCCTCGTACCAGAGATGCACCCGGGCCTCGTTGCGAACCTCGACAACCTCCACAATGTCGCGGAACAGCACCTCAGCCTTCCTGATGATCCGGTCCTCGGCGTCGTAGCTCAGGTCGCTCCGGTCGAAATAGAACAAGTCGTAATCCTTGATGCCGGCGCGGAGATCGCGTCCGTCGAGGTGATTCCAGACCGTCTGGAACACCCCGCCTGCGGTCAGATACCAGTCGCTCACACCCAGATCGCCCGCCCGATCGACGATCCGCCGGCACACAGGATTCTCGAGCACGATCTCGAGCAACCGCTGCTCCTCCGCGATTCGTGACGTCATTCCAGCTCCTCGAGCGTCCGCCTCGCCTCTTCGACCCGCTCCCGGGCTCGCTCCAGTTCGCTTTCACTCTGAGTCACCGTCCCCGCCGCCGCGGCCGCCGCGCTGCGGGCGAACTGCCGCTCCTGCTCGGCGCGCTCGAGTTCGCCCCGGAGCGCACTTATCCGAGTGTCGAGCCCCGCGGCGTCCTCCGATGCCCGCTCGAGGGCTGCCCGTGCCTGCTCGGCGGCACCGGCCGCTTGCTCCAGGTCCGCGGTGGCCTCGGCAAGTTCCGTGCGGGCGGCTGGCAGCCGGTCCACCTCCACCTCGACCTCGACCTTCGGCTTCGGACCTACTGCCGGTGCGGCCACCCGCTCCTCCGCGACGACGCTCAGGCCCGCGGGGCCGAATCCGCTGTAACTGGCCGCGGTGACCATGCGTCCCGCCCGGACCCGCTCCGCCACCTCCGGATCCGCGAGGGCCGCGTGCAGCGTCTGCCCGACCTCCCGCAGCGAATCCTCCCCGACCTTGCGCCCGCGCTCCGCGGCCAGAACGCCTGTCCGCCGGGCGAGCGCGCGGACGACCTGCTGGCGCTGCGAGGAAAGCAGTCGCAAGTCCTCGCCGGACAGCTGCCGCTGGGCGGTGCGGAGCTCCTCGCCCAATCGAAGCAGCGCCGCCATCTCATCCGGCGACTCGCGGGCCAGGAGGTTCACCAGCCAACCGACCGTCGTCGGCTTCCGCAGCCCGGTGATCGCGGTCGCGAGCGCCCGGTCTCCGCCCTCGCGTGCGCGGGCTGCGTATCCCGTCCTGGCTTCGACGAACTCGGCGGGGTCGAGGCCGTAGAGCTCGTCGGCAACGTCGTCAAGGTCCACGACTCGATCCTGTCACCAGTCCGGGTCAGATCGGGGTCATCGCGGCGACCAACCAGTCGTCGCCGACGCGCTGCATCTCCACGATCACCCGGCTCGCCGTCGAGGTCGGCGCAGGCGATCGGGTGCTCGTGGTGATCTGGTCGACGAAGACGAGCAGACGCGCATCATCCGCCGCACCGCTGAGGTACCCGATCTCCGCAATCCTCGCCCTGGTGCTGATTCCCTCTCTCTTCGATTCCGGTGCAACGGTATTCGCGGCGTACTCGCGGAACCCGTCCGCGAACGTGCCCGTCGCGCCGAGGGCCGCCTCGTCGAGGTCGACATCGACGGTCGCGGAGTCGTAGCTGAGCAGCGTCTCGAGCCGCGCAGGCGCGGCGGCCAGCGCCTCGCCACGGGCCGCCTCCCGTGCCGCCGTCTCCCTGTTCGTCCACACCAGCCACGACGTCACAACCAGCGACGCGAGGATCACCAGGACCGCCAGCGCACCCGCGACCCGGCGCCCGCTCACGGCACGAACTCCACGCTCGACATCAACAGCCGTCCCTCCACCTCGTCGATCGTCACCCGCAGCCGGTAGCTGCGCGCGGTCGCGGTCGGGCTGTCGGCGTTGCCGACCTGCGCCGAGGCCGCCACGATCACGACCCCCGAATCGCCGTCCTCGCTCACCAGCGCGGCGGAGTCGATCCGGCCGTCCGAGTTCACCGCCGCGTCCCGGATCGACGCCGCGAAGCCGACCGAACCCCCGCTCAGTTCCTCCGCGAACGCACCGGTGCTTCGCTCGCGCAGCTGCGCCAGGTCGTCATCCGCGGAGTCGGTGTGCACGTCGATCAGCGCCAGCACGCCGTCGTGGGCGGCATCGACCAACTCCTGCCGGTGTGCCTCGCGTGAGCGGTCGGCCAGGTATGTCGTGGTCGCCAGGACAGCGGCGACGAACAGCGCGATCACCGCGGAGCAGGCCAACGCGGACAACACGATTCGACGGCGTCCCCACGACCCGCGGGCCACTTCCTCCGCCACACCCGGGTCGGCGGCCTCCGTCTGGACGCCGGTCACGGCCGTGGTCCCGTCAGCAGCTGCTGCCAGCCCGGCTCCCCAGCGGCCGGGGCGAGGTCGGTGTGCCGGGTACCGGCGGGGCCCGCATACAACTCGTCCGATGCATTCGTGCCGCTCGGGACGAACGGCTCAGCGCTGCGGCAGATCTGGGGGTTCGGCGCCCGCTTGCCTGGCACCTCGGTGCACGGGATGTTCCGAGAACCGCGCACCGCGAACTCCGAGTCCTGCGGCACCTTGCAATACAGATCCGGTGGCGTCTCCGGGACGCTCATCTGGGTGGGGTCGCGGCGCTGATCGGCGGGCAGGTACCCGGTCGAGCAGGCCGCCGGATCCTGCGCCTGCAGATGGAAGTTGACGTTCGCGGCCCCATCGGCCTGGCCACGCTGCACCACCGTTTCCTGGGCCGCCACCAGCGGCGGCAGGATCACCAGCACCTGCTCGAGAGACGCGTTGTAGGTGACCGCGACCTGCCCGGTACTGGTCAGATTCGCCAGCAGGACCGGCAGGGTCGGACGTAGATCCTGGAACAGGGTGTCGGCCTCGGTGGCGAACCCGGGCCCCTTGTCGAGGACGCCGCGCACCGACCCGTCGGCTGCTGCCAGCTCGCCGCTCAGGTGCGCCACGTTCGAGGTCCACTGCCGGATCTGGTCACCCGTCACCACCTGGGTGTCGAGCAGCGGGGCGAGCTGCTGCACCAGGGTGGTGGCTGGCGTGGTCGCGGCTGACGCCTGGTCGATGAAGGAGGTGGTCGAGTCCAGCAACCGCGCGAGATCCGGCGCCTTGCCCGCGAAGGCCGCGGCGGACTCGTCGATCACCGCGCGCAGTTTGTCCCGGGGAACCGATTCCAGCATCGCCTTCGCCTGGTCGAGGACGGGTCCGATCTCCTGTGGCACGGTCACCTGTGTGGCCGCGATGACGTCGCCTTCGGCGAGGAACGGCCCCTCGGTGGTGGTCGGCTGCAGGTCCAGGTACTGCTCGCCGATCGCCGACACGCTGCGGACCGCGACCACCAGGTCGCTGCTGGGCACCGGCACCGCACTCTCCAGCGACAGCTCGGCGCGCACGCTGTCCGGGTCGAGCCGGACCTCGCGCACCCGACCGACGGTGTCGCCGCGGTAGGTGACGTTCGCATTGCGGTACAGGCCACCGGCATTGGGCAGTTCCACCGTCACCTCGTAGCGGCCGATGCCGAGCGCCGTCGGGACCCTCAGGTAGGAGACCGCGGCCGCGGTCATGCCGATCACCGCGATGACCGCGAAGATCGTCAGCTGTATGCGGACCAATCGTGTCAGGATCATCGGCCGCTCCCCTCCTGCTTCGCCGCGGCCGTCAGCGGCGCGGTCAACGGGTTGGTGGGCCTTCCGTCGGAGACCGACGGCGCCGGGCCGAACGGGGTGCCGAACCCGAGCCCGGACTCCAGCCTTGGCGTGGTCAGATCGATCAACGCCCACAGATTCGTGTAGTCGCCGCGCATGCCCTGATCGATGGTCGTCTGCGGGAACGGGAAGGTACTGAGGTTACCCAGATTGTTCATCAGGTCCGGCCCAGTCTCCACGACCTTGGCCAGGGTCGGCTCCAGGGCCGCGAGGTTGGCCTTGAGATCGTCGCGGGTCCGGTTCACCAGGTCCGTCCCGACGTCGCCGAACCTCCCAACCGCGTCGAGGGCCACGGTCAGGTCGGCGCGCTGGGCGGCCAGCACCGCCATCGCCGGGTCAAGGGTCTCGAGGGCCTGACCGAGAACGTCTCGCTGCGTGTTGATCTCGCCCGCGAACAGATCCAGGTTCGCCATTGTGGTCACCATCGCGTCCCGCTGCCGGTCCAGGGTCTCGGCCAGGGAGTCGAGCTGCGACAACAGGTCCCGCACCTCGCCCTGGCGTCCGCCGAGCGCCTTGTTCAGTTCGGTGGTGATGGTTTGTACCTGGGCGAGCCCGCCGCCGTTGAGGACGACCGACAGAGCGGTCAGCGCCTCCTCTGTGGTCGGATACACCCCAGCCGAGGCCAGCGGGATCACGGACCCTTCGCTCAGCTCGCCCTCCGACCGGACATCGGTGGGTGGTGCCAGCGCGATGTGCTTGGATCCGAGCAGACTCGTCTGGCCGATCTTCGCGGTCGCGTTCGCCGGGAGCCGCACCGAATCCTCCAGCGACACGGTCACCCTCGCATGCCAGTTCTCCGTCTCGATGGAGCTGATGCTGCCCACCGTGACGTCATCGACGAGCACCGGTGAGTTCGGGCTGATCGTTGTGACATCGGGCATCTCGATCACCACCGAGAAGCTCCCCTCACCCCGACCCGCCGCACCGGGCAGTGCGACGGAGTTCAAGCCGCTCCATTGGCAGCCGGACAGCAGGATCGCCGCCGCCACCGCCGCGCCACCGATCCCCCACGCGCGCATCGTCATCGGATGCCCCTTCCCGGTGTCATCAGATCTGCCAGGCTCGGCGACACCGGAACCGTCGGCATCGTCAGTGGCTCCAACTGCGGTTCGCTGTACACCAATTGGTCCGGGGTGGCACCGAGCGCCCGCGTCGGGTTGATGCTCAGGTCCGGATAGTTGGCCTTGACGGTGTTCAGCAGCGGCCCGAGGTACTGGGCGCACAGTTCGGCACCCCTGGCGGAGGTCTCGTTCGCCAGGCCGGCGATCCCGCCGCAGATCAGGTCGATCGGGTTGCCCATGTTCTGGAAGGCGGGCACCCCGACCATCGCACCCTGCGCGGGCCGGTAGACGTTGTAGTAGTTCGACAGTGCCGTCGGACCGATGTGCAGGATCTTCTCCAGCCCGTCACGCTTGTCCACCAGCACCTGCGACACGTCCCCCAACTTCTTGACCTGCTCGGTCAACCCAGTCCGGTTCTGCGCGACGAATCGCTGCACGTCCGCGATCGCGATGTCCAGCTCGGCCAGCGCGGGCGCCAGTTGCGTTCGGCTGTCGGCCAGTACCCCCGTCACCGTCGCCAAACGGCCCTGGAACTGCACGATCTGCTCGTTGCTTGCGGCGAGTGCGGTGGTGAACGTCTGCAGGCCGCGGATCGTCCCGAACAGGTCGCCGCCGCTACCGGAGAGGGTGCTCATCGCCCTCGACAGCTCCACCACGGACTCGCCCAGCGCGGCGCCGTTGCCCTGCAACGCGGTTCCCGCCCCGTCGAGCAGGTTCGCCGCCGGGCCGCGGTCATCCCCCTTTGGCCCCAACGCCTCCGCAGCCCGGCCCAGTTCCTGCTTCACCCGGTCCCATTCGACCGGGACCGCGGTGCGATCGAGTCCGATCTCCGCGCCGTCGACGAGGGCCGGTGCCCCGTCCTCCGTCACCGCCGGGGTCAGCTGCACGAACCGCGCGGAGACCAGGGATTGCGCGACGATCACCGCCTTCGCATCCGCCGCCACCGGGACCGAGCGGTCCAGTTGGAGGCGCACCCGCATCCGGTCACCGTCCGGGTCGATGCCGATGACCCGGCCGACATCGACCCCAACCACGCGGACGTCGTCGCCGACGTACAGACCGGTGACGGAGGTGAAGTATGCGGTTACCCGGTAGTGCCGGAAGTGTTGCACCGCAAGGTAACCGGCCGCCACCATGGTGGCCGCCAGCACGAGCCCGACACCGGCCAGCGCCATCGCGCGCCTGGTCACCATCAGCGGACCTCCGGAATCGGCAGCGGGGCGGGCGGCAGCCCGAAAATCGAATTGATCAGCGGCTGGGTGAACTGTGCTGGCATCAGGTTCTGCACGTACGCGTAGTAGAACGGCCCGCTGGCGACGGTGTCGCCGAGGGTGCCGACGTAGGTGCCCAACCCGTCGATGCCCTGTGCCAGGTTGTCCCGGTTCTTCTGCAGGATCCCGACCACGGTGTTGAGCTTGTCGAGGGTCGGGCCCATCTGCGCCTCGTTCTCTCGCACGAGTCCGCTCAACTGCGTCGAGACCGCGGAGACGTTGCTGATCACCTCCGACAGGGCGCCCTCGCGGCGAACGAGTTCACCGAGCAGCGCGTTGCCGTCCACGAGCAACGCGTTGACCTGCGGGCCGCGCTCGGCGAGCAGCCCTGCCACGTTGTTGGCGTCGGCGAGCAACACCCGCAGCGTCTCGTCGCGACTGCTGAGGCTGTGGGAGATTCGGCTGACGCCGTCGAGGGCGGGCCGCAGGTTCGGAGCGCTGTCCGCCATCACCTTCCCCACCTCGTCCAGCGAGTCGGACAACCGGTTCAGGTCGATGTCCTCCACGGTGGTCGTCAGGTCCCCCAGCACGTCCGGCAGCGAGTACGCCGACCGGGTGCGTTCGAGGGGAATCTGCCCGCCGACCGGAACCCGGCCGTCGTCGGCCAGGTCAAGGGTGACGGCCCGCTTGCCGAGCAACGACATCGTGGTGATGGCCGCGGCGGTGCTCTCCCCCATGCCGATCGAGCCGTCGAGGGTGAAGTCCACCCGGGCACGACCGCCCTCGACTCCGATGCCCTCGACGGTGCCGATCTTCACGCCCGCCGCGTTGACCTCGTCGCCGACGGCCAGCCCGCTGGCATCGTCGAACACCGCGCTGTAGGGCACACCGGACTTCACGAACTGAAGGCTCTGGTACTGCAGCGCGGTCAGCACCACGGCCGCGGTGACGGCGAGGCCGATCACCCCCACCCGCACCGCGTGGCTCTCCACCATGTTCCTCATCGCGGCGCACACCTTCCGGTCTTCTGGTCGACCAGGTCGACGGTGATGGGCCTGCCGTCGGCACCGGTGACCTTCATCGCGATCCCGCACAGGTAGAAGTTGAAGAACGAGCCGTACGCGCCGACCCGGATCAGCTGCCGATAGTTCGAGGGCATCGACTCGACGATGCGGTTCAGCTCGCCCTGCTGATCGATCATCGGATCCAGGCTGGTGTTCAGCTCGGCGAGCGTGCCCTCGATGTTCGGCCGGGTGTCGGTGAGCAGGTCGGCAAAGGTGCCGGTGGCTGTGTTCACGCTCGTCACCGCGTTGCCGATCAGCTCGCGATCGGCGGCGAGCCCACTGACCAGTTGCTGCAGGTGGTCCAGGGTGCCGCTGAACTGCCCACCGCGACCGCGCAGTTCGCTCAGCACCCCGTCGAGGTTGTCGATCACGCGACCGATCAGCTCGTCCCGGTCCGCCAGCGTGTTGGTGAGCGAGCCGGTGTGCGCGAGCACCGACGACACGGTCCCCGACTGCCCCTGGAAGACCTCCAGCAGGGACATCGACAGCGCGTTGACCTGCTCCGGGTCGAGGGCCTGGAACAGGGGCTTGAATCCACCGAGTAGCGCATCGAGATCCAGTGCGGGCGCGGTCTGTTCGACAGGAATGGTCGCGTCCTCGGCGAGGGGCGCAGCCGTGCCCGGACTGTCGAGTAGCTCGAGGTACCGGTTGCCGACCAGGTCCTGGTAGCGCACCGCCGCCCGGGTCTGGGCGGTCACCGTGTTGCCGGAGTCGACGGTGAACTCCACCTGCGCCCTGCGGTTCTCGCCGAGCGCGACCGAGCTGACGGCGCCGACCGGCACCCCCGCGATCCGCACCTTGTCGCCCGATTTGAGTCCGGACACGCTGGTGAACTCGGCGCCGTACGAGGTGGCGCCGCCGCCGCGAACCTGCCCGAACACCAGGATCAGGCCCGCGTTCACCAGCAGCATGACCAGGACGAAGATCCCGAACTTGACGGTGTAGCCATGCACTTTATGTCCCAGTACCCTCATCGGACCGCCGTTCCGAACAGGTAGCTCATCAGGTTCGGCATCGCCGTGACCGGCTTGCCTCCGTTCGGCTGCCGCTCCGGGGCAAAGGGATTCACACCGGTGTCGGTCACCAGGTACGGGGCGTTGACGTTCGCGTCCAGCAGCGGCAGGCCCATGCAGTGCGGGCCGCCGGTCGCGGCGACCTTCGGCAGGTCGTCCGGGTACCGGTAGGGCTCGGTGCCCGAGATCAGGCCGATCGACATCTTGATGCCCGGCTGTCCGTTGTACGCGCCGTCACCGATCTTCTTGCTCTCCTGCAGACCGTGGAACATGCAGGGGATCACCGGCGAGTACTCCTCGAGCAGCACCATCGTCGGCCGCAGCAGCGAGACCACGTCGACGGCGGCGTCCTTGTTCTGGCCCAGCACCTCGCCTCCGGTGTTCGCCAGCCCGGTCACGTTGAGCAGCAACAGGTCCAGGTCCGCCTGCCGATCCAGCACCGTGTTGCCGGTGGTGGTCAGCGCGCCGAGCGAGCGCATCAGGTCCGGGGCCGCCCCGGCATAGGTGTCGGTGACCGGCGGCAGGTCGGTCAAGACCTGGTCGAGCTCGCCGCGGGCGGCCGCAAACTCGATCAGTGACGAATCCGCCTGGGACAGGGCCTCTCCGAGCCGGTCACCACGACCCTGCAGGGCTGTGGAGATCGCTCCGAGGGTGGCGTCCAGTTTCTCGGGCTGCACCGTGCGCAGCACCTCGGTGAGGTTCTCGAACACCGTGTTCATCTCCACCGTCACGTGTGAGGCGTCGATGGTGGAGCCAGCGGCCAGCCGCTCCGAGCTGGGCTGAGCGGGTGCGGACATGCTCACGAACTTGGCTCCGAACGCCGTGTTCGAGGTGACCTGCACGTCGACGTTCGCCGGGATCGCGTCGAGTGCCTCGGGGTCGATCAGCAGCGACAAGTGCGCGGTGGAATCACCTGCCTGCGTGATCGACTCGACCGTGCCGACGGTGACGCCCGCCATCTTCACCCTGGCTCCTGGGTCCATCACCAGGCCGGCGCGCTGCGCGACCACCGTCACCGGAACCCGTTCGGTAAAGGACTGATTGAACAGCGCCACGGCCAGAGCGACGATGCCCCCGACCGCGGCGACCAGCGCCAGCGCGGCGAGCTTGTACCCGTTCTTACGCATCTGCCTCCCCTAGCCGGACAGGTTGAAGTTGCCGGAACCGCCGTAGATGGCGAGCGAGACGAGCAGCGTCACCGCCACCACACAGATCAGCGACAGCCGGACCGCGCGGCCGACCGCGGTGCCGACGCCGGACGGGCCGCCTGCCGCGTGGTAGCCGTAGTAGGTGTGGATCAGCATCACCAGCATCGCCATCGCCAGGACCTGCACGAACGACCACATCACGTCGATCGGGTCGAGGAAGGTCGAGAAGTAGTGGTCGTAGAGCCCGGACGACTGGCCGAACAGCACCACCGTGGTGAACCGGCCCGCCAGGAACGAGGCGACAAGCGCCAGCGAGTAGAGCGGCAGGATCGAGATCATTCCCGCCACCACCCGGGTGCTGACCACGTACGGGACGGAGCTGATCGCCATCGACTCGAGCGCGTCGATCTCCTCACTGATGCGCATCGCGCCGAGTTGGGCGGTCGAACCCGCGCCGATGGTGGCCGACAACCCGATGCCCGCGATGACCGGCGCCGCGATCCGCACGTTGATGAAGGCGGAGAAGAACCCGGTCAGTGCCTCCACTCCGATGTTGCCCAGCGAGCTGAAACCCTGGATCGCGATCGTGCCGCCGGAGGCAAGGGTGAGGAAGCCGACCACGGCGACGGTGCCGCCGATCAGCGCCAACGCCCCCGTGCCCATGCTGATCTCGGCGATCAGCCGGAGCACCTCCTTCGGGTGCTTACGCAGCGCCCACGGGACGTGCGCGAGTGCGCGCACGAAGAACACCGCCTGCCTGCCGATGTCGTCGACGGTGCGGGCCGGGCCCGCGGCCCTGCTGCGGGCCCGGCCGAACTTGCCGGTCGTTGCCAGTGCCATCGCGTCAGCCCGCCGTCAGTCGGATGCCCACCGCGGTGACGATGGTGTTGACCACGAACAACGCCATGAACGCGTAGACCACCGTCTCGTTGACCGCCTCACCGACGCCCTTCGGCCCGCCACGCACCGTCAGCCCGCGGTAGCAGGCGACCAGACCGGCGAGCAGCCCGAACAGTGCCGCCTTGACCATCGAGATGGCCACCTCCGGCAGGCCGGTCAGCAGCGTGATCCCGTCCGCGAACGCGCCCGGGTTGACTCCCTGCAGGAACACGGAGAACACGAACCCGCCCGCGATGCCGATCACGCACACCAGCCCGTTGAGCAGCAGCGCGACCACCGTCGACGCGACCACGCGCGGCACCACCAGCCGGACGACCGGGTCGATGCCGAGCACCTCCATCGCGTCGATCTCCTCGCGGATGGTGCGCGAGCCCAGGTCCGCGCAGATCGCGGTTGCTCCCGCGCCCGCGACGATCAGTACGGTCACCACCGGTCCGACCTGCGTCACCGCGCCGAGGGCGGCGCCAGCCCCGCTGAGGTCGGCGGCACCGATCTCCCGGAGCAGGATGTTGAGGGTGAAGCTGACCAGCACGGTGAACGGCACCGCGACGAGCACGGTCGGCACGATCGACACCCGTGCGATCATCCAGCTCTGTTCGAGAAACTCCTGCAGCTGAAAGCGCGTGCGCACCAGGCCGACCGCGACATCGGCACCCATCCGGTAGAACTGACCGAGCCCGCGCATCGGTCCGGACAATCTCGTGTGGTCCACGCGCCCTCCCCTCGTCGTGATCCGCAATTGCGTCGCTAGTGCGCGACGGGACAGTGCCCGGCAGCGGCGCCCGAGCCGTAGTCGACCTCGAAACTCTTGATCCCGTTGATCCAGCCGGACTGCAGTCGACTTGGATCGCCGAGCTTGGTGATGTCGGGCATGTGGTCTGCGATCTTGTTGAAGATCAGGTCGATCTCCATCCGCGCCAGGTTGGCGCCGATGCAGTAGTGCGGTCCGGTCCCGCCGAACGCGAGGTGCGGGTTCGGGTCCCGGGTGATGTCGAAGACATTCGGATTCTCGAACACCTCCTCGTCGAAGTTCGCCGACCCGTACAGCAGTACCACTCGCTCTCCCGCCTTGACCTCGATTCCACCGATCTCGGTGTCCACCAGCGCCGTCCGCTGCATCGAGGTGATGGGGGACGCCCAGCGGATGATCTCGTCGGCGGCCGTCTTCGGGCGGTCTCGCTTGTACAGCTCCCATTGCTCGGGGTGCTCGAGGAACGCCATCATCCCCATCGTCGTCGCATTGCGGGTGGTTTCGTTTCCGGCAACCGCGAGCATGATGACGAAGAAGCCGAACTGCTCCGGCGTCAGCGCCTCGCCGTCCACGTCCGCGTGCACCAACTGCGAGATGATGTCCTCGGTCGGGTCCTCACGCCTCGCCTCGGCCAACTGGTACGCGTAGCCGAGGATCTGCGCCGACGCCATCCGTGACGCCCCCTCGAGGGTCTCGTCGTCGTACCCGGTCATCTGGTTGGACCAGTCGAAAAGCTGCATCCTGGCCTCCTGCGGGACCCCGAGCAACTCCGAGATCGCCTGCATCGGGAGCTCACTGGCCACCTCGACGACGAAGTCCCCGGTCGGGTTCGTCACCGCCGCACACGCAATCCGTTCCGCGCGCTCGTCCAGCGCCGAGCGCATCGCCTCCACCGCACGCGGGGTGAACAGCCGCGAGACCAGCTTGCGCAGCTGGGTGTGCTCGGGCGCGTCCTTGTTGATCAGGACGTGCTTGGTCACCTCCAGCTCCTCGGCCGAGATGTCGTCCTGGTGCCGCGGAATGGCCCCATTGATGTTGTTGGAGAAGTCCTCGGGACGCCGCGACACGTCGCGCACGTCGGCGTGCCGGGACACCACCCAGCAGCCGCCGTCGTGGAAGCCGCCGGTCCCGGGTTCCTGGGCGTTCCACCACACCGGGGCGCAGCGACGCAGTTGCGCGTACTCCGCCAACGGAACTCGCTCCCCGTACAGCTTCGGGTCGGTGACGTCGAAGCCCGTCGGCAGGTCGAGCGTCGGGGTGTTCAGCTCGGTCATGGATGGACCTTTCGTTGGGACGTCAGTCGATTCGGTGATCGGGTGCGTGCCCGGTGGCGTACTCCTTGGCCCACCGGTACTCGGGTTTGCCGCTCGGCGTCCGCTCGACCTCCGGCACGATCCAGAAGGACCGCGGAATCTTGTAACCGGCCAGTTGGCTGCGGGAATGCTTCTCGATGCTCTCGAAGTCGGGCAGTCCGTCACGCGCTCGCATCACGACGGCCACCCGGTTACCCCATCGCTCGTCGGCCACGCCGATCACGATCGCGTCGTAGACGTCGGGATGGGCCTTGACCACCGCCTCGACCTCCTCGGCGAACACCTTCTCGCCGCCGGTGTTGATCACCATGTTCCCGCGCCCGAGCAGGGTGACCGAGCCGTCGTCCTCGATCCGGGCGCGGTCCCCGGTGACCACGGCCCGCCCGCCCTCGATCTCGCGGAAGATCTCCGCGGACTTGACGGGGTCGTTGTAGTACCCGAGCGGCACGTAGCCGAGCTTGGCCAGCCAGCCCTCCCCACCGGGTCCGAGCTTGTTGTTGTCGTCGTCCACGACGACGGTGTGCCGGTGCGCCCCCACCTTCGGACCACCCTGCTGTTCGAAGCCCTTGGTAGCGAATCCGATTCCACCGAAACCGGTTTCGGAGGAGCCGACGGAGTCTGAGATCATCAGGTTCGGAATCGCCTCGAAGAAGGCGTCCTTCACCGCCGCGGAGAACAGTGCCGCACCGGAGGCGACCACGGCCAGGCTGGACGTGTCGGCCTGGGTGTTCCGATACGCCTCGACCAGCGGCCTGCCCATCGCGTCGCCGGTGATGACCATCGCTGTCGGGCGGTGCCTGGCCACCAGTTCCCAGGTGCGGACGGCGTCGAACTTCGGGTCGTAGATCACGGCGTTGCCCGCGAGCAGTGCGGTAAACGTCGGCATCAACGCCGAGGTGTGGATCAGCGGCGGCAGGATCAGCATCCGCATCGGCTCGCCCGCCGCCCCGGTACGGGACTGCTGGTACTCGTCGGCGATCGGCTCACCGGTGAAGAAGTCGAGTCCGCCTGCGAGCACCCGCCACATGTCCTCCTGACGCCAGACGACGCCCTTGGGCCTGCCGGTTGTGCCGCCGGTGTACAAGATGTAGACGTCGTCGCCGCTGCGCTCGCCGAAGCCGCGCTCGGGCGATGCGCCGGCCAGCGCATCCAGGTAGCGCACCGCGGCCGGTGTCTCTGGCTCGTCTCTGGTGACGAGTTCGTCGGGGACCTCGACCAGGTGCCGGATCCGCGGGACCTGCGGCAGCGCCTCGGCCACCCGCTCGGCGAATCCCCGATGGAACACCAGCGCGTCCAGGTCGGCGTTCTCGTAGAGGTACACCAACTCGTCGGTGGTGTACCGGTAGTTCACGGTGAGCGGCACCGCCCGAATCTTGAAGGCGGCCAGTACTGCGACCATGGTCTCGATCGAGTTGTGCATGTGGATGCCGATGTGGCTGCCGACGCCGAATCCGGCCGTTTCGAGATGGTGTGCCAGCCGGTTGGCGCGCTCGTCGAGCTCACGGTAGGAGACCTCCTCCCCCGAGGCGATCAGGGCGAGACGGTCCGGCATCGCGTCGACCGAATGCTCGAACAGGTCGGCGAACGTGTAGGCCATGCGAGGTCCTTCAGGGTCGGCCGCTCAGACAACATAGAGCGGCAAGGGAATTCCGCGGTCTTCGAACACAAAAGCGGCGCCGGTGCTGACCTTGGTGATCGCCACCTCAACGCATTCGGGTGCCGGCTCGTCGGTGAGGTCGACGGCGACCCGCAGGCCCGCGGGCTCCTCGCTCACCACCCGCACCGTGAAGCGCGGGTTCACCCCGCGCACCAGGGCCTGTAGGGCCTCGAGGTGCTCGCCGTCGATCACTGTCGGCCAACCGCCATCGGCGTCGACGAGGCCATGCCTGCCGATCCACAACTCGAGATTGTCGCCGTCGAATCGGATCTCGCTGTCCACGTACTGGTTCGGGTTGAGCAACGGATGCAGCGAGAGCACCGTCGCGAGTCCCCCGAGATCGTCGGGCAGCCCGAGGGCATCCCGGATCCGCTGTGCGGCGACGCCCGCGATACCGGTCAGCTGTTTGCGGGTGATCTCCACGGCCTTGTCCTCGTCGACCCGCTTTCGCACCGCGATGAGGAAGCCGAGTGCGAGCAGGTGGTGCTGCAGGCACACCTCCTCGGCGATGCGCACCAGCGCCGAGGAGGAGAAGTCCGCGAATCGGACATCGGTGAGCAGCGGTCCCGAGTAGTCGTCGTTCCCCTCGCCCGTGGTGTCGATCGGGCTCAGTTCCACGGCGACCGCGGCGGTTCGGCCGATCTGTTCGGTGTGCGACTCCATCACCGGCGGCACGTGCGCCTCGTCGATGATCACCGTCCATGCGCAGTGCGGGCTGCGGTCCGCCGGCGCGCGCGGTGGCCGGTGGATCGGCCGCACCTGGGCGTACGGGTTGGTGGCGAGCGCGGTCGCGTCGAAGGTCGGGTCCTCGATGTCGTGGCACATCGTCGTGACGTACTCGTCGCCGAGCGGTTCGACGTCCATCAGGGCGCCGCAGTGGTCCAGCCAGAACTCGCCGTGGCGGGGATCGTCGACCCTGTACCGGAAGTCCATGAACTGCGGCGGAGCCCCGATGTCGAGTTGCAGCCCCTTGAAGATGGTCACCACGTCGTCGCCCTCGTAGTTCAACGCCTTCTGCATCCGGCGCGTGTACCAGGGACTCGACGCCTGCCACTCCTCGATCGCGACCTGCCCCATGCCCTCCCGGCCGAATTCCACTATCAGGTGCGCCATTCCGGACCGGTCGATGAGCTGGCCGCACAGCAACAGCTCGGGCACCAGGGTGGCGAGGTCCGCACGGGCCAGGGCCTCGAACGAGCGCGCCGTCTCGGTGCTCACCACAGCGGGACCGGCGCGGTGCCGACCTTGTACCAGCCGGGCAGGTCCTTGCCCGAGACGGACCGCTGGATCCGGGCCTGCATGCCCTTCGAGAGCGCGTTGTTCTGGATCATCTCCATGAACAGCGCGGAGACGTTGCCGAAGTCGAAGAAGTCACGCTGCCAGGACCACTGGAAGTCGCCGCCGTACCGGAACCAGCTGCCGCCGATGCCGTACACGGCGTAGTTGCTGCCGTCCTCGCGCTTGGCGTCGGAGATCTGCTTCCACAGGCCGATCACGTTGCCGCTGCGCTCGTCGATCACGAAGTCCTGGTACGGGTACTCCCAGCCCTCGAGCCCGTTCATCTCCAGGCCGAGCGCCACCTCTCGGATCTCCTCGCGCCCGACCGCCATGAAGTCCTGCTTCGGACCGTAGTTCCAACCGTAGGTCGCGTCCTCGGTGTAGAACTCCGCCAACGGCTTCCAGTCGCCTGCGGCCTCGGCCTTCTTGTTTCCCTCCACCCAGCGCTGCACCATCTCGTCGAGCTCGGCACGGTCGAATCCGGTCATGTTGCTCTCTCCCTCAAGTGTGTGGTTCATTCAGTCCAGGGCGATCCGCAGGGCCTGCGTCGGGCAGTACCGGACGGCGCTCTCCACGTCGGCGCGCAACGACTCGGGTGGGTTCGGGTCGATGATCTCGACCTTCTCCCGGTTCGGTACCGAGAAGACGTCGGGCGCCTCCATCTCGCAGGCGGCGTGGCCCTGGCACAGGTCCAGGTCCACCTCGATCCTCATCGGATCCTCCTGCGGTAGCGCACCCTGCATGGCTGCTGCAGCTGCACGACCATCTTGCTGTGGTCGTTACGGTACGTGTCGGACGGCTGCGCCATCTCGAATTCATAGTCCCGCAACAGGATCGAGAAGATCGCCTTGAGCTGCATCTGCGCGAACGCGGCGCCGACGCAGCGGTGCCTGCCCGCCCCGAACGGAATCCAGGTCCACCGGTTGACGATGTCCTCCTGGTTTGGGTCGATATAGCGGCCCGGATCGAACTCATCCGGTCGCGGGAAGTCCTCCGCGATCCGGTTCGAGATCGCCGGGGTCGTCGCGACGAGGTTGCCCTCGTGGATCTGATAGCCGCCGACCTCGAAGTCGCCGCGGGCCACCCGCAGCAGGATGATCAGCGGCGGGTGCAGGCGGAGTGTCTCCTTGATCACCGACTCGAGTACCGGGATCTGACGCAGCGCATGGAAACTGATGTCGGCGCCGTCCGAGTACAGGTCGTCGAGTTCGGTCACCACCCGGTTCATCGCGTCGGGGTGCCGCAGCAGCTCGATCAGCGACCAGGCCGCGGTGCCGGAGGTGGTGTGGTGGCCGGCGAACATCATCGAGATGAAGATGCCGGTGATCTCGTCCGCGCTGAACCGCAGTTCGCCCTTCTCGTCCTTGACGGACACGAGAATGTCGAGCATGTCGCGATCTTCCTTGCCCTGCGGCGGATTCGCGATCCGACCGTTCATGATCTCCTGCACCAGGGCCACCAGCGCGACCCGGGCCTCGTCGCGGCGACGGAAGCTCTCGATCGGCGCGTAGGGATCGACGAAGGCGATGGCATCGGTGCCCTGTTCGAGCTCGTGGTACAGCTTGGCGAACCGGTCGTCGAGCTGGTCGCGGAACTTCTTGCCGATCAGGCAGGACGACGAGGTGTAGATGGTCAGCTCGGCGAAGAAGTCGAGCAGGTCGATCTCGCCCTCCTCGCCCCAGCCCGCGACCATCGCCTCGACCTCGGTGCCGATGGTGGCGGCGTGCCCCTTCATCTGTTCGCCGCGCAGCGCCGAATTGTGCAGCATCTCCTTGCGCCGTTCGGGGCTGGCGTCGAAGACCACGCCCTCACCGAAGATCGGCTTCATGAACGGGTACGCGGCCTGCTGGTCGAGGTCCCCATCGTCGGCGCGAAAGAAGAACTCGTTGGCCTCGGCGCCGGAGAGCAGTACCACCTCGCGGTCGGCGAGCTGGAAGATCCCGACGTTGCCGCACTCCTCGCGCACCCGGCGCATCAGGGCGATGGGGTCCGTGCGCAGCTCCTCGAGGTGTCCGTGTTCGTGCTCGCCGCCGGACACGCGTGGCGGGTTGGGCAGTGCCGTGGACTTCTCCTGCAATCCGTGTGTCATGTCGTCTCCTGCGAGGTGGTGGTCGGGAGCGGGTTGAGGGGCGCCTCGGGCTGGACCTCGACGAGGACCAGGTGTGCGCCGCGCGGGGCGCACACCACAGCGACCACGGCGTTCGCCATATCCGAGGCGCGCAGCATGTAGCCGTGGCGTGCGAAGCCCCACTTGGCCCACATTGCGGCGACAGGGGCGAGAATCTCGGGGGTGGAGTCCATGCCCATCCCGGTGAAGGTCGGGCCCGGCCGAACGATGGATGCGCGAATTCCGGTGCCCTCGAGTTCCATTCGCATCTGCCGCCCCATCGCTTCGAGGCCCGCCTTGGCCGCGTCGTACGCACCCATGCCGGGCCGCTGGCGGTCGGCGCAGTCGGACCCGATCAGCACGAAGTCGCCGCGTCTGCGCTCCCGCATCCCCGGCAGCACCCGGTGCGCCAGCCGCTGCGCACCGACCAGGTGCACGTCGATCTGCATGGCGAACCGTGCGGGGTCCATCTCGTCGGCCGTGCCGAACTCGAGGTCGCCTGCCCCGGAGACGACGATCTCCGCGGGCCCGAGCGCCGCCTCGGCCGCGGTGACGAAGGCGTCGACCGAGTCGTTGTCCGTGACGTCGAGGACGTGCGCGAACGCCTCTCCCCCGTTGCTGCGGATCTTCTCGGCGATCGCCTCGGTCTGCGCCACCCGACGCGCTCCGAGCGCTACCGGGTGTCCGAGTTCGGCGAGCGCGTAGGCAGTCGCCTCACCGATCCCGGAGGAGGCGCCGCTGATCAGCGTCGGCCGACGGTCGGGGTTGGGCTCGAAACGGGGCATCAGCGCACCTGCACCTTCACCGGCAGGGCCGCGAAGCCCCGCACGTTCGTCGAATGGACACGTTCCATCCCGGACTCGTCGACCTCGAATCCGGACACCTGGCGGGCGAACTCGGCGAGCGCGATGTTCGTCTCGAGCCGGGCCAGGTGGGCGCCGAGGCAGAAGTGCACGCCGCCGCCGAAACTGGCCAGCTTGTTGGTCGAGTTCCGGCCGATCTGGTACTCGTCGGCATCGTCGAAGACGTCGGAGTCACGGTTGGCCGAGCCGATCAGGAGCAGCATCTTCTCACCGGCAGGCACGGTCCGGCCGTAGTACTCGAGATCCTCCGCGGTGGTCCTCGCGACGATCTGACTCGACGTGTCGTAGCGCAGCGTCTCCTCCGTCCAGTCCGAGACCAGGCTCGGGTCCGCCAGGACCTGGGCCACCTGATGGGGATTTCGTGCGCCCCAGTAGAGCGCATTGCCCAGCAGTTTGGTGGTGGTTTCGTTGCCTGCCACCACCATCAAGAACATGAAACCGAGGATCTCGGCGTCGGATAGTTTGTCCCCGTCGATCTCCGCGTCGAGCAGCGCCGATGTGAGGTCCTCGGTGCGCGAGCGCCTGCGTTCGGCGATCATGTCCTTGTAGTAGGTCATCAGCGCCATCGAGGACTCCACCGCCGCCTGCGGGACGTCAAGCACGCCGTCCTCGCGGTGCACCACCAGATCCGCCATCCGGCGCAGTTCGGCGCGGTCCGACTGCGGGACGCCCATCAGCTCGGAGATGACGTCCATCGGAAGCTTGCCCGCGACCTCCGCGATCCAGTCGAACTCTCCCGCTGCGAGCGCGGGCGTCAGGTACAGCTGGGTCAGTTCCAGGATGCGACCGTCGAGTTCGGCCACTCGGCGGGGGGTGAACCCGCGAGAGACCAACTGCCGCAGTCGCATATGCCGCGGATCGTCCATCGCGAGGAAGGACATCACGTAGTGCGCGTGCGGGCCGTAGGCCGCCGGGTCGAGGGAGACGCCATTCGCGCTCGACAGTCGGCGGTTGTCCTTGAACGCGTCGGCGACGTCCGCATGCCGCGAGAGCGCCCAGAACCCGAGGTCCGGGTTGTAGTAGACCGGCGCCTCCTCCCGGAGTCGCTTGTACACGGGGTAGGGGTCGTCGTGGAACCGGTAGTCGTACGGATTGAAGACCACCGGGTCGATCAGTGCTTCGGTCATCGCTACTCCAGGATCAGTCTTGCGGAAGCCTCGAGGCGTCCGGCAATGTGCGTGTAGGTGCCGTACCCCATGCCGGCGCGCAGAAGCGCTCCGGCATAAAGCAGTTCGAGAGTCTCGATGATGTCGGGATCACCGCCCGGCCCGAGCGCCGCGGCGAGGCGCCCGTGGATCTCGGCGCCGATCCGGCCGCGCAGATGGACCACGTCCGGATCGGTGCCGAGCAGTGCGCCCGTCACCGCGGCGGACACCTCGGGCTCGTCGGCGATCAGCAGTGCGATGTTCCGCAGCACCGCCAGCACCCGGTCGGTGCGGCCCCGTGCGTCACCGTCGACGACCGGCGAGCCGTGCAGCCGCCGCCAGAAGATCTCGGCGACGAGGTGTTCCTTCGAGGAGAAGTAGGTGTAGGCCGTGGCGGGACCCACCCCGGCGCGCGAGGCCACCGCCCGCACCGTCAGCCCGGCGAACTCCTGCTCGCGCAGTACCTCGACGCCAGCGCGGGTCAACCTGTCCACCGTCTCGGCCTGCTTCTCGGTCAGCCGTCGCCGGGTGGACTCGAAACTAGGACTGGACACATGTCTGGACGCTACTACAGGCTCCTGTCCAGAGCAATGGCCGTCGAGTCCCGGCGCGCCGATCGATTTCTTCATCTCCGCTGGCCGGGGACCTAGAGACCGATCTTCATGCCTGCGCCACCGTCCACCCGCAACTGCTGCCCCGTCACGTAACGGGACTCGTCGGACGCGAAGTACAGCACCGCATGCGAGATGTCCTCGGGCTCGACCCACGGAATCGGCATGGCCTGCATGAACGGGAAGGTGAGTGCCGCATCTTCGGCGGTGGGGTTCTCGAGGTCCGGACGGAACGTCTTGTACATCGGCGGACTCTGCAGCATGTCGGTGTTGCAGTTGGTCGGGTGGATCGCGTTGACCCGGATCGAACTGGGGCCGAGGGTCAGGGCGAGCGAACTCGTGTACGTCTGGATCATCTTCTTGGCCAGTCCGTACCCGTCACCGCCCGGACCCTGCAGCGCCTGCTGGCCGTTGATCCCGGTCTGCGGGACGAGGCCCGCGACCGACCCGATCGCGATGATCGAGGCGCCTGCGCCCAGGTGCGGCATGGCCACGTGCACGGTGTTGACGACACCGACAAAGTCCACGTCGAACGCGTCGACGAAGCCCATGTTCGGAATATGGTTGCCCAACGGGCAGATTCCGGCATTCGCGACCACGATGTCGAGCCCGCCGAGCTGCGCGACCGCGTCGGCCAACTGGGCGGCCATCGCGGTCCGGTCGCGGACGTCGACCTTCGCGGCAACCACCCGGCGGCCGGCCTTCTCCACCAGCTTGGCGGTGTCGGCGAGGTCCGCCTCGCTGGCGAGCGGGTACTCGTTGCTGCCGATGTCCTCGCAGATGTCGAAAGCGATGACGTCGGCGCCCTCCTGCGCCAACCGGACCGCGTGACTGCGGCCCTGCCCCCTGGCCGCGCCGGTGACGAAGGCGACCTTGCCTGCAACTCGGTTCATAGCACTTCTCCCTCTGATCGAACGAACGGGGAACGGGTCATTGCATGTGACATTTGTACGAACTATAGTCCAGACACCTGTCCAGAAAGGGAGGGTTTGCGCAATGACGCTTCGACCTGCCGACAGCTCGGCACTGCTCGTCGACGGAAAGCTGATTCCGGGCTCCGGAGGGACTTTCGAGGTCCTCAACCCGGCCACCGAGGAGGTGGTCGGCCTCGCCGCCGACGGCACCGCAGCGGACATGGACGCCGCCATCGCCGCCGCGCGTCGGGCCTTCGACACCACCACCTGGAGCCGCGACCACGCCTTCCGGGCGCGATGCCTGCGCCAACTCTGCGACGCGCTGCAGTCGCACATCGAGGAACTGCGCGAGATCACCATCGCCGAGGTCGGCGCACCGGCCATGCTCACCGCCGGGCCGCAACTCGAAGGTCCGATCGAGGACCTGCGATTCTGGGCCGACCTCGCCGAAAGCTATTCATGGGAAACGGATCTGGGAAACGCGACCCCGATGGGGATCCCCACGCACCGACGCCTGCTCAGGGAGGCGGTCGGCGTCGTCGGCGCGATCACCCCATGGAACTTCCCGCACCAGATCAACTTCGCCAAGCTGGGCCCGGCGCTCGCGGCGGGCAACACCGTCGTGCTCAAGCCCGCCCCCGACACGCCCTGGTGCGCGGCACTGGTCGGCAAGGTGATCGCCGAGGAGACCGAGATCCCGGCGGGCGTCGTCAACATCGTCACCTCCACCGACCACGCCCTCGGGGCACAGCTGTGCACCGATCCCCGCGTCGACCTGGTCTCCTTCACCGGGTCGACCGCCACCGGCCGCGCGGTGATGGCGGCGTCGTCGGAATCGCTGAAGAAGGTGTTCCTCGAACTCGGCGGCAAGTCGGCGTTCATCGTCCTCGACGACGCCGACATCAAGGCCGCGTGCTCGATGGCGGCGTTCTCCGTGTCCGTGCATGCCGGGCAGGGCTGCGCACTGTGCACCCGCCTGCTCGTGCCGCGCGAGAAGTACGACGAGGCCGTCGCGGCCGCCGCCGCCGCCATGGCCGGTGTCCGCGCAGGGGATCCGACCAAGCCCGGCACCATCTGCGGGCCCCTGATCTCGGCAAAGCAGCGGGACCGGGTCGAGAGCTACCTGAAGCTCGCGATCGAGGAGGGCGGCACCTTCGTCATCGGCGGCGGACGCCCCGAAGGCTACGACAGCGGCTTCTTCGTCGAGCCGACTCTCATTGCAGGACTGGATAACTCGGCACGCGTTGCGCAAGAGGAAATATTCGGCCCGGTCCTGGTGATCCTGCCGTACGACAGCGACGAGGACGCAATCGCGATCGCCAACGACTCGCCCTACGGCCTGTCCGGGGCCGTGTGGGGCACCGATCCCGAGCGGATCGAGCGGGTGGTCGCCGGGGTGCGCACCGGCACGCTCGGCGTCAACGGCGGCCTCTGGTACTCGGTCGACGCCCCGTTCGGCGGCTACAAGCAGTCCGGCATCGGCCGGGAGATGGGTGTCGCGGGCTTCGAGGAGTACCTCGAAACCAAGCTCGTCGCCGGACCAGCCACCTCATAGATCGCATCGACTCCACAGAAAGCAGGACATGACAATGGGACGTTTCGACGGACGCACCGCCATCGTCACCGGTGCGGCACAGGGCATCGGCGAGGGGTACGCGCGAGCACTCGCGGCCGAGGGCGCCAACGTGGTGATCGCCGACCTCAACAGGGAACTCGGCGAGCAGGTGGCCAAGCAGATCACCGCGGACGGCGGCAGCGCCGCCTTCCAGGAGGTCGACGTCGCCGACGGGGCTTCGGCCACCGCCCTCGCCGACTTCACCATCGAGAAGTTCGGCAGCATCGAGCACCTGGTCAACAACGCCGCGATCTACGGCGGCATGAAGATCGACTCACTGCTGACCGTGGACTGGGACTACTACCGCAAGTTCATGAGCGTGAACATGGACGGCGCACTGCAGGTCTGCCGGGCGGTGGTCCCCCACATGCGGGCCAACGGCGGCTCGATCGTCAACCAGTCCTCGACCGCCGCCTGGCTGTACTCGAACTACTACGGTCTGGCGAAGGCCGGGGTGAACAGCCTGACCCAGCAGCTCGCGACCGAGCTCGGCTGGTCGAACATCCGCATCAACGCGATCGCGCCAGGCCCGATCGACACCGAGGCCACCCGAACGGTCACTCCTGGCAACATCGTCAAGGACATGGTCAAGCGAATTCCGCTGCAGCGCATGGGAACCACCGAAGACCTGATCGGCATGTGCCTGTTCCTGCTCTCCGACGAGGCGGGCTGGGTCACCGGTCAGATCTTCAACGTCGACGGCGGACAGGTGTACCGGTCGTGACCGCGAACAACACCGACGTCACCGTCGGCTACATCGGCCTCGGCAACATGGGCGCGCCGATGGCCAAGCGGCTGCTCGACTGGCCCGGCGGACTGGTGGTCTGCGACGCCCGCACCGAGGCCACGGAACCGTTCACCGCCGCAGGCGCGCACTCCGCCGCCACCCCGGCCGCGGTCGCCGCCGAGGCCACGGTGATCTCGGTGACCGTGCTCGACGACGCCCAGGTGCGCGACGTGGTCGCAGGCCCGGACGGCATCCTGTCCACCGCGCGGCCCGGCACGGTGATCGCGGTGCACTCGACGATCTCGGACGTCACCGCGATCGAACTCGCCCGGACCTGCGGGGAGTCGGGCGTCCACCTGATCGACGCGCCGATCAGCGGCGGCGCACCGGGCGCCCAACAGGGCAGGCTCGCGGTGATGGTCGGGGGCCCGGAGGAAGCGTTCGCCGCGGTTCGCGAGCCGTTCGGCCGTTTCGCGGAGCTGGTGGTCCACGCCGGTGATGTCGGCGCGGGAACGCGGATGAAGCTGGCCCGCAACCTGCTCCACTTCATCTCCTTCACCGCGGCGAGCGAGGCGCAGCGCCTCGCCGACGCGGCCGGACTCGACATCCGCGAACTGGGAAAGGTCGTCCGTCACACCGACGCGATCACCGGTGGTGCCGGGGCGATCATGTTGCGCGAGACCACCGCTCCGGTCGCCGAGTCCGACGGCTGGTTCTCGATCCTGAGCCACGTCCGCAATCTCGGGGAGAAGGACCTGACCCTGGCGCTCGACCTCGGCGAGAGGCTCGACGTCGACCTGCCGCTCGCGCGGCGGGCCCTGGCCGATCTCGGCCCTGGCCTCGGCGTCGGGAACGGCGCACTGTCCGAATCCGTCACAAAGGAGCACGCATGACCGACGAGAGGCGCGCCCGCGGCGTCGCGATGATGAACCAGGTGTACGGCTGGGAGATGCCCTCGGACGTCCCCGGCGACTTCTTCGCCGTCACCGCCGACCATCTGTTCGCCGACGTCTGGACCCGCGAAGGCCTGAGCCTGCGGGACCGCCGACTGCTGCTGCTCGGTGCGATCACCGCGCAGGGGCAGGGGGATGTCGCGAAGATCCAGATCAACGCGGCGCTGCACAACGAGGAGCTGACCGAGGAGCAGGTGGAGGAGGCGGCGATCTTCCTCTGCCACTACGTAGGCTGGCCGTTGGGCACCGGGCTCAACAACGCCCTGATCGCGGTCAAGGCGGACCGGCGCAGGGCTGCCCGCGCCGCGGCCAAGGCGGCCGAGACGAACTCCGCGGAAACCGCCACCGGCTGAGGCACGACCGGAAATACTGCACTGAAGGCAACAACTCTCGAGAGAAGGACCCGATCCATGGCCGAGGCCGCCCCCATCCGTCCCCAATCCGCCGACACCGTCGAGACCTGGCATCACGAGGCCGACGTCGTCATCGCCGGCTACGGCATCGCCGGAGTCAGCGCCGCGATCGAGGCGGCCCGCTCGGGCGCCGAGGTGCTGGTGCTCGAGCGCACCAGCGGATGGGGCGGCGCGGCGGCCCTGGCAGGCGGATTCATCTACCTGGGCGGCGGCACCCCGCTGCAGCGTGCGCTCGGGTTCGAGGACACCCCGGAGAACATGAAGGCGTTCATGATGGCCGCCCTCGGCCCCGGCGCCGACGACGAGAAGATCACCGACTACTGCAACGGCAGCGTCGAGCACTACAACTGGCTCGTCGACAACGGGGTCCCGTTCAAGGAGTCCTTCTACGGCCAGCCCGGCTGGGAGACCCCGTCCGACGACGGGTTGATGTACTCCGGCGGCGAGAACGCGGCGCCGTTCAACACCATCGCCACCCCCGCGCCGCGCGGGCACGTCCCGCAGATGCTCGGCAAGCGCACCGGAGAGAAGGGTGGCGGGTTCATGCTGATGAAGCCGCTGGTGGAAACCGCCGAGAAGCTCGGCGTTCGGTCCGAGTACGACATGCGCGTGCAGCGCCTGGTCGTCGATGAGGATGGCCGGGTCGTCGGGATCATCGCCAAGCAGTACGGCAAGGAGATCGCGGTCCGCGCCCGCACCGGCGTGGTGCTCGCCACCGGCAGCTTCGCCTACAACAAGCAGATGGTGCAGAACTACGCGCCGCGACTGATCGGCAAGCCCGGCGCGTCGATCGAGGAACACGACGGCAAGGCAATCCAGATGGCGCAGGCGCTCGGCGCGGACCTGGCGCACATGGATGCCACCGAGGTCGCGTTCTTCGGCGACCCGCAGCTGATGGTCCGCGGCATCCTGGTCAACGGCCGGGGTCAGCGTTACGTGAACGAGGACACCTACCCCGGACGGATCGGGCAGGAAACGCTGCTGCGCAACGACAATCAGGCCTACCTGATCATCGACGAGGCCGCCTACGAGGAGGGCTGCGCCGGCGACAGCTCCACCCCGTTCTTCCGGTTCCAGCCGAAGTGGGTGGCCGAGACGGTCGAGGAGCTCGAGTCGGAAATGGGACTGCCTGCGGGCACGCTGGTTTCGACCGTCGAGGTGTACAACCGGCACGCCGAGAACGGCGAGGATCCGGTGCTCGGCAAGAAGTCCGAATGGTGCAAGCCGATCGGCTCCCCGGTCGCGGTCCTTGACCTCCGCAACTGCACCGCCGGGTTCACCCTCGGCGGCCTGCGCACCACAATCAACTCTGAGGTGCTGCACGTGAGCGGCGAGCCGATCCCCGGCCTGTTCGCGGCCGGCCGCTGCACGTCGGGCGTGTGCGCGGGCGGCTACGCGTCGGGAACCTCGCTGGGCGACGGCAGCTTCTACGGCCGCCGCGCCGGCATCTCCGCCGCGAAGGGGTAGTTGCGGCTCCGCCGCACCGTGCGCGATCGATACCCCAACCGGGTGTCGATCGCGCACAGGCGCGAAGCGCTTACTTCAGTTTGCCTGCCAGACGCTCCAGGTAGGCCACGACCTCGGCCTCGGACTTGTCGGGCACCCCGAACACCACCTCGGTGACGCCGATGTCCGCCCAGCGGGCCAGCTTCTCGGGGTCGGGCTTGCCCGCAAGCACGACGATCCGCGGCGCGCCGTCGCGTCCCGCCGCCTCCCACACCTTGCGCAGCAGCAGCACGTTGTCGTCGATGTCCTGCTCGATCGGGGTGGTCATCCAGCCGTCCGCGGACCGGGCGATCCACTTGAAGTTCTTCTCGTTGCCCGCCGCTCCCACGATCACCGGAACACGCGGCTGCTGAATGGTTTTCGGCCAGGCCCAGCTCGGGCCGAACTTGAGGAACTCGCCGTCGTACTCGGCCTCCTGCTGCGACCACAGCGCCTGCATGCCCTCGAGGTACTCGCGCAGCATGGTCCGCCGCCTGCCCGGCGGCACACCGTGATCGGTCAGCTCGTCGAGGTTCCAGCCGTAGCCGACGCCAAGGGTCACCCGGCCGCCGGAGAGGTGATCGAGTGAGGCGATGGTCTTGGCCAGCGTGATCGGGTCGTGCTCGACGGGCAGCGCGACCGCGGTGCCGAGCCGGATGCGTTCGGTCACCGACGCCGCGGTCGCCAACGCCACCCAGGGGTCGAGCGTGCGCATGTAGCGGTCGTCGGGCAGCGTCTCGTCGCCGGTCTGCGGGTGCGCGGCATCCCGGCGAGCCGGAATGTGGGTGTGCTCGGGGACATAGAAGGAATCGAACCCGGCCCCCTCCGCGGCGACGGCCGCCGCGGCGGGGGTGATCCCGCGGTCGCTCGTGAACAGTGTGATGCCAAACTTCACCAAGGTCTCCTCGCGCTGCTTCGACGTACAGTTCATCCGAGACTATTGGCCAGACACCTGTATGGCAACGTGTCCAGTTACGGACGCATCTCGTACGCGCCGTCGTAGGCCCGCACCTGTTCCCACACTCGCGCGAACCGATCCTCGTCCACCACCGGCTTGCGGATCGCGCCGAGGGCCCACTCCTGCTGCGCGGCCGTCGACGACGGCTTCCCGTGTAGGGCAACGGCATACCCGGAGAAGTCGCGGATCTGGAAGTCGAAGATCTGATCCACCAGGTCGCGGTCGAGGCCGGTGATCTCGGCCTGCTCGAGGATCAACTGCCCGTACACGACGAGCGAGAACAGGTGCCCGACGTCGAGCAGGAAGTCGAGGTCCTTCTGCTGCGCGGCGTCCGGGGCCGCAACGGTGAGCAGCTTCTTGAGCTCGAGCGCCTGTTCGTAGAACCGCACCACGTTGGGGATGTCGGCGAACCGCTCGTAGACCTTGGTCCAATCATGGAACTGCACCTTGGCCGCGCCGCGGGTGGGGCCCTGGTTCCAGAAGAACTCGTCGTCGGCGGCGTCCTGGCGGGTCCCGATCTCCGGGTACTCGGCCGGATCGAACATGTAGTTCGGCATGAACTTGAGGATCAGCCCCACGTTTACGTGGACGGTGCCCTCCAGTTTGGGCAGGCAACCGATCAGCTGGGCGGCCTCGCGGAAGTAGGTGTTCTTCTCGTACCCCTTGGCTGCGACCACGTCGTGCAGCAGCGCGATGACGCGTTCGCCCTCGGAGGTGACCTTCGCCTTGGTCATCGGGTTGAACAACAGGTATCGACGGTCCTCGAGGCTGGCGCTGCGGAAATAGTCGACGGCCCTCGCGCTGAACTGCTTCATCGCGATCATCCGGGCGTAGGCGTCGACGAAGGCGGCCCGCACGTGGGTGAAGTCGGTGACCGGGTTGCCGTACAGAATCCGGTTCTGCGCGTGCGTGATCGCCTCATAGAAGGCGTGCTCGGTGATGCCGATCGAGCCGGTGCACAGATTGAACTTGCCGACGTTGACGGTGTTGAGCGCCGCCTCGAAGGCCTGCACACCGGTGTGGAGGATGTCCTCCTCGCGCACGGGGTAGTCCTCGAGCCGGAAGGTGCTGACGTACATCTGCCCGTGGATGACGCTGTCGATCAGCTTGTAGTTCGGGTGCTGGCTGTCCGCGACGAAGAAGACGTAGCCCTCGGGACCCTTGACGTCGGTGCGGCGACCGAACACCGACACCATGCCCGCGACGTTGCCGTTGCCGATGTAGTACTTGTCCCCCGTCGCCCGAAAGGCGAGGCCGTCGTCCGAGGTCGGCGTGAGCAGCATGTCGGTGGAGTACACGTCGGCGCCGTGTTCGCGCTCGGAGAGGCCGAACGCCATCACGCCGCCGTCCGTCAGTTCGCGGGCGGCCCGCTTCTTGGCGACGACGTTCTCGCTCATCCAGATCGGCCCGAGGCCGAGGATGGTGACCTGCCAGGCGTACCAGTACGCCAGCCCGTAGAAGCCGAAGATCTCGCTGAGCGCGGCGTTGCGGGCCGCGTCCCACCGCCGGTTCGGGTCGCCGTCACCGAACTCGGCCGGGGTCTGGAAGGTGGCGAAGAGCTTCTCGTCCTTCACGAATTCCAGGAAGTCCGACACCCAGGTCGCGTCCAGGTCGTCCTGGAGCAGCCGCCGCTTACCCCGGTTCTCGAACCAGTCGATGGTTGCGCGCAACAGCCGCCTGGTCTCGGGGTCGAATTCCGTCGGGTCGTAGGTATTCGGATTGAACAGCAGGTCACCGTAGTTCGCCACGATCATGCCTTTCGTCGAGGTAGGGCCTAACCTACCAGCGGGTAACTTCGACGTGAAGGGTCGCGTTCAGCCATCCGATGAGCTTCGCACCGAAGCCGAGGACAAGCGTGTGAGAGCATCCAGTGCCGCACCACCACTCGAACCGAGGGACCGTGTCCACATGTTCACCGCAGTCGCGCTGCTGACCGTTGCCGGGGTCGGATACTTCGGTTACCGGCGACTGCGCCGCAACCCCGCGTTGCGGGCCGACCTGTGGGCCCGTGTCCGGACGTACGCGCCGGCGGCCGGACTTTTGACGCTGGCGGCCGTGGCCGTATGGAGGGGTCCGGCGGGCGAGACCGCACTGGTCCTCGCCTGTGCAGCCGTACTCGTCGTCCCTCTCGCCGCCCGAGCCACCGCGCAGGACCGGTCCGTGGTCCGCGAGTGCCTGGACCGCGCCCACCTGGGCCTCGAACCACGCAGACCGCTGGTCAATGTCGCTGCACTGCAGGCCCGTTGGGTGGCCGCGGGGGCGCTCGCCTACTTCTGCATCGGGGGCTTTCGCGGCTTCGTCGCGCTGACCACCGCCATCTCACACCACGTTCCGGGCGCCGGCTGGGTGCTGTCGGCGGTCGTCGCGACGGCCGCGGCGGCCGGGATCACCCACGTGAGCGTGCAACGGCGGCGGGTGGCGGCGGAGGACGCTCGCCTCGACGGACTGGACCGGGCCGCCAGCTGACGGCCCGGTCCAGTCCGGTAGAGCTGTTTTCGGTCAGCCGCGGACCGCGGCGAGCACCTCGGCGAGCGCAGTGCCGACGGCGACCTCACGGGACTCGCCGGTGAACCGGTCGCGCAGTTCCACGTTGCCGTCGGCGAAGCCGCGTCCGACGACGACCACCAGCGGCACCCCGAGCAGCTCGGAGTCCTTGAACTTAACGCCGGGCGAGGCCTTGCGGTCGTCGAGGATCACCGACAGCCCCGCCTTGTCCAGCTCCGCGGCGAGCGCCTCGGCACCCTCGCGAGCGGCGTCGTCCTTGTTCGCGATGACCAGGTGCACGTTCGCGGGCGACACCTCGGCGGGCCAGCGCAGGCCCTTGTCGTCGTGCTGCTGCTCGGCCATCACCGCGACCAACCGCGAGACGCCGATGCCGTAGGAGCCCATCGTCGGGCGGACCGGCTTGCCGTTCTCGCCGAGCACGTCGACGCCGAACGCGTCGGTGTACTTGCGGCCGAGCTGGAAGACATGGCCGACCTCGATGCCGCGGGCGGCCACCAGCGGGCCTGCGCCGTCGGGCGACGGGTCGCCGTCGCGCACCTCGGCGGCCTCGATGGTGCCGTCGGGGGTGAAGTCGCGGCCGGCGATCAGGCCGACGACGTGCTTGTCCTGCTCGTCGGCGCCGGTGATCCAGCTGGTGCCGTCGACGACGCGCGGGTCCACCAGGTAGCGGATGCCGTTGGCCTGCAGCGCCTTCGGACCGATGTAGCCCTTGACCAGGTACGGGTTGTTCTTGAAGTCGGTCTCCGTGATCAGCACGTGCTCGGCAGGCGCGAGCGCGGCCTCCAGACGCTTCTCGTCGACCTCCCGGTCGCCGGGGATGCCGATGCCCAGCAGTTCCCACTCGCCGCCGGGCACGCGGGTCTTGACCATGATGTTCTTCAGCGTGTCCGCGGCGGTGACGGTCTTGCCCAGGTCGGCCGCGTTGGCCCAGTCGACGAGCGACTCGATGGTCGGGGTGTCCGGGGTGTCGTACACCTTCGCCTCGGGCGCACCGTCGAACGGGATGGCCGCGGGCGCCAGGGTCTTGACGGCCTCGACGTTCGCGGCGTAGCCGGACTCGATGCATCGGACGTAGGTGTCCTCGCCGATCGGGCTCTCGGCCAGGAACTCCTCCGAGGCACTGCCGCCCATCGCGCCCGACGTCGCGGAGACGATCACGTACTTGACACCGAGCCGCGCCAGGATGCGCTCGTAGGCGTCGCGGTGCGCCTGGTACGACGCGGTGAGGCCCTCGTCGGTGAGGTCGAAGGAGTACGAGTCCTTCATCACGAACTCGCGGCCGCGCAGGATGCCCGCACGCGGACGCTCCTCGTCGCGGTACTTGGTCTGCACCTGGTACAGGGTGACCGGGAAGTCCTTGTACGAGTTGTACTCGCCCTTCACGGTGAGCGCGAACAGCTCCTCGTGGGTGGGGCCGAGGAGGTAGTCGTTGCCCTTGCGGTCCTTGAGGCGGAACAGCCCGGCGCCGTACTCGGTCCAGCGGTTCGACGTCTCGTAGGGGTCGCGCGGCAACAGCGCGGGCAGCAGGATCTCCTGTGCGCCAATGCCATCCATCTCTTCGCGGACGACCCGCTCGACCTCGCGCAGCACCCGCAGGCCCAGCGGCAGCCAGGAGTAAACGCCAGGCGCGATGCGCCGCACGTAGCCGGCGCGGACGAGCAGCTTGTGGCTGGCAACCTCGGCGTCGGCCGGGTCGTCGCGGAGGGTGCGCAGGAACAGCTGAGAAAGGCGGGTGATCACGACCAAGGAGCCTAGTCGGTCGAGCTCGCGAGACCGAGCTTGGGCACAGCGGTCGAGCTTGCGAGACCGACCTTGGGCACAGCGGTCGAGCTCGCGAGACCCCCCACCAGAGGATGCGTCGTCACAAAGTTAGGGCTTGCTAATTTAGGCAAGCATTGCCTACATTCCCTATCGGCTCCCGAGCCACCGTTTCCCACACACGAAAGAAGGACCATGCGCCCGTTCCATAAGGTCGCCGCCACCGCGGCCGCCGCTGCCCTCGTTTCGGCCCTGCCCATCGGCATCGCCACCGCGGCAACGCCGGTCGACCTCGACCTCGGATCCACGGCGAGCATCGAAACCACGATGGCCGAGGGCGGCGGCACGGACGTTCTGGCGAAGATCCAGTCCGACCTTCTCGCCGGCCTCGACACCGGTTCGCTCGAGGGCCTCCTTCCCGGCGGCCCGGGCACCGAGAACCCGGGCACCGAGCCGGAGCCCGAGCTGCCGGCAGGCCCGACCGTCACGCTGTCGAAGGCGACGGGCCTCGCCGCGGCAGGCGAGACCATCACCGTTTCGGGCACCCGCTTCTCCGGCGCAGGCTCGGGCCTCTATGTCGGTCTCATTCAGGACAGCAAGTACTCGGCCACCGACTCCACCGCGTGGATGACCACCAAGTGGCTCAAGCCCGCCGAGATCGTCGACGGGGTCTGGACCGCCACCGTCGACGTCGCCGCCGTCAAGGGCGACTCCGACTGCCTGAAGAACACCTGCTCGATCTACACCGTTGCCGCGCACGGCTCCGCAGACCGGACCCAGGACACCAAGACCCCGGTGACCTTCGCGGGCTGATCCACCGCACCACCGGGTTCCGGCCTCCGCTGCTCGTCGGCGGAGGCCGGACCTGTTTCGAGGCGCGGGATGCCCCACCCGCCGCGCCCGGTACGGTTACCGCCCGTGCTGGTACTGCTCCCCCCTTCCGAGACCAAGTCCGACGGCGGCAAGGGCGCCCCGCTCGATCTCGGGGAGCTGTCGCTACCCAAGCTCACCTCGACCCGCGAGCTGCTGGTGAACGCGCTCGTCGAGCTCGCCGCCGATTCCGAGGCGTCGAGCGTGGCGCTCGGGCTCAGTGCCGGGCAATCGGACGAGATCGCCCGCAACGCGGCGCTGTGGACGTCCGCCACGCGGCCGGCGCTCGAGCGCTACACCGGCGTGCTGTTCGACGCCCTCGACGCGAAGTCGTTCACCCGGGCCCAGAAGGCGAAGGCGTACGTCCGGCTCGCCGTCGGATCGGCGCTGTTCGGGGCGGTGCGCGCCGGCGACCCGATCCCCGCCTACCGGCTGTCCGGCGGCTCGAAGCTGCCCGGGATGGGCACCCTGCAGTCGCTGTGGAAGCCGGAGCTGACCTCCGCGATCGAAGCGGAGGCCGACGGGCTGGTGGTGGACCTGCGCTCGGGCACCTACCAGCAGCTCGGACCCGTGCCGGGGTCTGTGATCGCGACGGTGCTCACCGAAAAGCCGGACGGCACCCGGTCGGTGGTCAGCCACTTCAACAAGCACCACAAGGGCCTGCTGGCCCGGGCGCTCGTGCTCTCGCGCGCCGAGCCGAGCGACGTCAAGGGCGTCGCGCGGGTGGCGTCGAAGGCCGGGCTGACGGTCGAAATCGCCTCCGAGCGAGAACTGGTCATCCTGACGTAGGCAGCTGGGGCTTCCGACCTGTATTCACCGATCCAACGCGTAGAACCAGCGCACAAACGGCGGCTCGGCTGAGCGTTGCCGCCCGCCGTGTCGGCGGATCAGTGCAGGGACAGAACGTCCGCCGTCGACCGGCGTGGCGTTTCCCGCATGGGAGTCGGGTCCGTGGCCGAGCCGGCTCGGAGCAGGACCTGGGGTAGTCCGGCCCGGGGCGCCAGCTCGGCGATCATGCTGCGGCTCCGTTCGATCTCGGTGAGGTGCGTCAGCGGGCAGGTCGCGACCCCTCGAACGGTCGCCTCGAGGAGAATTGCCGAGAGGGCCTGCCCGCATCGCGTCCAGTCTGCCGGGGAGTCGGCGTCGGTGCCCAGCATCAACACGGTGGATTCGTCGACGGTCAGCCGTGGCTCCGACTCCTCCCGGCCGGGGCGAGGGAACGCGCGTCCAATCGGGACGTGTGCGCTCTCGCCTGCCGTCGCCAGCGAGTCGGGGGGTATTCCCTCGGTCGGGAGCGAGTGCCCTGCCCACCAGTGCAATTCGGCCTGATAGTCGGCGTTGTAGTGTCTGGCCGCGGAACTCACATCGGTCGCCGCGGCGAGCGTCGGCCTAGCCTCGGGAGGGAGCACCGTCAGTGCGACGCCGAACCCGGCGGCCGCGTCGCGGAGACTGTCGACGAGCCCCGGCTCTCCGGTGAGCGGACCGAAGGGTCGGCGATCGGTGTGACGATGCCGTATCGCCGAGACCAGGTCGAAGTCGTGCGACCGCGGTGTCGCGTTCTGGTGGCACCGAATGGACGCCACGAGGCGAGGAAGGCTGGCTTCCGGGAGGAGGTTGAGCTCTGATCGCCAGTGCTGCGCTTTGAGCGCAACCTCCACATGATGAAGGGCCGCGCCGCAGCTGATGTGCAGCTGTCGTCCCGACGGGTCGGCGGAGGGCAGGAGCCGGGTTCGATCGCTGAACAGGTCGAGCCGGCCGCCGGAGTATCGCCACCGCCATGGCTGGCTGTTGTGCACCGAAGGCGCGCGGCATGCCAGTTCGACCACGCTCCGAATGGTTGCGGTATCCGGTCCGGCGATGTCCATGACCCTCTCCTCCTGGTTGGCCGGTGCGCTGGCGCCTCTTCGGACACCGGACAGTCAATTGTCCGTCCGGAGAACAGCCTCGGCCAGGGACCGATGTATGCGGGTCCTTGGCAAAGACATCAAACGTCATCGCGGGACCCTCCACCGACCTGGATTCCGTTCATGTTCGGGATCACACACCTTTTCTACCAGCCGAAACTCTAGACACTCGAACGCACGTTCTATAGAATCAAAGGCGTGAACCTCGCCGAGATGCTCACCGACCCCGACACGGTCGACGCATGGCGACTCGACGAAACCGACCTCCTCGCGGCAGTCCCCCAACTCTCCACCGCAATCCTCAAGCTCGAAGCACTACGACTGCGCCTCGTCCACGAAGCCGACCAGCGAGCCCTACCCGAACACGTCGGCGCAGCCGACACCCCCAGCTGGCTCGCCGGAACCACCCGAATGCTCCCCGCGCAGGCACGCACGATCGTCCACATCGGACGCGAACTGCCCCAACACCCACAGATGACTGCCCTGCTGGACTCCGGCAACATCGCCCTCGGCCACGCCCAGGTCATCACAAAGTTCCTCACCCGACTCGCCATCCTCACCAAAGACCTCGACCCGGACGACGCCCCCACCGACTGGGATCACCCCGACCCGATGAGCGCACGCCCCGACGACTGCGAGGCCTACCTCCTGATCGCCGCGCAACTCGAAGACCCCCACCAGCTACGCCAACGAGCCCGCGCCCTGGAAATACTCTTCGAACGAGACGGCGACACACCACCCGACGGCGAAAACCCCGAGCTCAACGAGCTCTACGCCTCCACCACCCTCGGCGGACGCCTCCACCTCAAAGGCACCTTCGACGCCGAAACCGGCGAAGCGATCACCACCGCCCTCTCCGGACTGTCCAAGCCCCGCCCCACCACCGACGACAACGGCAACCCCACCCGAGACCCCCGCCGCGCACCGAAGCGGCGCGCCGACGCCCTCGAAGACATCGTCCGCGGACACCTCAACGCCGGACGCGGCCCCACCGAAAACGGCGAACGACCCCACGTCACCATCACCATCGACTTCGACGCCCTCGTCGCGGCAGTATCCGCGTCAACACAGGCCCCCGCGACCGGACCCTGGGGCAAAAACGGCTGGGACTACCACTCCACCGCCGCATCCGGGCCCGGCCACACCAGACCCGCCGAACACGGCACCGCCTGCGAGGACTGGAACCACCACAAGGACGGCAGCGACCGCCAGTACGGCACCCGGTGCGCCGACTGCAGGCCCGCACAGCCGCAACACCGCCGAGCAGACGCCGCCATGCCCTGGCTCGGACCGATCTCCCCCACAGTCGCCGCCCGACTGTCCTGCGACGCCATGGCCACCGCAATCATCGTCGACAGCAACGGGACCCCACTCGACGTCGGCACCACCACCCGCATCATCCCAACGAAAATCCGCAAAGCACTCGTCGCACGAGACTGCGGATGCGCCTTCCCTGGCTGCGGCCGCCCCGCCGAATGGACCGATGCACACCATATTTGGCACTGGGCGAAAGGCGGACCCACCGCCCTGTCGAACCTCGTGCTCCTGTGCCGCAAGCACCACACCCTCATCCACAAAAACCACTGGGACGTGAAAATCGGCGACGACGGCCACCCATGGTTCACCCCACCCGCATGGCTGGACCCGCTGCGAAGACCCCGGCCGGCCCACAACCGGCGCGATCTCCACCCAGTAGCCTGACCCACATACCCGCACCCAACCACCAGACCGGTTGCGGCCGAAACACACTCGGCCGCAGCCGGTCTGCGCTGCGTCTAGGCCTGCCCAGCCCGCCTACAGCCGGGGATCGACCGGCTCGGACTCGAGGGCGAGCACCGCGAAGACCGCCTGGTGGACCCGCCACAGCGGATCGGCCTTCACCAGTCGGTCGATGGCCTCGATGCCGAGGGCATACTCGCGCAGCGCCATCGACTGCTTGTGGCCGAGGCTCCGACTCCTCAACCTGTCGAGGTTCTCCGGTTCGGCGTAGTGCGGGCCGTAGATGAGTCGCAGGTACTCCCGTCCCCGCACCTTGATACCGGGCTGAACTCGACGAGAACCACCCTGCGCCCCGTTGGCGAGCGGTTTGACCACCATGCCCTCGCCGCCGCCGGCCGTCAGTGCCTCCCACCACCCGATCCCGGCCGCCTCCGACTCGGTTGACGCCAGATCGACGACGATCCGACGCGTCGTGGCAAACAGAGTCGGCGCCGCCTCCACCAGCCGGTCCGCGACCGCCAGGTGCCACCCGTGATCGCGATCGCTGTGGCCGGCGCCCTCGGTTGCCAACACCTGGAACGGCGCCAACCGCACACCGTCCAGGCCGACGGTCGGCCAGACGTATCGCCGGTAGGCATCGGTGTAGCGCTCAACATCGTCGGCCTTGCTGTTCACCCGATCGAGGAGATCCGCGACGTCCAGACCACGCTCCGCCGCAGTCTCCAGCAGCGACTGCTGAGCACCGAGGTCTGCCCGCGCGGCTGCACCCACTGCGGCGTACTGCGATCGCAGAAGTCCCTCCGATTTCGCCGACCACGGCAGCAGTTCTGCGTCGAGCAGGATCCAGTCGGTGCCCAGTTCCTCCCACAGCCCGGCAGCCCCGACTGCCTCCGCGATCCGGGTGACCAGTAGCTCGGTCTGCGACTCGTCGAACATGCGCCGCCCGGTCCGGGTGTGCACCATCCCGGACAGACCATCGGTGACGCCGAACCTCGCGGCGGCCACCGACTTGTCGCGGCACACCAGCGCGACCGCCCGCGATCCCATGTGCTTCTCTTCGCAGATCACCATGTCCACATTGGCTTTTCGATACGCGGCGAAGGCCTCGGTTGGGTGCTCGAGTAGGCCTGGCACCGACGACGTCGCACAGGGCGCCATCGTCGGCGGCAGGTAGCTCAGCCACTGCGGGGCGACCGCGTACCGGCTCATCACCTCCAGGGCGCCCGCCGCGTTCTCCGGCCGGACGCTGATTCGGCCGCGTGTCGATGTGTCCACTCCCCCGACGCCGAGGATGTCGTCGATGTCGAGGGCTTGCGGGTCCGGCTCGGGCAGGTTCAATGGCTTCACCGGCGGATACCATTCACGCTCCGCCGGCACCGACACCACCTCGCGCTCCGGGTACCGCATCGCCGTGAGCGCACCGCCGAAGACGCACCCGGTGTCCAGGCAGGCCGTGTTGTTGATCCACCGCACATCGGGCACCGGCGTGTGCCCATAGAGCACCACGGCGTCGCCCCGGTAGTCCTCTGCCCAGGGGTAACGAACAGGAAAGCCGAACTCGTCTGTCTCACCGGTCGTCTCGCCATACAGCGCGAAACTGCGCACGCGGCCCGAAGCCCGGTTGTGGTACTCCTCCTTGAGTCCGGCGTGCGCGACGACCAGACGTCCGTCGTCCAGCACCAGGTGTGCGACCAGTCCGTCGCAGAAGTCGGCGACCTCGCGGCGGAACTGTTCCGACTCTGCCGCCAACTGCTCGAGGGTTCGCTCGAGACCGTGTGTGGCGCTGACCTTTTTGCCCCGCAGCGCCTTGACCAGTTTGTTCTCGTGGTTTCCCGGGACGCCGAGCGCGTGCTCAGCGGCGATCATGCCCATGACCAGCCGCAACACGCCGGGCGAGTCGGGTCCCCGGTCGACGTAATCGCCAACGAAGAGCGCGGTTCGCCCCGCAGGCGGAACCGCGTCGACGGCCCGACCCTGATCGTCACGGACCACCGTGTATCCCAATACACCCAACAGTGTTTCGAGCTCGCCGAGGCAACCGTGGATGTCGCCGATCACGTCGAACGGCCCGTGCAGTTCGCGTCGGTCGCTGCGAAGTGGCTGTCGGACGATCCGCGCCGACTCCACGTCCTCGACCCCGTCCAGGACGTGGACGGTGCGGAAGCCCTCGCGTGCCAGCCCGCGCATCGATCGCGAGAGTTGCTGGTGCTGGCGACGCAGGACACTGCGGTCGAACGCCCGGTCCCCGCGGGCGGCATTGCGCTCGGCGCACACCGGTTCCGGCAGGTTCAGCACGATCGCCACCGGCAGCACATCCCGAGAGCGGGCAAGGTCGATCAGTTTCTTGCGGGCCGCCGGCTGAACGCTTGTCGCGTCCACAACGGTCAGCTTCCCGGCGCGCAGTCGCTTGGTCGCGATGAACTCGAGGACGTCGAACGCGTCGGCGGTGGCTTCCTTCGAATTCGGGTCGTCGCTGACCAATCCGCGACAGTGATCGCTGGAGATCACCTCGTACTCGCCGAAGTGCTCGGCGGCGAAGGTCGACTTCCCGGACCCGCTGATCCCGATGAGCACGACCAGCGACGGTTCCGGAATTTCGAGAACACTCATGCCGACACCTCCCTGCGGGTAAAGATGGCCATCTGCGTTGGCGCGCCATGGGTCTCGTCGAGGTCGCCGATCCCCGTGAAGCCCACGTCGTAGCCGTGCGCGGACGTGATCTCACCGGCCCAGGCCTCGAACTGCGTTCGGCTGAACTCGAAACGGTGATCCGGGTGCCGAAACACACCCGCCTCGAGATCCGGATACAGCACGTTGTATTCGGAGTTGGGCGTCGTCACCAACACCACCCGCGGCCGCATGTCATCGAACACCGACCGCACAAGCGCGGGCAGGCGGGGCTCGTCGACATGCTCGATGACCTCCATCAGGACCACCGCATCGAATCCGCGCAGCCGCGGATCCCGGTACGTGGCCGACGACTGCAGCACCGCGATCCGCTCCCGCTGACGGTCCGACAGATCGGCGATGTTCAGACGACGCTCGGCCTTGCGCAATGCGCTGTCGCTGACGTCGACACCCACAATCTCGGTGAAGGCCGGTCGGGCGAGCATCTCCTGCAGCAACCGTCCCTCACCACAGCCCAGGTCGACCACCCGTGCCGCTCCCACGCTCTCGAGGGTGGACAGGACCACCTCGCGACGCGTCTGAGCGAGGCTGGGGTTGACCACCGGCGTCTCGTCGACATCGGTGTCGGTGTCCTCGGCCAGGCGATCGACCACCGCTTCAACCAGCTCGCGCCGGTGTGCCAGGTACCTGGACGCGATCAACGCGGATTCCGGATGTCCGGCCAGCCACTCCCCCGCCATCCGAACCAGCTTGTCGGCCTCCTCCTCACCAACCCAGTAGTGCTTGACGTCATCGAGCACCGGCAGCAGGACGTACAGGTGACGCAGCGCCTCGGAAAGCGTCAGCGTGCCAGCCAGATTCAGGCTGACATATGCCGAGTCACCCCACTGCGGAAGTGACTCGTCCAGGGGCAGGGGCTCGGCGATGACATCCCAGCCGAGCGGCCCGAAGAGCCGGCCCGGCAGGTCGGCGCCGCCTCTGGCCGGCATCGCCGGAATGGTGACGCGCAGCGGCAAGGCCGTCAGGGGAAGGTCGGGGCGCGACGCGAGCGTCCCCGCGAGGGCGGATTTGAACACCCGCGAGATGGCGACAGCCAGCATCGACGACCCGGCGTACGGTCGATCGTTGACGTACTGCCCCAGCGCGAAACCGTCACTGCCACTTCGAAACTTGCTCCGCGCCAGGTCGATGGGATCGACCTCGAGGATCATCGCCACGGTGCAACGCGACCGTGACGACTCCGGGTAGAGCACCGTCGCGGTGCCCACCGACAACTCGAAGGTCTGCACCCGATCGGGGTGCTTGTGCAGGAGGTAGCCGAGGTCGGATGCGTCCGGGAAATCGCCGGTCGTGGTCGCGGTCGCGGTGAGTGTGAGCAGCACCGAGCCGACGCTACCTGCGCCGCCGCGGCATCGGCGAGCGAATTACCCGCTGGGCGGATAGCTGGGCAACGCCCGAAAATCCTGGCTCACCAATTGGACACCCCAATCAGGTACCTTAGCCTAACCTAGCCAATCGTAGGCTAACCTCACTACTACTTTTGCCGTCCTCACGGCGCCGTGACCTGCGGCGATGACCAGGAAGAAGGAAGATGCGCGCGTTAGGCAGGGCCGCATTCACGACCACGGCGGTCGCCATGGCATTGATGACGCCGGCAGGCATCGCCATTGCCAGCCCCGAAACCTCCGGCGACAGCAACACTGCCGTCCAAGCCATCTCCGGCCCTCCGGTTACTTCCGTCGGCAAGACGACCGGCCTGAACGTGGACGGCGAGACCATCACCGTCTCGGGAAGCGGTTTCTCCGGCAGCGACCCCGGCATCTATGTCGGTCTCGCCCAGGACAACAGGTTCTCCACCACCAACGCCGAGGCATGGATATCCACCGTGTTCATCCGGCCGAGCCAGATCACCGGCGGCACCTGGTCGACCTCGGTCCAGGTGATGGCCGTCAAGGGTGCGTCGGATTGCACCGAGAACTCCTGCTCGATCTACACCGTCGCCGCACACGGCTCGGCAGACCGCAGCCAGGACACCCAGACCTCGGTGACCTTCGCCGCGGTGGCTCCCCCGACGACCACGACGCCGCCGCCCACCACCACCGTGCCGCCGACGACGACCACCACGGTGCCGCCGACCACGACCACCACGGTGCCGACGACCACGACGACAACGGTGCCGCCGACGACCACGACCAAGCCCCCGACCACCACCACCGTGCCTCCGACCACGACCACGACCACGACCACGACGACAACGGTGCCGCCGACGACCACCACCAAGCCGCCGACCACCACCACGGCACCGCCCACCAACACCAAGCCGCCCACCACCACCAAGCCCCCGACGACCACCACTAAGCCGCCCACCACCACCAAGCCGCCCACCACCACCACGGTGCCGCCAACCACCACGACGGCACCACCATCGGGCAACGGGCCCAGCGTGAACGCCGACCGGACCAGCGGACTCAACGCTGCCGGAGACACGATCACCGTCACGGGCCGCGGCTTCTCGACCTCGGGGCCGGGCATCTACATCGGTATCGCCCAGATGAACAGGTACTCGGTGACCGACGCCTCGGTCTTCCAGGACGCGAAGTTCATCAAGCCCTCCGAGATGCCGGGCGGCAACTGGTCGAAGTCGCTCAACGTTTCGTCCACGTTCGCCGGTAGTGACTGCATCGCCAATGCCTGTGCCATCTACACCCTGGCCGCCCACGGGTCGTCCGACCGCAGCCAGGACACGTCCACACGAATCTCCTTCACCGGCTCGGCCGGCACCGGAACCGGCGGCGGGACCGGCACGGGCACGGGCACCGGCACCGGAACGGGCACCAGCACCGGTGGCGGCGGCACCGACACCGGCACGGGCACGGGCACCGGGACCGGCACCGGCGGCGGCACACTGACCACCAACCCCAACCTGTCGGTGACGCTGTCCAAGAACACCAACCTCGACCCGGCTGGCGAGACGGTCACCATTTCCGGCTCCGGGTTCTCCGGAGCAGCGCCGGGCCTCTACGTCGGCCTCGTCCAGGACAGCGCCTTCTCCGCCGTCGACGCCGCGGCGTGGATGACGACCGCCTTCCTCAAGCCAGAGGCAATCCCCGGCGGCAACTGGTCCACCAGCATGCAGCTCCCCGCCCTCGTTGGAAACTTCGACTGCCTCAAGAACACCTGCTCGATCTACACCGTCGCCGCGCACGGCTCGAGCGATCGCAGCCAGGACTCCCGCACCCCGGTTGGCTTCGTCGGCGGCGTCGCACCGGACACGACCAGCACACGGGCGATCAATCCCGCATTCAACAACACGGCGAGCGGGGCGGGCGGCACCGCCGCAGCAGCGGTCAAGGGCAAGGTGGGCGAAGGAAACTCCGTGACAGTGACCCTGTCGAAGACAAGCGGCCTCAAGGTCGCCGGCGACACGATCACCATCTCAGGCACCGGATTCTCCAGCAGCGGCCCCGGCATCTACACCGGCCTCATCCAGGATGACAAGTTCTCCACCACCGACGCGGGGGCCTGGATGACCACGGCATTCATCACGCCGAACAAGATCGTCGACGGCGCCTGGTCAACCACGATGGAGGTGATGGCCATCAAGGGCGCCTCCGACTGCACCAAGAACGCCTGCTCGGTCTACACGATTGCCGCGCACGGCTCGAGCGACCGGAGTCAGGACAGTCAGACGCCGGTCAGCTTCGGCGACAACCCGGAGAGCGCCGCAGCCGAGGCCGCCGCCCTGGCCGCAGCCGAGGCCGCGGCCGGCGGAGGATCGTCGTCGGGCGGCTCCAACGCCTCCTCTGCGCTCCGCAACCTCTCCAGCACGTTCACGGACAGCCCCGCCTGGATAGCCCCGCTCCTGATTGGCGGTGTCGTCGGAGCCGGCATTGCGGCGGGGACGACCTTAGCGATGCGTCGCCGGAGCTGATACAGCATCCCTCCAAACCCTCCTTGACCTGCGGATTCATCCGCTGTTCGGTCCTGCCAAAGGTTGGCTTTCCCTAAGTTCTACTCCGATAACTGGCCGTCATGGCTCACACAAGAAAGCAGGAACATGCGCACGTTTAACAAGGTTGCGATCGCTGCGGTTGCCACCACGATCGCTTGCACGATGCCGGTCGGCGTCGCAGGAGCGATCACCCTGCCGTTCGGCCTCGACACCGGGTCGCTCGGTTCCAGTGCCCCGGAGCCCGAAGAGCCGGGGACGGAAGAGCCGGCCCCGCTGGTCTCCCTGTCGAAGGCCACCGACCTCACGGCGGCCGGTGAGACCATCACAGTCTCGGGCACCGGATTCTCCGGCGAAGGCGCAGGCCTCTACGTCGGCCTCGCCCAGGACAACAAGTTCTCCACCACCGACGCCGCCTCGTGGATGACCACCAAGTGGCTCAAGACCACCGACATCGTCGCAGGCGCCTGGACCGCCACCATCGACGTCGCCGCGATCGCCGGCACCTCCGACTGCCTCCAGAACACCTGCTCGATCTACACCGTCGCCGCACACGGCTCGGCTGACCGCACCCAGGACACCAAGACCCCCGTCACCTTCAAGTCCTGAGTCTCGTCAGATCCGAAACTGAACCACGCGCCACCAGAAAAAGGTCTGGCCTTCGCTCCTCGGAGCGAAGGCCAGACCTTTCTGCATGTCCGACGCGGCTCCGCTACGCCTCCTGCGCGGCCTTTTCCGCGGCCTGCGCCTGGGCGACCTGCTCTGGGGTGAACCGGATGAACAGGGCCACGATGGCGGCCAGCGCGGCGAAGATCGCGCAGCCGAACAGGGCGAAGGTGTAGCCCTCGCTGAGCGCGGACAACTGGTCCGCGTTCATGTTCGCCGCCACCCCGGAGGTACCGCCGAGCGAGAGCGTCCGCGACGTCGCCATCGCCCCGACGATCGCCAGCCCGATCGGACCGAACAGCACCTGCGCCACCTGGGCGATCGCGGACAGCGGGCCGATCTCCTGCGGCCCGACGCCCGCGATCGCGCACAGCGGCAGCGGGACGACCGCGAGACCGACGCCGAACCCGACACCGACCACCAGCACGAACAGGTTCCCCATGTACGTCGCCGACGTGTCCAGCGTCGACCCGTACAGCAGGCCCAACGCGGTCAGGACGGTGCCGACGAGGATCAGCCACCGGGGCTGCACACGGACCGCGAGCTTGGACGCCACGAACGCCGCGGCGCCGAGGCCGAACGCGAACGGCACGAACGCCAGTCCAGCGTCGAGCGGGCTGTAACCGAGCACGTCCTGCACGAACAGCGCGACGAACGGGGCCAGGCTGAACATCACCGCGCCGACGAGCGCGATCGCGATGAAGGTGGCCACCCGGTTCCGGTTGCGGAACAGCGAGAACGGCAGCAGCGGGTTCTCCGCCCTCCGCTCGACCATCAGGAAGGCCGCCAGCAACACGAGTCCGCCGACGAGCGCCGCGACGACCGCCGGGCTCGTCCAGCCCATCTCCGCACCCTCGGTGAACCCGAAGACCACACCCGTGCAGCCCAGCGTCGCGAGCACCGCGCCCGGCACGTCGAGCTTGAGCCGCTCGGCGCCGGTCTCCACCAGCGAGCGGAACGCGAGGGCGATGATGACGAGGCCGATGGGCACGTTGATCAGGAAGATCCAGCGCCAGGACACCTCGGTCAGCGCACCGCCGACGATCAGCCCGGTCACCGAACCGATGCCGGTCATGGCGGCGAAGATCGCGATCGCCTGGTTGCGGACCGGGCCGGGCGCGAACGTCGTCGCCACCAGGGCAAGCGCGGTCGGTGACGCGATCGCCGCGCCGACGCCCTGCAGCGCGCGCGCCGCGATCAGCGTGACCTCGCCGGTCGCGAGCCCGCAGAACAGCGAGGCCACCGTGAACAGCACCACGCCGCCGATGAAGACCCGCTTGCGGCCGAACGCGTCACCGAGCCGGCCACCGAGGAGCATCAGGCCGCCGAAGGTCAGCGCGTAGGAGGTGATCACCCAGTTCCGGCCGGAGTCGCTCAGGTCGAGGTCCTCCTGGATCCGGGCCAGGGCCAGCGATGCGACGGTGCCGTCGAGCACCATCATCAGCTGCATTCCACCCAGGACGACGATCGCGAGACCGAACGCCCTCGTGGTCACGGGGTACTTCACTGCGATGGAGTCAGGCACGGTCGCCCAGGTTACTGCGCGTCGACGGTCAGGCCCGCGACCGGCCCGATCACGATGATCGCGGGCGGCCGGATGTTCTCCTCTCGGACCCGGGCCGCGACGGTCGCCAGGTCGGCCCGCAGCACCCGCTGCGAGCGGGTGGTGCCCTCCTGGACCACCGTCACCGGCGTCTCGGCCGGCCTGCCGCCCTCGGTGAGTACGGCGGCGAACTTCTCGATCCGCTCGACGCCCATCAGGATCACCAGGGTGCCGCGCAGCCGCGCCAGCGCCGACCAGTCGGTCAGCGAATCGGGGTGGTCGGGCGCCACGTGCCCGCTGACGACCACGAACTCGTGGGTGACGCCTCGGTGGGTCACCGGGATCCCGGCCGCCGACGGCACCGCGATCGCGCTGGTGATGCCCGGCACAACGGTGACCGGCACGCCTGCCGCCGCGCAGGCCTGCAGCTCCTCGAAGCCGCGGCCGAACACGTACGGGTCGCCGCCCTTGAGCCGGACCACGAACTTGCCCGCCTTGTAGCCGTCGATCAGCGCGGCGTTGATCGCCTCCTGCGCCATCGCGCGGCCGTACGGGATCTTCGCCGCGTCGATGACCTCCACCTGGGGGCCGAGCTCGGCGAGCAGCTCGGGCGGAGCCAGCCGGTCCGCCACCACGACGTCGGCGCGGGCCAGCAGCCGGCGGCCGCGGACGGTGATCAGGTCCGGGTCACCGGGTCCGCCGCCGACCAGCGCGACGCCGGGCACGTGCGGCTCGGCGACGTCCACGACGCCGCCGGACTGCAGGGCCTCGACCAGCGCGGTGCGCACCGCGGCCGAGCGGCGGTGATCGCCGCCTGCCAGCACGCCGAGCTCGAGCCCGTCGAAGGACGCGCTCGCAGGGGTGACCGCCGTCCCGTTGCGGGCGCTGTCGGCGCGCACGCAGAAGACGCGGCCCCGCTCCGCCTCGGCGACGACGGCCGCGTTGGTTTCCGGCTCGTCGGTGCAGGCGATGGCGTACCAGGCGCCATCGAGGTCACCGTCGACGTACGCGCGCAGGTCGAGGGTGATCTGGCCGCCGGTGGCCATCGCCTCGACGGCGGGGGTGACGGCGCGGCTGACCACGTGCACCCGCGCCCCGGAGGCGACGAGCAGGCCGAGGCGCCGCTGCGCGACGGTGCCGCCGCCCACGACGACCACCCGTCGATCGGTCAGGTTGAGCCCTACGAGGTAGTTGTGCTCGTCTCCGGCCGCTGCTGGCACTGCGCTCTCCTTCATAGGCTTCGCCTGTGAGTCCTTCTGGTCCCTACGCGGGCCAAAAGGACTCACGGGGCTACCAAACATTACGGGCGACGGCCACTGTGACGCCATTTTGGGCTCGCTTGCGCACCAGCAGGTCCCCGCCGCCAGACCCGAGGACCGCGGCCGCCTCGGCCACGCTCGGGGTCCCGACCTCGGCCGAGACCCGCCCGGACGGCGTCGGCACGTCCACGGACGAGAGCTCGTCGGCCGTGAACCCGAGCACCGGCACGCCCAGCTCGGCCGCCGCGATGGCGATCGACGACTCGGTGGCCTTGCGCTCGAGGGTGGCCAGTGCGTACAGCTCGGTCGGGTCGTCGATGACCGCGCTGATCGCGGCCAGCACGGTGTCCGGGTCCACCCCGTCGCGGGCACCGATGCCCACCACCAGTTCACCCATTCGCGGCCTCGAAAACTCTTGCCGCGGAGACGAACCGGCGTACCGAGGCCGGGTTTCCCGCGGGGTGGGTGTGCAGGTACGAGGCGTGCACGCCGCCGCCCGCGAAGCCCTCCCTTGCAGACGCCCCCGCCGCCCGCCAGCCCCAGGCCGGGGCCCAGCCGTCGACGGACGCGGACTCGAGCCGGGTCCGATGGAACTCGTGACCGACCACCCGCTCGCCCTGCTCGAACAGCACCGACTCCCCCAGGGCGACGGCCTCGCGGTAGCCGAGCGTCAGCGCGCGGCCGAACTCCGCGTCCACCCCGATCACCCCCGCCATCGGGTGCCCGTCCAGGCGGCGCGCCAGGTACAGCAGCCCCGCGCATTCGGCGTGGATCGGCATCCCGCGGCGCGCCAGCTCGCGGACGGTGGTGAGCAGCGCGACGTTCGCGGCCAGATCGGGCGCGTGCTCCTCCGGGAAGCCGCCGGGCAGCACCAGCGCCGCGGCGTCGTCGGGCAGCTGGTCGGCGGCCGGGTCGAAGGTGCGCACCCGCGCGCCTGCGGCCTCGAGCAGCTCTCGGTGCTCGGCATAGCCGAAGGTGAAGGCCGAGCCGCCCGCCAGCGCGACCACCGGGGCCGGCCCGGAGTCGTCGCTCGCGCCTACCTCGTCGGCGGCGTTCCAGACCGGCGCGTCGACGCTCGAGCGGGCCAGCGCCCGCACCGCCGCGAGGTCGACGTGCTGGGCGATGAGCGCGGTCATCGCGTCCACCGCGTCGGTGGCTGCCCGGCCGTGCTCGACGGCGGTGATCAGGCCGAGGTGACGCGACGGCACCGCCAGCTCGGCGAGCCTGGGCACCACCCCGAGCACCGGCACCCCGACACGATCGCAGGCCTGGCGCAGGACCTGCTCGTGCCGCTCGCTGCCGACCCGGTTCAGGATCACCCCGCCGATCCGGACGGCGCTGTCGAAGGTCGCGAAGCCGTGCAGCACCGCGGCCAGCGACTGGCTGTGCCCGCGGGCGTCGACGACCAGCACCACCGGCGCCCCGAGCAGCCCGGCGACCTGGGCCGTCGACCCCTCGGCGCCGCCGTCGGGCATCGTCTCGTCGATCTTGCCGTCGAACAGGCCCATCACGCCCTCGACGACGGCGATGTCGCAGCCCGCGCTGCCGTGCCGGTACAGCGGGCCAATCCGGTCGGCGCCGACAAGTACCGGGTCGAGGTTGCGCCCTACCCGCCCGGCCGCCAGGCCGTGGTAGCCCGGGTCGATGTAGTCCGGGCCAACCTTGAACGGCGCCACCCGGTCGCCCGCCGCGCGCAGCGCGCCGATCAGACCCGTTGCGACGGTGGTCTTTCCACTGCCCGACGCGGGCGCGGCGATGACCACCGATGGAACAGTGTTCACCACTCGATGCCCCGCTGGCCCTTGCGGCCCGCGTCCATCGGGTGCTTGATCTTGGTCATCTCGGTGACCAGGTCGGCCGCGTCGATCAGCGCCTGCGGCGCGTCCCTGCCGGTGATCACCACGTGCTGGTTGCCCGGTCGGGCGCGCAGCACGTCCACCACCTCGTCGACGTCCACCCAGCCCCACTTGAGCGGGTAGGTGAACTCGTCGAGGACGTAGAACTTGTGCTCCTCGCCAGCGATTCGGCGGGCCACCTCGCGCCAGCCGTCCAACGCGACGCGGGCGTGGTCCTCGTCCTCGCCCTTCTTGCGGGTCCAGGACCAGCCCTCACCCATCTTGTGCCACTGCACGGGGCCGCCGACGCCGGTGGACTCGTGCAGCTCGCCGAGCGCGCGGAACGCCGACTCCTCGCCGACCTTCCACTTCGCGCTCTTGACGAACTGGAACACCCCGATGTCGAAGCCCTGGTTCCAGGCGCGCAGCGCCATCCCGAACGCCGCCGTCGACTTCCCCTTGCCCGGCCCGGTGTGTACGGCCAGAATCGCGGCGTTGCGGCGCTGTCGCGTCGTCAGTCCGTCGTCGGGGACATTGTCGGGAACTCCCTTGGGCATCGTCTACTCCTTCTCAGGCCGCGAACTTCGAGGTACCGGCCCGGACCACGCCCGCGACCTGCTCGGCCGAGAGCTCGCCGAGCCGGACGTGGGCGCCGCGCAACGCGGTGGCCAGCTCGCGGGCCAGGCCCAACCGCACCATCCCCGACTCGCAGTCCACCACCACCGAGGCCACCGACGTGTCAGCGAGCAGTCCCGCCGCAACCTTGGCGCGGTGCACCGGCTCGGTTCCGCCGGTCGCGCGACCGTCGGTCAGGGCGACGACCATCGCCCGACGCTGGGGGTCGCGCACCTTCTCGCGGAGCACCACCTCGCGGGCCTTCAGGAATCCTTGCGCCAGTGGGGTTTTCCCGCCGGTGCGCAGCGAGCGCAGCCGCCGCACCGCAACATCGACGGAGGAGGTCGGCGGCAGCACCAGTTCGGCGGAGGCGCCGCGCACGGTGATCACCGCGACCTTGTCGCGGCGCTGATAGGCATCGCGCAGCAGCGAGACGACGGCGCCGGTGACCGCGGAGAGCCGGTCCCTTGCGGCCATCGATCCGGAGGCGTCGACCACGAAGACCACCAGGTTGCCCTCCCTGCCCTCCCGGTGCGCGCCGCGGATGTCGCCGGGCGCCAACAGCATCCGTCCGTCCAGGCGCCCGCGGGCGACCTGGTGCTCGGCGGCGGCGAAGAGGGTGCCGACCAGGTGCAGACCCCGGCCGGATTCGGTGGTGGGTCGCACGGTCCGGCCCTGCGCGGAGCGCGAACGCGACCGCCTGCCGGGCGCGCCCTCGCCGACGCCAGGGATGGTCAGCAGGCGCGTCTTGAACTGGGCCGACGGTGCCGCGGCCCGGCGTTCGGAGGCCCGGCCGGGGCCGGGCTGCTCGGCATCCGACGCCTCGGTGTCGGCTGCGGGCGGGGAGGCCCCGTCCGACTCGGGCTCGGGTGCGCCGCCGCCGGGGCCGTCGGGGTCCGGCTCGGGCTCCGGCTCCGGCTGGTTCGCCTGCTCGGCGGCGTCGTTCATCGCGTCCTCGAGCTGCTGCGGGTCCAGGCCCGGCTCGTCGAACGGGTCGCGGCGGCGCCGGTGCGGCAGCGTCAGCTCGGCGGCAATCCGCACGTCCTCCTCGGCGACCGCATCCGCGCCGCGCCAGGCGGCGTGCGCGGTGGCGGTGCGCGCCAGCACCAGGTCGGCGCGCATGCCGTCCACGTCGAACGACGCGCACAGCGCGGCGATACGGCGCAGCTCGGTGTCGCTGAGTTCGACCGCGGGCAGGGCCGCCCTGGCCGCGGCGATGCGGCGGGCCAGGGCCGAGTCCTCGTCCGCGTACCGGGCGGCGAATCCGGCCGGGTCGGCCTCGAAGTCGAGTCGGCGGCGCACCACTTGCATGCGCACGTCCACCTCCCGGGAGGCCGCGACGTCCACGGCAAGGCCGAAGCGGTCCAACAGCTGCGGGCGGAGCTCGCCCTCCTCCGGGTTCATGGTCCCGACCAGCACGAACCGCGCGGGGTGCGAGTGCGAGACGCCGTCACGCTCGATGTGCACGCGGCCCATCGCGGCGGCGTCGAGCAGCACGTCCACCAGGTGGTCGTGCAGCAGGTTGACCTCGTCGACGTAGAGCACGCCGTCATGGGCGGCGGCGAGCAGTCCGGGCTGGAAGGCCCGCTCCCCGTCCCGCAGCACCTTCTCCAGGTCAAGCGATCCGACGACCCGGTCCTCGGTGGCGCCGACCGGCAGCTCGACGAGCCGGGCGGGGCGGCCCCCGTTGCCGTCATCGACGGGCGGCAGCAGCACGGCCAGCGCGCGCACCACCGTCGACTTCGCGGTGCCCTTCTCCCCGCGCACGAGCACTCCCCCGATGCCGGGGTGCACGGCGCAGAGGGTCAGGGCGAGCCGAAGCGTGTCCTGACCGACGATCGCACTGAACGGAAATCCCGGTTCGGACCCGGTACCAGCTTGTGACACAGCGCATTTCCCTTCACTCCCCGGTATCCACGCCGAGGGTTCGGACCTTGATCCGCCGCCGCGGTGATCTGACTCCGGTCGCCTGGCTCGTGCCGGGACCTTCACAGTGGCGGGACCGTGCCTGGTTCACACAGGACTTCCCCGCGGCAGGGACTATCGGATGCTGACTCTAGCCCTCGCGCCAGGGGTCGCCCCCACCGCGCCGCATCGGCACGTGCGGGATCCCGTCCTCGACGAATTCGTCACCGTCGGGGATGAAGCCGTGCTTGGCGTACATGTCCACCAGGTGGCTCTGCGCGCTCAGCCGGCACGGCGCGGACCCGACCTCGGCCAGGGCCGTGCGCAGCAGTCGGGTGGTGTGCCCGTGCCCGCGGGCGTCCGCCCGGGTGCACAGCCGCCCGATGCGGTACGACTTGCCGCCGTCGTGCTCCTCCATCAGGCGGAGCGCGCACACCACCTGGCCGTCCTGTTCGATCCACAGGTGCTTGGTGTCGGGGAGCAGGTCCCGCCCGTCCAGTTCCGGATACGGGCAGGCCTGCTCCACGACGAACACGTCGACCCGCAGCCTGAGCAGGTCATAGAGCGTGCGGGTGTCCAGGTCGAGCGCCCAGGCGCGGTGCAGCGCCGCTGTTGCCGTCATGCGGTGATGACTATCACACCGACGCGGACGCGGTCTCCTGAACCTTGGTGTCGAGTTCGAGCACCCGGTTGGACCAGTCCCACACCTCGGTGAACAGCGACTTGTCGTCGGAGAGCTTCACGCCGAGCGAGGGCACCATCTGCTTGAGCTGCGGCTCCCAGGACGCGAATCGATCCGCGAAGCAGCGCTTGAGCACGTCGAGCATCGCAGGCACCGCGGTGGAGGCGCCGGGCGAGGCGCCGAGCAGGCCTGCGATCGAGCCGTCCGCGGCGCTGATGACCGCGGTGCCGAACTCCAGCACGCCGCCCTTGCGCTTGTCGCGGCGGATCACCTGGACACGCTGGCCCGCGGTGATCAGCTCCCAGTCGGGACCGAGCGCCTCGGGGACGAATTCGCGCAGGGTCTCGATGCGACCCTCGCCGGTCTTCGTCAGCTCGCTGACCAGGTACTTGACCAGCCCGAGCTCGGAGACGCCCACGCCGAGCATGGACAGCAGGTTGTTCGGCTTGACCGACCCGGGCAGGTCGGTGACCCGGCCCTCCTTGAGGAACTTCGGCGACCAACCGGCGTACGGACCGAACAGCAGGCCCGGCTTGCCGCCGATGACGCGGGTGTCCAGGTGCGGCACGGACATCGGCGGGGCGCCGACCGCGGCCTTGCCGTAGACCTTGGCCCGGTGCTGATCGATCAGCTCGGGGTTGGTGCAGCGCAGGAACGCGCCGCTGACCGGGAAGCCGCCGAAGCCCTTGGCCTCCGCGATGCCGGACTGCTGCAGCAGGTGCAGGGCCCCGCCGCCCGCGCCGACGAAGACGAACTTGGCGCCCACGGTCTTGCGGCCGCCGGTGCGACGGTTGTGCACCTTGAGCGTCCAGCTGCCGTCGGACTGCTTCTTGATGCCGGTGACCTCGTGACCAAAGTGCACGGTGCCGCCCGACGAGGCGACGTGGTTGAGCAGCTGCTTGGTCAGCGCGCCGAAGTCGACGTCGGTGCCGCCGTCGGTCCAGTTCAGGGCGATCGGGTCGGAGAAGTCGCGGCCCTTGGCCATCAGCGGCAGCCTGCGGGCGAACTCGTCCGCGCTGTCGGTGTACTCCATGCCGTCGAAGAGCGTGTGGCCGGCGAGCGCGTCATAGCGCGCCTTCAGGTACTTCACGTTGTCCGCCCCGTGCACGAAGCTCACGTGCGGGATCGGATTGATGAACTCCTTGGGCGCGGTGAGGATGCCCTGCTCGAGCGCGTGCGCCCAGAACTGCCGGGAGACCTGGAACTGCTCGTTGACCGTGACCGCCTTGGCGATGTCGACGGTGCCGTCCTTGTTCTCGGGGGTGTAGTTGAGCTCACACAGAGCCGAGTGTCCGGTGCCCGCGTTGTTCCACGGGTCGCTGCTCTCCGCGGCGGCGGCGTCGAGCCGCTCGAACACGCTGATCGACCAGTCCGGCTGCAGCTGCCGCAGGATGGCTCCGAGGGTCGCACTCATGATGCCCGCACCCACGAGCACTACATCGGTCTTGGTCTCTACCGCGTTGTTGTCTGACACTGGAAAATCGACTTCCTTGTCCATTGGCAGTGCGCAGTCGCGCCGACTGCAGCGGATAGGTTACCCGCGCGTATGAGCGTCGTTCACCTCACCCAATTGTGCGCCACTGCGGAGGGCTTTCCAGCCCACTAGCATTGTGATCTGTGACTACCTGGGCCCCCGACGTCCTCGGCGACGGATATCAGCAGTTGACCATCCCACTCGGGCCCGATCCCGACGGTGAAGGTGAGATCGACGCCACACTCGTCCGGTACCAGCCCGAGGGCGGGATCGACCGCACGCCCGCGCGCGCCGTGCTCTACGTACACGGGTTCACCGACTACTTCTTCCAGCACCACATGGCCGAGCACTTCCACGACCAGGGCTACTCGTTCTTCGCCCTGGACCTGCGCAAATGCGGCCGCTCGCTGAAGCTGGGCCAGACCCCGCACTTCGTAACCGACCTCGCCCTCTACGACGAGGAACTGGGCCGGGCGCTGGCACTGGTCCGCGAACAGATCGGCGGCGGCACCGTTCTGCTGGTGGCGCACTCCACCGGCGGGCTGATCCTGCCGCTGTGGCTCGACCGGCTGAACAAGCGGCCCGGCGGCTGCGCCGGCGCAGGCATCGCCGGGCTGATCCTCAACAGCCCGTGGTTCGACCTGCAGGGCGCGGCGTACCTGCGCAGCGTCGGCACCGTGGCGGTCAATGCCGTGGGCCGGGTCAAGAACCGGCTCGAGGTCAAGCTCCCCTCCGCCGACGTCTACGGACGCACCCTGCACATCGGTGCGAGCGGAGAGTGGGACTACAACCTCGAATGGAAGCCGATGACCGGCTTCCCGGTGACCTTCGGCTGGCTGCGCGCCGTCCGGCAGGGACACGCGAAGCTGCACCGCGGCCTCGACGTCGGTGTGCCCTCGCTGATCCTGCGGTCCGAGAAGACGCACTACTCCTCGCGATACACGGCCAAGTCCGACGAGGCCGACCTGGTGCTCGACGTGAGGCAGATCGCCCGCTGGGCCGGCTGCCTCGGCGACCGCACCACAATCGTGCCGATCGAGGGCGCCAGGCACGACGTCTTCCTCTCCACCGAGGTCCCACGCAAGCAGGCCTTCGACGAGGTCGACCTCTGGCTGACCTGGCTGCACGGGCACGGCGCATGAACCACTTCGACCTCGCGATCATCGGATCCGGTTCCGGCAACACCATTCTCGACGAGCGCTTCGAGGGGATGCGGGTCGCGATCCTCGAGGGCGGCACGTTCGGCGGAACCTGCCTGAACGTCGGATGCATCCCGACCAAGATGTTCGTCTACGCCGCCGAGGTCGCGCGGGCGGTCCAGCACGCGAGCCGGTACGGCGTCGACGCGCGCGTCGAGAAGGTGCGCTGGTCCGACATCGTCGGTCGGGTGTTCGACCGGATCGACCCGATCTCGGCAGGCGGAGAGCGCTATCGAAAAGACGAGAACCCGGACACCACACTGTTTTCCGGGTACGCGACGTTCGTCGGTCCTCGACAGATCCGGACCGGGAGCGGCGAGGTGATCACCGCCGACCAGGTGGTGGTCGCGGCCGGATCGCGACCGATCATCCCCGAGGAGGTCAGTCGCAGCGGGGTCCCGTACCTCACCAACGACGACATCATGCGGCTGCCCGAACTGCCCGAGCACCTGGTGATCCTGGGAAGCGGGTTCATCGCGTCCGAGTTCGCGCACGTTTTCTCCGCCTTCGGCAGCCGGGTCTCGATCATCGGCCGCGGCAACCGCCTGCTCCGTGACCTCGACACCGACATCTCGCAGCGGTTCACCGACCTCGCCCGCCGGAAATGGGATGTGCACCTGGGCAATCCGGTGGTGCGGGTCGGCGGCGGTGACGGGGCGGTCGAGGTGGAACTCGCAGACGGCACGGTGGTCGCAGGCGACACCCTGCTGGTGGCGACGGGCCGGACTCCGAACGGTGACCGACTGGGCGCGGAGAGCGCGGGCATCGAGGTGGACGCCGCGGGCCGCGTGGTGGTCGACGAGTTCCAGCGGACCACGGCGGCGGGCGTCTTCGCGCTCGGCGACGTGTCCTCACCGCACCAGCTCAAGCACGTGGCCAACCACGAGGCGCGGGTCGTGCAGGCGAACCTGCTGCGCGACGCGTGGCGCGACGGCGTCGAGCTGGTCCGGACAGATCACCGCTACGTGCCGTCCGCGGTGTTCACCGACCCCCAGATCGCCACCGTGGGCCTGACCGAGGACCAGGCCCGTGCGCAGGGCCTCGACATCGCGGTGAAGGTGCAGAAGTTCGCCGACGTCGCCTACGGCTGGGCGATGGAGGACGACGAGGGCCTGTGCAAGGTGATCGCCGACCGCGGCACCGGCCGGCTGCTGGGCGCCCACATCATCGGCGCCCAGGCCTCCACGCTGATCCAGCCGCTGATCCAGGCGATGAGCTTCGGGCTGTCCGCGCAGGACATGGCGCTCGGCCAGTACTGGATTCATCCGGCGCTGACCGAGGTCGTCGAGAATGCGCTCCTCGGCCTGGACTAGTCGTACTGCCCAGGGACGTTGGTCAGGATTGCATCAACCGAGCTTGCCGGACAGCCGTTCGATGCGGTCCAGACTCGCCCCGTCGAGACCGACGATCCGAACCGACTTCCCCCGGACCGCGTACTTGTGCTGGACCGCATCGAGCGTGGCCACCGTCGACGCGTCCCACACCTCGGCGTCGGTGAGGTCGACGACGACCGACTGCGGGTCGCCCGCGTAGTCGAATCGGTGGACCAGATCGTTGCTCGACGCCCAGAACAGCTGCCCCGTCACCCGATAGACCCGCTCCTCGACGTCGCGGTCGCGGTCCGAGGCGGCGACCGAGGCCATCTGGGCGACCCGGCGCGCGAACGCGACCATCGCGGTCAGCACACCGAGGACGACGCCCACCGCGAGATTCTCGGTGGCGAGGGTGCCGACGACCGTCACCACCATGACGAGCGTCTCGCTGCGCGGCATCACGCGCAGCGTGCGCGGTGCGACGCTGTGCCAGTCGAACGTGGTCGCGGCGATCACCACCATCACCGCCACCAGCGCGGCCATCGGAATCGCGCCGACGACGTCGCCGACGGTCACGGACAGCACCAGCAGGAACAGGCCGGCCAGGAATGTGGAGATGCGGGTTCGTGCCCGGCCCTCCTTCACGTTGACCATGGTCTGGCCGATCATCGCGCAGCCGCCCATGCCGCCGAAGAGCGCGCCTGCCATGTTCGCGACGCCCTGCCCCCACGACTCGCGGGTCTTGTCCGATGGGGTGTCGGTGATGTCGTCGACGAGCTTGGCGGTCAGCAGTGACTCGAGCAGCCCGACCAGGGCGAGACCGAGTGCGAACGGCGCGATGACCGTCAGCGTCTCCCACGTGAACGGTACGTCCGGGATCATCCACGTGGGCAGGCCCGACGGGAGCTCGCCCTGGTCCGCGACATCGGGCACGTCGAGGTGCAGCAGCGCCACCACACCGGTGAGCACGACGATCGCGATCAGGGGCGCGGGAACCGTGGTGGTCAGCTTGGGGATGAGCACGACCATCGCGATTCCGGCGGCGGTGAGCGGGTACACCAGCCACGGCACGTCGATCAGGTGCTGGATCTGCGCGCTGAAGATGAGGATCGCGAGCGCGTTGACGAAGCCGATCATCACCGACCGCGGAATGAACCGCACCAGCCGCGCGAGACCAGCGACGGCGAAGGCGATCTGCAGTGCGCCTGCCAGCCACACCGCCGCGATCAGGTAGTCGATGCCGTGGGAGGCGACCAGCGGCGCCACCACCAGCGCGGTGGCGCCCGCCGCCGCCGAGACCATGGCGGGCCTGCCGCCGACGAACGCGATCGTCATCGCCATGATGCACGAGGTGTACAGCGCCACCCGGGGGTCGACGCCCGCGATGACCGCAAACGAGATCACCTCGGGGATGAGGGCGAGCGAGGTGACCAGGCCGGCCAGCGCCTCGGTTGTCAGCCGGCGCGGCGATCGCAGGGCCGAGCGGACAGATGTGACGCCGGAAGGGGCTGGGACGGTGTCGAACACCGGCAGAGTCTAGTGCGCTCCGCGTTCGCGCCGACCATGGCAGCAGCGACGGCCGGCACGCGCGTGGATCGAGGAGCCGGGCAGAAGAGTTGCTCAGAACTCGATGTGGCCTGCGCGGTTGAAGAACTGTCCGGTGGGTCCATCGGGGCCGAGCTGGGCCAGCATCACTGTCGCATCGGTTCCTTCGGTCACGGTCTGATGTCCGCGGTGCCAATTGAAGTCGGTGCTGGTGTAGCCCGGGTCGCTGGCGTTGACCCGAAACTCGGGCAGGTTCTTCGCATACTGGACAGTCATGGCGATCACGGCCGCCTTCGAACTCGCGTAGGGCACGGCCCGCACGAAGTGCTCGTCGGAGCCGGGGGTGCTCAGTGACCGGGCGAAGCCGACACCGGAGGCGACATTGACGATCACCGGGTTCGCCGAGCGCCGCAGCAGCGGAAGCGCGGCCTGCGTGAGACGCACGACGCCGAGGACATTCGTGTCGAACACCTCCTGCATGGCGTCGGCATTGAGATCGTCGACGCCGAAGGACCTGCCGAGGACGCCCGCGTTGTTCACCAGGACGTCGAGCTCGGGCAGCTGGCCGAGCGCCACGTCGACGCTGCGCTGATCGGTGACGTCGAGTTGCACGGGGTGGGCCCCGAGGTTCTGTACCTCGGCGGCCGAGGCCAGGTCGCGCATGCCGGCGTAGACGATGTGGCCGGCGTCGACGAGCCGTCGCGCGGTCTCCAGGCCGAGGCTGCGGTTGGCTCCGGTGATGAGTGTCGTGGTCATGCCCACTACATTCCCTCGGCTCCTGCGCGCGCACCAGGCACCGATCGACGGTGGGACCGGCAGTACCACCCACGGCGGACCGGCAGCCAGCAAGATGGGGGCATGGACGAATTCGCGCGCGTGCTGCGCGCTTGGCGCGACCGGGTACAGCCCGAGGAGGTCGGGCTGCCTCCCGGTACGGGTCGTCGCTCCCGGGGGCTGCGGCGGGAAGAGCTCGCGATGCTTGCCGGAGTCAGCGTCGACTACGTCGTGCGGCTCGAGCAGGGCCGGGCAACCAGCCCCTCGGCGCAGCTGCTCGGTGCACTCGCGCGGGCGTTGCGCTTGACCGACGAAGAGCGCGACCACCTGTACCGAGTCGGCGGTGTCGCCGTTCCGGCACCTGCCTCGTTGCCACGGCACGTGGGTCCGGGCGTCCAGCGGATCGTGGACCGACTCGGTGACGTGCCGGTCGCCGTGTACAGCGCCGCACACGACCTGTTGCTGTGGAATCCGCTCTGGGCGGCGCTGCTCGGCGACCCCTCGACGCGATCGGGGTTCCGGCGGAACCTTGTCTGGCTGGTGTTCACCGAAACGCGGACCCCTGTCACACATACCGCTGTCGGGGAGGACGAATTCAGAGCGGACCTGGTGGCGGACCTGCGGTCCGCGGTGGGGCGTTACCCCGACGATGCCCCACTGAGGGACCTCGTGGACCGTCTCCTCGCGGAATCCGGCGAATTCGCGGCGCGGTGGGCGCAGGCGCACGTGGCCCTGCACCGGTCCAGCCGAAAGATCGTGCACACCCGAGCTGTCGGCGACATCACGGTGGACTGCGACGTTCTCAGCGCGCCGGGTAGCGGCGACCTGCGGATCGTCGTCTACACGGTCGCGCCCGGATCCGCCGACGCAGAGAAGCTCGACCTGCTCCGGGTCGCCGGCCTGCAGGACCTCTCGCACCATCGACGAGTACCGATGGTGACGACTTCGCGGCCACGCTGATCGGCAAGCGGCCGTCGCGGAGCCTCACCACATGCTGGTGCGCAGGGAGATCTCGGTGGCCATCGCGGCGGCCGCCTCACCGGGCACCGAGTCGATGCCGCCGAGTTCGACGACCCGGAAGTCGGAGTAGCAGTGGCGACTGGACGCGTCGACGTCCGGGCGCGCGTCGGGCCCGCCGACGAGCACCGTCGTCGGGATCTCCACCGCCGGGCAGTCCCCGCCCGCAACGGCGGGGTGTGCACTGTCCGCGACGACGAGGCTCTTGAACCGGCCGAAGGTGCGGGCCGCGAGTTCCCACGCAAGGGCGGCCCCCTCCCGGTTGCCTGCCAGGTTCACATACGCCAGCCCGAGACCGTCGAGCAGCGCGAGGACGCCCGCGACATCCAGGCCGTCGATCGTGTCCGGCACCACCGTGCGCAGGTCGGAGTCGTGCAGTCGCCCGCACACCGCGTCGAATACCAACCCGTCCTCGCCTGCGCCGGGCAACAGCAGGACAACGTGGGCGCTCTCGGGACCGTCCAGCCGAACGGTGTAGATGACGTCCCCGACCGACACTTCCGTCAACTCCATGGCACCGGACGGTACACGCCGCCGTGCCCCGGACGGGAAACCGTGCGCCGGGGTTGCGCTCCCGCGGCTGTCGGTCCTATGGTTCATTACATGAGTAATGAACCAGCGAGCCTCCATCGGTGGGGATTCCGGTGATCGACGACGGCCGGCCGCTCTTCCAGCAGATCGCCGAGCAGATCGAGGAGGCGATCATCGACGGCTCATTGACGGAGGACGGCCAGGTGCCCTCGACCAACGAGCTCGCCGCCTTCCACCGCATCAACCCGGCGACCGCAGCCAAAGGGCTGAACCAGCTGGTCGCCGAGGGAATCCTCTACAAGAAGCGGGGTATTGGAATGTTCGTCACCGTCGGGGCGCGCGACGCCCTCCGGTTCCGGCGCCGAGAAGCCTTCTCGCGCCAGTACATCGAGCCACTCGTTGCGGAGGCCACTCGACTTGGCATTCCCGTCGACGAACTCAAGTCCATGCTCGACACCAAGAAGGTGACACGATGACCCGGAACCTGACCGTCGCCCCGACCAACGACCGACAGCCGACCGGACGCGACGTCGTCGCCTCGATGCGGGACGTCGACAAACGCTACGGGGACTTCGACGCGCTCACAGACGTCTCGTTCGACCTCGAACACGACAAGATCTACGGCCTGCTCGGGCGCAACGGGGCCGGCAAGTCCACGATCATGTCAATCCTCACAGGTCAAAGCATCCAGACGTCCGGTGATGTCACGGTTTTCGGCGCCACCCCGTTCGAGAACGCACGGGTGCTGCGGGGCGTCAGTTTCATCAAGGAGAGCCAGACCTACCCGGACGATCTCCGGGTCAAGCACGTCCTGTCCACCGCCGGGCATCTGATGGAGCACTGGGACCGCGAATTCGCCGAACTCCTGCTCGACGACTTCCAGCTTCCGCTGGGCCGCAGGGTCAAGAAGCTCTCCCGAGGCATGAAGTCCGCCCTCGGGGTGATCATCGGTCTCGCGTCGCGGGCACCACTGACCCTGTTCGACGAGCCGTACCTCGGACTCGACGCCGTGGCCCGCCAGATGTTCTATGACCGACTGCTCGCCGACTACGCCGAGCACCCGCGCACCGTGGTGCTGTCCACCCACCTGATCGACGAGGTCGCGAACCTTCTCGAGCACGTCATCGTGGTCGATCGCGGCCGGATCCTTCTCGACGACGACGCCGACGGGCTGCGCCAACGGGCCGTTGTCGTGACCGGACCCACCGCGGCCGTCGACATATTTGCCGCGAAAGGCACTGTTCTACAACGTGACTCGCTCGGATCCCAGGCCCGTGCCACCGTGCAGGTCACCGCCGACGTGGCCGACCGTGCCCGACTGCTCGACGCCGGCGGCACGCTCGAACCGGCGTCACTGCAAGAACTCGTCATCCGTACCACCACCCAGGAGCCGACGCCATGACCACAGCCACCGTCTCCCCCGCGATGCACGCCAACGCCGGACCTTCCCGGATCGGTTCGGTCCTGCGCCTGCACACCGTCGCCTGGCCCCTGCTGGTCGCCTGGCCGGTCGGCCTCATCGCGGCGTCCTTCGCCATCAGTTGGACGATCTACTACCTCATCGGGACCGACGAGGGCGCGGGGTTCACCGGCAGCATCGCGGCGCTGCTCGGTTTCGTGATCGCGTTCTACGTCCAGGCACTGACCCAGAGCTTTCCGTTCGCCCTGGGGCTGAGCGTGACCCGCCGCGAGTTCTACACCGCGACGCTCCTGATGGCCTTCGCGCAGTCGGCGATCTTCGCGGTCGCGGTGCAGGTGCTGTCCGTGATCGAGAGCGCCACCGACGGGTGGGGGGTGTATATGCGAATGTTCGGGCTGGCGCGCTACCTCACCGACAATCCGGCCCTCCAACTGCTCTCGGGTTTCGCGATCCTATTGCTCACCTCTGGGATCGCCGTCGTCGCCGGCGCGATCTACCAGCGGTGGCGCACCACGGGCCTGCTCGCGGCCGGAACGTCCGTCTTCTGCACGCTGGGCCTCGCCGCGATCGTGATCACCTGGGCTCGCTGGTGGCCGGAGATCGGATCGTGGTTCGTCGACGTCCCGCGCGCGCTCCCGCTGGTGGCGCTGCCCCTGGCCCTGGCCCTCCTCGCCCTCGCCGGCGGATGGGTGGCGCTGCGCCGCGCGACGCCATGAGCGACGAGAGCGTGAGCGACGAAGGCCTCACCCGCCACCCCGATCGCGCGGTGGCGGTGACCTCCGCCGACGAGTTCCTGCTGTCCGCCTGCCTGCTCTACTCCCCCGCCGACGGCGACGCCCGACGCCAGCGGGCCCGGAGCCTGCTGGCCGCCGACCCGGCGCTGGCCGCCCGGACGGTGCACACCGCGGCCGCGTGCGCCGACATCGACGCGTTGTGGGCGCTGCTGTCCGACGACCCGGCCGCGGCCGGCGCCGAGGGCGGCCCACTGCGCTGGCCGCCGCTGCTCTACCTGGCCTACGCCCGGCACGACGCGGCCGTCACCGAGGCCGCGACCGTCACCGCCGCCCGGCTGCTGCTGGCCGCGGGGGCGGACCCGAATGCCGGCTACCTCTGGCACGGCGAACAGCCCCCGTTCACCGCGCTGACCGGCGCCTTCGGCAACGGCGAGCGGGGCAGCGACGACCAGCCGCCGCACCCGCACGCGGACGCCCTGGCCCGGGTGCTGCTCGAGGCCGGCGCCAACCCCAACGACGGACAGGCCCTGTACAACCGGATGTTCGCGCGCGACGACACGCACCTGCGCCTGCTTCTGAAGTTCGGCCTGGGCCGGGGCGACCGCGAACCGTGGTCGACTCGTCTGGGCGTCGACCTCCCGTCCCCCGCCGAGTTGCTCGGCGACCAGCTGGGCTGGGCGATCCTGCACGGGCACCACGACCGGGTGGACCTGCTGCTGGGCCACGGGGCAGACCCGGACCGACCACTACGGGGCGGGCGCACGCCGCTCGGGCTGGCGCTCGTCTACGGCAAGACCGTCGCCACCGACGCGCTGCGCGCCGCCGGTGCCCGCGAACCGGACCTGGACCCGGCCGACCGGCTGATGGCCGCGGCGATGACCGCGGACCGGGCCGCCGCGACCGCGCTGGCGGCCGCGGACCCGGGGCTGGCGGCGGTCGCCCGGCGACGGCACCCGTCGGCGATCCTGCGGGCCGTCGCCGCGCACAGTCCTGCGACAGGGAAGGACTCGGTGGTGCGACTGCTCGCCGACCTGGGCTTCGACGTCAACGCCCTCGGCCGCTCGGACCTGCCGATCGAGCAGCCGTGGGAGACGGCGCTGCACGAGGCCGCGGGATCCGGGAACCGCGACCTGGTTGTGCTGCTGCTGAGCCTCGGCGCCGACCCGTCGATCCGCGATCACCGGTTCGGGTCGACACCGGCGGCCTGGGCGGCACACTTCGGGCACTCGATCAGCGAGCTGGGTCTACCCCCGCCGGAGCGTGCGTGATCACCGGAAGCCCCTGCGGCGCACCGCCGTTGATGAGCTTCTCGATCGCGGCCACGTCCAGGTGCCGCTCCACCAGGTCGGCCAGCAGGTCCAGCTGAGCGGTCCGTTCCGCGGCCACCGACGTGTCGGGCGCGACCGTGAACGGCCGGCCGGTGACGGCGGCGACCCTGGTAAGCAGCTCCCTGCGGAACGCATCCGATTCGAGCAGTCCGTGCCAGTGGGTGCCGAGCACCTGCCCCCGGATGCTGCCCTCGGGCTCGCCGTCGTCGCCGCACAGCAGCGGCGCATCGCCGTTGCGGACGACGCGGCCGTGGTGGATCTCGTAGCCGGACACCGCGATTGCCCCCGCGGTCCCCGTGACCTGCCGCAGCACCTTCTCGGGCGCGAACTCGATGTCCAGGTCCAGCAGCCCCAGCCCGTCGATGGCCCCGGACCCGGATTCGACGTCGTCGACGATGGTGCGGCCGAGCATCTGATAGCCGCCGCAGATCCCGAGGACGGGTAGCCCCGCCGCGGCGCGGTCGCTCAGCGCGTCCGCGATCCCGCTCGACCGCAGCCAGGCCAGGTCCGAGACGGTGGACTTGCTGCCCGGGATCACCACCAGGTCGGCGTCCTGCAGCCGCGACGGCTCGCTGACCCAGTGCACCGAGACGCCCGGTTCGCAGGCCAGGGCCTCGACATCGGTCGCGTTGGACACCCGCGGCAGCCGGATCGCGGCCACCCGCAGCCACCCCTGCCCGACCGGGGCGGCCGGCCTGCCGACGGGGGCGTCGGCCACCGTGGACAGCGAGTCCTCGGCGTCGATCCACAGTCCCTCGGCGAACGGCACGACGCCGAGCGTGGGGCGGCCGGTCAACGCCCGCAGCTGGTCGAGGCCGGGTTCGAGCAGTGCCACGTCACCGCGGAACTTGTTGACCACGAAGCCCGCGATCAGCGCCTGATCCTCCGGCGAGAGCACCGCAACGGTGCCGAACAGGTGCGCCAGCACTCCCCCGCGGTCGATGTCCCCGACCACGATCACCGGCAGAGACGCCGCCCGTGCCAGCCCCATGTTGGCCAGATCCGTTGCCCGCAGGTTGATCTCGGCTGGCGACCCGGCGCCCTCGCAGATCACCACGTCGAATTCCGCCCGCAATGAGGTCAGTTCATCGGTGACGACGCCACGGAGCCACTCGCGGTGCTCGATGTAGTCGCGGGCCCCGACATTCGTCACGGCGCGACCACGGACCACCAGCTGTGAGGTCCGGTCACTGCCCGGTTTGAGCAGCACCGGGTTGAAGCGCACGCTGGGCTCGAGCCCGCAGGCCCGCGCCTGCAGCGCCTGCGCCCGCCCGATCTCGCCGCCGTCGAGGGTGACCACCGAGTTGTTGGACATGTTCTGCGCCTTGAACGGCGCCACCGACACCCCGCGGCGGGCCAGCATCCGGCACAGTCCCGCGACCAGGACGCTCTTGCCCGCGTCGGAGGTGGTTCCGGCGACGAGCAGCGCACCATTCATGGCAGCGTGAGGATTTCCGCGCCTGTGTCGGTGACGACGATGGTGTGCTCGAACTGGGCCGTCCACTTGCGGTCCTTGGTGACCACGGTCCAGTTGTCGTCCCAGATGTCGTAGTCGACGGTGCCGAGGTTGATCATCGGCTCGATGGTGAACACCATGCCGGGCTCGATGACGGTGTCCACGTTCGGCTGGTCGTAGTGCAGGATGACCAGCCCGTTGTGGAAGGTCTCGCCGATGCCGTGGCCAGTGAAGTCGCGGACGACGCCGTAGCCGAAACGGTTGGCGTAGGCCTCGATGACCCGGCCGATGACGTTGAGTTCGCGGCCCGGCTTGACGGCCTTGATGGCCCGCATGGTCGCCTCGCGGGTGCGCTCGACGAGGAGTCGGTGTTCCTCGGAGACGTCGCCTGCCAGGAAGGTGGCGTTGGTGTCGCCGTGCACCCCGTCGATGTACGCGGTGACGTCGATGTTGACGATGTCGCCGTCCGCGATCACCGTCGAGTCGGGGATGCCGTGGCAGATGACCTCGTTCAGCGAGGTGCAGCAGGACTTCGGAAAGTCCTTGTAGCCCAATGTCGACGGGTAGGCACCGTGATCGATCATGTACTCGTGCGCGATCCGGTCGAGCTCGTCGGTGGTCACGCCCGGCGCGACGGCCTTGCCTGCCTGCTCCAGCGCCTGCGCGGCGATCCTGCTCGCGAGCCGCATCTTCTCGATCGTCTCGGGGGTCTGCACCCACGGCTCGTTGCCCTCGTTGACCGTGGGCTTCCACGCGTACTCGGGGCGCTCGATCTTCGCAGGCACGGGCAGGGTCGGCGAGACGGTTCCGGGAACCAGGGATGCGCGCACAGACATGCGCCCCAGGCTACCGCCACCGCGCGGAATGCACGGACGAGCCCGGCGGGCATCCCTTCGAGGGATGCCAGCCGGGCCCGTTCGCACTGCGTCCTGCCGGACTCGTCTCAGCCGCGTGCGGCAACCAACTCCCCGTCGGCCGCGGGAGCCGGGGCAGAGGGCACTGGGCGACGCGACGGGATGCACGCGGCGACGGCGGCGGCCACCAGGGCGACACCGCAACCGATCAGCAGACCGGTCCGGAAGCCGCTCTCGGTGGGCAGCGTGTAGTCCCCGACCTGGACGCTCATCTGGGCGAGCACGACGCCGACGACCGCGGCGGCAATCGAGGTGCCGAGGGAACGGGAGAGCGTGTTGAAGGCGTTGGCCGAGGCGGTCTCCGAGTGCGGCACCGCGCTCATGATCAGGGCGGGCATCGCGCCGTAGGCGAAGCCGGTGCCCGCGCCGCAGATGCAGGCCACGATCATCAGGCCCCAGGCCGAGCCCATCAGCAGCATCGACGATCCGTAGCCGAGCGCGATGATCAGGGCGCCGACCATCAGGGTGATCTTGGGGCCGCGGGCGGACGACAGCTTGGCGCCGACGGGGGCGAGCGCCATCATCACGAAACCGCCGGGCGCCATCCACAGGCCCATGACCAGCATCGACTGGCCCAGACCGTAGCCGGTGGACTCGGGCAGCTGCAGCAGCTGCGGCAGGATCAGCGACTGGGCATACATCGCGAAGCCGACGACCAGTCCGGCCACGTTGGTCAGCAGCACCTGCGGCCGTGCCGTGGTCCGGAGATCGACCAGCGGATCGCTGGTACGCAACTCCCACCAGCCCCAGGCCAGCAGGACGACGACGGCGCCTGCGAACAGGCCGAGGGTGGTGCCGCTGGCCCAGCCCCAGTCGGCGCCCTTGGACACGCCGAGCAGCAGGCACACGAGGCCGATGCCGAGGCCGATCGCGCCGACGGGATCGAACTTCCCGGCGTCGGGGTCGACCGGCGTGGCAGGCACGAACTTCCAGATCAGCACGGCGATCGCGACGCTCAGCACGGTCGCGCCCCAGAACAGCACCCGCCAACTGGTGCCCTGCGCGACGGCCGCAGCGATCGGCAGACCGAGCGCGCCGCCGATGCCCATCGACGCACTCATCAGGGCGATCGACGAGTTCAGCCGCTCGGCAGGCAGCAGGTCGCGCAGCGCGCTGATGCCGATCGGGATCAATCCCATGCCGACGCCCTGCAGGGCGCGGCCGGCGATCATCGGCACCACGGACGTCGCGAGCGCGCACACCACGGAGCCGGCGATGAGCGGGACCGTGCAGGCGAGCAGCATCTGGCGCTTGCCGTACAGATCGCCGAGGCGGCCGGTGATCGGGACGAACACCGCGCCCGCCACCAGCGTCGCGGTGATGATCCAGGACGCGTTCGACGCGGTCGTGTCCAGTATCTGTGGCAGGTCGCCGATCAGCGGGACGACCAGGGTCTGCATGAGCGCGGCGACGATGCCGGTGAACGCGAGTACCCCGACGAGGCCGTTCGGGTTCACGGCGGGTTTCGGCCCAACCATGAGCAATCTCCTAACTACTTCACTATCAGTACTGGTGCGGCGAATGCCAGATGTGCCCCATGCACAAGACTTGCATGATGCATACTTATTGCACGATACAATAAGCCCGTCGGCCGGACGGGCATGTAGTGCGCAAATGTGTTGTACGGCACAAGCGAGCGGTAGGATGCATGCCGCCCGAGAGGATCGAAGGAAGGATGCACATGGACACGGCCGCGGACCGCATCGAGTTCGAGACCCTGTTGCTCGCACGGCATCTCGCGCACCCTCGCCGCGGCGAGGGTCACCTCGACGGCAGCGCCTACCTCCTGCTCACCCGCATCAGCATGCAGGGACCCATGTCCGTCGGCGAACTCAGCGAGGCCTTCGGTCTGGACACCTCCACCCTGAGCCGCCAGACCACGTCGATGCTCAGTTCCGGTCTGGTCCAACGCATCCCAGACCCCGAGGGCGGCATGGCGCGGAAGTTCCGGATCACCGACGAGGGACGACGACGCCTCGACGGGGAGCGGGCGGGCAACGTCAGCGGGCTCGAGACCGTCCTCGAGGACTGGACACCCGACGACCGCGCGGCCTTCGCGGAACTGCTCGAACGCTTCAATCTCGACATCGAGCGCCGCGCCGGGCGCCCGTGGCCGCGCCCCGTCGCGCACTCAGACGGACGCGCGGTCTGACAGCAGCCGGGGTCAGCCCTGCTTGGGCACCCAGTGATCGGTCTCCAACTCGAAATCGTGTTTGAGCTCGCCGTACGCCGCACGCAGGGCATCCTCGCCCTCCCCGTACCGCTTGAGGGCCGTGTCGTGCGCCGCCGCGAAGGCCGCCTGCACCTCCTTCGACGATCGCCGCAATGTCTGTGGGAGCTCGGTCCGGTTCACCGCTGCCCCTCCTTTGTCGGTGGAGGCCGTGTCTTCTTGCCCCTCGATTGTCCGCCCCGACGCCGCCGGGCGGTAGCGGGTGAAACCACCCGGAGCGCGAGGTTGATCTGACTCGACGTCGCTACCGAACGCCCGCCCGGAGTGCTTCAATTGATGAACCAGAGGCACTCCCCTTCGACGGAACCGAGATGGGGTCCGGCCATGATCGTGCTCGGATTGATCTTGTTGCTCATCGGTTGGCTCACCGGGATCTCGATCCTGTGGACGATCGGGATCATCCTCGTGGTGATCGGCGCGATTCTCTTCCTGCTCGGCGCCACAGGCCGCGCGGTGGGCGGCCGCAAGCACTGGTACTGACGTGCGCGGTCCAGCGTCGACTCCGGCATGAGCCTCCCGACACCTCCCTCTATCGGCGTGGAAGAGGAGTTCCTGCTCGTCGACCCGACGACGGGGCAGCCACAGATGCGCAACGCGGCGGTGGCCTCGACGGCAACCGAACTCGGTGTGCCACTTCAACTGGAACTCTCTCAATGCCAGGTCGAGGCCAACTCCCCCGTGTGTTGGGACAGCGACGACCTGCGCGCGCATCTGCGCAAGATGCGCGTGACCGCGGCCGACGCAGCGGCCCGACACGACTGCCGTCTGCTCGCCTCGGGAACCCCGCCGATGGGTCCGGGTCGAATGCCGGTCAGCGATTCCGAGCGATATCGCCGCATGGCGGACAGGTACGGCACCCTGGCCCTGGAGCAGGGCATCTGCGGCTGCCACGTGCACGTCGATGTCCCCGATCGCGAGACGCGGGTCCAGGTGTGCAATCACGTTCGGCCCTGGCTCCCGATCCTGCTCGCCCTCAGCGCCAACTCACCGATCCACCGCGGCATCGACAGCCGCTATGCGAGTTGGCGCACGATCCTGTGGTCCCGGTGGCCCGTGTCGGGTCCGCCGCCGGTGTTCGCCTCGGCCGATCACTACGACGCTTTCGTCTCGATGATGATCGACTGCGGCGGCCTACTCGACGAGCGGATGGTCTATTGGGACATTCGCCCCTCCTCGCACCTGCCCACGGTGGAGGTCCGGGTGAGCGACGTCCTGCCAACGGTCGACCAGACGGTCCTGCTGGCCACCCTGGTGCGGGCGCTCGTCATGACTGCCCTGTCGTCGATCCACCGCGGCGATGCCGCGCCCGAAATAGGGATGGAAACCCTGCGAGTCGCCAACTGGATCGCCGCGCGAGACGGACTGTCCGGCAAGGGCATCGACCCGAACACGACCAAATCGGTCCCGTGCGGGCGCCAACTGGGACTCCTGCTCGGCCACGTGCACGAGTCGCTGGACGAACTGGGCGAGTTCCGCCGGGTCGAGACGTCGTTGAGGCGCGAGGTGGCGGACGGCAACGGTGCCATCTGGCAGCGGCGCGCGATGGCGAGGAATCAGTGCGTCGCCGAGGTCGTGCGGTCGGCCGCCGAGCGCACCCTCCAGGACTGCGGGCCCCGACCGCCAGGTTAGGGCGACAGGCACTGCTCATTCTCTCAGCGTGGCCAGGAAGGCGACCCGATCGCCGCGGTAGAGCGAGCGCACCCGCTCGATCGGCACACCGTCGGCGTCCAGTGAGGTGCGGTGCAGCAGCAGCATCGGCATGGCGGTCGTCGAGTCCATCAGCGCGGCCTCGCGCGGGGTGGCAAGGACGGTCTCGATTCGCTCGGTGGCGCAGGCGAACTCCACTCCGGTCGCCCTGATCGCGGCGTACAGCGAGGTGCGCGGATCAAAGGTCTCGGCCAGCTCCGCGAACCGCCGGGACGGCAGGTGGGTGCTCTCCAGGCCGATCTTCTCGCCGTCGGCGAGCAGCACGCGCTCGAGATGGAGGACGTGGGATCCGACGGGTACCCGTAGCTCGGCGGCGAGGTCGGCGTCGGCGAGCGACCGGCCGAAGGTGACCAGCTCGCGGCCGGGAACCCGCCCCTGACTCTGCGCACCCTCGGTATACGACCGCAGCGAGAGCGGTTGGGTGAGTTTGGGGCTCGCGACGACCGTGCCACGCCCGCGACGCTCGATGCGCCCCTCCACCAGCAGCTCGTGCACCGCCTGCCGGACGGTCTCGCGGGACACCTCGAACCGCTGCGCGAGTTCGCGTTCCGCGGGAACCGGGTCGCCCGTGGAGAGGTCGGCGAGGATCTCCTCGAGTCCCGTGCGCACCCGGTAGTACTTCGGGATGGCCTGCACCCCAGCCGCTTCCACGGCCACCCGGTCGCCATTCATGACGGTCAGCGTACCCGAATTTGGTCTATACCAATTGTTCACCCGGCGTTGGCCCGACCATCACCGGCTGGTCTAGACCAAACTGCATGCTCGTCGCCATGAGAATTCTGATCGTCGGCGGAGGCATCCTCGGCACGGCGCACGCCGACGAGGCGATCCGCCGAGGGCACCACGTCGTCCACCTCGAGCGCGAGACCGAGGCCCGCGGCGCGACCGTCCGCAACTTCGGCCTGGTGTGGGTCTCCGGCCGCGCCGAGCACGAGCTCGACGCGGCCCTGCGTTCGCGCGAGCTGTGGGAAGACCTCGCCTCCCGGGTCCCGGCGATCGGGTTTCGCCCCGCCGGCTCGATGACGCTGCTGTGCACCCCGGAGGAGGTCGCGGTCGCCGAGGAGGCGATGGCCCGCCCCGACGCCGAGGCCCGCGGCTTCGCGCTGCTCGACCCCGAGCAGGTGCTCGCCGTCAACCCCGCCCTGCGCGGCAAGTTCCTCGCCGGCCTGCACTGCACCCGCGACGGGGCCGTCGAGTCCCGCGTGGCGCTGCCCGCGATCCGCCGTCACCTCGAGGCGAGCGGCCGGTACACCTTCCACGCGGGCACCGAGGCCCGCGAGGTGAGCTCCGACGGGGCAGGCGTGCACGTCCGCGACGACCACGGACGCACGTTCGACGCCGACCTCGCCATCGTCTGCCCCGGCGCCACCCTTGGCGGCCTGGCCCGGGACCTGGCCGGTGAACTGCCGTTGCGCCGAGTCCGGCTGCAGATGATGCAGACCGCCCCGCTCGGCGAGGCACTGACGACGGCGATCGCCGACGGCGACAGCCTGCGCTACTACCCCGGCTTCGCGGGCGCCGCCCTCGACAACCTCAAGGCCGCCCAGCCGCAGGCCCCGACCGCCGAGGAACACCGCATGCAGCTGCTCTGCGTGCAGCGCCTGCACGGCGGGCTGACCATCGGCGACACCCACGAGTACGACGAGCCCTTCGACTTCGACGTCGACGAGGCGCCGTACCAGCACCTGACCGGTGTCGTCGAGGAGCTGCTGGGCCGCAGGCTCCCCCCGATCGTCAAGCGCTGGGCGGGCGTCTACAGCCAGTGCCTCGACTCCGGCGAGCTCGTGCACCGCGGCAACCCCGCCGACAACGTCTGGGTGGTGGCCGGCCCCGGCGGCCGCGGCATGACGCTCGGCCCCGCCCTCGCCGAGCAGACCGCCGACCAGCTCGGCCTTTGATCAAGACGAGGGTGTTCGACAGTACGACGTTGGAGTCACCGGGTGAGCGTCGTGGTAAAGGTCATTCGGTCCCCCCGATACAGCGAGCGCCGCTGTTCGATCGGGACGTCGTTCTGATCGAACGAGACCCGATTGAGCAGGAACATCGGGGTCCTGGCGTCAACGGCGAGCAACGCCGCTTCCCTCGCGTCGGGTAGGGCGGTCTCGATGGACTCGACGGTTCGTTCAAACTCGATGCCCCTCGCCCGGATCGCGGCGTAGAGCGACGACGTGTGGTCGAAGTTGTCGGCGAGGCCCGGATAGCGTTGCGCCGGAAGGCGGGTGGTTTCGAGTCCGACGCGGGTGTCGTCGATGGTCAGGACTCGCTCGAGCTGGAGCACCGGAGCACCGGCCGGGATCTGTAGCTGGTGGGCGAGCGCTTCGTCGGCCTCGAGGTTGGTCCAGCCGACGAGGATGCGACCGGCCTGGCGGCCCTGCGCAAGCGCGTCTTCGGTGTATGAGCCGATCATCAGCGGCTGCACCACCTTGGGCCTGCCGACGACGGTGGTCCGACCGCGTCGCTCCACGCGGCCGTCGACGAGGAGTTCACGCAGTGCCTGCATCGATATCAACCTGCGGATGTCGGTCGTCCTCGGCTTCGTCGGTGCGGGTGGCATCGGCTTCGCCCTGCAGGACGCCCTGCGGGGGCTGATCTACCCTCGGGCGCTCGGCATCGTCTGTGTGATTCTCGTGATGATCGCGATGATGGAACTGGTCGCGATTGTCGTGCGACGAATGCTGTTGACTCCAAACGGGTCACATCCCGGTCGGGAGAGAGCGGGGCGAATTCTATTCTCGAGCCTCGTCGGAGTCGGGACGATCGCGGCGCTGTGGGTACTGGAGATCAACCCGTGGTCGCTGGTGACATGGGTTGGTCCCTCACTCGAGATCTTCACCCGCATGATTCCGCCGAACTTCGGGGCGCTCGGCGGCGACCTGTTCACGGCGGCGGCGCAGACCGTCGCGATCGGTGTCGTGGCCACCGCGATCGGTGCCGTGCTGTCGATCCCCGTCGGCATCCTCGCCGCCCGCAACGTGACACCGCACGCCGCGGTCTATTGGCTGGCCCGCGCCTGGATTCTCGTGGTGCGTGCCGTCCCCGAACTCATCCTGGCGGTGATCTTCGTTGCTGCGCTCGGCCTCGGCCCGGTGGCCGGTACCTGCGCACTCGCCATCGGGTCGATCGGATTTCTCGCCAAGCTCGTGGCCGACGCCGTGGAGGAGATCGATCCCGGCCCGATCGAGGCGGTGCGCGCGGTCGGCGGCGGCTGGTGGAAGACACTGTTCGCGGCGGTTCTCCCGCAGGCAATGCCCTCGATCGTCGGTTCCACCCTGTACCTGTTCGACGTCAATATCCGCACCTCGACCGTGCTCGGCATCGTCGGGGCCGGCGGGATCGGCTTTCTGCTCTTCGAGTCAATCCGCACGCTCAACTTCGACGTCGCAGGCGCGATCGTCGTCGTCATCTTCGTCATCGTCTACGCCATCGAAAGGTTGTCCGGGTGGATACGCTCACAACTCGTCTGAGTCGCGCCGCGGTGTGGACGGGGTCGGGAATCGATGTCCGCGACATCCCCGTGCCTGTCCTCGATGAGGGTGAGATCCTCGTCCGCGTCCAGCTTGCCACCGTGTGCGGGAGCGACCTGCACACCGTGAGCGGACGCCGTTCGGCTGCCTGCCCGTCGGTCCTCGGACATGAGGCCGTCGGCGTGGTCGAGGCGATCGGCGGAGCCTCGAACGGCACGGTCGACGTTGGAGACCGCATCGTCTGGTCCGTCACCGTCGCCTGCGGCACCTGCCCACGGTGCGGCGCGGGCCGCACCGCGAAGTGCGAGCGGGTCCGCAAGGTTGGACACGAGCCGTTCGACGGCCGGTGGCCGCTGTCCGGATCGTATGCCCAGCACATCGTGCTGCCGGCCGGGACGGCCGTCGCGAGGATCCCCGACACCCTCCCGGACGCCGTCGCGGCGCCCGCGGCGTGCGCGACCGCGACCGTGATGGCCGCAATAGCCGCGGCCGCACTCGTCACCCCCGACGCCACGTCGCCGCTGCGGGACCGCCGCGTGCTGATCTGCGGTGCAGGCATGCTCGGCGTCACCGCCGCCGCCGCGTGTGCCGATGCAGGCGCACAGATACGGATCACCGACATCGACCCCGCACGACTCGGCCTCGCACGTCGGTTCGGCGGCGTCCGGGATACCGGGGGGCCAGTTGACGTCGTCCTCGACTTCTCCGGGGCTGCGGACGCGATCGCGGACGGGCTGGACCGGCTCGACGTCGGCGGTGTCCTGGTGCTGGCCGGTTCGGTGGCGCCCGGACCGGCCCTGTCGATCGATCCCGAATCCGTGGTGCGACGGCTTGTGACGATCACCGGGGTGCACAACTACGAGCCACGCCACCTCGCCGCAGCGATCGACTTGCTGAACCGCACCCGCAACGTCTTCCCCTGGTCCGAGGTGGTGGCGGAGCCCGTATCCCTGGACGAACTGTCCGATGTCTTCAGTGCACCGCCGTCCGGGACCCTCCGTCGGTCGGTTGCTCCGTAAGGCGCTGACGCACCCGTGAGTCCTTCTGGTCCATCCTGGGGCCAGAAGGACTCACGGGCGGCGCAGCCGCCTACCCCTTGCGCAGGATGTAGCGCTGCACCTTGCCGCTGGGGGTCTTCGGCAGCGACGGCACGAAGTGCACGGTCCGCGGGTAGGCGTGCGCGGCGAACTTCTTCTTGACCAAGGTCTGCAGCTCGGCCTCGAGCTGGTCGGTGCCCTCGACTCCGTCGCGGAGCACCACGAACGCCTCAAGCACCTCGCCGCGCAGCTCGTCGGGCATGCCGACGACGGCGGCCTCGATTACATCCTCGTGCATGACCAGCACGCTCTCCACGTCGAAGGGCCCGATCCGGTAGCCGGCCATGATGATCACGTCGTCGTCGCGCGCGGAGAAGAAAAAGTGACCGTCCTCGTCGGTCTTGCCCGCGTCCCCGGTGATGTACCAGCGGCCGTCCGCGCTGAACCGCTGCGCGGTCTTCTCGGGGGCGTCGACGTAGCCGGTGAACCACATCATCGGGCTGCCCAGCGTGTCGATGGCGACGCGACCCTGGGTTCCTGCGGGCGCGACCTCGTCCGCGTCGTCGAGCAGCACGGCGCAGGCCCAGCCGGGCAGCGGCCGCCCCATCGAGCCGGGCCGCACCTCTTCGCGCAGGCCATCCGCCCACGCGTTGACGATGAACATGCCGTGCTCGGTCTGTCCGTAGTGATCGCGTACCGGGGCGCCGAGGGCGCTCTGGGACCAGGCCACCACGTCGGGGGTCAGCGGCTCGCCCGCCGACGACGCGCGGCGCAGCGACAGACCCTCGGGTACCGGGCTGGTGTCCGCGCGCAGACTGCGGTAGACGGTCGGTGCCGCGGCGAAATTGGTGACGCCGAACTTCTCGATGATCTGCCAGGTCAGCGGCGCGGAGAAGCCGGAGTGCAGCAGGAGGCTGCGGGTGCCTGCCGCCAGGGGGCCCAGCAGCGCGTAGTACAGCCCGTACGCCCAGCCGGGGTCGGCAGCGTTCCAGAACACATCGTCTCTGCGAACGTCGAGGCCGAACTCCTGGTACGCGTGGAATGACGCGAGAGCGCGCACCGGCACCGGCACGCCCTTCGGCGTCCCGGTGGTGCCGCTGGTGAACAACTGCACGAGCGGACCGTTGCCGCCGACCGCGACCGCGGCGCCGGTGGGATCGTCGGCACCGTTTGCGGCGAGCAGGTCCGCGAAGCGCAACTGGTCCTCGGACTCCGGCTCGCCCGCGGCGACGATGACCCGCCAGGGCGCGTCGGCCGGGATGTCCTCACCGGGCGCGAGCTTGGCGAGCTGATTCTGATCGGACACCACGAACTTGGCGCCGCTGGAGCCGAGCCGGAACGCGATGGCCGGGGAGGCGAACGCGGTGAACAGCGGCACGTGCACGGCGCCGCGACGCCAGATGCCGAGGAGCGCGACGACCAGCTCCGCGGACTTGCCCATCAACGTCGCCACGCAGTCGCCCGGCTCGACCCCGAGCTCCGCAAGCGCGGCCGCGAACTTGGCCGATTCCACGCGCAGCTCGCCATAGCTCAGGTCGCGCGAGGACAGATCGCCCTCGATCACCGTGAACGCCACGTCGGTGTCGGGATGCCGGTCGCACAGCAGGTCAGCGGCGCAGGCCTGCGGCGTGTCGTACTGCTCCAGCAGCTCGCGCACCCGCGAGGTGGCATCGGTGCCCATGGTTTGACTCCTTCGACAGCGGTCCGGCAGGCGCCGGACTTCTCCATGGCCCTATGATCTAGCTCACAAACGTCCCGCACCACCCCCGGAAAGGGGTAGCCGAATGCTCTCCCGCACCCCACCCCTGCTGCGGCCCCGCGACGGCGACGCCCTGCGCGCCGAACTGCGGACCGTTGCCGGGCGGTCGAACGTGCCGGTGCTGTTCGGAGGGGAGGTCGCCGGGGGCACGCTGCACCTGACCGAGTTCCTCGGGACCAGGACAAACGGGCTCAAGGGTCTGGTCATCCCGCCGAACTCGGGACTCGGCGGGCGGGTCGTGGAACAACGCCAGCCGGCCTCGGTGCCCGACTACAGCAGCTCGATGTCGATCACCCACCACTACGACCGACCGGTCCTCGGCGAGGGCATCCGCTCGGTGCTCGCGGTGCCGGTTCTGGTCAAGGGCGCCTCGCGCGCGGTCCTCTACGCCGCGGTCCGCGAGTCCATGCCGATCGGCGACCGCACCGCGGAGGTACTGGTCCAGGCCGGCCGCCGCCTCGGCACGGAGATCGCCATCCGTGACGAGGTGGACCGTCGCCTGCAGATGCTCGGCGTCCTCGACAGCAACCGCGGCCATTCGAACTCGACTGTGGCCGAGGGCATCCGGGATGCGCACGCGGAGCTGCGCGGGCTCGCGCAGTCGGTGCCGGACGCCCCGCTCAGGGGCAGGCTCCGCGCGGTGTCCGACAAGCTGGCCTCGCTGGTCGGCGAGGAGGGCGCGGCGACCGCCGACACCTCCGTCACCCTGTCCCCGCGCGAACTCGATGTGCTCGCGCACATCGCGCTCGGCTGCACCAACAACGAAGTGGCCCATCGACTCTCCCTCCAACCGGAGACGGTGAAGAGCTACCTGCGCGGCGCGATGGGCAAGCTGGACGCGCACTCCCGGCACGAGGCCGTGGTCAGCGCCAGGAGGCTCGGTCTGCTCCCGTAGTCCGCGACCGCCCATTTCGGCGGTCAACTCCACCGCGACTGTGGCAGCATCGAATCATCGAGTGTCGCGGTCGGTCGTCGGAGCTACTCACGAGGGGGCGGACAATGACTAATCCACCGGGGACCGTGAGCGAGTCGGCGGAAGAACCCACGCTCAAGCGGGTAATGGGCCCGTGGCTGCTGCTGCTGTTCATCGTCGGCGACATCCTCGGCACCGGCATCTATGCCCTCACCGGACAGGTCGCCAACGACGTCGGCGGCGTGGTGTGGCTGCCCTTCCTGGTGGCCTTCGTGGTCGCGCTGATCACCGCCTTCAGCTACCTGGAACTGGTCACCAAGTACCCGCAGGCCGCAGGCGCCGCGCTGTACACGCACAAGGCGTTCGGCATCCAGTTCTTCACGTTCATGGTGACGTTCGCGGTCATGTGCTCGGGCATCACCTCGGCCTCCACCGCCTCGCGGGCATTCGCCGCCAACTTCGCCGAGGCCTTCGACCTGGACGTGCGCACCGGGATCGGCATCACGCTGATCGGCATCCTGTTCATGGTCGCGGTCGCGGCGATCAACTTCCGCGGGGTGGGCGAATCGGTCAAGGTGAACGTGGTCCTCACCTGTATCGAGCTGTCCGGCCTGCTGATCATCATCTTCATCGGCATGTGGGCGCTCGGCATCGGCGAGGGCGACTTCTCCCGGGCGGCCACCTTCGACACCGGCGACCGGTCCGCGCTCGGCGGTGTCATCGCCGCGACGACGCTCGCCTTCTACGCGATGGTCGGCTTCGAGGACTCGGTGAACATGGCCGAGGAATGCAAGGAGCCGAGCCGGATCTTCCCGAAGGTCCTGCTGATCGGCCTGGTCTCGACCGGCCTCATCTACGTGTTGGTATCGGTCACGGCGATCGCCCTTGTGCCGGCGGATGAACTCGGCGAGGGCGACACCCCGCTGCTCAAGGTCGTGCAGGCAGGCGCCCCGGGGTTCCCGATCGGGATCTTCGCGTTCATCACCATGTTCGCGGTGGCCAACTCCGCACTGATCAACATGCTGATGGCCAGCCGCCTGCTGTACGGCATGAGCCGCCAGCATGTGCTGCCGCCGCAGCTCGGCAGGGTGCACCGCACGCGCCGAACCCCGTACGTCGCGATCGGGTTCACCACCCTGCTGGCGCTGGGACTGATCATGATTGTCGGCGAGGTGCCGCAGCTCGGCGGCACCACCGCGCTGCTGCTTCTCTGCGTGTTCACCGTCGTCAACATCGCCGTGCTGGTACTGCGCAAGGACACGGTGGACCACAAGCACTTTCGCGCGCCGACGGTGCTGCCGATCATCGGCGCGATCAGTTGCGCCTTCCTCGCCACGCCGTTCACCGACCGCGATCCCACGCAGTACAAGATCGCGGGCGTGCTGCTGGCGATCGGCGTGGTGCTGTGGTTCGTCAACAACCTGGCCAACAAGAAGCTGGGCGTGAAGGCCGAGCTGCACCCCGAGTACCTCGGCGAGGAGGGCGTCCCGCCCGGACCGATGAACTGACGCCGCGACGCCGCGAGGCCGCAGAATCTAGAACAAGTTCTACCTTTCCTGGCATACTCCGGATCGACTGTCCGACGCCGATCTCAGGGGTGCCATGTCCGCGAATCCGACCACCGACGACCTGCTGGCGCTGGCGCGGTCCTCCCCGACCGCCGTCGCCGTGCACGACAGGGCCGCCTGGCTCGGCCTGTTCGCGCGCCAGCACATCATCGAGGACCCGGTCGGCGGGCGGCCGGTGCTCGGCGGGCTGCACGACCGGAAGTCGGGCCGACGCGGCGGCGACCCGCTGGCCCGGTTCTGGGACACCTTCATCGCACCCAACGGCATCAGCTTCGACATCGAACACGAGGACATCGTCGACGGACTGCACGTCGTCCGGGACGTGACCATCGAAACCCGACTCTCGGCCGGGGTCGTGGCCAGGGCGCCGATGCACCTGCTCTACGAGGCCACCCTCGACGACGGCGAACCCCGCATCCGCAGGATCGCCGCACACTGGGAGGTGACGCCGATGTTCGCGCAGGTCGCCGGCGTCAGCCCCGAGCGACTGAAGGTCACCGCGGCGATGAGTGCGCGGATGCTGCGACTGCAGGGCCTGGGCGGCTCACTCGCCTTCGGCAAGGCCGCCCTGAGCGTCGGCAAGAAGGGCAAGGCGTCGGTCCGGCGACTGGTCGACTCGGCACATCGCGGCGACGCGAACGCACTGAAGATGCTCGGCGGCAACGCGATCACCGACCTGACCAAGGTGATCGCCGCAGGCGACGCGGTCACCGCCTCCGGCACCGTGGACGGCAGGCACGCCGTGCTGTTCGCCTATCTCGACCGCAAGACCCACAGCGTCAGCGAGTGCAAGGTGTACGTCGGCGGCTGATGCCGGCAGTCGATACTGGTCGAATGCCGCAGCACCACACCGACCCCGCCCGGTTCCGGCCGATCGACGATCCCAGGCCGGCCGATCATCCGTGGCCGACGATGACGTGGCCGGTCCCCGCCGGAACCGAACTCGTCGGCGCCTCGATCCGGTTGACGCCGCTGGACCCGGCCGCCGACGCACCGGAACTGTTCCATGCGCTCGACCGCGACCGAGTCTGGGCCCACGTACCCTGGCGGCCGTCGGATCCCGCGCAGTTCGAGGCCTTCCTCCGCGCGCGGTGCGAGCAACAGGAGTGGCAGCAGTGGACCGTCCGCACCGTCGCCTCGATCGGAGAACTTCCAGCGGGCGCGATCGTCGGGATCACGGCCTACCTCGACGTTGCCGTGCGCGACGCCCGGCTCGAGATCGGGATGACACTTTATGCCCCCGAAGTCTGGAGCAGCACAGTCAATCCCGAGGCGAAGGCGCTCCTGCTGCGCTACGCGTTCGAGGAACTGGGGGTGGGACGCGTCCAGCTCAAGACCGACGTGCGCAATGTCCGCTCGCAACAGGCCATCGCCCGCCTCGGCGCCACCTACGAGGGGACGCTCCGCCGCAGCTTCCGGCGTGAGGACGGCACCGTCCGGGACAGCGTCCTGTTCTCGATCGTCGCCGAGGACTGGCCCGAGGTCCGGGACCGATTGGCCGCTCGGCTCGACACTGCCTGACCGCGCGCCGCTACACGCCAGTTCCGTTCCGCGAGCGCAGGAACCGTCGCCACCGACCGAAACGCCGCCGCCTGAATAGCTCGTCGGCCATCGGCTCGTCCACCGCCAGGATCCGTATCTCGCCCTCCTGCCCGCACCACGCATCGCCGAGGTGCCGGATCGAGACGCACACCCCGGTCTGCACGTCGAGGCGAACCACCGTGTCCGCGTTGGGAACCCAGGGCACCTGATCGAGTGCACCCGAGCCGCTGAGCAGGGCACAACAGTCGCAGCGCGGCTCGTAGTCGGGTGTGGGCCGGACCCGCGCCTCCCAGGCTTGGCGACCATGGTGGGTCACCTCGCGGACACCGCCGATCTCCACCCCGTCGGATAGCTCGACCGGGTCGAGCAGCGCGACCCAGAAGTAGTCGGAGTGAAGCGGCGGGTCGTAGTCGATGGCGACATCCTCCGGCCGCGCCGAGACCAGCCCGCTGCCGTCAAATGTGGGATCGACGTCCGTCGGCCAGACCCGCTCGATGGGCGTGCCCCTGCCGTTGCTCGAGTACCCCATGCGGTTGAACGGCTGGGCTTCGGACTGGACCTGGGTGACCTCGCCCCTCGATTCCACCCGCAGCCGGTCCGGCCGCGCGATCCAGGCATGCTCGACCATTCCCGAGCGATCCAGCTCGAACTCGAGTGTCGACCACCGCCACGGCGACGACCTGGCGAGCGCGCGAAAGTCGGTGACGGCGGGCGTCATCGCTCGCCTCAGTACCCCTCGGGCAACGCCGCGAACATGTCCCGCGTCACGGCCACCGCGTTGTCGGAGCTGCCGCCCCTGACCACCAGCGTCGCGAACGCGATGTCGCCGCGGTACCCGACGAACCACGCGTGCGAGCCGCCGTCGACCTCGGCCTCACCGGTCTTGCCGTAGACCTCGCCCTGGTCCGCGATCCGGGTGGCGGTACCGCTGACCACCACGTCGCGCATCATCCCGCGCAGGCCCTCGACCATCTCCGGGGTGATCGGCGGATGAGCGCCCTCGATCGTGGTTTCCTCCCCCGCGATCAGCTGCGGCACCGGCGTCGATCCGTTCGCGATCGTCGCGGCCGCCAGCGCCATGCCGAAGGTGCTGACGACGACCTTGCCCTGCCCGAACCCGTCCTCGGTGCGCTGCACCAGTTCCGGCGCGGGCGGGACGGAGCCGGAATCGGTTGGCAGCCCGGCGACGTCGTAGTCGGGCCCGATGCCGAAGCGCGCGGCCGCCACCGTCAGCGCGTCGGGCTCCATCTCGCTGGCCAGCTTGGCGAAGGTGGTGTTGCAGGAGCGCGCGAACGCGGTGCTCATCGACACCGTGCCAAGCGCGAACTCGTTGTAGTTCGGCACCGACCGTTCCCCGATGATGATCCGGCCCGGGCACCCGACGGGGGTGCCGGGCTTGGCGAGGCCGTTGTCGATGGCCGCGCCTGCCGTGATGATCTTGAACGTCGAGCCGGGCGGGTACAGACCGGTCGTCGCGACCGGGCCGTCCTTGTCTGCGGCCTTGTTCTGCGCGACCGCCAGCACCGCGCCGGTGGACGGCTGCAGCACCACCATCATCGCCTGCTCCACCCGGGCGTTCACCGCGTTCTGCGCTGCCACCTGGATGGGTCGGTCCAGGTTCACCGAGAAGGACGGCGCCGGTTCGGGTTTGGTCTCGGTGAGCACGTCGATGTCGACGCCGTTCTTGTTGACGGTGACCACGCTCCAGCCGGCCTTGCCGTCCACCTCGTCGATCACCCGCTTCTTGACCTGGCCGATCAGGTCCGGGGCGAAGTCGCGATCGGTGGAGACCAGGTCCGCCACCTCCGAGACCGTGACCCCGGACAGGCCGCTCAGCGCCCCGGCCACCGTGTCGTAGTCCTCCTGCCGCAGCCTGGCCACCAGGTAGTCGCCCTCGACCGCGGTCGCCGACTCCACGATCGACTGCGGCGTGAGCGACTTGTCGAAGGGCGCCAGCGCCGTCGCCAGCGCGGTCGCGACCGCCGTCACGTTGGCAGAGTCCTTGGCGTTGAACTCGATCCGCTCGATGGTCCCCGGCACGAGCACGTCGGAGCCGGCCCGCTCGTTGACCCGGGCCCGCGGCGCCGCAGTGGCCCGCAGCGTCATCGTCTGGGTGTCGCCGAGCTTCGGGTGCACGTCGGCGGCGGACCAGCGGACCGCCCACTCCCCGTTGCGCCTGCCCATCTGCAGGTCGCCGGTGTAGGTCCAGACCCGATTCTTGGGCAGGTGCCATTCGTAGGTGTAGCCGACGGTCGCGGTGTCCCCGTCCATCCGGACGGATCGGGTCGTGGCGGTGAGGGATTCGGCCTGCAGCCCCTCCCATGCGGAGTCGAGCGCGGACCGCGCTTCCTCCGGCCGGTCGGACAGCTCGGCGGCACGCCCGGTGTCCCGGTCGGCGACCGCGTCGAGGAACTCCTGCGCTGCCGGTTCCGGGCCGTCCGGCTTCGGTGTGCACGCGGCCGCGCCGAGGACGAGCGCGCCCGTGACGACGAGCGAGGAAAGGATGCGGGGCGCGGCGGTAGAGATCATCGCCTGCCATCGTAGGTGGGGGTGGCGCGGCGGCCGGGGAGACACCCGGACTCTGAGTGTGTTTCACCCCAACCGGGTACGACTCGCGCACGGGCGGCGCAGCCGCTAGTCGAGCAGGACCGTCGAGAACGTGCCGACCTGGGTGAACCCGATGCGCTGGTAGGTCCGCCTCGCCTGATGGTTGTAGCTGTTCACGTAGAGGCTCGCGGTCCGCCCCGACGCCACCACCGCCGCCGCCACGGACGCCGTTCCGCCCGCGCCGAGACCGTGGCCGCGGTACCGGGGGTGCACCCACACGCCCTGGATCTGGCCGACCTGAGCGGACATCGAGCCGACCTCCGCCTTGAAGGTCACCTCCTCGCCGTCGAACCGGGCCCACGCCCGGCCCGAGGCGATCAGGCCGGCGACCCGGCGCCGGTAACCGCGGCCGCCGTCGTTGGACCGGGGGTCGACGCCGACCTCCTCGATGAACATCGCGATCGCGGCCTTGAGGTAGGGCTCGAGCTGCTCCATCCGCACCGGCCGCACGTACGGATCCGGCGCGACGACGGGCGGCGCCGACAACGCCAGCAGCGGCTGCTCGGCCCGGACCTCCCGCGCGGGACCCCAGTCGGTCTCGAGCATCTCCCACAGCGGCAACGTCAGCTCGGTGCGCCCGACCACCGACGAACACATCCGCGGTCCGCGGCACGCCCGGTCCGCAAAGGCCCGGAGGTCGTCGAGGTCGCCGCGCAGCGGCACCAGGTTCGCGCCCGAGAAGCACAGCGATTCGGCCGGCCCGCCCCGGCTCCACAGCTCCCCGTTGATGGCGCGTGGGTCCACCCCGAGGTCCTGGATTCGGGCGGCGACCATGCACGAGGCGATCGGGTCGGCGTCCAGCACCCGCAACACGTGCACCCTGTCGCGCGCACCGAGCTGCCTGGCGCCGAGCAGTTTGAGCACCGAGTCACCCCCGGGTCGGGTCGAAAGGGTCTGGTGATCCCACGATACGTGCGAGCGTCAGCTGACGGTAACGACCGGGGATCCCGGTGCGGATTCGTTTTCGCCGAACTCCTCGGCGATCCGCATGGCCTCCTCGATCAGCGTTTCCACGATCATCGCCTCCGGCACCGTCTTGATGACCTTGCCCTTGACGAAGATCTGGCCCTTGCCGTTGCCGGACGCGACGCCGAGGTCCGCCTCACGGGCCTCGCCGGGACCGTTGACCACGCATCCCATCACCGCCACCCGCAGCGGGATCTCCATGCCCTCGAGGCCCGCGGTCACCTGCTCGGCGAGGGTGTACACGTCCACCTGGGCGCGCCCGCAGGACGGGCAGGACACGATCTCCAGCTTGCGCGGGCGCAGGTTCAGCGACTGCAGGATCTGCGTGCCGACCTTGATCTCCTCGGCCGGCGGCGCGGACAGCGAGACGCGGATGGTGTCGCCGATGCCCTCCGCCAGCAGCGCGCCGAACGCGACCGCGGACTTGATGGTGCCCTGGAATGCGGGGCCGGCCTCGGTCACCCCGAGGTGCAGCGGGTAGTCGCACTTCGCCGCGAGCTGCCGGTACGCCTCCACCATGATCACCGGGTCGTTGTGCTTGACGGAGATCTTGATGTCGCCGAAGCCGTGCTCCTCGAACAGGCCCGCCTCCCACAGTGCCGACTCGACGAGCGCCTCCGGGGTGGCCTTGCCGTACTTCTGCATCAGCCGCGGGTCGAGCGACCCGGCGTTGACACCGATCCGGATCGGGATGCCCGCGTCCCCGGCGGCCTTGGCCACCTCAGCGACCCGGCCGTCGAACTCCTTGATGTTGCCGGGGTTCACCCGCACCGCCGCGCAGCCGGCGTCGATGGCCGCGAAGATGTACCGCGGCTGGAAATGGATGTCCGCGATGACCGGGATCTGGCTCTTCTTCGCGATCGTCGCCAGCGCGTCGGCGTCCTCCTGGCGGGGGCAGGCCACGCGCACGATGTCGCAGCCGGACGCGGTCAGCTCGGCGATCTGCTGCAGGGTGGCGTTGATGTCGTGCGTCTTGGTCGTGCACATCGACTGCACGGACACCGGGAAGTCGCTGCCGACCCCGACGGACCCGACCTGCAGCTGGCGGGTCTTGCGGCGCGGCGCGAGGACGGCGGCCGGGCCTTCGGGCATGCCCAATCCGACGGGGCTGGTCACGTAGATGCCTTCTTTCGTAGCGTCAGGTCAAGTTTAGCGAGCACTAGAAGATCTTGATCGGGTTGACGATGTCCGCGGTCAGCGTGAGCAGCATGTACGCGCCGCCCAACGCGATGACCACGTAGGTGATCGGCATCAGCTTCATGTAGTCGACGGGCCCGCCCGCGGGCAGGCCGCGCCAGCCGCGGATCTTGTTGCGGATCTTCTCGTAGATCGCCACCGCCATGTGCCCGCCGTCGAGCGGGAGCAGCGGCACCAGGTTGAAGATGCCGAGGAAGAAGTTCAGCGTCGCGAGCAAGCCGATGAACATGTCGATCAGTCCGCGTTCGGCCATCTGACCGCCGATGACCGAGGCGCCGACCACGCTGATCGGGGTCTCGATGTCGCGTTCGCCGCCGGTGACGGCGGTCCACAGGTCCGCGACCTTCGCCGGCATCTTGACCAGCGCCTCCGCGCTGCGGACGAAGACGTCGCCGGTGTAGACGACGCTTCCCGGGATGGCGGAGAGCGCCGAGTACTCGATGAAGTTCGGCGGCGCCTTGATACCGATCGCGCCGACGTCCTGGGAGACCGGGGGCAGCGGGTTGCTGTTCGTGGAATCCGGATCGTTGACCCAGCGCTGCGCCTGCTGCACCTGCACGTCGATCACCTGGGTCTGCCCGTCCCGGTCGACGGTGAATTCGGCGGTGCCCGACAGCGGCTGGGTCGCGTCGACCACGTCGCGGAACGTGGAGGTCGGCGTCCCGTTGACCGCGATGACCACGTCGCCGGGCAGGATGCCCGCCTGCTGCGCGGGCCCATCGCCGGTGCAGTCCGCCAGCTTGTAGTCGTCGTCCTTGCCTGCCTGGGTCGGCGCGACGCAGGTGACGCCCTCCACGACGGCCCGGGTCTCGGTGTTCGGCAGGCCCCAGCCGACGGCCTGGATGTAGACCAGCACGAATCCGAGGATGAAGTTCATCGCGATGCCGCCGGACATGACGACCAGGCGCTTCCACGTCTTCTGCTTGTACATCGCGCGGTCGACCTCGTCGGGCGCGAGCTCGTCGTGCTGGGTCATGCCCGCGATGTCGCAGAAGCCGCCCGCCGGGATGGCCTTGAGGCCGTACTCGGTCTCGCCGCGGCGGAACGAGAAGATCTTCGGGCCGAAGCCGATGTAGTAACGGCGGACCTTCATCCCCAGCGCGCGGGCGGTCCACATGTGGCCTGCCTCGTGCAGCGCGATGGAGATCGTGATGCCCAACGCGAACAGCACCACACCTATGACGAACACCATGCGGCTCTAGTCCTCCTGCTTGACGAGCTCGTGTGCCCGTGCGCGCGCCCACCCGTCGGCGGCGAGTACGTCCTCCACGGTAGCCGGTGGCGCGGACCACTCGTCACCACCAGCGAGAACGCGTTCGACGGTGCGCACGATCGCCGGGAACCGGATGGTTCCGTCCAGGAACGCCTGCGCGGCGACCTCGTTGGCGGCGTTGTAGACGGCGGTCAGGCAGCCACCGGCCTTGCCAGCCGCCCTTGCCAGGTCGACGGCCAGGAACACCGACGCGTCGAGCGGCTCGAACGTCCAGGTGGCGGCGGTGGAGAAGTCGCAGGCCGCGGCCGCGCCAGGCACCCGGTCCGGCCAGCCGAGGGCCAGCGCGATCGGCAGCTTCATGTCCGGCGGGCTGGCCTGCGCGAGGGTGGAGCCGTCGGTGAACGTGGCCATCGAGTGCACGATCGACTGCGGGTGCACGGTGACGTCGATGCGGTCGTAGTCGATACCGAACAGCAGGTGCGTCTCGATCAGCTCGAGTCCCTTGTTCACCATCGTTGCCGAGTTCAGCGTGTTCATCGGGCCCATCGACCAGGTCGGGTGGGCCCCGGCCTGCTCGGGGGTGACGGACTCGAGGGCCGCGGCGGTCCAGCCGCGGAACGGTCCGCCGGAGGCGGTGAGCACCAGCCGGTCCACCTCCTCGGCGCGCCCGCCACGTAGGCACTGCGCCAGCGCCGAGTGCTCGGAGTCCACCGGCACGATCTGTCCGGGCGCCGCGGCGGCGGTGACCAGCGGGCCGCCCGCGACGAGCGATTCCTTGTTCGCAAGCGCCAGCCGGGCGCCCGATTCGAGCGCGGCGAGCGTCGGCTCGAGGCCGAGGGAGCCGACGAGCGCGTTGAGCACCACGTCCGCGCCGGTGGTCCGGACGAGTTCGGTGACGGCACCGGGACCGCTGAGCACCGGCAGCTCGAGCTTCGCGGCGGCTGTCGGGTCGGCGACCGCGACCGCGGTCACCCCGGTGTCCCGGATCTGACGGGCCAGCAGGTCGATGTTGCCGCCGCCTGCCGCCAGCCCGACGACGGTGAACTTGTCGGGGTTGGCGGCGATGACCTCGAGGGCCTGGGTGCCGATTGATCCGGTGCTGCCGAGCAGGAGCACGCGCGTAGGTTCTGCCACCCGTCCATTGTTCACGACGGCACCTGAGAAGAAGCTGACAGGACACCCGCGTCAGGGCTGACGGAAGGTGTCGGCGTTGGCCGCGGCCCACTGCGCGAAGGTCGTGGCCGGTCGTCCGGTGATCTCCTCGACCGCCGCGTTCGCCTGCTGCGGCGCCCCGACCAGCGACGCGACGGCGCTCTCGATGTAGAACCGGGCGTTCTCACCCATGACCGGCTCGAGGATCTCGATGGCCGCCTCGGAGGGGACCCGGACGAACTCCGCGCCGAGTTCGGCGACCCGCTCGGCCCGCGAGTGGGCTTCCGGCCCCGTCAGCTCGTAGGTCTGGCCCGCGTGCCCGTCACCGAGCAGCACGGACGCCGCGACCCGGGCTATGTCGTCCATCGCGATCGGGGCACTGACCACGTCCGGGAACGGATCGCGCACCTGCCCGGTACGCCGGACCTGGTCGCCCCAGACGAGATAGTTCTCCAGGAACTCCCCCGCCCACAGGTGCGTCCAGTCGATCCCGGACCGCTCGACGGCCAATGTGACCGCTCCCCACCAGGATTCGGGTTCGCCGGACAGGTCCACGATGTGCCGGACCCCGGCCTCGCGGGCGAGCGCCATGACCTCGTCGACAGTCTCCGGGGTCGGCGCCAGGTACATCCTCTCGACGCCCTCGAACGCGGACGGCAGCGATTCGGGCCGCCGCAGGTAGCCCTCCGCGACCTCGACGCCTTCCGGCAGCCCGGCCCGTCGGGGGTTGTTCGTCAGGGCCCGGACGTCGGACGCGCCCGCCTCGAGGAGATGGTCGACGACCAGTCGGCCGATGTTCGCGGTGGCCCCGGTGACCAGAATCGTCATGTAGTACACCGTACGGTTCCGGTCGGGGCCTGGCCACCCTGACAGGATTGCGTCCGTGAACCTGGACGCATTGCGGACCGCCCCGTGGACCTATCCGGAGGTCGGCGCCACCCGGGGAGATCTGCCGGTCGGCTACCACCACGTCCACGAGGCCGCAACCGTCGGGCGCGGCGCCGAGGACTTCGAGCGGTCGAGAGGAATCCTGCTCGGCTGGGACATGCACCGTCGCGCCGGCCTGCGGGTGGAGTCCACCGACGACGAGGCCGCGCCTGGCGCCGTCGTGGTCCTGCGGCTGGGACCGGGTCCACTGGCGGTCGCCGCACCGTGCCGGGTGGTGTACCGGATCGACGAGCCGCGCCGGGCGGGATTTGCCTACGGCACCCTGCCCGGACATCCCGAGCGCGGCGAGGAACGGTTCGTCGTCGAGCTCGTCGACGACGGCCGGGTGCGAGTGGTCATCGACGCCTTCTCGACCGGCGGCGGTGCGCTTGCCCGCCTGGGCGGTCCGGTGAATCGGGCGGTGCAGCGACTGATCACCCGCCGCTACCTCGACGCGTTCACGCGGCCGCCGCGGGCGCGCCGACCCAGCTAGGTACGACGGGCGGTCGTATGTCACGATATGCAGGCAAGCGCACCCGTACGAGCAGGAGGATCGACCTGTGGCCGCCACCAAGCTGGATCCCAGCGCCAACGAGCCCCTCGTTGCTGCGCACGTCGACACCGCAGAGGTCCCGTCGGCCGCATGGGGCTGGAGCGGCGAGGCGCCGCGCCTCTTCCGTTTCCTGGGCTGGTTCTTCGCCGCGTTCCTGCTCGTCTACACGATCGGCAACCACGAGGGCAAGGTCGAGGACCTGTGGCTCGTCGGAATCGCCGCGGGCATGGTCTTCCTGCTCGTGCGCGACATCATCCGTCGCCGCAAGCCCCGGTAGACAAGAACTTTCGGCAACGGCCGCGCCGCTCCCCTGGGAGCCGCGCGGCCGTTGCCGTTCCGGACTGGGTGCACACTCTGTGGCCGATTCGGCAGATTCCGCGCAATCGGCGCACAGAGTGTGAGGAAAATCCGGCGGTGTCAGTTCTCCGCGGCTAGCTGACCGCAAGCCGCGGCGATCTCCTGGCCGCGGGTGTCGCGGACCGTGCAGGACACGCCCTGCGCGATGACCCGGCGCACGAACTCACGCTCGACGTCCTTGGGGCTGGCGTCCCACTTGCTGCCCGGCGTCGGGTTCAGCGGGATCAGGTTCACGTGCACCCGCGACCCGAGGGCCTTGTGCAGCTTCTTGCCGAGCATGTCCGCCCGCCACGGCTGGTCGTTGATGTCGCGGATCAGCGCGTACTCGATCGACACGCGGCGACCGGTCTGGTCGGCGTAGTACTTGGCGGCGTCGAGCACCTCGGCCACGGTCCACCGGTTGTTGACCGGGACCAGGGTGTCGCGCAGCTCGTCGTCCGGGGTGTGCAGCGACACCGCCAGCGTCACCGACAGGCCCTCGTCGGCGAGCTTGCGGATCGCGGGCGCCAGCCCCACCGTCGACACGGTCACCGAGCGCTGCGACAGCCCGAGCCCGTCGGGCGCGGGCGAGGTGATCTTGCGGACCGCGTCGACCACCCGCTTGTAGTTGGCGAGCGGCTCACCCATGCCCATGAACACCACGTTCGACAGGCGTCCCTCGCCGCCCGCGACCTCCCCGTCGCGCATCGCGGCGGCCGCGGCCCGCACCTGGTCCACGATCTCGGCCGTGGACAGGTTCCTGGTGAGCCCGGCCTGACCGGTCGCGCAGAACGGGCACGCCATCCCGCAGCCGGCCTGACTGGAGATGCACAGCGTCGCCCGGTCCGGGTAGCGCATCAGCACGCTCTCGAGCAGCGTGCCGTCGTTCGCCTTCCACAGCGTCTTGCGGGTGCTGCCGTCGTCGCAGGCGACGTGCTTGACCGCGGTCAGCAGCGTCGGGAACAGCGCCTCCCCCACCTTCTCGCGCACCGACGCGGGCAGGTCGGTCATCTTCTCGGGGTCGGCCTCGAGCCGGCCGTAGTACTGGCGGGCCAGCTGATCGGCCCGGAAACCGGGCAGACCCAACTCCTGAACGGCCGCCTTCCTGCCCTCGGAATCGAGGTCGGCGAGGTGCGTCGGCGGCATGCCGCGACGCGGAGCGTTGAATACGAGGGGTACGGGAACGGCCATAGTGAAATCCAGTGTCCCATCCGGCACCCGCGACATGCGAATTCTCGACCCGATGCGCGTGCAATCACACATCCGGTGCGAAATGATCGGGGCATGGCGCGCAGCGACGGACCCGACCCGGACACCACCTCCGACCCGATCGACGAACCGCTCGACGGGTCGAAGTCGGTCCCCGACCCCACCGCGGCCCCCGCACCCACCCCGTCGGCTGGTCAGCCGCAACCCAGCCTGGGCCACACCAAGGCCGCCGCCACCTGGACCGGGCTCGTCATCGGCGTCCTGGTACTGATCCTGCTGCTCGTGTTCATCCTGCAGAACCTCGACAAGGTCGGACTCAAGCTGTTCTTCTGGGAGTTCTCGCTCCCGCTCGGGGTGAGCCTGCTGCTGGCCGCGATCGCGGGCGCGCTGATCATGGCCCTCGCGGGCGGTGTCCGAATCCTGCAGATTCGCCGGGTGGCGAAGAAGGCGCGGTCCGCCGCCAGCTGATTCAATACAGCAGCCCCGAGGGCGCGCGCCTGGTGTGGATCCGGTAGCCGACCTCGAGCGCCAATCCCGGGGTCTGCGCGTAGGCGCGCCGCGCGATCTTGCCGCTGAACTCGATCCCGAGCACGGCGCGCAGCGCCTCCCGGCTGTCGAACTCCCACCGCGTCCGCACCCGCGACAGCTCGAATCCCTGTGCGGCGAAAAATGACTCGACCGCGGCCGGGTCGTAGTGCGGCAGGTCCGCACGCATCCACTCCCCGTACGGGCCCGCGGACGCGTCCAGGTCCACCACCGCCAGCACGCCCCCTGGACGCAGCACCCGCATGGCTTCGGTGATGCCCGGCCCGCAGCCCGCGCCGAAGAAGTACGCGGTCCTGGCGTGCACCACGTCGACGCTCGAGTCCGGGAGCGGGATGCGCTCGGCGGAACCCTCGAGCACGGTGACCGCGGCACCGACACGCTTGCGGGCCCTGGCGACCAGCGGCGGGTGCGGCTCGACGCCGACGACCGACCGGGCCTGCGCCGCGAACACGGGCAGGTGGAAGCCGGCGCCGCAGCCGAGGTCGAGCACGTCGCGTCCGGCCCAGTCGGCGACCCGCCGCAGCTCCGCGAACACCGCGCCGTCCGCGTCCTGGGCTCGGTTCTCCACCTCGTAGACATCCGGCCAGTGCCAGATGTTCGGGCTCGGGATCGGTGCCGTCACAGCAGCGCGGTCAGCACCAGCCAGGTGACGAACGCGGACGGCAGCAGCGAGTCAAGCCGGTCCATGATGCCGCCGTGCCCTGGCAGCAGGGTGCCCATGTCCTTGATGCCGAGCTCGCGCTTGACCTGCGACTCGATCAGGTCACCCGTGGTGGCCACGAGGACCAGCACGACGCCGAGCACGACGCCGATGACCGCGTTCGCGTCGAGGATGAGGGTGACGGTCAGGACCGAGCCGATCACGCAGAAGATCATCGAGCCGGCGAAGCCCTCCCACGACTTCTTCGGGCTGATCGCGGGCACCATCGGGTGCTTGCCGAACAGCACGCCGGCGGCGTAGCCGCCCACGTCCGAGCAGACCACGCCGATGATCAGGCAGAAGACCCGTCCGGGTCCGTCCTCCTGACGCACCATCAACGTCGCGAAGGAGGCGAGCAGCGGGATCCACGCGGCGACGAACACGGCCACGCCGGTGTCGCGGAGGAAGTTCTGTGGGGTGGCCTTGAGCCCGCCCTGCAGCAGCCGCCACAGCATGCAGGCGAGGACCGTGCCCGCGAACCCGCCGAGTACGCCGGTGGTGCCGTACGGCCAGCCCAGCCAGATCGTCGCCTGCCCGCCGAGCAGCAGCGGGATCAGCGGGACCGTGATCCCGCCCTCGCCCAGCCGCTTGGCGACCTCCCATGTCGCGACGGCCATCGCGGTGGCGACGATGGCGAAGAACAGGTTCGGGACGTAGAGCAGCGCGGCGATGAGCATCCCGCCGAGCCCCGCGCCGACCGCGATCGCCGCGGGCAGGTCTCGTCCCGCCTTGGCGTTCACCGCCGCGGCGGCGCCCTGAGGCGCCGAGCCTTCGGTTGACACTAAACCTCCAGCAATTCGGCTTCCTTGTGCTTCACAAGTTCGTCGATGTGCGCCACGTACTTGGCAGTGGTCTTGTCGAGTTCCTTCTCGGCGCGCCCGACCTCGTCCTCGCCCGCGTCGCCGTCCTTCTGGATGCGCGAGAGCTCGTCCATCGCCTTGCGGCGGACGTTGCGGATGGAGACCTTGGCGTCCTCGCCCTTGCCCTTCGCCTGCTTGACGAACTCGCGGCGGCGCTCCTCGGTGAGCTGCGGCACCGAGATGCGGATGATGCTGCCGTCGTTGCTGGGGTTCAGGCCCAGGTCCGAGTTGCGGATCGCGGTCTCGATCGGCCCGAGCTGCGCGGCCTCGTAAGGCTTGATGATGACCATCCGGGCCTCGGGCACGCTGATGCTCGCCAGCTGCGTGATCGGGGTGACCGAGCCGTAGTACTCGATGTGGATCCGGTTGAACATGCCGGGGTTCGCCCGGCCGGTCCGGATGCCGCCGAGGTCCTCCTTGGCCACCGCGATGGCCTTCTCCATCTTCTCCTCGGCGTCGAAGAGAGCTTCATCAATCACGGTGTTCCTCCAGGCTCGGCGGGTGCGGTGGGATGGTTCATGACTTGACGAGTGTTCCGATCTTCTCACCGGCCACCGCGCGCGCGATGTTCCCCTCGGTGAGCAGGTTGAACACCATGATCGGCATCTGGTTGTCCATGCACAGGCTGAACGCGGTCGCGTCGGCGACCTTGAGTCCCTGCTCGATCACCTCGCGGTGGGTGATCTCGGTGTACATCGTCGCGTCCGGGTCCTCCCGCGGATCGGCGGTGTAGACGCCGTCGACGGCCTTCGCCATCAACACGACCTCGGCGCCGATCTCGAGGGCGCGCTGCGCCGCCGTGGTGTCGGTGGAGAAGTACGGCATGCCCATGCCAGCGCCGAAGATGACGACGCGACCCTTCTCGAGGTGCCTGCGCGCCCGCAGCGGCAGGTACGGCTCGGCGACCTGGCCCATGGTGATGGCGGTCTGCACGCGGGTGGCGACGCCCTGCTTCTCCAGGAAGTCCTGCAGCGCAAGGCAGTTCATCACGGTGCCGAGCATGCCCATGTAGTCGGACCGGGACCGGTCCATGCCGCGCTGCTGCAGTTCGGCGCCGCGGAAGAAGTTGCCGCCGCCGATGACCACCGCGACCTGCACGCCGGAGTTGACCACCTCGGCGATCTGCGCCGCCACCGTCTGCACCACATCGGGGTCAAGACCGACCTCGCCACCACCGAACATCTCGCCGCCGAGCTTGAGCAGGACGCGCTTGAAGCCGTCACGTCGGGGCGCGGAATCGGTCGGTGCGGGTTCGGTCATGGCTCTCCTCGATCGTCGGTGCCGCCGTGGGGGCGGTGTGCGGCCAGCATGAATCGGCCACCCGGTGTTCTGGCCACAGATGACCTCCTCATCCTGCCTTATCCGCCCCCGTGAGCGGTGCCCGGGGCCGTCGACGCGCGGCCGCACAGTTCGCCGGAGGTGCAGAAAGGCCCCGCACCCGGAAACCGGGGCGGGGCCTTTCCTTGAAACTGATGCAGCCGTCGAGCTGGTGCCGACTAGCTGGCGCCGACCTCGAACCGCGCGAAGCGGGTGATGGTCACGCCTGCCTCGTCGAGAAGCGCCTTGACGGTCTTCTTCGAGTCGGTGACGGAGGACTGCTCGGTGAGCACGACGTCCTTGAAGAAGCCGTTGACCCGACCCTCGACGATCTTGGGGAGTGCAGCCTCGGGCTTGCCCTCCTCCTTGGCGGTCTCCTCGGCGACGCGGCGCTCGGCCTCGACGATCTCCGCGGGAACCTCGTCACGGGTGACGTACTTCGCCTTGAGCGCGGCGACCTGCATGGCGGCGGCGCGAGCGGCCTCCGCAGCAGCGTCACCCTCGCCCGTGTACTCGACCAGGACGCCAACGGCGGGCGGCAGGTCGGCACTGCGCTTGTGCAGGTAGGTCGCGACCGGGCCGTCGAATGCGACGACGCGACGCAGCTCGAGCTTCTCGCCGATCTTCGCGGACAGGGCCGCGACGAGCTCGTCAGCGGTCTGATCGCCCGCGGAGGCGGCCTTGAGGGCGTCGAGGTCGGCAGGCTTGGCCGCGGCGGCCGCGGTGACGACCTTGTCCGCGAGCTCCTGGAACTCGGCGTTCTTGGCGACGAAGTCGGTCTCGCAGTTGAGCTCGACCATGACGCCGTCCTTGGCGACGACCAGGCCCTCGGCCGTGGTGCGCTCGGCGCGCTTGCCCACGTCCTTGGCGCCCTTGATGCGGAGCAGCTCGACGGCCTTGTCGAAGTCGCCGTCGGTCTCGGCAAGCGCGTTCTTGCAATCCATCATTCCGGAGCCGGTGAGCTCGCGGAGCCGCTTCACGTCAGCGGCGGTGTAGTTCGCCATTGGGGGCGAGCCTCCTTGAGTGAGATTCGATGCCTGGGGTGGAGCGTGAAGTGAAGCGGCCCTGACCTTGGTAGGTCAGGGCCGAGTCACTAGGCCTGCGGGGCCTCCGCTGCGGGAGCCTCGGTGGCCTCGGCTGCGGGAGCCTCGGCTGCTGCCTCCGCCTCGGCGGCGGGGGCGGCCTGCGAGAGCAGCTCCTGCTCCCACTCGGCGAGCGGCTCGCCTGCGCCTGCCTCGGGCTTGGCGTCGTCGGCCGCGTTGCGTCCGGCGCGGGCCTGCACACCCTCGGCCACCGCGGAGGCGACGACCTTGGTCAGCAGTGCGGCGGAGCGGATCGCGTCGTCGTTGCCCGGGATCGGGTAATCGACCAGGTCGGGATCGCAGTTGGTGTCCAGGATCGCGATGACCGGGATGTTCAGCTTGCGGGCCTCGGAGACCGCGAGGTGCTCCTTGTTGGTGTCGACGACCCAGATGGCCGACGGAACCTTGGCCATGTCCCGGATACCACCGAGGGTGCGGTCCAGCTTGGTCATCTCACGCGTGAGCATGAGGATTTCCTTCTTGGTGCGACCCTCGAAGCCACCGGTCTGCTCCATGGCCTCGAGATCCTTGAGGCGCAGCAGACGCTTGTGGACGGTGGAGAAGTTGGTGAGCATGCCGCCGAGCCAGCGCTGGTTCACGTAGGGCATGCCCACGCGGGTGGCCTCTTCGGCGATGGACTCCTGCGCCTGCTTCTTGGTGCCGACGAAGAGCACGGTGCCGCCGTGGGCAACGGTCTCCTTGACGAACTCGTACGCCTTGTCGATGTACGTCAGGGTCTGCTGCAGGTCGATGATGTAGATGCCGTTGCGGTCCGTGAGGATGAAACGCTTCATCTTCGGGTTCCAGCGACGGGTCTGGTGCCCGAAGTGGGTACCACTGTCGAGCATCTGCTTCATGGTTACGACAGCCATGGCTGTGTACCTCTTTCATAGCCGGTTGACGCAGGCGATCGGTGATCCCTGCCCTGGCGCCCGCCAGCCCCCGGACCTGCACGGGTGCAGGACCAGCCGAAGGCCGTTGTTCATGCGCGGGCGCGCGAAGTCGGACTGTGCGAGCACAGACCGCATGGACAGTGTACGGGCTGCCACCAGCAGGTCATAACCGGCACTGTGGACAACCGATCGTTCATCCACAGATCGCCCGACGCCGCCCCGACAGGGCCCGGCCTGACCCAGGCTGGATGGATGCGGATCCTGGCCCTCCCCGGTTTGTGCGCGCTGCTGCTGCTCTGCGGACCACCCCCGGTCGCCGCGGCGCCCGACGGCTACTCCTGGCCGCTGCGCCCGCGACCCGGGGTCGCCCGAGCCTTCGACCCGCCCGAGCAGGACTGGCTGCCCGGGCACCGGGGCGTCGACCTGAACGGCATCCCTGGCCAGGCGGTGCTCGCCGCGGGCGACGGGGTGGTGGCGTTCGCCGGGGTTGTGGCGGGCAAGCCTGTGGTCTCGGTCGACCACCCGGGCGGGCTGCGAACCACCTACGAGCCGGTCCGGGCGACGGTCGACGTCGGCGGCCGGGTCGGCCGAGGCACCCCGCTCGGCGCCCTCGAGCCGGGGCATCCGGGGTGCGCGACCTGCCTGCACTGGGGGCTGCGGCGCGGGCGGGAGTACCTCGACCCGCTCGGGCTGGTGCGGGGCGCGCCGGTGCGTCTCAAGCCGCTGCGGGCAGGCGCCTAGGCCCAGTCCGCGACGGCGTGCCGGCCCGCGGAGACCGGGAAGTCGTCCGCGACCATCGCGGCGAGCTCGACGAACGCCCGGCGGGTCGCGGGCTTGAGCAGGGCCAGGTCGATCTCGGCCCCCTCGGCGAGGTGCTCATCGAAGGGCACCACCTGTACGGCGCGGCACCGCGCGAGGAAATGCCTGCTCAACTCGTCCAGGTCGATGGTCGTCGCGCCGGGCCGGGCGGAACTGATCACCACGACCGTCCGCTCGACCAGGTGCCCGTAGCCGTGGTGTTGCAGCCAATCCAGGGTGGCCGCGGCGCTGCGGGCCCCGTCGATCGCGGGCGAACTGACCAGGACAAGCGAATTAGCAAGCTGCAGAACGCCATTCATCGCCGAGTGCATGATGCCGGTGCCGCAGTCGGTGAGGATGATGTTGTAGTACACCTGCAGGATGTCGATCACCGACCGGTAATCGGCCTCGCTGAACGCCTCCGACATGGCCGGATCCTGCTCGCTGGCCAGCACCTCCAGCCGGCTCTCCGCCTGCGAGGTGTGCCTGCGCACATCGGAGTAGCGGCGCAGGTTCGGCCCGTCGGCGAGCAGGTCTCGCACCGTCGAGGAGGTCTGCAGCGGGACCCGCGTCGCGAGGGTGCCCATGTCCGGGTTCGCGTCCACCGCGATCACCTGGTCCCCCCGCAGCGACGCGAACGTCGAGCCGAGCCCCACCGTCGTCGTGGTCTTGCCCACGCCGCCCTTGAGCGAGAGGAAAGCGATCCGGTAGTCCCCGCGGATCGGCTGGTTGATCCGCTCGACCAGGGCCTGCAGATGCAGTTCGTCGCCGGACTGACCGGGGTTGATGACCCCGCCGGAGAGTCGGTGCACGGCGGCACGCCAGCCGGCGTCGGGGGCGCGGCGCGGACGCCCCCGCAGCGCCCCCGCGACCAGGTCCTGATTGGTGGGCTGATGCGGCGGCGGCGGCGCCGCCGGCCGGATCGGCTCCGTCCAGGTCGGTTCGGCCGGGGCGGGGGCGACGTGCGACGCATTCTGGTCCGTCCAGGACGGCGCCTCCGCGGGCGCGGCGGCACCCTGCAGCCAGGCCGGCGTCGAATGATCGCGGTTCACAATTCCCCCGAATGTGTGTACAGATCTGCGGATTCGACCCGCAGCAATTCCGGGCCGAGGCTACCAAGCGCTTCAGGCCCGCGGGTGCGCCTGATCGTGCACCGCCCGCAACCGCGCCACCGACACGTGGGTGTACAGCTGCGTGGTCGCCAGACTGCTGTGCCCGAGCAGCTCCTGCACCACCCGGAGGTCGGCACCGCCCTCGAGCAGGTGGGTCGCCGCCGAGTGCCGCAGCCCGTGCGGGCCGAGGCTCGGCGCGCCCGGGACCGCCTCGAGGACCTCGTGCACGACGCTCCTGGCCTGCCGCTGATCGATCCGGCCGCCGCGACGCCCCAGCAGCAGCGCCCGTCCCGAGCGCTCGTTCGCCAGCGCCGGGCGCCCCGACGTCAGCCAGGCGTCGACGGCGGCGGCCGCGGGCCCCCCGAACGGCACCGACCGCTCCTTGTTGCCCTTGCCGAGCACCCGCAGCACCCGGCGCTCGAGGTCGACGTCGTCGAGGTCCAGACCGCACAGCTCCCCGACCCGGATGCCGCTGGCGTACAGCAGCTCCACGATCAGCCGATCCCGCACCGCGATCGGCTCGAGCTGCGCCGCACCGGATTCCGCGGCCTGCATGGCCTCGGCCGCCTGGCCCTGGCGCAATACGGCCGGCAGGGTGCGGTGCGCCTTGGGCGCGACCAGGCGGACCCCGGGATCGCGCGCGATCCGGCGGGTTCGGGTCAGCCAGGCGGTGAAGGTGCGGGCGGCCGCGGTGCGGCGAGCCAGGGTGGTGCGCGCCACCCCCGCCGCCGCCTGCGCGGACAGCCAGGACCGCATCGCCCGAAGGTCGATGTCGTCGAGTCCCGCATCCTCCGACGCGGCCGCGAGGTGCGCGAGCAGCGACCGGGCGTCGGCCAGATACGCCCGGACCGTGTGCTCGGACCGGCCCCGCTCGAGCGTCAGATACTCGGCGTAGGCATCGAGATGCGCGGCCAACCGCGCGGGCACCTCACCCGGTTCCTGCCGCTTCGCCTGCGAACTCATGTGCGCACCGTCTCCCCCGGACGGGAATAAATCAAGCACCCGCGCCGCTGGGTCACTCATGTGAGCCGAACCATTCCGATCCCGATGCTGTTGGTCCTCGCCCTGCTGTCCGCGATCGCGCCGCTCGCGACGGACATGTACCTGCCGGGCCTGCCCGCCCTCGGCGACGACCTCGGCACCTCCGCCTCGACGGTCCAGCTCACCCTGACCACCTTCATGGCGGGCCTCGGCATCGGCCAGTTGATCGTCGGGCCGCTCTCCGACGGCTGGGGTCGACGCAGGCTGCTCATCGGCGGCACCATCGTCTGCGCGATCAGCGGCGTGGCGTGTGCGATCGCGCCGTCGGCGGAGGTGCTCATCGGCGCCCGCCTCCTGCAGGGCCTCAGCGGCGGCGCGGGAATCGTGTTGGCCCGCGCGGTGATCGCGGACCGGGCCAAGGGCGACAACGCCGCGAAACTCTTCAGCATCATGATGATTATCGGCGGCGTCGCCCCCGTGGTCGCCCCGCTGATGGGTGGCGCGCTGCTCGGACCGATCGGCTGGCGCGGCATCTTCTGGGTGCTCGCCGCGGCCGCCGTGCTGATGCTCGTCGGGGTGCTGGCGGTGGTGCCCGAGACGTTGCCCGTCGAGCGCAGGCACGGCGGCGGGCTCGCGGCCCTCGCACACAACATGCGGTACGTGACGGGCAATCGTCGCTATGTCGGCTACGCGCTGACCTTCATGTTCGGATTCGGCGCGCTGTTCTCCTACATCTCCGCCTCGCCATTCGTGGTCCAGGACGCACTCGGCCTGTCGCCCGGCCAGTTCTCGATCGTGTTCGGAGTCAACTCGATCGGCATCGTCGCAGGCAGCATCGTCAACACCAGGCTGATCGGGCGCTTCCACGCTCGTCAGCTGCTGAGGTTCGGCGTCTCGATGATGCTCGTCGCAGGCGCGGCGTTGCTGCTCGAGGTGACCGTCGGTGGCACCAACGCCTGGGTCGTGCTGCCGCTGCTGTTCGTGGTGACCACAAGCCTGGGATTCATCATGGGCAACGCCACCGCGCTCGGACAGTCCGAGGTGACCGCCGCGGCAGGCACCGGGTCCGCGCTGATGGGCGCGGGCCAGTTCGGTCTCGCGGCATTGATCTCGCCGCTGGTGGGCGGGTCCGCGCTCGGGATGTCGATCGGCATCGTGGCCTGCGCCGTCGTGGCGATGACGGCGCTGCTCACCCTCGGCAGGCCTGCACCGGTCTCGACCGCCGACCACGACGCGGCTGCAGCCCCGGTCTAGCCGACGCGCCCGGCGGCGGCTACGCCGGGCGGGACCCCGTGTCCGCGATGATGATCCGGTGAGCAACCGCAACAGGACCGGGCGTGGGGTCATGGCGCTGGTCGCGACGCTGGCCGTGTTCGGACTGGTCGCGGGGGCGCTCGGCGCCGCGGGTTGGCGGCACGCGACCCCGTACGCCGACTATGCGGCCACCGAGCCGAGCGGCCGCCTCGGCGTCAGGACGATCTACTACGGGTTCCTGTACTTCCCCGGCCCGCCGTGGCTGCCCGCGCTGCTGATCTTCCCGCTGGTCGGCGCGACGATGCTGACCGCCGTCGGCTCGGTGCTGGCGCTGTCCGGCTGGCGATTGGTCCGTATGCGGGACGGCGGCCGAGGTCCGTTGTACGCGGTCTTCGCCTTCGGCGGCCTGCTGTATGGCGCGATCGTCTCGTTCGTGGGCGGCGCCCATCCCCCGGAACTGGGCGAGCCCTTCGTGCTGAACCGACCACCGAGCGACGAGCCGACGCCTGTGCGGATTCCGTGGCAACTCGACCTCGGGCCAACCTGGGTCAGCTTCCCGGCCATCGGCCTCGCGCTGGGGCTGATCATCGCGGTCCTGCTCAGCGGCACCGGGTTTCGGCTGATTCGCCGCGGCGCTGCTGTCACCGTCGGCTAGCGCGAGCCCTCGGGACTCTCAGCCGCCGCGAGCTCCGACTTCCACACCCGGAAGCCCTCCTCGGTGCGGCCGCGCCGCCAGTAGCCGGAGATCGACGCCCATTCCGCGGTGACCCCGCGCTCGTTGCGGATGTACGCGCGCAGCCCGTGCATGACGGCGTGCGCCTCGCCGTGGATGAACACCTGCGGCTGGCCCGGCAGCCACGGCACCGCCTTGACCGCGTCGATCAGCGGCGCGTTGTCGCCCGCCCGGTCGTCGCCGACCTCTTCGGCGCCGCCGCCGCGGTGCACCCAGGTGACCTGTACGGGCGCGGCCGAGGGCAGGGGCACCTCGTCGTCCGGGCCTGCGACCTCGAGCACCACCCGGGCCTCCGCGTCCGCGGGCAGCGCCGCGACCGCAGCCGCAATCGCGGGGATCGCCGACTCGTCGCCTGCGAGCAGGTGCCAATCGGCGTCGGCGCGCGGCGCGTAGGCGCCGCCGGGACCGAACAGTCGCACGCTCTCCCCCGGCCGGGCTGACGCAGCCCACGGACCGGCCACCCCGTCAGCACCATGCACGACGAAATCGATGGCGACCTCACGGTTTTCGTCGTCCACGGAGCTCACCGTGTAGGTGCGCAGCACCTGATCGTCCTCCGGCCCGAAGATCAGCTTCACGTAGGCGTCGGTGTAGTCGTTGGGCACGAACTCCTCGAAGCCGGGGTCGCCCAGATAGACGCGCACCAGGTGCGGCGTCAGCCGCTCGGTGCGCGACACAGTGAGTGTGGTGATTCTTCTTGCCATCCCGATACCTCCCGCTAGTTAGCGTTACCTAAGACAGTACCGGGCGTCGGGGATCGGATCGCGTGATTCCCCTCTCGTTCTGGCAATGCCTGAGATACTGCAGCCTGCCGATTCGTCGCACACCATCGGTCGGCCACACCGGGGCGGCCCGAACCACTGCCGCCGCCAACAACTTTCCGCGTCTTTCTTGAGGGGCAATGACACACATCCGTCGAATCCGTTCACTAGCCGTCCTGCTGCCGATCACCGTCGCCCTGGTCGGCGGTTGCTCGTCGGCGTCCTCCGAGCCCGGGTCCGCAGGCGGCGCGGCGTGCGTCGACGCGACGCTCCCCAACGCCACCGCCGAGGAGCTCGTCGACGTGCTCCGGCCGAGGGGCGACGGGACCGCCGACGCGGCAGAGCAGAACCTGGTGGACCAGTTCGCGGCCACGCGGCCGGCCCAGATCGAGCGGGTTCAGGCGAGCGCGGTATTCCGGAACGTGCCCGACGGCGGCGACGCCGGGTTCGCGGCCGCCGTCTGCGCGGACACCCGCTGGGACGAGATCCTCGCTGGCTCGATCACGCTGAGCCCGCGCGCCGAACGCGCCGCCATCGTGGCCGCGGGCCACGGCTACTGCGAGTCGTTCGAGCAGATGCTGCCCGCCGCCGTGTCGACCGGCTCCTGGGACGACTGGGCGGGATTCAGCACGGCCTTGCTCGGCGCCCGGCAGTCCGCCCTGGACAGCGCAAAGGCATCGGGGCGCGACTTCGAGGCCGAACAGCGCGCGCTGGACGAGGAGACCCGGGCATACGCAGCGGCGTTGCAACACATCTGCCCGCAGTTCGGCTGATCCTCGGCGGGCGGTGTCCGAGAGGAATCCTTCACAACGGCGCCGTCCGCCTGAACCACCCCGTCTCGTCCGACCCGACCAGCCCGGCCAGCTCCAGCACCGGCAGCGCGCCCCGCACCGATTCGATCGGCACCCCCGAACTCTCCGAGAGCTCGCGCGCGCCAACCGAACCCGACGCGGGCAGCGCCTCGTACACCATCGCCGCCTTGGCCGAGAGACCGTCAAGCGCCCGCACCTGGCCGCCGTCCTCGCCGCCCACCCCCGCGGGACCGGCGGCCTCGACCACGTCCGCGGCCCGCGCGGCCAGCAGCGCCTCGCCCTCCCTGATCATTCGATGGCACCCGACCGAGGACGCCGACGTCACCGGGCCCGGCACCGCGAGGACCGGCCGACCCAGCCGCGACGCCCACGTCGCGGTGTTGCGGGCCCCGCTGCGGGCACCCGCCTCCACCACCAGCACCGCGTCAGCGAGCGCCGCGACCAGCCGGTTGCGGGCCAGGAAACGGTGCCGGGCGGGGGTCGTGCCCGGCGAGTACTCGCTGACCACCGCGCCCTCCCTGACGATCTCGCGCAGCAACCGCGCGTGACCAGCCGGATAGGCCCGGTCCACCCCGCACGCCAGCACCGCCACCGTCGCGCCGCCCGCGGCCAGGGCGGCGCGGTGCGCGGCACCGTCGATGCCATAGGCGGCGCCAGAGACAATCGTCCACCCCTGACCCGCCAGGTCGTCGACGAACTGCCCCGTGACGTGCTCGCCGTAACCGCTTGCCGCCCTGGTCCCGACCACCGCGACCGCCCGCTCGGTGAGCTCGGCCAGCGGCCGCTCCCCCAGCACCCACAGCGCCAACGGCGGCGCCGACTCCCGCTCACGCCGCGGGTCGAGGCCGTCGAAGGCCAGCAGTTTCCACGCCGGCCAGTCCTCGTCGTCGGGCGTGAGCAGCCTGCCGCCGAGCCGGTCGACAATGTCCAGATCGCGGTCCGCCGAGTCGATGTGCCTGCGCGCCTGCGTCCGGGTGCGCAGCACCTCGGGCAGGTCCGACCCGCGCACCGCCCGCGCCGCTTCCTCCGGCCCCACCGCCGCGACCAGCTCCACCAGCGGCGCGCACGGCCCCGGCGCCACCTGCGACAGGTACGCCCAGGCCGCCAGCCGCGCGCTCATTGCCCCCGCCGATCGCGGAACTCCAGCGCGAACCCCACCTGGTCCTCGCCCGGCATCGCCAGGCCGGCCAGGTCCGCGAGCGTCCAGGCCACACGCAGAGCGCGGTCGGCGCCGCGGGCGGTGATGTCCCCCTCCCGCAGCGAACGCTCCAGCGGACCCAGCGCCTGCCTGGAGATCCGGAACCGTTGTCGCAGAGCGGGACCCGGCACCTCGGCGTTGGTCCGCCAGCCGAACTCGCGCCAACGCTCGACCGCGGTGTTCCTGGCGTCGGCCACCCTCGACCGCACCGACGCCGTCGACTCGGCGGCCTCGCCGTTGAGCGCGCCGACCGAGATCGGGTACATCCGCACGCGCAGATCCACCCGGTCGAGCAGCGGACCCGACAGTTTCCCCAGGTATCGCCTGCGCGCGGTCGGGGCGCAGACACAGTCCTCCGGCCGGGGCGGCGCGCACGGACACGGATTCGCCGCCAGCACCAACTGGAACCGCGCCGGATAGCACGCCACCCCGTCCCGCCGCGCGATCCGGACCTCACCGTCCTCGAGTGGGGTGCGCAACGCCTCCAACGCCTTGACGCCCAGTTCCGCGCACTCGTCGAGGAAGAGCACGCCCCGGTGCGCCCGGCTCACCGCACCGGGCCGAGCCATCCCCGAACCGCCCCCGACCAGCGCGCTGATCGAACAGGTGTGGTGCGGGGCGACGAACGGCGGTTCGGTGATCAGCGGCCGCTCGCTGGTGAGCAGACCGGCCACCGAGTGGATCGCGGTCACCTCGAGCGCCTCCTGCTCACTCAGAGCCGGGAGAACTCCCGGGAGACGCTGCGCCAGCATCGTTTTCCCGATTCCTGGCGGACCGGTCAGCATCAGGTGGTGCGCACCCGCGGCCGCCACCTCCAGCGCCAGGCGCGCGTCCGCCTGCCCCGCCACGTCGCTGAGGTCGGCCACCGCCCGCTCGGGCGGCGCCTGCAGCGGGCTCGGGGTGGCGAGCGTGAGTTCCCCGCGCAGCCACTCGATCACCTCCCGCAGATTGCGCGCCCCGAACACCTCGATGCCGTCCACCAGGCCTGCCTCGGCGAGCGCCGGGTGCGGTACCACCACGCTGGGTCGGCCTGCGGACTTGGCGGCCAGCACCGCAGGCAGCACGCCGCGCACCCCGCGCAGCCGCCCGTCCAGCGCGAGCTCGCCCACCAGCACGGACTTGTCCAGGTCCGCGGCCGGGACACGTCCGTCGGCCACCAGCACCGCGCAGGCCAGCGCGAGGTCGAATCCACTGCCTCCCTTCGGCAGCGTCGCGGGCGACAGGGCCAGGATCACCCTCGAATCCGGCCATTTCTCACCGGAATTGGTGACCGCGGCCCGCACCCGGTCCCGCGACTCCTGCAGCGCGGTATCCGGCAGCCCGACCAGGTGCACGCCGGGCAACCCGCGCCCGATGTCCGCCTCGATCTCCACCAGCTGACCGTCGACGCCACGCACCGCCACCGCGTACGCCCGCCCGAGCGCCATCAGAACACCGACCGCAGGTGCTCGAGCACCGGATCCCGACCGGACTCGATGACGACGGCGACCACGTCGAACCGCACCTGCCGCCAGCCGTGCGCCTGACCGGACAGCCACAGGCCGGCCAGGCGTCGGATGCGACCCTGCTTCGCGAACGTCACGGCCTCGGCTGGCGTGCCATAGCCCCGGCCCGACCGCGTCTTCACCTCGACGAAGACGACCGCGTCCCCGTCCCGGGCGATCAGATCCAGCTCGCCGTACCGGCATCGCCAGTTCCGTTCGAGGATCGTCATGCCCGCTCGGGTGAGGTGGCCCGCGGCCAGCTCCTCACCCCGTGCCCCCAGCTCCAGGTTTCGCGCCATGCGATGACCATGCGCCGATGCCGCGACCGACTCTCCGCGGCGTCCAGGCGATTCGCGCCGCCCTGTGGATAGATCTGGGCCTGGGGACAAACCGAGATCACCCTCCCGTCCGACCCGGCGTCTACGCTCGTCCTGGTGAGTTCCGAGAAGATGCTGGCCCGGATCGGCGGTCTGCTCCGCCAGGCCGAGTCCACCACCAATCCGCACGAGGCCCAGGCCTTCATGGAGGCCGCGCAGCGCCTGGCCACCGCGACCTCGATCGACCTCGCCGTAGCGCGCTCACACACCTCGCGCCGCGAGCAGCGCGTGACCCCCACCCAGCGGGTCGTCGGGATCGGCGAGACCGGCAAGAAGGGCCTGCGCACCTACGTGCACCTGTTCGTCAGCATCGCCGCGGCCAACGACGTGCAGTGCGACGTCGCGCACAACTCGACGCAGGTGTTCGCCTACGGGTTCGGCACGGACATCGATGCCTGCGAGGCGCTCTACTCGAGCCTGCTCGTACAGATGGTCCGGGCGTCGGACGCGTTCATCAAGTCGGGGGCGCACCGACCGGTGGCCGGGGTCACCGCCCGGCTGAACTTCCAGCTGGCCTTCGCCGCCCGGATCGGCGAGCGCCTGACCACCGCGAAGAAGGCCGCCGAGGCGGACGCGGTGCGCGCGGATTCGGAAGGGCCAGGGCACGCCGGTACCGCGCTGGTGCTGCGCGACAAGCAGCTCGAGCTGTCCGACTTCTATCGTCAGACGTCGCAGGCCCGCGGGACGTGGCGTGGGTCCAAGGCCACCGCCGGACACTCCTCGACCGCGCGGCGGGCGGGCGACCGGGCTGGCCGGGCGGCGCGCCTCGGCCATGCACCGGAGCTCTCGGCGGCGACGAAGCAGCTCGAGTGAGCTCCGGGCGCGACAGCCAGCGCACCCGGGTTTACGAGGCAGAGTCCGTGGTGCGCAACGTGTTCGACCGCGCCGATCGGGGCGCGCGGGAGCTCGAGCTGTTCGGTTCCACCATCACGCTTCCGGTCGAGCGGAGGTTCGCCTCGGTCGAGTCGGTGCAGGACTACGCGGACCGGGTGCTCGCGCTGAACTGGGTTCGCGCCCGATGGGATCGGGCACGAACCCGGGTTGCGGTCCGGGCCAGGGCAGGCGCGGCGGCCGCCCACTACGAAGCCGGCACGGCGACCATCGCGGTCCCGCTGCACACCCGCGGGACCGCCTGGGCTCTGCGGGAATTCGTCGTCCTGCACGAGCTCGCCCACCACCTCGAGCCCGCGGGCCAGGCGCTCGCGCCGCACGGCCCCGAGTTCGTCGACCGCTACCTGACGCTGGTCGGCGAGATCATCGGCGGCGAGGCAGCATTCGTGCTGCGGACCACGATGCTGGAAAACGGCGTCAGGGCTTCCTGACGCCGTTGTCCGTTACCGCCGCCGCGGTGTCAGTGCGAGGCGCGGCGGTTGAACAGGCGCCTCGCCCAGAGATAGCCGAGCAGCGAGATCCCGATGCCCCAGGCGATGGCAAGTGCGGCGTTGTTGCCGATCGGGCCGCCGAGCAGCAACCCGCGCAGCGTCTCGATGACGGGGGTGAAGGGCTGGTACTCGGCAAACCAGCGCAGCGCGGTCGGCATCGAGTCGGTGGGGACGAACGCGCTACCGAGGAACGGCAGGAGCAGGAGCACCATCGGGAGATTGCTCGCGGTCTCGACGCTCTTGCTCACCAGGCCGAATGCCACGGAGAGCCAGATCACCGCGAAGGTGATCAGCGCCAGGAGGCCGAAGGCGGCGACCCACTCGACCAGTCCGGCGTCGGGCCGGAATCCGATCCCCACCGCGACCCCGATGACGACCACGAGGCTGAGCATGGTCTGGATGAGACTGCCCAGGACGTGACCCGTCAGCACCGACGTCCGGGTGATCGCCATCGTGCGGAACCGCGCGATGATCCCCGCTGTCATGTCCATGGCGACCGAGATCGAGGTCCCCTGCGCGGCCGCCACCACGGTCATCAGGATGATCCCCGGCGTGACGTAGTTGACGTACTCGGCCCGGCCGCCCGCCGGATCGCCCAGTCCCGCCCCGAGGGTCCCGCCGAACACGAACACGAACAACAGCAGGAACACGATCGGCATCCCGATCAGCATGATCGTCATGGACGGGTAGCGGACGATGTGCCGGAGGCTGCGGCGCAGCATCGTTGCCGAGTCACTGACGGCGTAGGACATGGTGGTCATCGCGCGGCGCTCTCTTCCTTCTCGGTCCGGCCGGTCAGGGCCAGGAACACGTCGTCGAGATCGGGTGTGTGAACAGACAATTCGTCGACCGCGATCGCGTCGTGGTCCAGTCGGTCGAGCAGCGACCGCAGCGACGCGACCCCGCCATCGCTCGGAACCCGCAGGGCGAGGGCCGCATCGTCGCGGGAGGACCCGTGCAGGGACCTGGCGGCGGCGTCGAGGTCGGTCGCGTCGGTGAACTGCAGCCGGATGTGCCCGCCAGGAATGCGGCGTTTGAGTTCGGTTGCCGTCCCTTCCGCCACCAGTCGCCCGTGGTCGAGAACCGCGATCCGGTCGGCGAGCTGGTCGGCCTCCTCGAGGTATTGCGTGGTGAGGAAGATGGTGACGCCGTCGTCGACGAGGTCGCGGATGATCTGCCACATGGTGCGGCGACTGCGCGGGTCCAGTCCTGTGGTGGGCTCGTCGAGGAAGATGATCTGCGGCCGTCCGACCAGGGTCATCGCGAGGTCGAGTTTGCGGCGCATCCCGCCGGAGAACGTGGCGGCGGTCTTCGTGGCGGCATCGACGAGGTCGAACCGCTCGAGGAGGTCCGCGGCTCGCCTGCGGCCTTCAGCCCGGCCCAGGTGGTGCAGGTCGGCCATGAGGATCAGGTTTTCCTCGCCCGTGAGCAGGTCGTCCACCGCGGAGAACTGGCCGGTGACGCCGATCGCGGCGCGCACCGCGTCGGGATCGGCGGCCAGGTCGTGACCCGCGACGCGAATCTCTCCGTGGTCGGCCGCGATCAGCGTGGACAGGATCTGGACCACAGTGGTCTTGCCTGCGCCGTTGGGCCCGAGCAGTGCGAAGATCGTTCCGCTCGCAACTGTCAGGTCGATGCCGTCGAGCACGAGCTTGTCGCCGTAGGACTTCTGCAGCCCGGTCGCCGAGATCGCAGGGATCGCTTTCGTCATCGTTCTTCCTCTCTGATCGGTGTTCACGAACGGCGTATGACGATGTCGCCGTAGCTGGTGTGTGCGTGCAGATCGAGTGTGTTGTCGGATGTTTCGGGTCCGGCGGCGATGTCCATCTGGTTGCGGACCCGGCCGTACGAGGTGCGCACGTCGAGCTTGGCGGCGGTGCCCGACGCGATGCCGACCTCGATCTGTCCGCACGCGGTCTTGAGGGAGACCGAACCGCGCACGGTCTCGCCGATCCGGACGTCCCCGTTGGCGGTCGCGGCCGTCACGTCGGCGAGGGCGCGGTCGACCGTGATGTTTCCGTTGGCGGTGTTGCTTCGCAGGTCGCGGCCGACCGCACCGATCCAGATGTCGCCGTTCGAGTTCTTGACGACGGCACTGCCGTCGATCTCATGGATGCGGATCTTGCCCGATCCGGTGCGTACGTCGGCATCGCCCTCGACGCGGTTGACGGCGACGGCGCCCCCGCCGGTGCTGACGTCCGCCGCGCCGGTGTGGTCCAGATGGAGGTCGCCGGCCGACGTCTTGACCCGGCACTCCCCGAGTCGGCCGACACAGCGGAACGTCGCCACGGAGGCGTCCCCCTCGAGCTGTGAGCCCGCAGGCAGTTCGATCGTCACGTCGATCGATCCGGCCTTGCCGAACAGGCCGAGTCCACGCTGCTTCGGCGCCTTGACCAGCAGCCGGCCCGCGGAGAACTCCACGCGGGTCTGCTCGGCCGCCCGCACGTCGGGCTCGTGTGACGGATCGCTGGCGCGTACATCGACGACGGTGTCGTCGCGGTCGCCCGCGGCGATGCGTACATCGCCGATGACGAGTTCGATTGTCGCGGTGATGGGTTCAGGGGTGGTGAAGGTCCGCATTGCAGTACTCCCGATGGTGGTGGCTGGAGCGTCTCCTCGGTGGGGACGCGATGGCGCGGTGTGCAGCTCGCCCGGAGGCGTCAGCGCACCCACCCCGTGAAACGCTGGCCTCCGCGAGCGGTGCGCTGCTCCGGAGCGGGCCCGTCTCCGCCGCCGTCCAGTGCCGCCGCTGCGGATCGGACGAGCCACGCGTTCACGGAGAGCCCGGCCACCCGCGCGGCGTTCTCGACTCGATCCTTGAGGTCCTGGGGCAGCCGGAGGTTGATCCGGGTCATCGCGCCCTCGTCCCCTTCCACGGGGATCGGTGTTGCGGCGCCCGCCACCGAGGTCGCCGGCTCATCCGCCGCGGCTTCCGTCGGCGGGAGCGTCACGACGAAGCTGGGCTCGCGGCCGCGCAGACGGAGATCCACCGACCCCGGCGCCAGCTCGGTGGTGATCTCACTCGCCGCCGCGGACAACGCGTCCAGCAGGGTCAGCCGCACCGCCGATTCGAGTGGCGCGGTGAGTCGCTCGGCAAGGACGCGGGCATCCTCACCCCCGGCCTCGGCGGCAACGGCCAGCTCGTGGCGGAGACTGTCGACATAGGTGCTGAGTTCCATGATGCCACTATGGCACCGAAGTGGTGCCATAGCAACACCCGACCTGGTGCCACGCGTCGCCACGTGAGCTCTTCGGGTGCGCGAATCCACCCGACTGCAACAGAAATGCCGAGGTCACCTACCGTTTGCGTGCGCAATCGGTGGGTGACCTCGGCAGAACTGTGTGACGCGGCCTCGGGCCTGCGCGCTACTCCCCGAACGGCCCGTTCTCGGGCAACCGCAGATCGGACTTCTCGAGTTCCTCGATGTTGACGTCCTTGAAGGTGATCACCCGGACGTGCTTGACGAACCGCGCGGGGCGGTACATGTCCCACACCCAGGCGTCGGCCATCCGCACCTCGAAGTAGATCTCCCCGTCCGCGTTGTGCGGGATCAGCTCGACGGAGTTCGCCAGGTAGAACCGGCGTTCGGTCTCCACCACGTAGGCGAACTGGCCGACGATGTCCTTGTACTCACGGTAGAGCGAGAGCTCCATCTCCGTTTCGTACTTCTCGAGATCTTCGGCACTCATCGGTTTCGCCGTCCTCCTGCTCTGTTGTGAACCATCATCATCCCGCACGCACCGCCGCGGTGTACATTTCGCGCGCCGCATCGGCCGCCAGTCGGTCCTCGCGCACCGGATCGCGCTGCATGAGCCGCGCCGCCGCGACGTTCGCGTACGACATCCGGTGCTGACGGCTCGGGCCCAGCGCGGCCATCGCCGCGGTGTGCGCGGCCGTGCTGTACCCCTTGTGCGCGGCGAACCCGTACCCGGGCAGCGCCGCGTCCATCGCCACCATGGTGCGGTCGCGCGACACCTTCGCCAGCACGCTGGCCGCCGCGATGCACGCTGCCGAGGCGTCGCCGCCGATCACCGGCAGCGACGGCACCGGCAGTCCCGGCACCCGAAACCCGTCCGTCAGAACGTATCCCGGCGCCAGCGAGAGTCCGGCGACCGCGCGCCGCATGCCCTCGATGTTGGCCACGTGCACGCCGAGCGCATCGACCTCCCACGCCGGGATCTCCACGATGCACCACGCACGGGCGAGGCGCGTGATGGCCGGGAACAGTTCTTCCCTCGCCCGCTCGGTCAGCTTCTTCGAGTCGTCGAGATTCGCCAGCGCCGGGTGCAGCTTGGGTCCGAGCGCACAGGCCGCGACCACCAGCGGGCCCGCGCAGGCGCCGCGGCCGGCCTCGTCGACGCCCACCACGGGGCCGAGACCGCTTCGAATGAGGGCCGACTCCATCGTCCGCAGGCCGGCTGCCCTGCGAATGACCGTCCTCGGTGGCCAGGTACTCACTTACCTTGAATATCAGGCGAGTCAATAGTGCCCCAACGCGAGGGCGGCAGCACGATGGCGACGGCCTTGCCGATCACGTTTTCGCGCGGGACGCTGCCGTTGAACTCGTCGCCGACGTGGTAGCGGGAGTCCATGGAATTGTTGCGGTGGTCGCCCATCATCCAGAAGTTGCCCTCGGGGACGGTGATCGGACCGAAGCAGCGGCCGGACTTGACCTGCGTGTCGCAGTCCAGGATTCCCTTTTCGAACTTGAAGTCATTTTCTGCTCGGTCGACGTACGGCTCGTCCAGCGGCTTGCCGTCGACGAGGATCCGGCCCTGGTCGTCACAGCATTCGACGGTCTGACCGCCGGTCGCGATGACCCGCTTGACCAGATCGTTCTCGTCCGGCGGCACCAAGCCGACCAGCGAACCGACCTCCTGCAGGCCACGAACGACCACGTTCGAGGACCGGTTGGAGACCCAATGAGTGTTCCAGGACTCCGGGCCCTTGAAGACGATGACATCGCCGGGCTGCGGGTCGCCGAAGCGGTAGCTGATCTTCTCGACGGCGATCCGGTCGCCGACGAGCAGGGTTTCTTCCATCGACCCCGACGGAATCTGATACACCCTGACGATGAAGGTCTGCAGCAGAAAGCTCATCATGAGCGCGACCAGAATGAGTATGGGGAGCTCCCGCCAGAACGGGCGGGGTTTCTTCTCGACCCTCCCCGACGTCGTTTCGGGGGATTCGGCACCGTCCGGCGCCGTCGATTCCTGAGGGGTATTTACCACCGGATCAGGTTAGCCCGGCCCCGGAACGGTTGTGCTGTTCCGGGGCCGGGCAGACGCGAAAGCTCAGCGCTTTTCCTTGATCTTGGCGGCCTTGCCACGCAGATCGCGGAGGTAGTACAGCTTGGCGCGACGGACGTCACCACGGGTGAGGACCTCGACCTGAGCGATGTTGGGGCTGTGCACCGGGAAGGTGCGCTCGACGCCGACGCCGAAGGACACCTTGCGAACGGTGAAGGTCTCGCGGATGCCGCCGCCCTGGCGACGGATCACGACGCCCTTGAAGACCTGCACGCGCTCCTTCGAGCCTTCGATGACCTTGACGTGCACGTTCAGGGTGTCGCCGGGACGGAACTCCGGAATGTCGTCGCGGAGAGAGCGGGCGTCCAGAAAGTCCAGGGTGTTCATGGGTTGTTCCATCCTTGCGTTTTCGCGCGAGCAGAGGAACCGAGCGGCACAACTGAAGGCGGTGCTCGGCTGGTTCGTACTCCGAATAGGTAGGTGTCGCCTGTACAGGCAACCCGTCAATTGTGCCAGACGAGCAGGACGGGGCGAAATCGGGACTACCGACGCGCCCTCTCGTGGTGCGGGGCTGGCGGCGCGGCGTGCACCGTCCGCTCGAGCTCCTCCTCCGTCGCTGCCCTGGCGTGCTCGGCGCTTGGCTTGCCCGCGACGAGGTCCTGCACGTAGATCTTGGCCCGGATGATCGGCCTGCGGTACCGCTTCTCCCGTTCGACTGCCCTGCGCATGCGCTTGGGCCGGTCCCCGTACCGCCACCGCGCCCACGGCGCGCCAGGTCGGCTCAGCCGGATGGCACCGACCAACAGGGCCGGGAAGAAGAACATGCCGAACAGGCCCGTCCAGATCTTGCCCTTCGCGATCACCACCGCGGCGATCAGCAGGCTCACGAGGGTCAGCAATGCCACCAGCGCGCGCACCCACGTCGGGGCCTCGCCGCGGAACGCCTCGACGTCCAGGATCGCGGTCGGCCGGGCGCCGAGCAGCAGCAGCCCGGTGACGGCGAAGGCGACGAACACCGCGTCGACGGAGGTCCGGCCCTGCTCGGCCCAGTACACGTCCTTGAGGTAGAAGATCAGCGCGAACTCGTCGAGCACCAGCGCCGCGCCGATCCCGAAGGCCGCCGCGAGCAGCGCACCGGTCAACGAGCTGCCGTCCTCGAACACCGCGATCAACCACACGCCGGTGACGAGCATCGTAACGACGCCGAACACCACGTGGTGGACGTGCTGGCCGCCGGGGGTCACGTTGCCGGGCCACCATCGGACCTCCGCGCGGATCATCCGCACGCTGATCCGGATGAACGCGAAGCCGCCGATGAATCCCAGGAAGAACAGAAGCAGCGGCAGCTTGCCCGGCTCGACGATGTCCCGCTGCAGCCACTCTCCCATCAGCTCGGCCCGGGACCCTGCCGCCGGACGATGCACCGGAACCCGACGTGGCAGGTGGAGGTCTCCTCGGTCTCCCCCTGACGGGCGGCGGGCCGGTAGCGGAGGCAGTAGTTGGGGGCGCACAGGTGCGAGCCGCCCTTGATGACCCGGCGCGGGTAGCTCTCCCCCTCCGCTCGTGCCGCCGCCTCCGATCTCGGGTTGCGCGGGATGCAGCAGGAGCTCGCCGGGTTGACGTTCTTGCCGCCCGCGCTGTGGTCGGCGGTGTGGAAGTCGGTGGTCCACTCCCAGACGTTGCCCGCCATGTCCACCAGCCCGTAGCCGTTGGGGCGGAAGCTGCCGACCGGCGAGGTCCCGACGAACCCGTCCTCGGCGAGGTTCTGCCACGGGAACTGGCCCTGCCAGGTGTTGGCCTGCTGCTTCCCGCCCGGGGTGTACTCGTCGCCCCACGCGTAGGCCGTGCGGTCGAGGCCGCCGCGGGCCGCGAACTCCCAGTCGGCCTCGGTCGGCAGCTCCTTGCCCGCCCACTCGGCGTACGCCTTGGCATCCGCGTAGGCGACGTGCGTGACCGGATGATTCTCACGCCCGCCGACGTTGCTGCCCGGCCCCTCGGGGTGACGCCAGTCCGCGCCAGGCACCCACGACCACCACTGCTGGTAGTCGTCGAGCGAGACCGGGCCGGGAGGCGGGGTGAACACCAGCGAGCCGGGCACCAGCAACGCCGGGTCGGCGCCGGGGTAGTCGGCCGGGTCGGGCGCGGTCTCGGCGATGGTGACGTGGCCGGTGTCCTTCACGAATCGCCGGAACTCCGCGACGGTGACCTGGTGGGTGTCCATCCAGAAGCCGTCCACCTCGACCTGATGGACGGGCCGTTCCTCCGGGTAGAAGTCCTCCGACCCCATCCAGAAGAGCCCACCCGGCACCCAGGACATGTTCTTGAGCGCCTTCGGCGACTCGACCTTCACGGACTGGATGTTCGGAGCCATGGGACGAAGCATGTCACCTCGGCGGCACTCCGCGCAGCCGCCGACGGTCACCCTTTTCGGGTGGTTCCCCTGACGCCGCGGGCTGAGACCATGCCCATCATGGGAACAGCCATCGGTGACATTCTTCCGCTCGCGCTCGGCGTCGCGATCAGTCCGATCCCGATCATCGCCGCAATCCTCATGCTGCTGACGCCGAAGGCGGGGAGCACGGCCACCTCGTTCACCGTCGGATGGATCCTCGGCATCGCCGTCGCATACGCGGTGATCGTCGCGATCGCCGGCGCGGTCGGCCTCGAGACCGACACGGACGGCAACGCCGTCACAGCCACCATCAAGATCATCCTCGGCGTCGCGCTGCTGGGGCTGGCAGTCAAGCAGTGGAAGGGCAGGCCCGCGCCCGACGCCGAGCCGACGATGCCCGCGTGGCTCGCCGCCATCGACAAGGTCACCCCTGGCAAGGCACTGGGCCTCGGCTTCGCGCTGTCCGCGGTGAACCCGAAGAACCTGCTGATGATCGTCGGCGCGGCCGTGGCCGTCGCCAACCTCGGGGTCAGCGGCGCCACGATCACCGTCGCCGGGATCGTGTTCACCGTCATCGCCGCGAGCACCGTGGCAGGGCCGGTGATCGCCTACTTCGTCGCCAGGGAGAAGGCCACCGCCTGGCTGAACGAGCTCAAGACCTGGCTGACCGCCAACAACGCCACCGTGATGGCGACACTGCTGCTGGTGATCGGCGTCGTCATGATCGGCAAGGGCATCGGCGGGTACTAGAGGCGCCTGCGGCGCCCGTGCGCGGTTGACGGGTCTAGGGACCCGCTAGCCGCGCACGGGCAGCGAAGCTGCCTACTTGCCGAAGCCGGCTTTGCGGAGTGCGTCGGCCATCGAACCGCCTGCGGGGCTGTTGCTTCCCGACGAGCCGCCGCCCTGTCGCTGACCGCCCTGGCGCTGGCCGGCGTTCCGCTGACCGCCACCCTGACGCGGTCCGCCACCTTGGCGCTGTCCTCCCCCGCCCTGACCACGCTCCTGCTTCGCGGCGCCGGGCTCGTCGTCCAGGCGCAGGCTCAGCCCGATGCGCTGGCGCGGGAGGTCGACCTCCATCACCTTCACCTTCACCACATCACCCGACTTGACCACCTCGCGCGGGTCCTTCACGAAGTTGTGCGACATCGCCGAGACGTGCACGAGCCCGTCCTGGTGCACCCCCACGTCGACGAACGCGCCGAACGCGGCGACGTTGGTGACCACGCCCTCGAGCGTCATGCCCGGCTTGAGGTCGGCGACCTTCTCCACGCCCGACGCGAACGTCGCGGTCTTGAACTCCGGACGCGGATCGCGGCCCGGCTTCTCCAGCTCCGCGATGATGTCGGTGACGGTCGGCAGGCCGAACTGTTCGTCGGCGAAGTCCTGCGGCCGCAGGGATCGCAGCGCCGAGGTGTTGCCGATGATCTCCTTGACCCCGGTTCCGGTGGCGTCGACGATCCGCCGCACCACGGGGTAGGCCTCCGGGTGCACGGCGGAGGCGTCCAGCGGGTCGTCGCCGTCGGTGATCTTGAGGAAGCCGGCGCACTGCTCGAACGCCTTCGGCCCGAGCCGCGCGACGTCGAGGATGCTCTTGCGGCTGCGGAAGGGCCCGTTGCTGTCTCGGTGTGCGACGATCGACTCGGCCAGCGAGCCGGTGATGCCCGAGACCCGCGAGAGCAGCGGCACCGAGGCGGTGTTGACGTCCACGCCGACCGCGTTCACCGCGTCCTCGACGACCGCGGCCAGCGAGCGCGCGAGCAGCGTCTCGGAGATGTCGTGCTGGTACTGACCCACGCCGATCGACTTCGGGTCGATCTTCACCAGCTCGGCCAGCGGGTCCTGCAGCCGGCGCGCGATGGACACCGCGCCGCGGATCGACACGTCCAGGTCCGGCAGTTCCGCGGAGGCGTACGCGGAGGCCGAGTACACCGACGCACCCGCCTCCGAGACCATCACCTTGGTGAGCCCGGCCTCAGGGAACTTCTTGATCAGGTCCGCCGCCAGCGCGTCCGTCTCGCGGGACGCCGTCCCGTTGCCGATCGCGATCAGGTCGACCTTGTGCCTGGCGGCCAGCGCGGCGAGGGTCGCCAGCGACTGGTCCCACTTGTTGGCGGGCTGGTGCGGATAGATGGTGTCGTGCGCGAGCACCTTGCCGGTGGAGTCGACGACGGCGACCTTCGTGCCGGTCCGGAAGCCGGGGTCCAGGCCCATCGTGGCGCGGGTGCCTGCGGGTGCCGCGAGCAGCAGGTCCTTGAGGTTCATCGCGAACACGTCGACGGCGTCCTGCTCGGCGGCCTGACGCAGCCGCATCCGGGTGTCGATGCCGAGGGTGATCAGCATCTTGGTCTTCCAGGCCCAACGGACCGTGTCGAGCAGCCACCGGTCCGCCGGGCGTCCGCGGTCGGCGACGCCGAACCGGCCGGCGATCCGGCCCTCGTAGACGCTGACCTCACCGAGCGCGAGCTCCTCGGTCTCGGGGTCGAGGGTCAGCGAGAGCACCTCCTCCTTCTCGCCACGGAACATGGCGAGGATGCGGTGGCTGGGTAGCTTGCCGAACGGCTCGGAGAACTCGAAGTAGTCGGCGAACTTGGCGCCGTCGGTCTCCTTGCCCTTGCGGACCGCGGACTTGACCTGGCCGCGGGTCCACATCAGCTCGCGCAGCTCACCGACCAGGTCGGCGTCCTCGGCGAACTGCTCGACCAGGATGGAACGGGCGCCGTCGAGCTGCTCGGCGGTGTACTGCGCGGGGTCCGTGCTCGGGTCCGACAGCAGCGTGTCGGCGACCGGCTGGTGCCCGGCCTCGCGGGCGATCTGCGCCTTGGTCCGCCGCTTCGGCTTGAACGGCAGGTAGATGTCCTCGAGCCGGGCCTTGGTGTCGGCCAACATGATCTGGCCGGCGAGCTCGTCGGTGAGCTTGTCCTGAGAGCGGATCGATTCGAGCACCGACTCGCGGCGCTCATCGAGCTCACGCAGGTAGCGCAGCCGCTCCTCGAGCAGTCGCAGCTGGGCGTCGTCGAGGGTGCCGGTGACCTCCTTGCGGTACCGGGCGATGAAGGGAACCGTCGCGCCGCCGTCGAGCAGGTCGACCGCAGCGCGGACCTGCTCCTCCCGGACGCCGAGTTCCTCGGCGATACGCGCGTTGACTGATTTCAGAGCTGGTGCATTCAGAGCTGAGGTCACGGCGATCGACCCTACCGGCAGCCACCGACAACGCCCGACTGATCGGGACCGTCAGGAGTCGAGGACGGTGCGGTCGGCGGCCGAGAGCTCGACGTGTTCGAGCAGGTCAGGCCGACGCTCGCCGGTGCGGAGCAGCGACTGCTCCCGGCGCCAGCGGGCCACCTTTGCGTGGTCACCGGAGAGCAGGATCGGCGGCACCTCGAGCTCGCGCCAGCTCACCGGCCGTGTGTAGCTGGGACCCTCCAGCAGACCGTCGGAGAACGAATCCTCTTGGTGCGACTGCTGATTGCCGAGCACACCGGGGAGCAGCCGGACGACCGCCTCGGCCATCACCAGCACCGCGGCCTCCCCGCCGATGAGCACGTAGTCGCCGATGCTGACCTCTTCGACCCGCACCCGCCTGGCCGCGTCGTCGAACACCCGCTGGTCGATGCCCTCATACCGGCCGCAGGCGAACACGAGGCGCTTCTCCCCCGCCCAGCGGTGCGCGGTGGCCTGCGTGAAGGGCACGCCTGCCGGGGTCGGCACCACCAGCAAGGTCTCCGGGTCCGGCCCGGTGCCGAGCACCTCGTCCAGCGCCTCGCCCCAGACGGTCGGCTTCATGACCATGCCGGGCCCGCCGCCATACGGCGAGTCGTCGACCGCCTTGTGGACGTCATGGGTCCAGTCCCGCAGGTCGTGCACGCCGACGGAGATCAGGCCCTTGTCGATGGCCTTGCCCAGCAACGCCGTTCGCAACGGCTCGAGGTACTCGGGAAAGATCGTGATGACGTCGAGGCGCACAGCTACTCCGGATTCAGAAGTCCCTCAGGCGGATCGATCTCGATGACTCCGTCGGCGACGGACACGGAGGTGACGATGGCCGCGACAAACGGGATCAGGATCTCGCCGGACTGCTGTCCCTCCGGACGAACGGAGAGCAGCTCGCCCGCGGCCGAGTGCAACACCTCGTTGACCGAGCCGACCGGGGTGCCGTCGACCAGCCGGACGGCGAGGCCCTCGAGCTCGTGGTCGTAGAACTCGTCGGGGTCGTCCGACGGCGGAAGGTCAGCGGTGTCGACGATGAACAGCGTGCCGCGGATCGCGTCGGCGGACGTGCGGTCGTCGATTCCCTCGAGACGCAGCAGAAGCCGCCCGGAATGTTCCCGGGCGGCTTCCACCGTGTAGCTGGTGAGTTTCTGCTCGCGGGGCTTGCGGCCGTGCAACACGGTGCCGACCGCAAAACGCTCATCGGGGTTGTCGGTCCGTATGTCTACGGCCAGTTCACCCCTGATGCCGTGCGACTTGGCCACACGCCCGATGACGAGCTCCACTGCCCGATCCCGACTACTGATCGGTGTCGACCACGTCGACGCGGATCCCGCGGCCACCGATACCGGTGACGAGGGTCCGCAGTGCGGTCGCGGTGCGCCCGCCACGCCCGATGACCTTGCCCAGGTCCTCAGGGTTCACGTGCACCTCGACCGTCCGCCCACGGCGTCCGGTCGAGAGCTCGACCCGGACGTCGTCGGGGTTGGCGACGATGCCGCGAACGAGCTGTTCGACGGCATCGGCGACAACGGCGCTCACTTGTCAGCAGCCTCGGAATCCGCGGCGGCCTCGGCCTCGGCGGGCGCCTCGGCAGCAGCCTCGGCGTCGTCGGCCTTGGCAGCCTTCTTCTTCTTCGGGGTGATGGCCTCGGCCACCGGCTCGCTGTCGGCCTGCGCCAGCGCGGCCTGGAAGAGCTCCAGCTTGGTCGGCTTGGCTTCCTTGACCTTCAGGGTGCCCTCGGCGCCCGGCAGGCCCTTGAACTTCTGCCAGTCACCGGTGATCTTGAGGAGTGCCTCGACCGGCTCGGTCGGCTGCGCGCCGACACCCAGCCAGTACTGCGCGCGCTCCGAGTCGATCTCGATCAGGGAGGGCTCTTCCTTGGGGTGGTACTTGCCGATGGTCTCGATCGCACGGCCGTTGCGGCGGGTGCGAGAGTCGGCGATGACGACGCGGTAGTGCGGGGTACGGATCTTGCCGAGCCGCATGAGCTTGATCTTGACAGCCATGGTGGAGCCTTTCAGATGGTCACGGCGCAATTCAGCGATGCGCAAGGCCTGCGCACCCGGTTTCGCGTTGAGGGGTGTCGTGACCGCCGCGCGGTACGTGACCGGAGACGGGCGAACAGCGGTTCATTCTGCCAGATGATGGGGTCGCGCCGTTAATCGCTCGAGGCCGCCGGTGTTTCGCGCTCCCATCGGCTCCACCTCAGCCTAGACTCCGATGACACGTAATCGCCGCAGGTCGGTGACGAATTCCACGGAAGTTGTCGCTCGTTCACAAGGGGGATCCATGTCCAACGCGCCGTTCGCAGCGCCTGCCGCGGGACCGCCGGTCGCGGCCGTCGGCCGGCCGAACGCACTCGCCATCGCAGTGCTCACCCTCGGCCTGCTCAATCTGTTGCTGGGCTTCGGGCCGTACTTCCTCGTCCGAACCTCGGGCGACGAGATCAACGTCAACGGATTCCTCCTCCCTCAGGGTCTGCTGGTCGTCGTCTTCCTGTTGTTCTCCGGCATCAGCGCGGGCCTGTCCACCGTGTCGCGACTGTCCCAGTTCCCCGGCGCTGCGCCGGTCCTGCGGGCCATCGCCACCGCCGCTGCCGCGGTCGGCGCCCTGCTGGCCCTGTTCCTGCTGATCGCGATCAGCAACGTCCCCACCCTCACTGGGGACTTCGTCGGCGACTCCGACGACGACGTGAGCCTCGGCGTCTCGCTCGGTTGGGGCGGGATCGCGATCCTCGCCCTGGCGATCCTGCAGACGCTGTTGGCATTCACCGCGCTGGCCTACGACCTGGGGCTGATCCAGCCGCGGTCGGCCCGCAGGCAGGACGCGACCGCAGTCCACCCACCCGAGTTCGCGGACCTGATCGACGCGGACGGCCCGGCGCCACAGCCCTCCGTCGCCGCGGCGCCCGCGCCGACCAAGCCCTACACGCAGGCACTCGCGCTCGATCCGTACACCCCGATGCAGACCCTCGGTCACATCGCCCAGTCCGATGCGTCGCTGCGTCCCTACGTCGCGGCGAATCCCAGCGCGTATCCCGACCTGCTGGACTGGCTGGCCGAACTCGGCGACCCGGAAGTCGACGCCGCGCTGAAGGCCCGCCCCGACCGCGCCGGAGACAAGGCAGCCGACAAGGCCGCCGAGAAGGTGGAGGCCCCGTGACCCCCGTTTTCGAGAATTCGCCCGACGACGGACCGCGCCCCGCCGCCGAGTCGACTCCGCCGCCGCCACCACCGCCTCCGCCGCCGGCCCAGCCACTTTTCGACGCACCGGCGCCGCCCGCACCCGGCCGAGGTCCGCTGTCCTGGAAGGGCTGGCTCGGCATCGGCGCGGCAGTCACCGCCGCGGTCGTGCTGCTCGCGGGCGGCGGCTTCCTGCTCAACTCGTCGCTCGCCCGCGACACCGACGGCCAGGCGACGGCCGCCGACAGCGAGCCCAACGACAGCAACGACTTCGGCGGTGGCGACTTCGGCGGTGGCGACTTCGGCGGAGAAGGCGAGTTCGGCGACGTCGCCGCGGCGATCACCCCCACCGGTGCCGTCCCGACCTGCGTCGCCTACCCGCCCGCCGTCGATTCCACCGGCAGGAAGATCTCCTACGAGGCCCCGAACGCCACGGACGGCGACCTCACCACGGCGTGGCGCTGCGCGGGCACCAATGGCCAGGTGCTGTCGGTGAGCTTCGCCTGCAAGCTCGACCTCACCTCCGTCGGGATCGATCCCGGCTACGACAAGAAGGACGTGGATGGCTCGGACCGGTTCGTCCAGAACCGGAAGGTCACCAAGGTCACCTGGGCCTTCGACGACGGAACCTCCGTCACCCAGGAGGTCCGGCCGGAGCGCGGGATCCAGACGCTCGAGGTCGACAAGGCGGCCAAGACCGTCACCCTGACGATCAACGAGACGGTGGACGGCCAGCCGGTGAAGAACGCGGCGGGCCAGGAGTCCGCGCCGTTCAACGACGTCACCTCGGTCAGCGAGGTCCGGTTCAACGGCCGCGCCGACGCCGGGGCCGACCCCTGCGTCAAATAGGCAACGTCACACAAACCGGCCGCGGACCTGCACCACCCGGCCGCGCAGCATGACCAGGTCCGGGGCGGCGAGCACCTCGGGCCCGGTGCGCGGGTCCTGCTCGTAGACGAGCAGGTCGGCTGACGCGCCCTGCTCGAGACCGGGACGGCCGAGCCACTTCCTGGCGTCCCAGCACGCCGCGCCGAGCGCCGCCGTCGGTCCCAGCCCGGCACGCGCGAGCTCGGCGACCTCGTCGGCGATCCGGCCGTGCCGGATGGAGCCGCCCGCGTCGGTGCCCGCGAAGATCGGGACGCCTGCGGCGTGCGCGGCGGCGACCGTCTCATAGCGTCGGGCGTGCAGGTCCCGCATGTGCGCGGCGTACACCGGGAACCGGGTCGCCGAGTCCGCGATCTCCGGGAACGTCGCGATGTTGATCAGCGTCGGCACCAGCGCGGTACCCCGCAGGGCCATCATCTCGATGGTGTCCGACGTCAGGCCGGTGCCGTGTTCGATGCAGTCGATACCCGCCTCGATCAAGCCGGGCAGCGCGTCCTCGCCGAACACGTGCGCGGTGACCCTGGCCCCGACCCGGTGCGCGGCGTCGATCGCCTCCTTGAGCACCGCGTCGCCCCACAGCGGGCGCAGGTCCCCGGCGTCGCGGTCGATCCAGTCGCCGACGAGCTTGACCCAGCCGTCGCCGCGCAGCGCCTGCTCGGTGACAGCGGCGGGCAGCTGCGACTCGTCCTCGAGGTCGACAGGCAGCCCGCGGATGTACCGCTTGGTCATCGCGATGTGGCGGCCCGCGCGAATGATCCGCGGCAGGTCGTCGCGGGCGTCGAGGTGGCGGGTGTCCACCGGTGACCCGGCGTCACGCAGCAGCAGGACCCCGCAGTCGCGTTCGGTCTCGGCCTGCGCGAGCAGACCCGCCTCGTCCTCGTGGCCGCCGCCGTAGCGAATGCCGATGTGGCAGTGCGCGTCGACGAGTCCGGGCAGGATCCACCCGGTCTCGGTCAGCGTTCGCGCGCCAGGGACCGGCTCCGTGCCGATCAGCCCGTCGTCGCCGACCCACAGCTCGACGCCCTGCTCGTCGGGCAAACCCACACCGCGCAGCCGCAGTGCCATTTCTACTTCTTGGGGAGCTTCAGCTGGGACAGGTCGATGCCCTCGAGTCCGGGCGGCAGCTCGTCGAGGCCCTTCGGCATCTTCGACAGGTCCATGCCCGCGGGCAGCCCGGGGAATCCGGCGGGCATCCCACCCGGCATCCCACCCGGCATCCCGCCGGGCATGCCGGGGAAGCCGCCGCGGATCTTCGGCTGGGTCGGGCCCTTGCCGCCCTTCTTCCCCTTCTTGCCCTTCTTGCTGCGCTGGTTCGCGCGGGCTCCCGGCATCCCCATCCGGCCCGCCATCGCGGCCATCATCTTGCGGGCCTCGAAGAACCGGTCCACCAGCTGATTGACGTCGGAGACCTTGACCCCGGAGCCGTTGGCGATGCGCAGCCGGCGGGAGGCGTTGATGATCTTCGGGTCGTCGCGTTCCGCGGGCGTCATGCCGCGGATGATCGCCTGCACGCGGTCGAGCTGCTTCTCGTCGACGTTGGCGAGCGCGTCCTTCATCTGCCCGGCGCCGGGCAGCATGCCGAGCAGATTGCCGATCGGGCCCATCTTCCGCACGGCCATCATCTGCTCGAGGAAGTCCTCGAGGGTCAACTGTCCGGAGCCGATCTTCTGGGCGGCGGCCTCGGCCTGCTTCGCGTCGAAGACCTGCTCGGCCTGCTCGATCAGGCTGAGCACGTCGCCCATGCCCAGGATCCGGCTGGCCATCCGGTCCGGGTGGAAGACGTCGAAGTCCTCGAGCTTCTCACCGGTGGACGCGAACAGGATCGGCTCGCCGGTGATCTCCCGGACGCTCAGCGCGGCACCGCCGCGGGCGTCGCCGTCGAGCTTGGTCAGCACCACGCCGGTGAAGCCGACGCCCGCACGGAACGCCTCCGCCGTCTGCACGGCGTCCTGACCGGTCATCGCGTCGAGGACGAACAGGATCTCGTCCGGGTAGACGGCGTCGCGGATGCCCGCCGCCTGACCCATCAGTTCCTCGTCGATGCCGAGTCGGCCCGCGGTGTCGACGATGACCACGTCGTGCTGCTTGGCCTTGGCCTCCTGGATGCCCTGCCAGGCGATGTCGACCGGGTCGGCGGCCGACTGACCCAGCTCGTTCTCGCCGCCGCCGATCGAGGTGCCCGGGTGCGGCGCGAACACGGCCGCGCCCGCGCGCTCGCCGACGATCTGGAGCTGGCTGACCGCGCCGGGACGCTGCAGGTCGCAGGCCACCAGGAGCGGCGTGTGCCCCTGTCCGGTGAGCCACTTCGCGAGCTTGCCCGCGAGAGTGGTCTTACCGGAGCCCTGCAGGCCGGCGAGCATGATGACCGTCGGCGGGTTCTTCGCGAACCGCAGTCGCCTGGTCTCGCCGCCGAGGATCCCGACGAGCTCCTCGTTGACGATCTTGACGACCTGCTGCGCTGGGTTCAGCGCGCCGGAGACCTCGGCGCCCTTGGCGCGCTCCTTGATCTTCTCGATGAAGGTGCGGACCACGGGCAGCGCGACGTCGGCCTCGAGCAGGGCGAGCCGGATCTCCCTGCAGGTGGCGTCGATGTCGGCGCCGGACAGGCGCCCCTTACCCCGGAGGTCTTTGAGGGCACCGGTCAACCTGTCGGAAAGGGATTCGAACACCGATCGGGCTCCTGGCTGTCGCGTGGGCGTTTCGGTCAAGCCTAGCCGCTCTACCCGGCGCCCCCGCCCGTGGCGCCATTGTCGACGCCGTCGGCGTCCCCGGCCTTGCGCGGTCGGGGCGCCGGGACCACAGCGAGCACCGCCGCCTCGAACTCTTCCCTGGTGACCCGCGAGTCGGTGTCGCCGAGGTGAAGACAGAACGCGTCGACCACCGACGCGCCTAGCGTGGAGACCCGCGCCCACCGGATGTCGGCGCCGAGCCGCTCGAGGACGCTCGCCAGCCGGCACAGCAGCCCGAGGCGGTCCTCGGCCCGCAGCTCGAGGATCACCTGACCGTCCACCGGAGTGTCGAACCAGATGATCCGCGGCGGCGCCTGCGCGTACTGCACCGGCACCCCCTCGGTGCCGCGCTCGAGGGCCTGCTCGACCTGAGCCTGCTGCTCCTTCTCCTCGAGCATCGCGACCAGGTCCAGTTCCCCGGAGATCGCCCGGATCAGTTCCTGGCGCAGCAGACCGGCCTGCGGCGGCGCGCCGAACCGGGGGGCCACCGTGAACGAGTTCACGGCCGCTCCCTCGTGGCTGCCCAGCGAGGCCGAGAGCACCCGCAGCGAATGCAGGGCCAGCACACCCGCGGCGTCCGACAGCAGGCCAAGCGTGTCGGGCGCGACGACCGTGACGGTGTAGGTGTGCGCGCCCTCCGCGGGCCGCAGCAGCACGTGCACGCCCCCGTCGGCCGCCAACGCCGCGTGCTCCGGGTCGATCGGATCCGGGGTCGGCAGCTGCTCGCCCGCCATCACCATCCGGCAACGCCGGACCAGTTCCCGGATCAGCGACGACTTCCAGTCCCCCCACACGCCCGGCCCGGTGGCCAGGGAATCGGCCTCGGCGAGGGCATAGAGCAGTTCGAGCACGACGGTGTCGCCGCCCAGTGCCTCCACGACCATCCGCACCGTCGCCGGGTCGTCGAGGTCGCGGCGGGTGGCTGTTTCCGGCAACAACAGGTGGTAGCGGACCATCGCGCTGAGCACCGCCACGTCCGACGGCCACAGCCCGAGCCTGTTGCCGATCTGATTGGCGAGTTCGGCGCCGACGAGGCTGTGATCGCCGCCGCGCCCCTTCCCGATGTCGTGCAGCAGTGCGCCGAGCACCAGCAGGTCCGGCCGGGACACCCGGGTGGTGAATCCGCTGGCGTAGGCCGCGGTCTCGACCAGGTGCCGATCCACCGTCCAGGTGTGGACGGCGTCGCGCGGCGGCAGGTCGCGGATGGCGCCCCATTCCGGCAGCAGCCGCCCCCACAGCCCGGTGCGGTCGAGCGCCTCGACCACCGCGATCGTGTTCTTGCCGGAGCCGAGCAGCACGAGCAGGTCGTCGAGCGCCTCCTTCGGCCACGGCTCCCGCAGCTCGGGTGCGCTGTCCGAGAGCCGATTCAGCGTGGACGCGGAGATCGGCATGCCGGACTGCGCGGCGGCCGCGGCCACGCGCATGATCAATCCGGGGTCCTTGTTCGGCTTCGCGTCGCGCGCGAGCACCACCTCGCCCGCGTGCTCGACCACCCCCTCGTCCAGCGGCCGTCGCACCGGCGTCCGGCGCAGCCTCGACAGTCCCCGGCGCGGCAGCGCGTTCCCCGCCGTCCGCAGTCCGACGTCGACGGAGTAGCTGATCGTGCGGGCCGAATCGCTGAGCATCCGGGCCAGGTCGAACCGGTCTCCGATCCGCAGGGCGGCGCCGATCTCGTCGGCGTCCTGGGCGCGGAGCTGGTCGCGGGCGCGGCCGGCCACCCGGTGCAGTTCGGTGCGCACGTCCAGCAGCCGGTCGTGCGCGAATGCCAGTCCGCCGCCGGGTGTCTGCGGTCCCAGTCCCGGCACCGCATCGGTCAGCTGCGCGATCGCCAGTGCGCTGAGCAGCTGGATGTCCCGCAGACCGCCGCGGCCGTTCTTGATGTCCGGTTCGGCCCGGTGCGCGATCTCGCCGCTGCGCGCCCACCGCGCGCGGGCCTGCTCGACGAGTTCGTCGAAACGCGAACGGATCCCGGTTCGCCACTGCCGCCGCACCCCGCCGATCAGCAGGTTGCTCAGCTCCACATCGCCTGCGATGTGCCGGGCCTCGAGCAGCCCGAGGGCTGCGGTCAGATCCGAGGACGCCACCTGGAGCGCCTGCGGGACGGTCCGGACGCTGTGGTCGAGCTTGATGTGCGCGTCCCACAACGGATACCAGAGCCGGTCGGCCACATCGGAGACAACGACTGGGTCGATGTCGTCGTGCAGCAGCACCAGGTCCAGGTCGGAATACGGCAGCAGCTCGCGACGACCAAGCCCGCCGACCGCGACGATCGCGAATCCGCTGTCCGGCTTGATACCGAGCTCGGCGCCCTTGGTGGTCAGCCAGAACTCGTGCAGGTCCACCAGCGCCTGCCGCAGCGCGACGGTGTCGAGGCGACGGGTCCGGGAACCGCCGTCCAGCAACTGCTTCCGGGCACGGACCAGATCGTCGGCGGCGACCATGCCCCCGGACGCGGGCGGCCCCGACCCCGCCGACGTCGCGGCGGGATCGGGGCCACCAGATCCGGACCCTGTTGGGTCAGAGCGCATCCGCGCCCCGTTCACCCGTTCGCACGCGGATGACGGATTCGACGGGCGAGACCCACACCTTGCCGTCTCCGATCTTCCCGGTACGAGCGGCCTCGACGATGACCTCGACCACCTTGTCCACGGCGGCGTCGTCGACGACGACCTCGACGCGAACCTTGGGTACGAAGTCGACCGAGTACTCGGCGCCGCGGTAAACCTCGGTGTGGCCCTTCTGACGGCCGTAGCCCTGAACCTCACTGACGGTCATTCCGAGCACCCCGGCCTGCTCCAGGCCGGTCTTGACGTCCTCGAGAGTGAACGGCTTGACGATTGCGGTGATCAACTTCATGTTTTTCATGCCTCCCTGACGGTCGAGCGCCCCGGTACCGAGCTTCCGCCGAGTGCGGCGAAGTCGTATGCGTTCTCAGCGTGTTCTGCTTCGTCCACACCGAGGGCCTCGGCCTCGTCGCTGGCCCGGAGGCCGATCGTGTACTTCACGATGAGCGCGACGATCGTCGTGGCGACGAGCGAGTACAGCAGAACCGCACCCGCGCCGGCCGCCTGACGCCACAGCTGGTCGAAGCCACCACCATAGAACAGTCCCTTGACGCCCGCGGGAGCCTCGGCCGTCGCGACGAGACCGACCAGCAGGGTGCCGACGAGACCGCCGACCAGGTGGACGCCGACGACATCAAGCGAATCGTCGTATCCGAAGCGGTATTTCAGTCCGACCGCGAGGGCGCAGAGGACACCCGCGACCACACCGATGAACAGCGCGCCGACCACGTTGACCGAGGAACACGCAGGGGTGATGGCGACCAGACCTGCGACGATGCCGGAAGCGGCGCCGAGGGTGGTGGCGTGGCCGTCACGCAGGCGCTCGACCAGGAGCCAGGACAGCATCGCGGCGCAGGTGGCGATGACGGTGGTGAGGAAGGTGGCGCCAGCAATGCCGTTGGAGCCCACCGCGGATCCCGCGTTGAATCCGAACCAGCCGAACCACAGCAGGGCAGCGCCGAGCATCACAAACGGCAGGTTGTGCGGACGGAAGGGCGTTCCCGGCCAGCCGCGGCGCTTGCCGAGGATGATCGCGAGCACCAGGCCCGCGACGCCCGCGTTGATGTGGACCGCGGTGCCACCGGCGAAGTCGATCGCCTTGAGCTGGTTGGCGATCCAGCCGCCCGTCTCGGCGGTGACGCCGTCGAAGGCGAAGACCCAGTGCGCCACCGGGAAGTAGACGATGGTCGCCCACAGGCCGGCGAACAGGAGCCAGGGGCCGAACCGGAGGCGGTCGGCAACCGCGCCCGAGATCAGGGCGACGGTGATGATCGCGAACATCGCCTGGAAGGCGACGAACACGGTGGCCGGGATGGTTCCGACGAGCGGGATGGCCATGTCGGCGCCGGTGTCGGCGTCGGCCAGGTAGGCGCCGCCGAAGATGCCCTTCAGGCCGAAGTACTGGAACGGGTCACCGATCAGGCCGCCCATGTCGTCACCGAAGGCCACCGAGTAACCGAACAGGACCCAGAGGATGCCCACAACGCCCATCGCGCCGATGCTCATCATGATCATGTTCAGCACGCTCTTGGCCCGGACCATGCCGCCGTAGAAGAACGCGAGCCCCGGCGTCATCAGCAACACGAGCGCGGCGCTGATCAGCATCCACGCGGTGTCCCCGGTGTCCGGCGCCCCGATTGTGGGAAATTCCACGTTGAGCCTCCTCCTTCTGTCGTCCCGCCCCTTGCGGCATTCGACTTGATGTGAAGACTGCTCAGCCGGTGTTTCGGCTGTGGCGCTGCCGTGTTTCGCTCGGGTGAACGCATCGCGGAAGTGTGTTGCTTCTGCGTTTCACGAACCTGTCGCCCCCGTGAATGTCCCTGTGCGGACGGCGAGCCGGGCGACGCCCGACGGCTTCGTTACTGATTCGTTAGGCGTCCGGCGTCGGCCGCGACGTCGCCGAGAGAACTCATGGGTAAGCGGTGGTCAACTCCCCCGCCGGGTCGTCCACGGGCGTCACATCCTGACCCGGTGTCTGCGGTTCGGTCGCCGGCGTCGCCGTGGCCTGGGCCGGTTCGGGCGTCGGGGTCGCCGGGGTCTGGGCGGGTTCGGGCGTCGGGGTCGCCGTGGCCTGGGCCGGTTCGGTCGTCGGCACGGCGGGCGACTCGGTGGCTGGCAACACGGTTGCGGGCGACGTCGCGAGTGGTGGGGCCACGGGAACCTGCGGAGGCGGAGCGGCAACGCTTCCTTCACGCTGGGACGGACGGTCGTGGTCGGGCTCGGCGTACGTGACCCGGTGCGTCGGTGCCTCCAGGATCGCGACCGCGTCGCGCTCGGCGGTGAGGTCGCCGGCCGAGATGGCGTCGAGCACCGCTGGGGCCTCGCGCGGTTCGGGCGGAAGTCCACCGACCGACGAGATATCGCCGACAACCATCCGCGGGGCGCTCGCGGCCGGACTGTCCGGAACCGGATGCGACGCTGATCCGGTGAGGGCAACGGCCGGAACTGCGAGGACCGCGGCGGCGGCGATCCCGGCGGCTGCCCAGCGCGGCCATCGCGCCGAATCCCGCCCGGTGGGGCTCGCACTCCCGGCCGCCACCAGGGACCGCGCCGCCAGGACAGCCGCGCCGCGAGCGGCGGTGGATCCGGGGTCCGGCCCGCACATGACGGGGATGTTCAGCTCCCCTGCCAGTAGGTCCTCGACGAGGTGGGTCTTGGCTGCGCCGCCGGTCAGCAGCACCAGATCCAGATCCGAGGGATCGGCACCCGCCGCGCGCAGGCAATCCAAGACCAGCCCACCCCCGAACTCAGTCGAGCGCAACGGCCTTCCGACGATCGTTGCTCGGTCACTTCCGTGGCCGACTGCGACCAGGGTGATGTCCAGGCTCGATCCGCCGAGGTCGTAGACCAGCGCCAGCGCACCGTCGTGCGGAGCGCGGACCGTCTCGAGCCACGCGACGGCTGCGATTGGCTCGGGGACCAGCTCGACCTCGGGGAGTCCCGCCTGGTCAAGAGCGGCGCGCAGCTCGGCCACCGAGTGGTCCGCGTACACCGCGGGGTAGGTGAGCACGACCGGCCGAGCGTCGGACGCGGGTGCGTCGGCGCACGCCTCCGCGATCAGGCTGCGCGCCTCCGCGGCAACCCGATCGGGGCCGGAATCCGGGAGGCCGCCGCCGTTCGGTGTGGCGCCGCGCGTGAGCGTCAGCCAGTCCGCCGCATCGTCGGGGAGCACCGCGGCGACGGCGTTGACCGTCCCGATGCTCAATCCGATGCCGTGTGCCATGGTGCGTCGTCCTCTCCAACGTGCGCTTCTCGGGCATCTCCGATCTGCCCGCGATGATCAGTGCTGTGCGTTCCAGAAGCCGATCCATACCGCGCCCCACCAGCAGAGTTGGGACACCATCGCGGTAGCGGCTCCCCACACCATCAGTCGCGGTGTGAGCGGAATCGAGTCGTGTTGGGAGATACGCCGACTCAGGATGAGCGCTTGGAGCCCGTTCACGGTCAGAGCCAGCACCAGCGCCATCTTGATCCGGGTGAGGTCCGACGCGAGATCCGGTTCGAGCAGCGCCCCGCTGGCGACGAGGCCGGCGAGCCCAGCCCAGATGGGCAGGTGCAGGCGCTCCGCGCCGCGGATCGCCTCGGCAAGCGTGCACCGACCGGACAGCCACACCAGCACGAGGTAGTCGGCGACCAGGACCCCGCCGAAACCGAGCACCAGCGAAGCCAGATGCACGAACAGCGCGGCGGTGTGGAGCGCCGGGTCCACCTCGACGTGCGCCGAGATCCACAAGACGGCTGCGATGATGGTTGACGCCCCGAGCGCGGCGCCCACAACGATCCACCACGAGTCATGCAGGGCGTGAGGACGCTGGGGAACGGGCGCAGGCCACGCCGATCGACGCTTCGACGCGATCTTCGGATGAATGCCGGAATGCTGTGGTCCCCACGTCACTGCCTCGGGGCGCGGCTTCCACGAATGGGCCGCGTCGGAGGCGGTGGATGGTCCAACGGGGTCGGCGAAGACGTCGACGTGGTCATACATGGGTGATCGTCCTGACACGTGGGGCGAAACCTGCGCGAGGTTCGATGCTGATTGCTGATGGTTGGCGCGCGCTGCCCCGCGCAGAAAGAAACTAAGCCTGCCCTTTGTGAGGGCAGGCTTAGTCAATGTCTTCGGTCATCCGAAGTCAAACCGATGTGGCATCAATCACAACAGCCAAACATGCTGGTAGCGACCTCGACGACCGTCCAGTTCGCACCGAATCGCGTTCCGCTGGCATCAGCCAAGCAGTGCGTCCACGAACGCGCCCGGCTCGAACGGTGCCAGGTCGTCGGCGCCCTCTCCCAGCCCGACCAGCTTCACCGGGACCCCCAGCTCGTGCTGCACCTGGAAGACGATGCCACCCTTCGCCGTACCGTCGAGCTTGGTCAGCACCACCCCGGTGATGTCGACGACCTCGGCGAACACCCGCGCCTGCACCAGCCCGTTCTGACCGATCGTCGCGTCGAGCACCAGCAGCACCTCGTCGACCGAGGCCCGCTTCTCCACCACCCGCTTGACCTTGCCGAGCTCGTCCATCAGTCCGGTCTTGGTGTGCAGGCGGCCCGCGGTGTCCACGATCACGACGTCGACCCCGGTCTCGATGCCCTTGGTCACCGAGTCGTACGCGATCGCGGCGGGGTCGGCGCCCTCGTTGCCGCGCACCACCTCGGCCCCGACCCGCTCGGCCCAGGTCTGCAGCTGATCGGCCGCGGCCGCACGGAACGTGTCGGCCGCGCCCAGCAGGACGCGCCTGCCGTCCGCGACCAGCACGCGCGCCAGCTTGCCGGTGCTCGTGGTCTTGCCGGTGCCGTTCACGCCGACCACCAGCAACACGCCGGGGGTCGAATCATGCGGGAGGGCCTTGATCGAACGGTCGAACTCGGGATGGAGCGCGTCGATCAGCACGGCGCGCAGCAGCGCCCGCGCCTCCGCCTCGGTCTTGACCGAGCCGGCGGCGATCTCGGCCCGCAGCCTGGTGACGATCTGCTCCGTGGTGGCGCTGCCGAGGTCCGCGACCAGCAGCGTGTCCTCGATCTCCTCCCAGGAGGCCTCGTCCAGGTCGCCGCCGCCGAGCAGGCCGAGCAGGCTCTTGCCGACCGCAGACTGGGACCGCGCGAGCCGTCCGCGCAGCCGGTCCAGCCGTCCCGCGGTCGGCGCGATCTCCTCCAGCGCGGCAGGCGCGGCCGCAGCGGTCGCAGGCTCGACGGGCACGGGCGTCGGCGCCGGCTCGACGGGGGCCGGCTCGACCTCGACGGGGGCCGGCTCGACGGGGGCGGGCGCCGCCTCCGTGACCGGCTCCTCGACCGGCAGCTCGACCGGTGGCGTCGGCCGCGTCACGGGCGGCGCGGTAGCCGTCGCGCCCTGACTGAAGCTGATCCCACTCTCGGGCTGGTAGCCCCCGGATCGGTCCTTCGGCTGCGCCAGCTCGCCGGGCGCGGGCTGCGTGGGCTGCAGGCTGACCCGCCGCCGCCGATACAGCGTCCAGCCCACGACGAGCGCGACGAGAAGGACGGCCACGACGGCCGCGATTGCGATCCAAGCTCCGGTATTCACGCCCTCATCCTTTCAGGCACCGTCCCGGCACAGAAAAGCGACGGCCGCGCGAGCACCTGGCTCGCGCGGCCGTCGCGGGAAGTTCGCCCCGGTCAGCGAGCGTTCGCGCGACCCTTGGTGACCATCGCGATGACAGCGGTCAGCAATCCGCCGACGGCGCCGCCCGCGCCGATCTGCGCGACAATCTGCCCGAAGTCCAACCCGCTACCGGTGGCGGCCTGAATGATCGCGCCGGTGATACCACCGCCGACCGCGCCGCTCACGCTGTTGCCCGCGACGCCGAGGCCCTTGTTGGCACCGGCGAGGTTGCCGCCGACGAGACCGCCCAGAACACCCAACAGCCATTCCATGTCGAACTCCTTGTCGCTGATGCGAAGTCACCCACGGTGGGTCTCACCAGAGCGTATGCAGCACTGACCTGCGATTGCCGCAAATACGGGGGAATTTGATCTTGTGTCGTCGAGGGTTGGTTGCCCGTTGCTCACTCCGCGACGGGCTGGGCAACCGCCAGGTTCTGCCCGCGCAGGCGCTGCGAGATCACCTGAGTGATGCCGTCGCCGCGCATGCTGACGCCGTACAGGGCGTCGGCCACCTCCATGGTCGGCTTCTGGTGCGTGATGACGATGAGCTGCGACTTCTCGCGCAGCTGCTCGAACAGGCCGATCAGGCGCCGCAGGTTGGTGTCGTCGAGGGCCGCCTCCACCTCGTCCATCACATAGAACGGGGAGGGACGTGCCCGGAAGATCGCCACCAGCATCGCCACCGCGGTCAGTGACTTCTCGCCACCGGAGAGCAGCGAGAGCCGCTTGACCTTCTTGCCGGGCGGACGCGCCTCCACCTCGATGCCGGTGGTGAGCATGTCGGACGGATTGGTCAGGACCAGCCTGCCCTCGCCGCCGGGGAACAGTTTCGCGAACACCCCGACGAACTCGCGCTCGACGTCCAGCCACGCCTCCGTGAACACCTGCAGGATCCGGGCGTCGACGTCGGCGACCACCCCGAGCAGGTCCTTGCGCGCGGTCTTGACGTCCTCGAGCTGGGTGGCCAGGAAGTTGTAGCGCTCTTCGAGCGCCGCGAACTCCTCCAGCGCAAGGGGATTGACCTTGCCGAGGGTCGCGAGGTCCCGCTCGGCCCGCTTGGCCCGGCGCTCCTGGGTGTCCCGGTCGTACGGCATCGGCGTTGGGGCGACCACCTGCTCGCCGCGCTCCCTGGCCTGCTCGTACTCGGCCATCTCGAGCGCCGACGGCGGCAGCGGCACCTCGGGTCCGTACTCCGCGATGAGGTCCTCGAGCCCGATTCCGTGTTGCTCCGAAATGGTCTCCTCGAGCTGCTCGATCCTCAGTGCCGCCTGTGCCCTGGCCACCTCGTCGCGATGCACGGCGTCGGTCAGCGCGGTCAGTTGGCCGGTGTACTGGCGGACCCGCTCCTTGACCGTCTCCAGTTGCTGGGTGCGTTCGGCCCGCTGACGAGTCAGGCCGTCGCGGTGCGCCACCGCAGCCGCGACCACCTCCTCCAGGTGCGCCGCCACCCGCCTGCCGGACTCCGCGACCGCGGCGGCGACGGCGGCCGCGTTCTGCCGCGCGGCCATGGCCCGTTCCGCGCGGGCCCGGGCGTCGCGCTCCGCCTGCGCCGCGCGCCGCAGCGAATCCGCCTTGCCGCGAACCGATTCCGCACGTTCCTCGGCGGTCCGCAGCGTCAGGCGGGCCTCCATCTCCACGGCCCGCACCTCGGTGAGCGCCGCGGCAGCGGCCTCCCGCTCGCCGCTGCTGGGGTCGCCTGCCGCCGGGTCGCCGTCCATCGTCTGTTCCTGCTGGGCAAGCGCGAGGCGCTCCTCCAGCTCCCGCAGCGCCGCGACCGCGTCCTCGCGGCCGGTCTCGGCGGCGGTGCGCTGATTGGCCAGGCGGTCGGATTCGGCGTGCGCGGCGCGGGCCACCTGTCCGAGCCGGCCGAGCTGCTCGTAGATCGCGGACAACGCGGCGTCCGACTCGTTCAGCGCGGCCAGGGTCTGCTCGGCGGATTCGGTGCGGTCCGCCTTCTCGGCCAGCGCGCCGGACAGTGCGGCCGCGAGTTCGTCGGCCCGGCGTTCGGCGTCGGCGAGGCCCGCGGTGGACGCGTCGATGGCGGACTGCACCTCCAGCGTGGAGGGTCGCCGATCGGAGCCGCCGGTGATCCAGCCCGCCCCCACGAGGTCACCGTCCAGGGTGACCGCGCGCAGGCCAGGCCTGCCGACGACGAGGTCCGCGGCCTCCTCGAGGGTGTCGACCACCGCGACCTCGCCGAGCAGCGCGGTCAGCGCACCGCGGAGGTTGTCGGGGTGCTCGACCAGGTCGAGCGCGCGGTGCGCGGCTCCGGGCAGTGTCGCGTCATCACGCGGCGGCGCCGCGGCGACACCCCCGATGACCAGTGCGGCGCGACCACCGTCGGCGTCCTTGAGGGCCACGACGGCCGACCGTGCGTCGACGATCGTCTGCGCGGCGACGGCGTCGGCTGCGGGTCCGAGCGCCGCGGCGATCGCGGTTTCGTATCCGGACCGGATGCGGAGCATCCCGGCGAGCGGGCCGATCAGTCCGTCCCCGGAGCGGTGCTCGACCAACCAGGCGGCGCCGTCCTTCTGCTGCAACCCGATCGAGAGGGCCTCGATCCTGGCCCGCAGCGACGCGACCTCCTGTCCCGCGGCGCGCTCCGCGTCCTGGAGTTCGGTCACCCGGGCAGTGGCGCTGTCCAGCGCGGCGACGGCGCGCTCGTGATGACTGTCGAGCCCGAGTTCACCCGCGTCCAGATCGCCGATCTTGTCCTGGACACTCTCGAACTCGGCCTGCGCAGCGTCGCCGCGCGCTCGGGCGTCCTCGATGGCCAGCGAGAGCCGGGCGACCTCGGAGTCGACGGAGTCTGCCCTGGTACGCAGCGTGTCGACCTGGCCGGAGAGCCGGGCCAGACCCTCGCGGCGATCGGCGATGGCCCGGACGGCTGCCATGTGCGCACGCTCGGCCGCGGCCGACGCCTCCTCGTACTGGGTCAGCTGGTCCTTGGCTGCGTCGAGGGTCGCCCTGGCGACCTCGAGGGCCTCCGCCAGCTCCGCCTCCTCCGCCGCGACGCGTTCGGCCTGCGCCTCGAGCTGATCGGGGTCCTGCCCGCGGCCGGCCGCGGGCGCGCTGTCGAGGTGGCGGGCCCGTTCGCTGGCGATCCGGATGGTGGCGTTGACCCGCTCGGCCAGCGCGGAGAGCTGGAACCACGTCTGGCCCGCGGCCTCGGCGCTTGGCGTCAGCCGGGCCAGCGCCTGCTCGTGGGCGCCGAGCTCCGCGGACGCCGCCTCGAGCTCCGCCTGTACGTGCTCCTGCTGGGCGCGGGCCATCGCCTCGTCCTGCGACTGGGACGCCAGCTCCGCCCGCCGGGTGACCAGGTCGTCGGCCGCCAGCCGCAGCCGGGCGTCGCGCAGATCGGCCTGCACGGTCTGCGCGCGCCTGGCGACCTCGGCCTGCCTGCTCAGCGGCTTGAGCTGGCGCCGCAGCTCGGCGGTGAGGTCGGTGAGGCGGGCCAGGTTGGCCTGCATGGCGTCCAGCTTCCGGACGGCCTTTTCCTTGCGCTTGCGGTGCTTGAGGACGCCCGCGGCCTCCTCGATGAACGCGCGGCGGTCCTCCGGGCGGGACTCGAGGATCGCGGCGAGCCGGCCCTGGCCGACGATGACGTGCATCTCCCGGCCGATGCCGGAGTCGCTGAGCAGTTCCTGGACGTCCATCAGCCGGCACGAGCTGCCGTTGATCTCGTACTCGCCTGCGCCGTCCCGGAACATCCTCCGGGTGATCGAGACCTCGGAGTACTCGATCGGCAGTGCGCCGTCGGAGTTGTCGATGGTGAGCGTGACCTCGGCGCGGCCGAGCGGGGGCCGGCCGGAGGTGCCGGCGAAGATGACGTCTTCCATCTTGCCGCCGCGCAGCGCCTTCGCGCCCTGCTCGCCCATCACCCAGGTGAGGGCGTCGAGGATGTTCGACTTGCCGGACCCGTTGGGCCCCACCACGCAGGTGATGCCCGGTTCGAACCGCAGAGTCGTCGCGGACGCGAAGGACTTGAAGCCCTTCAGCGTCAGACTCTTGAGATGCATGGCGAATGACGTTACTGCACCGCACCGACCGAATCGGCCATTGAACGCCGCGCCGGGACGAAGACCCGGGCCCTACCCCGATGTGCCGGGAACCGGGGAGCCCACGGTGAACTTCGCGCCGAACGGGTCGGTGACCTCCGCGGTCCGCCCGTACGGCATGTCCGTCGGGTCCTCCGCGGTGCCCCCGGCCGCCCGGGCGGCGGCGACGGCCGCGTTCGCGTCGTCCACCTGGAACAGCGTGCCCCAGGCCGCTGCGGGCGCGGCCGGGTCACCGATGATGCCGCCGATCTCGTGTCCGTCCGGTCGGCGTAGAAATGTGAAGTCCATGCCGGGCAGGTCGTCGTTCCCGTCCAGCGTGAAGTCGAACACCGCAGCGTAGAAGTCGCGGGCCGGGCCGGGTCTCGGCGTCACCAGGTCGTTGCGCAGCAGCGTGTTCGGCTCGTTCACCAACTCGCAGCCGACGTGCGCCTGCCCCTGCCACAGCCCGAACTGTCCGCCCGAGGGATCTCGCATGATCGCCATCCGACCCTGCCCCATCACGTCCATCGGCTCGACCAGCACGGCACCGCCCGCATCCCTGGATCGAGCGACCGTTTCGTCGACGTCGTCGGTTGCCAGGTAGACATTCCACCAGAAATCGGTCGCGTTCTCGTCGGGGTTCGGCATCAGTGCGGCGACCTTCTTGCCCCGCACCAGACACATCGTGTACCGCCCGGACTCTTCGGGGCCGATGTCGAATTCCCAGCCGAAGACCTGCCCGTAGAACGACATCGCCCGATCCAGGTCGGGGATGCCCAGGTCGATCCAGGTGGGGGTGCCAAGCGGTTGGTTCGTCGTGACGGCGCTCATCGCTACTCCTCAACTGTCGGGTACGCCGTCGACGGTAGCCTTCGGCACCGACACCGGCCCTGCATTACTCTCCCCCGAGTGATCGATGATGTGACCAGTTCCAAGGGGCTCAGGACGGGGGCCCTGAGCCTGACCTCCAGCGTGGTGATCGGAGTGGCCTCGGCCGGTCCCGCCTACAGCATCGCGGCCACCCTCGGCCTCGTCGTCGCGGCCGTCGGGCTGCAGGCCCCGGTGGTCGCGCTCCTCGCGTTCGTCCCGATCCTGTTCGCCGCGTTCGGTTACAAGGAGCTCAACCGCGCCGACCCGGACTGCGGCACCACCTTCGTCTGGGCCACCCGCGCCTTCGGTCCGTCCTGGGGGTGGATGGCCGGCTGGGCCATCGTGGTGGCGGACGTGCTGGTGATGGCGAGCATGGCCCAGGTCGCGGGCCAGTACACCTTTCTGCTGTTCGGCGCGGACGGGATCGGCCACGACGCGACCAGCGTCTGGGTGCTGCTGCTCGGGGTGGCGTTCATGCTGGCCATGACCTACCTGTGCTTCCGCGGGATCGACATCTCGGCGCGCTTCCAGTCGGTGCTGCTGACGATCGAGTTCGTCGCGCTGGTGGTGTTCGCGGTGGTCGCGCTGGTCCGGGTGTGGCTGGGCAACGCGGGCGCCGCGGCCCTGACCCCGCAGTGGAGCTGGTTCAACCCGTTCGAGATCGGCTCGTTCTCCACGTTCGTCAACGCGATCCTGCTGATGGTGTTCATCTACTGGGGCTGGGACTCGGTGGTCTCCGTCAACGAGGAGACCGTCGACAAGCGGCGCACCCCTGGCCGCTCCGCGGTGATCTCGACGGTCGTGCTGGTCGCGCTCTACGTCCTCGTCACGGTCGCGGCGCAGTCCTTCGCCGGAATCGGCGAGGAGGGAACCGGTTTGGCCAACCCGGAACATGTGGACGACATCTTCGCCGCGCTCGGCACCGCGGTGTTCGGCGAGAGCATGCTCGGACAGATCGCGGTCCACGTGTTGCTGCTGATGATCCTGACCTCGGCCATTGCGTCGACGCAGACCACCATCCTGCCGACCGCACGCACCACCCTGTCGATGGGCGTGTTCAAGGCGCTGCCGGACAGCTTCGCGAAGGTGCACCCCCGGTTCCTGACGCCGACGGTGTCCACCCTCGCGATGGGCGCGGTGTCCGCGGCGCTCTACATCGCCTTCAACTTCGTCTCCGCGGGCAACCTGATCTTCGATTCGGTCTCCGCGATCGGGATCGCGGTCGGCTTCTACTACGGCATGACCGGGGTGGCCTGCGCCTGGCTGTACCGCGGCACCGTGCGCGAGGGGGGGCGCGCGCTGTGGATGCGGGTCGTCCTGCCGCTGATCGGTGGCGCGATGCTGCTGTTCGCCGCCGGCTGGACGGCGGTCACCTCGTTCGCGTCGGACTACGGCGAGACCAGTTGGACGCTGCCGTTCGCCCCGCACTGGCAGATCGGTGGGGTGTTCATCCTCGGCGTGGGATCGATGCTGCTGGGTCTGCCACTGATGTGGTGGTGGCGCAGCCGCGATCGCCGGTTCTTCGACGGCGAGATCATCGGGCGCGGGCTGCCGTCCGAGCAGGTCGACGAGCCGGCGCCCGTCGGCTGAGGCCCGCCAACCTACCTGTACCGCGGGCCGGTGGGCATGACCACGCGCCCGAACGTCGTGCTGAGCACCCCGGCAGCGGAGGTGTACCACGCGGCGACGGCAGCGGCGAGTCCGGCGTAGCCGCCGACCTTCGTCAGGCCGGGCTGCTCCAGGAGCGCTCCAAGGGTCAGGAAGATGAAGGCGATGAGGAGCACCGAGAAGGTGACGAAGAGGGCATTGCTGACCTGGGTGCTGGCGAACCACATGTAGGTGGTGAAGATGGTCCAGGCCAGCAGGAAGACTCCCACCCCGACGTGCTTGTCAGCGCCCATGTCCTCGGCGCTGAATGTGCTCAGGTACCAGAAGCTCAGCCAAAAGCCGCCGTACGAGGAAAAGGCCGTCGCCCCGAAGACGTTGCCCTTGAGGAACTCCCACATGCCGGCGGCGAGCTGGGTGAGGCCGCCGTAGAACAGCGCCACCCCGAGGACGGCGGCCTCCGCCTCCGCGGAGATGAGTCCGGCGTTGGCGCTGGACAGGATGAACGTGGTCAGGGCAAAGGCTGCCAGACCAAGCGGTCCGGGGTCGGCGATGTGGGCGCCCCTGTGGACGGGGACAGCGATCTCGTTGGGGTCGTCTTCGGTGTACGGCATCCGCTTGCCTCTTTCGGGCGAGGTGACCCGGAACGGCCTCCCGGGCCTCCTGTGGACGATTCGAACTACATCCAGTGTGCTCCTGGCAACGCGAAACATCGACAGGCCTGCTCATCGAACCCAACCGTCGACCGGAGCTGTCGGCGCCGTCAGCCCTCGCGCATGCGGCGCAGCAGGTCGACGGCCGATCGTTCGCGGTTCGCGGCCGTGTCCTGCAGGACGACGAGCGCGACTCCGTTGGTCCGGTCGAGCACGATGTTGCCGGAGAAGCCGCCGGTTCCGCCCGCATGCATGGTGTAGTCCACCCCGTCGATCGCCGCGATGCCCCAGCCGTAGCCCCGACGCAGCGTCGGGGCATCAGACCACCGCGGCTGCAGCGCAGCGCTTCCCGGAGCGTCCCCCCGGATCAGTGCCTGCGCGTAGGCCGCCATGTCCGCGAGGGTCGACCGTGCTCCTCCCGCCGGTGCGTAGGCGTCGATCGCCCAGGGTTCCTGGGGACGCCCGGATTCATCGACGCCAGTGCTCACGTCCGCGGGCAGATCGGCATTCGTGCCGGGGATCCACGTGTCGTCGAGTCCGAGAGGTTCGACGATTCGCGCGTTCGCGAGGGTCGGGTAGTCGGTGTGCGCTGCGGCCGCCAAGGCCTGACCGAGCAGCGCGTACCCCAGCGTCGAATACCTGAACGACCCGCGACCGATCAACGGCGCCACCCGTGCGTGGGCCAGCAACTCCTCTCGGTTGAAGGTGAACGGGTTGCGCCCGTTGACCTTCCACTCGACACCACCCGCGACCATGTCAGGCGTCGCAGCGAACTCGAGCAGCCCCGAGCGGTGCCCGGCCAGTGCCTCCAGCGTGACATCCGCAACGGCCGTGCCCTGCACGGGCAGCAACTCCCCGAGCCGCGTGTCCGCGCGGACTTCAGCGCGGTCGATCGCGACGGAGAACAATTGCGCGGTGAACGTCTTCGTGATCGAACCGATCTCGTACTCACCCGCGTCGCCTTCCCCGAGGTGCGCCCGGGTGATTCCCGACGAATCCACGTAGGCCACATCGACCGAGCGGCCAGGCGAGGGCGCGAGGATCTCCCGCGCCAACTGCTCGAGGCGGGTCGGCGTGTCACCTCCGGTCGCCGCGGACGCGGAGCCACCGAAGCTCGTCAGCAGCGCGGCCGCGACAACCGCCGGAATCAGCCGCATCAGAGAATCGCGACTGCCACGATCAGACCGAGCGCGACGTGCGCGGCCGCGACCACCAGCACCTCGGGGGTGAAGCGCTCCTCGGCGAGCACCTCGCCGATGTCGATGCCGGTGACCAGTTCGATGAACCGCACCGAGAACACCTGCGCGACGATCCCGAGCAGGCCGAAGACGAGCGTGTAGATCAACCCCTCGGCCAGCTGGCCCGACGACGCGAAGATCGCGAGCACGATGATCAACGCCATGCTCACCATTCCGGCGGCGGTGACCGCTGCGGCGTTCGGCCTGCCCTCGCGGACCAGCGTCCGCAGGTGGCCGGGAGTGGTCCAGTCGATGGCGTAGAAGCCGAGGACCATCAGCACCAGACCGAGAATCGCGTAGAGCGCGATCGCGGCAACTCCCCTGCCCAGGTCGGACCAGTAATCGCTGCCGAGGGCCAGTACCTCAGTCGTCATCAATTGCTCCGTTCCGGTTTGCGTCAGGGTTGCGAATGCGGTCACTGCTGCGGAATCCGGTGCGGCACGAAGGCCGCGCCGTCATCGGTGATCAGTCCCGAGGTCTCCCGGATGCCGAGTCCGGCGGCGGTGTCGCCGACGATCCAGGCCCCGAGCGCCGGGCGCATGCCGTCGAACTCCGGTAGCGGATCGAGCAGCTGGTAGACGTAGCCCTCGTCGCCGTAGATGCCGCCGGTGGTCGTCTCCATGCCCGCGCCCACGACCGAGATGTTGGCGCCCTCACGCCCGAGCCTGGGCTTGCGCACATACTCGGTGAGCTCGTGCGGGTCATCGAGGTAGGCGGGCAACAGGTTCGGGTGCCCGGGGTACATGCCCCACAGCACCGCCAGGATCGCCTTGTTGCTCAGCAGCGTCTTCCACAGGGGTTCGATCCACATCGTCTCGGGAAGCAGCTCGAGGGCCTTCTTCCCGAAGTCGTCGTCGAGCACCCACTCCCAGGGGTACAGCTTGAACAGCGTCGAGATCGGCGCCTCCTCGAGGTCGACGAACCGATGCAGATCCTCGTCGTAGCCGATCTCTTCGATGGCGAGGGCGACCGTGTTCAGACCGGCCTCCGCCGCGGTCTCCTGGAGGTAGGCGACGGTGATGTTGTCCTCGCCGCTGGCATCCGCCGACGACCAGGAGAAGTGCGCCTCGTCGCCGGGCAATCGGTCGCGGATCGCCCCCCAGCGCTCGACCAGGGCCTCGTGCAGCGAATTCCACTGGTCGTCGTCGGGATGGGTGTCCTTGAGCCAATGCCATTGCAGGATGGACGCTTCGAGCAGGGTGGTCGGCGTGTCCGCGTTGTACTCGAGCAGCTTCGCGGGGCGGCGTCCGTCGTAGCGGAGGTCGAATCGGCCGTAGACGTGCGGGTCGCTACGCCGCCACGATTCCGCGATCGGACCCCAGGTCCACTCCGGCAGGCCGAAGTCCGCGAATCGCTCGGTGAGGATCACCTGCTCGACCGCGTTCAGGCACATCGAGTGCAGCAGTTCGACATCCGCCTCGACCGCCAGGATCTCGTCCATCTCGAACTCATAGTGCACCGACTCGTCCCAGTAGGGCCGAGCGGTGCCGTCGCCGAGTCGCGCCGGGCTGCCGTAGACCAGGCCCTGGGATTCGACCGTCTTCTGCCACCCCGGACGCGGGGTGCTCCGAACTCTGCGCACGTCAGCTCCCGCTGCTGGCGCCGGGCGACTTGCTGCCGAAGCCGCCGCGCTGAATCGTGGTGCCGGACTTGGTCTTGATGGTGGTCCCCTTGGGTGTCACGATGGTGCCACCGGACATCTTGGTGCCGACGCCGCCGCTGGTGCCGCCGTAGTAGTAGCGGTACGGCGAGCCCGCGAAGATGAACATGCCCGCCATCGCGCCGGTGCCCTGTGTCCCGGTCGCGCAGTACTTGTCGTCGACCTCGACCTCGGTGTTCGGGTCGATGCAGGTGGCCTCGACCTCGTCCGAGGACAGCGCGGTGTACCCGAGCGCGACGAGCCCGACCACGCCGACCACCGCGACGCCGCCGATCAGGCCCTTGCGCCGCTTGCGCCGCCGTTCCTCCTCCTTGGCCGCGGCCTCGGCCGCCAGCCGCTCCTGCTCGGCGCGGTCCTTGCGGGCCTTGTCCCTGGCGCGCGCCTCGCCGACGGTCGGGGGCCGGGGAACGGTGCTGCCTGCCTCCTGACGCCGGATCCGGCCTGCGCCTGCCCCCTCGGCACCGCCGGTCTCGCCCGCGCCGTTCCGGTCGCCCGGTTCGTCCTGATCGGGTCCCACTGGTCCCTCCCCATCCTCTGACGTCATCGCACCGAGGCTAGCGTTCGTCGAACCCGGACAGGTTCCCCGCGGCATCCGACCAGCTCTCCACCACGAGATCGACCCGCCCGGGCGTCGAACCGGACCGGAGCAGTCCGAGCATCCGCTCGCACAGCGGCCGTGGCCCCTCGGCGATCACCAGCACCCGGCCGTCCGGGCGGTTGGTGGCGTGTCCTACCAGGCCCAGTTCGAGCGCCCTCGATCGCGTCCACCACCGAAAGCCCACGCCCTGAACCGATCCGTGCACCCACGCGGTCAGGCGCACCTGCTCCGGTGGGCGCATCGGAGACCCGCTCAGCTCTTCGGGGGCACGAGCTTGTGCACGGTGCCGTCAAAGCTGGTGGTGTACAACGCCGTCGAATCCCAGCCGGGGCCGGATCCGAACCGGGCGGAACTGGTCAGCAGCAACCCGGAGGCGATCTCACACGTGGTGCCGGTGGCGGGGTCGACCCGAACCACCTTGCCCGCGCCGTTGAGTGTCATGTAGACGTTGCCGTCGGCGCCGACGGTGAGGTCGTCGCCTGCGTTCGTCTGGCCGGATCCCGCGACCTTCACGGTCCGGACGGGGCCGGTGAGATCGGTCGCGTCGAGCTCCTGGATCTCGGTGTTCGGCTCAAAGGTGTTGCCGACGTACACGACCCCGCCGTCCGCCGTCACGGCGATGCCGTTCGCGGAGCCCAGATCGGTGCGGACCGAGGCCGGGGTGCGCGGCTTCACGGCCGGGATCCGGGTCAGGCCCTGGTCGGACCCGAGGTTCCTGGTGACCAGCAGGTCGCCGTTCGCCAGCCTGGCCAACCCGTTCGGCATCGTCAGGCCCTCGGCCACGGTCGTCTGCTCACCGGTGTCCAGGTTCACGGACTCGACGGTGCCGTTCTTGCTGTTCGACAGGCCTGCCATCGCGGTGTTGCCGGTGGTGAACAGGACGTCGTCGCCGTGCACGACGATGCCGCCCGGCCCGGTGAAGTCCGAGGCCAGCGTGCCGGTCTTTCCCGCGGGCGTCAGCGTGCGGATGGCGCCGTCACCGAACAGCGTGCCCTCGGACAGCAGCATCTTTCCGCGGCCGTCGAACGCCAGGTTCTCCAGCATGCCGAATCCGCCGGCCACCTCGCTCACCGTCCACGGCGTGCACGTCTGCGCGGCCGCGGCGGACGTCGTCGTCGGCACGGCGGGCGCGGGTGCGGCGCTCGCGGGCGTCGAGGTTGCGGGCGCCGAGGTCACGGGCGCAGCGGTCGTCGGCGTCGCGATGGCAGGCGCGGGCACCGCTGGCGTCGTCGTCGGCGAAACGATCGACGGCGCAGACAGTCCCGGCAACGGCGACGTCAGGCCGGGCAGCGAAAACGGCGGCGCGACGGCGGGCGTCGCCGCGACTGCGGGCTCGGCGGGGGCGGGCCCGGCAGGAGCGGGCTGGGCGACGGCGATCGGGGCACCCATGATCGCGCCGGTGACCACCAGGGCACCGACCATCGCAACACGAGAGAGCAACATGGCGCCTATTTGATCACGAATCGGTTTCCACCGTGAGGTTCACCACGGTGCCAGTTTTCAGGGTACGTCCGACCGTGCAGACCTTGTCCACCGATTTGACCACAACGGTGAGCAAACGCTCCTGCGCCTCGGCGTCGAGTTCGCTCAGATCGACCTGGAGGATCTCGTCGAGCTGCGGGTACACCTCGTTCTCGCGGTCCGCCGCGCCCGAGACCCGCACGGTCGCGTCGTAGTTGTCCCCGAGCCTGCGCGAGAGCGGCAGGTCCGAGCTCATGCCGGTGCACGCGGCCAGGGCGATCTTCAGCAGCTCACCGGGGGTGAACACGCCGTCGACGGTCTCCGACCCGATCAGCACCTCGGCGCCGCGCGAACTGCGGCCCGTGTAGCGGCGCGTCCCGGTGCGCTCTACCCACAACTCGGTGGACGCGGCCTGCTCGGCGGGGGTGGAAGCGGGTGTCTGATCAGCCATGCCCCGAATCCTGCCATCCCGCGAAGTCGGCGCCGCGGGCGACGTGCGGCGTCAGCTCTCCTTCACCGTGGTCGGCCAGCAGTCGGTGATCGCCCCGTCCGCCGACGAGGGCGTGTCATCCCAGGCCTGGATCCCCCTGATGTCCGGCATCTCCGAGCGGTTGAAGACCGGGTCGAGCCCCCGCTTGCGCTGATCGGTGTAATGCCGCATGAGGCGCAAGGCCAGCACCGACAGCGGCGCGATGGCGATCAGGTTGATCGTCGCCATCACCCCCATCGACAGGTCCGCGAGACTCCAGATCAGCGGCAGCGATCCGACCGCGCCCCCGAAGGCGCAGAGCACCACCAACACCCGGAAGCCCTGCAGCGCGGCCCTCGACGGCGTCAGGAACCCGATATTGGACTCGCCGTAGTAGTAGTTGCCGATCACGGAGGTGAACGCGAGGAAGAAGATCGCCACGGTCAGGAAGTGAATCGTCCACTCCCCGAGATGTTCCGCGAGCGCGACCTGGGTGAGCGAGGCGCCCGTCTCGGTGCCGTAGTCGGGGTTCGCCAGCAGGATGATGAACGCCGTCGTGGTGCACACGAGCAGCGTGTCGAAGTAGACGCCGAGGCTCTGCACCAGGCCCTGCTTTGCCGGATGGGACACCGACGCGGTGGCACCGGCGTTCGGCGCCGATCCCATGCCCGCCTCATTCGAGAAGAGCCCACGCCTGATGCCCTGCATGATCGCCGCTCCGATGCCGCCGCCGACCACCTCCTTGATCCCGAACGCGTTCTCCACGATGAGAGTGAGCATCTCGGGCACCCGGCCGATGTTCATCAACACCACGACCAGGCCGAGCAGCAGGTAGATGCCGGCGACGAAGGGCACCACGACCTGCGAAACCGACGAGATCCGTCGCACGCCCCCGAAGATCACCGCGGCGGTCAGGGCCGCGACCACCGCGCCGACGATCACATTGCCGGTACCGGTGGGCCCACCCACCGAGGTGTCGACGGCGTCCGCGATCGAATTGGACTGCACGGCAACGAACACGAATCCGTAGGTGACGGTGATCACCACCGCGAAGATGGCACCCATCCACCGCTTCCCGAGCCCGTACTGCATGTAATAGGCCGGACCGCCGCGGAAACTGTCCTTGTCGTGGACCTTGAACAGCTGGCCGAGCGTGGACTCGACGAAGGCGGTCGCTGCGCCGACGATCGCCATCGCCCACATCCAGAAGATCGCGCCGGGACCGCCGACGCTGATCGCGATCGCGACGCCCGCGATGTTGCCGGTGCCCACCCGGGAGGCCGCCGAGATGGAGAACGCCCGGAACGAGGAGATGCCGGGGCGGCCGTCCTTGAGGTCATGGGGCTTGTCGGTGATGACCCGGAACATCTCCCGCAGCAGGCGAACCTGGACGAAACGGGACCGGACCGAGAAGTACAGGCCGAGACCGATCAGCAACGCGATGATCAGGTACCAGAACTTGTCGTTGACTGCGGTGACGAGGTCGGTCGCCGTGTCCATGGTGGATCCTCTGCCGTCGGAGGTCGATCCTGACGCTGAGGATCATCGCCTGCGCTCCGTGCGGGCGGCAACAAGCCACGCGGGAGCCCGTGCCCTAGACCTCGAACCGGTACCCCATCCCGGACTCGGTGATCAGGTGCTTCGGCTGCGAGGGATCGCGTTCCAGTTTGCGGCGCAGCTGCGCGAGATACACACGCAGATAGTGGGTTTCGGTGGCATAGGACGGACCCCACACCTCGCGGAGTAGCTCCTTCTGCCCGACCAGCTTGCCCTTGTTGCGCACCAGCATCTCCAACATCCCCCATTCGGTGGGCGTCAGGTGCACCTCGCGCTCGTCCTTCGTCACCCGCTTCGCGGCCAGGTCGACGGTGAACGAATCGGTGACCACCACCGGTTCGCCCACATCGGTGGCCGCGGAATGGCGCCGCACCGCGGCGCGCAGTCGGGCCAGGAACTCGTCCATGCCGAAGGGTTTGGTGACGTAGTCGTCCGCGCCCGCATCGAGGGCCTCCACCTTGTCGGCCGAGTCGGTGCGCGCCGAGAGCACGATCACCGGGGCGGTGGACCACCCGCGGAGCCCGGCCAGCACCTCGATGCCGTCCATGTCGGGCAGGCCCAGATCGAGCACGATCACCTCGGGATGCTTCTCGGCGGCGGCCCGCAGCGCCGCCGCCCCGGTCGCCGCGGTGGTCACCTCGTACCCCCGCACACTCAGATTGATCCGCAGCGCCCGCAGGATCTGCGGTTCGTCGTCGATCACCAGCACCCGTGTCACGCAGTCACCTTCCCGATACCAGCTAGATCTACCACCATCGTCAGCCCGCCACCCGGTGTGTCCGTGGCGCTGACCGTTCCCCCCATCGCCTCGACGAACCCGCGCACCACCGACAACCCGAGCCCGACCCCGGTGGACATGTCCCGGTCGCCGAGGCGCTGGAACGAGTCGAAGATCTGCTCCTCCGCACCGCGGGCGATCCCGGGGCCGGTGTCCGCGATCGTGATCAACACCCGGCCCCCGACCGGCGCCGCGGCGATGCGCACGGTCGAATCCGGCGCGTACCGCAGGGCGTTGTCCATCAGGTTCGCCAGCACCCGCTCGAGCAGTCCGCTGTCCGCCATCACCGCGTTCCCCCCGACGTCGACCTGTACCCTCGCCGGTCCCGCCCTGCCGAATCCCGGCGAGCCAACCCCGACACCGACCAGCGCGCGGTGGACCACCTCCTCCAGGTAGACCGGGCGCAGGGTGGGGCGCACCACGCCCGCCGCGAGCCGCGACGAGTCGAGCAGGTTGCCCACCAGGTTGGTCAGCTGATCGGCCGATTCCTCCACCGTGGCAAGCAGTTCCGCGGTGTCCTCCGGCGAGAACTCCACGTCGTCACTGCGCAGGCTCGAGACCGCCGCCTTGACCGCGGCCAACGGCGTCCGCAGATCATGGCTGACCGCGGAGAGCAGCGAACGCCGCAGCCGGTCCGCCTCCGCCAGTGCCTGCGCCTGACTGGCCTCCTCGGCGAGCTCGCTCTGCCGGATCAGCCCCACTGCCTGATTCGCGACGGCGAGCAGCACCCGCCGGTCGCGGGCGTGCAGTTCGTCGCCGCGGAGCGCCAGCACGTACTCGCCGTCCGCGACCTCGCACACCGTGTCGGCTTCGTCGACCGTCGTGAGCGGGTCCGGCCCCACCGAGCTCACCACCCCGTGGCCGCGACGGATCATGCTCACCGACCGTTGGGCGTAGGTCTCCCGCACCTTTTCCATCAGCGCGGGCAGGTCGGCGCCGCGCAGCACCGAACCGGCGAACAGGGCAAGCAGTTCCGCCTCTTTGGACGCCCGGCGCGCCTCCCTGGCCCGTTTCGCCGCCGCGTCCACCAGCACGGCCACTGCGACCGCGATCACCAGCAGCACCACCGTGGTGATGAAGTTGTCCGGCTCGGCGATCGTGAAGCTGCGCAGCGGAGGGGTGAAGAAGTAGTTGAGCAGCAGGCCCGAGATCAGAGCGGACAAAGCGGCGGGCGCGACACCGCCGAGCAGGGCCACGAGCAGCACCACGATGAAGAACAGCGCGCTCTCCCCACCCCACCCGAAGGACCGGTTGACCGCACCCATCGCCAGCGCGGCCGCCGAGGGCACCAGGACCGCGGCGACCCAGGCCAGGATCTTTCGCGAACGGGTGCCGGCCGGAGTCAGCCTGCGCGGCGTGCTCGACTCACCGTGCGTGACCATGTGCACGTCGATCGATCCGGACTGCTGCACTACGGCCGCGCCGATGCCCTCGTCGAGGATGCGGGCCCAGCGCGATCGCCTCGAGGTCCCCAGCACCAGCTGGGTCGCGTTGGCCGCTCGCGCGAACTCGAGCAGGGTCGACGGCACGTCGTCGCCGACCACGCTGTGCAGGCTCGCGCCGATGCTGGTCGCCAGCTTGCGCACCTTGCCCATCTCCGGCGCGGACACGCCTGCCAAGCCGTCGCCCCGCACCACATGCACGACGATCAGCTCCGCGCTCGAGCGCGAGGCGATCCGGCCGGCCCTGCGCACCAGCGTCTCCGACTCCGGTCCCCCGGTGACGGCCACCACCACCCGCTCCCTGGCCTCCCAGGTGTCGGTGATCTCGTTCTCCGCGCGGTACTTCGAGAGCGCCGCATCCACCTGGTCGGCGACCCACAGCAGGGCCAGCTCGCGCAGCGCGGTGAGGTTGCCGCGCCGAAAGTAGTTGCTCAGCGCCGCGTCCACCTTCTCCGCGGCGTAGATGTTGCCGTGGGAAAGCCTGCGGCGCAACGCCTCCGGGGTGACGTCGACGAGCTCGACCTGGGTGGCGGCGCGCACGATGGCATCGGGGACGGTCTCCCGCTGCGCCACCCCAGTGATCTGCTGAACCACGTCGTTGAGGCTCTCGAGGTGCTGCACGTTGAGCGTGGTGAGCACGTCGATGCCCGCGGCGAGCACCTGCTCGACGTCCTGCCACCGCTTCTCGTTCCGGCTGCCAGGGGTGTTGGTGTGGGCGAGTTCGTCGACGAGCACCAGTGCGGGCCTGCGCCGGAGCACCGCGTCCACATCCAGCTCACCCATCGTGGTGCCGCGATACTCGATGAGCTTCGGCGGCACCACCTCGAGGTCGCCGATCTGCGCGGCCGTGCGGGCGCGGCCGTGGGTCTCCACCACGGCCGCGACCACATCGGTGCCCCGTTCGCGACGACGGTGTGCCTCGCCGAGCATCGCGAACGTCTTGCCGACCCCGGGAGCGGCGCCCAAATAGATGCGCAGCTCGCCGCGCTTGCGCTCGCCCCCGGAACCCGTACCACTCACTCCGTCATCATCCACCAGCGAGCGCGTCAGTCGCAGGAAGGCGCGGTGAGGCCGAGAGCGAGGTTCAGCTCGAGCACGTTCACCCGTTCCTCACCGAGCAGGCCGAGCTGGCGGCCCTCGGTGTGCTCGGCGACGAGCTCACGGACCCGCTGCTCGCCGAGCCCGTTCACCTCGGCGACCCGCGGCACCTGGATCTCGGCGTAGGCCGGGCTGATGTGCGGGTCGATGCCGGACCCGGATCCGGTCACCGCGTCGACCGGAACCTGATCCGGTCGCACGCCCTCGCGTTCCGCGATCACCGCGCGACGCTCGGTGATGAACGCCGCCAGGATCTCGCTGCTGGGGCCCTGGTTGGTCGGCAAGGCTGTCGCCGGGTCCCCTGGCGCGAACGGGTCCTCATCCGAGACCGAGCCGGTGACCCTGTTGTGGAAGAAGGGATCCGGTGCACCGGCCTCCACCTGCGGGTCCACCCCCACCCAGCGGCTGCCGACCACGCACCCGTTGCTGTCGCGCACCGGCGAGCCCTCGGCGGATCCGGAGCTGATCCGGCCCACCCCCCACACCGCGGCGGGATAGATCACGCCGAGGATCACGGTGAGCGCGAGCAGGACCAGCAGGCCGGCCCACACCTGCCTCAGGAAACCGATTGTGAATCGCATTCAAGCTCACCCAATTCCAGGAATAAGTCGGACGACGAGGTCGATCAGCCAGATGCCGATGAACGGCGTGATCACACCACCGACGCCATAGATCAACAGGTTTCGGCCCAGCAGCTGCGAGGCCGAGGACGGCCGGTAGCGCACACCCTTGAGCGCCAACGGGATCAGCGCCACGATCACCAGCGCGTTGAAGATCACCGCCGACACGATCGCCGACTGCGGCGTCGCCAGGCGCATGATGTTCAGCGTGTCGAGCTGCGGGTAGATCCCACTGAACAACGCGGGCAGGATGGCGAAGTACTTCGCCAGGTCGTTGGCCAGCGAAAATGTCGTGAGCGCGCCGCGGGTGATGAGCAACTGCTTGCCGATCTCCACGACCTCGATGAGCTTGGTGGGATCCGAGTCCAGATCCACCATGTTCCCGGCCTCCTTGGCCGCGGAGGTGCCGGTGTTCATCGCCACGCCGACGTCGGCCTGCGCGAGCGCGGGCGCGTCGTTGGTGCCGTCGCCGGTCATCGCGACCAGCCGGCCGCCCCGCTGCTCCTTGCGGATCAGCTCGAGCTTGTCCTCCGGTGTCGCCTCGGCCATGAAGTCGTCCACGCCCGCCTCGGCCGCGATGGCCTTGGCGGTCAACGGATTGTCGCCGGTGATCATGACGGTGCGGATGCCCATCGCCCGCAACTCGGCGAACCGCTCGGCGATGCCCGGCTTGACCACGTCGGAGAGCTGGATGACGCCGAGCACCCTCGGACTCCCGGCCTCGACCACGGCCACCACGAGCGGCGTTCCGCCGACCTGGGCGATCTCATTGACGGTGTCGGTCACGGCGGGCGCCACACCGCCGCCGGCCGCCCGCACCCAGGACAGCGCGGCGTCGCTGGCGCCCTTGCGGATCTGCGATCCCCCCATATCGAGGCCGCTCATCCGGGTCTGTGCGGTGAACGGCACGAACTCGCCGGTCTTCTCCGCCTCCGACGGGTCAGCGTCGAGCCCGAAGTCCTTGGCGCACAATTCCACGATGCTGCGGCCCTCGGGGGTGCCGTCGGCCAGGCTGGACAGCCGCGCGGCCGCCGCGAGCTCCCCCGCGGTGACCCCTGGAGCGGGATGCAGGGCGGTGGCCCGACGGTTGCCGTAGGTGATGGTGCCGGTCTTGTCCATCAGCAGCGTGTCGATGTCGCCTGCCGCCTCGACCGCGCGGCCCGACATGGCGAGCACGTTGCGCTGCACCAGTCGGTCCATGCCCGCGATGCCGATGGCCGAGAGCAGCGCCCCGATGGTGGTGGGGATCAGGCAGACCAGCAGCGCGATCAGCTTGATCGGGTCCTGCTCCTGGCCCGCGTACATTCCCATCGGCCCGATTGCGACGACGGCGAGCATGAAGATGATCGTCAGCGACGCCAGCAGGATGTTCAGCGCGATCTCGTTGGGCGTCTTCTGCCGTGCCGCGCCCTCGACCAGGGCGATCATCCGGTCCACGAAGGAGTGTCCCGGTGCCGCGGTGATCTGGACGACGATCCGGTCGGACAGCACGATGGTGCCGCCGGTGACCGCGCACCGGTCGCCGCCGGACTCGCGGACCACGGGTGCAGACTCGCCGGTGATGGCCGACTCGTCCACGGTGGCAATGCCTTCCACGACGTCACCGTCGCCGGGGATCACCTCGCCCGCGACCACGACAACGCGGTCACCGACCACCAGTTCGGCGCCCGGAATCGACTCCGTGCCCCCGCCGGCGGTGATCCGGTGTGCGGTGGTGTCCTGCTTGACCCTCCGCAGGCTCGCCGCCTGGGCCTTGCCGCGTCCCTCGGCCACGGACTCGGCCAGGTTCGCGAAGAGCACGGTGAACCACAGCCAGGCCGCGACCACCCAGGAGAACACCGACGGATCGGCGATCGCCATGACGGTGGTGACGACCGAGCCGACGAGCACGACGAACATCACCGGATTGCGGGCGAGGTGGCGCGGATCGAGCTTGCGGAAGGCGCCGGGCAGCGACGTGAGCAACTGCTTCGGGCTGAAGATCCCGGCCTGCACCCGGTTCTGGTGGTGCTCGTGCCCCACGCCGACCCCGGATTGCGGGGTGACGTCGGGTCGTTCGGTTGTGTTCACACTCATTGCAGAGCCTCCGCGATCGGGCCCAGAGCCAGGGCCGGGAAGAATGTCAGCGCCGCGACCAGGACGACGGTGCCGGTGAGGAGGCCGGCGAACATCGGGCCAGCGGTGGGCAGGGTGCCTGCGCCCGGTGCCGTCTTCTTCTGCGACGCCAGCGATCCGGCGAGCGCGAGCACGAAGATGATCGGCAGGAAGCGTCCGAGCAGCATGCAGACGCCGAGCGAGGACTGGAACCAGTCACTCGTCACGGTCAGGCCGCCAAAGGCGCTGCCGTTGTTGTTCGAGGCCGAGGCGAAGGCGTAGAGCACCTCGGAGAAGCCGTGGATGGATCCGGGAGTGCCCGGATCGCCGCTGTTGCCCTGGAATCCGGTGGTGGACGACAGGATCACCGTGATCCCGGTGCCGATGAGCACCAGCGCAGGCATCACGAGGACGGACAGCGCGGCCAGGGTGATCTCCCGCTGCCCCAGCTTCTTGCCCAGGTACTCGGGGGTCCGTCCGACGAGCAGTCCGCCGACGAACACGGCGATCAGCGCCATCACCAGGATGCCGTACAGCCCGGTGCCGACGCCGCCGGGCGCGATCTCGCCGAGCAGCATGTTCAGCAGCACCGCGCCGCCGCCGAGCGGCGACATGCTGTCGTGCGCGGCATTGACCGCGCCGGTGGAGGTTCCGGTGGTGCTCACTGCGAACAACGCGGTGCCGGGGATCCCGAATCGGACCTCCTTGCCCTCCATCATCGCGCCTGCCGCGGTGGCCGCGACGCCGCGCTGACCGGATTCGGCGGCGAGGGTCACGGCGAGCAGGCCGGCCCAGAGGATGCCCATGACGGCCAGCAGGGTCAGGCCCTGGCGGTGCCCAGACACCTCGCTCGCTCGGTCGTGGGGGTCGCCGACCATGGTGCCGAAGGTGCGGGTCAGGCTGACCGGGATGAGCAGGATCGCGAGGATCTCGACGATATTGCTGAGCGGGGTCGGGTTCTCGAAGGGGTGCGCCGAGTTCGCGGCGAGGATGCCGCCGCCGTTGGTGCCGAGCTCCTTGATGGCCTCCTGCGAGGCGACAGGGGCGAGCGCGTTGGTCACGGAGTTTCCGTCGAGGCCGGTGGACCCGAAACCGCTGTTGAAGGACTGGATCACGCCCTGGCTCAACAGGACCAGCGCGATGACGAACGAGATGGGCAGCAGGATCCGGAGGCAGCCACGGGTCAGGTCCACCCAGAAGTTGCCGATCTCGCCGCCGCGGGAGACGCGGACGAAGCCGCGGATCAGCGCGGCCGCCACCGCCATGCCGACGGCAGCGGAGACGAAGTTCTGCACCGCAAGGCCGATCGGCTGGGTGAGGTTGCTCATCGTGGTCTCGGGCGCGTAGGACTGCCAGTTGGTGTTCGCCACGAACGATGCGGCGGTGTTGAACGCCATCGCCGGGCTCACGCCTGCCAGGTCGCCGCTCAGCGGCAGCACACCCTGGACGCGCTGGAGGAAGTAGAGGAACAGCACGCTCGCGGCCGAGAAGCCGAGCAGGCTACCGGCGTAGCCGTACCAGGTCTGGTCGGTGCGGGCGTTGATGCGGCAGAGCCGGTACAGGACCGTCTCGATGCGCAGATCCCCGGAACGGAGATCGGAGTCGGTGGTGTAGACCTTGGCCATGTAGTCACCGACGGGGACATACAGAATCGCTAGCACGGCGATCACCAGTGCTATCTGTAGTCCCGCTGCAAGCGCGGGATTCATTTGTCAGAACCTCTCGGGGTCAAGAAGTGCGATCAGCAGGTAGATCACGAGGGCTGCCGCGATGGCGATCAGGATGACGCTCAGCGTCCCGCCGGCGGTCACTGCACGTGCTTCGTCTGCAGCCCGCGCAGCACCAGCGCGCAGAAACTGAAGGTGCCGATGATGAGCGCCACGTAGGCCAGATCAGCCATGACAGATCCTTTTCGAAAGTCTCACTCCCGCCGTCCATCGGCGAGGGCCGTCCCCGAATTTGGGCACAGTGCAGCGTGCTCCCGGACCCGGCCGAAAAGGGCTTTCCTTACGGCTCGCTAACGCCGCTACCTGGGCTGTTGACGCATTCTTTACGCGCTCCGCGCCCTCGTCAGTGGAGCCTCGCGACGAGTCGCTCCCGCACGCCCGGCCAGTCCTCGGCTGTGACGGAGAACATGACGGTGTCCCGAACGGTGCCGTCGGACCGGCGAAAATGCCGGCGCAACGTTCCCTCGTACTGCGCGCCGAGCCTGGCGATGGCCTGCTGGGAACGACGATTCCTGGCATCCGTCTTGAGCTGGACGCGGCCGACACGCAGCGCGTCGAACGCGTGGCCGAGCAGTAGCAGCTTGGCCTCGGGGTTCACCTTGCCCGCCCAGACGGCCGGTGCGTAGAGCGTGTAGCCGATCTCCAGCCGAGCATCATGCGCACTCGCGTCGAGGTACGAGCTCGTACCGACGATCGCGCCCGGCCGCAGGCCCGCGATCGCGTGCCGAGTGCGCACAACCCACGGGTGCCAATCATCAAGTGCGCACCGGTATTGCAGTACCTCCCGAAAGTGCTTGACGTCTCGGGGACGACCCGGCACGTGCGCCCACACCTCGTCGCGATCGAGCCCCCGGAACAATTCCGCCGCATCCGCGGCAGGATCGACCGGGGTCAGCTGCACGGTCTTCCCTGTCAGCTCGGTACCGGCAGGAACCGGCCAGATCATGTGCGGCCAGGGCTCCTCGCGTGGGCGCGAATCCGGAACTGCGGCGAAACGTTCCAGCTCTACGGCCCGATCGACTCCGGATGCCTGGCGAGACGACTCGATCATCGGGACACCCTCTCGTCTTCCCGGCAGTCATCCGGGTTGCGCTGCGCGACGAGCCGCCGCACGGAATCCGGTTGCGGCAGATCGCGGCTCACCCAGGGGGCAGCGACCGGTCGGCGCGCGACGGTCTGCAACGGCACCACGCCAGACCACTCGGTGCCGTCGCCCGAGGGTCCGCTGGGCGGAGCGTCGCGCACCTTGACGGTCCACTGGCCCGGCGTGATCGGCAACGCGACGGCCAGGGTGGCGGCGAGTTCCTTCCTGGTGTGGGCGCGCACCTCGGCGCTGCGCCCCGGGATCAGGCTGTCGGAGAGCACGGTGAGCGCACGGGCGGATTCGTCGGAGGTGAGTTCGGTCAGGTGCCCCCGCACGACGGCCGACCGGTAGTTCGCCGAGGAGTTGAAGAGGTTGTCCGCCACCACGATTCCGTCGAGCATGGCGACGCAGAGCGCCGCGGGCGCGCCCGCGGCCACCTGCCGCAACGCCCCGGCGCCGGTGGATCCGTGCAGCAGGATGCGGTCGCCATCCCTGGCGTAGAGCATCGGTACCGCCCATGGCATCCCGTCGACGACGGTGGCCAGGGTGCCCACTGCCGCCGCGTCGAGCACCTCGTCGAGCTGGGTCCGTTCGGTCCTGGAACGTTCGGGGTATCTCCTGATCTTGTCCACCAAGCGATCGTCATCCCTTTCTGGACCAGTTACCAGGACCAGATACCCGAGATTCGTCAGACCAGTATTCTGAGCCGATGGCCCGCCGCTCCCCCGACGTTCACCTGACGCTCCGGCTGCCCGACAGCGATGCGCCTTTGCGGCACCGCATTTCGGAGGCGATCATCGACGCGATCCGGCTCGGCGTGCTCGGTCCCGGCGACGCGCTGCCGTCGACCCGCATCCTGGCCACCGAGCTGGGCGTGGCGAGAGCCGGCGTGGTCGAGGCGTACGACGAGCTCGGCGCGGCCGGGTACACGGTCGCGCGACCGGGCTCGGGCACCACGATCGCGGCCGGCGCGGATGCGGCGGCGGCCGCTCGCGCGGCGACGCACGCGCCGGTCCGGCCGACCCACCCACCGACCGCGACCCCGCCGCTGCCGTCCCCACTCTGGGACCTGACGCCCGGCCGTCCCGATCCCGACCTCATCTCGCCGGGCGACTGGCGCCGCGCCTGGCGCGCGGCCGCGGCGGCTCCGATACAGCCGCACCCGCCCGGCCCCGACGGCCACCTCGAACTACGCCGCGCCCTCACCGTGCACCTGCGTCGCACCCGCGGGATCGCCGCGCACCCGGACGAACTGGTGATCACCCCCGGCGTCAACGCCGCACTCCGCACCCTCGCCGCAGCTGCCGAACTGGGCGGTCGGGACGTCGCCTTCGAGGAGCCGGGATACGGCAACGCCCGCCGGTCCCTCGAGATGGCAGGCGCGCGAACGCGACCGGTCGCGGTGGACGATGACGGACTCGACCCCGCGACGCTGCGCACAACGGATGCCGCCGTGTACTGCACTCCGGCACACCAGTATCCGCTCGGTGCGCGAATGCCGGTGACCCGCAGGGCAGGGTTGGTCGCGCGGGCGACGGAGTCCGGGATGCTGATCATCGAGGACGACTACGACGGCGAGTTCCGCTACGACGTGTCCGCCCTGCCCGCGCTTCGGAGCATCGAGGGCGGGCGCGAGCATGTGGCATACGTCGGCACCGCATCGAAGATCATCTCGCCCTCGATCCGCCTGGCCTGGTTGCTTCCGCCGCCCGCGCTGCTTGGCCGGGTGTACGAGTCGCTCCGGCTCAGCGGCGAGAATTCCTGCGCGGTCACGGGACTCGCGCTGGCCGAGTTCATCGAGTCCGGCGCGCTGACCCGGCACCTCACCCGGGCCTCTCGCACCTACTCTGCGCGGCGGTCCGCACTGGTCGGCGCGCTGCGACGGCAGAGCCCTCTGCTGGACCTTCCCGGCCTCGAGCTCGCGGGGATCGAGGCGGGGCTGCACGTGGTCCTACGCCTACCCGACGGCGTCGACGACGACGCCATCGCCGCGGACCTCGGCCGCCGCGGGCTCGCGTTACTCGGGCTCGCTCCGTACCGGACGGTCGCCGGGGGCCCCCGTGGCCTGATGCTCGGTTACGCGCGGCTGCCCGAGACCCGGGCCGACGCGGTCGCCGCGACGATCGCGGACGTCGTCGGCAGACACCTGGGCTCGGATCCGGTCACCTGATTCGGCCGAACCGGGACGCTCGACAGGACGCGCTGGTTAGAGTCCGGTGAGGGTCTCATGGTGTCCGGACCGATCCCTGGGGGGATGTTGGTGAAGCGCACACGCATATCGGTACTGGCCACCGTCGTTCTGATACTCGGTATCGCCCTTCCCGGCCGGCTCGTGGGCGCGCAGACGCCGCAGGAGTTCTTCGACGTGCACCGGGAGGCGGTCCCCCGCGCCGAATGCGGACCGGGTTCTGCGCCCGAGCCCGGGTTACAGGGCGAGGTGACTGTTGCCGACCGGGCGAGCGGCCGCAGCACGGCCGGGTACAGCTGCAACGCCACACTGGTGGGCCGGTATCAGGGCACCGGCGGCGGCATCGTCAGCGCGTCGTACGGGAACTGCGCGTACATGGGATCGTTCTGGCCTTCCCAGGGTCTGGGGCCGACCCAGCCCGGTGTACAGGTCATCGACGCGTCGGATCCCGCAAACCCGCGGCTGTCGACCACGCTGACAGAGCCGGCGATGGCAGGCGGCACCTGGGAGACGCTGAAGGTCAACGAGGAACGCGGCCTGCTCGCCGCGACCGGGGTCGGCCTCCTCGAGGCGGTCGGCTACTTCTCGGTGTACGACATCTCCGAGGACTGCGCGCACCCGCGGCTGCTCAACACCGGCGTCGGCAGCCAGTTGACGCTGCCGATGCCCATCACCACCCATGAGGGCGGGTTCTCCCCGGACGGCAACACCTACTGGGCCTCCGGCATCGCGCCGGGACTGCTGCACGCGATCGACATCAGCGACCCCGCGCACCCGCGGGTCATCTGGCAGGGCCTGACCGGGATCGAGGAGCACGGCTTCGGGGTGAGCGACGACGGCAACCGGCTCTACCTCTCCCACCTGGCGGGCGTGACCATCCTCGACGTCAGCGCGGTCCAGCGCCGCGATCCGAATCCCCAGGTGCCACACGTTTCTCGGCTGTTCTGGAGCGACGGCCAGATCACCCAGCACAGCATCCCGGTCTCCTACGACGGGCATCCGTACATCTTCTCGGTGGACGAGTTCGGGTCCGGCGGCGTGAAGGCACTCGACCTCGCCGACGAGCGGAACGTGAAGGTCGCCGCGAACATCAAGCTCGAAATCAACCTGCCGCAGCACATGGACCGCTGGTCGAGCTCGAGCCAGGGCAACTCGGCCTTCGGATATGAATCGCACTACTGCACGGTGGACCGTCCGCGGGACCCGACCACCCTCGCCTGCGGCTGGGTGCAGTCCGGAATCAGGGTCTTCGACGTCCGCGACCTGGGCGACATCCGCGAGATCGCGTACTACAACCCGCCCGCGCAGACGAACAAGCACTTCGAGCTCGCGAACTCCCCGCACGCGGTCGCCTCGATCACGGGCGTGCCTGCCAGCGGCTTTCTCTCGGTCGGCCGGGCCCTGCTCGAGGAGAACCTCGACCCGCTCGCCACACTCGGCCCGCGGGCGCGCCTGTTCGGCACGGATCTCTCGGCGGACTGGTGCCTGTCGCCGCCGGAGTTCCACGGCGACCAACTCTGGGTCACCTGCTCCGACAACGGATTCATGGTTCTGCAGCTCACCAACGACGTCTACCCGATCCGCTAGCGGCACATGAGTCGACGCTGGAGTGCACTCGCCCTCGCCTGCTGCGCAATCGTCGGACTGGTGGGCTTGGGCGTCGCGGCGGGAATGTGGTTCCAGGCGCGGGCCGACCGAACCGACGGCCCGATCGCGCTGTCCGATGCCGAGGTCGGCTTCGTGCAGGACATGGCGGCTCATCACGAGCAGGCGATCCTGCTGACACAGAACCTCTCGGACCAGGTGAGCCCGCATGTGAGGGTGCTGTCCGAGCAGATCGAGCTCGAGCAGATGCGCGAGATCGGTGAGCTGCGCGGCTGGCTGCGGCTGTATGCGCTTGCGCCGCAATCCTCCTCACCGATGGCATGGATGGCCGAACCGGGCGACGGAGGACACCACGGCCAATCGCGACCAACCGAGGACAGCGCACAGCCCGTCGCCATGCCGGGAATGGCGAGCTGGCCGGACATCGACGACCTACGCGGCCTCACCGGTCGCGACGCCGAGGTGCGCTTTCTGCAGCTGATGATCCGTCACCACAACGGCGGCATCGACATGGCCACCGCGGGATATCGGGCGAGCGACCTGCCCGCGGTCAGGCAGACGGCACTCTCGATGGTCCAGTCGCAGGCCGACGAGATCGAGTCGATGACCGGGATGCTCCGCGCCCGCGGGGCCGCCGCCCTGCCGTATCCGTGACCGGCGCCCGGTCCGAGCAACCGGACCCGGAGCTGTGAGCGAGTCTTAACCCAAGGGGGGTGCAACACGCGCACGAGCCGCGGAGCGGCCTCGGGGCTGGCACTTCGGGCAACTATAGGAGGACCGGTTCATGAACTTCTCCCGCCGGATCGGTGCACCGCAGCGGGGGCAGGGGCGATCCTCGCGGCCGTAGGCGGACAGCGCCCGATCGAAGTAGCCGGACTCCCCGTTCACGTTCACGTACAGCGCGTCGAACGAGGTGCCGCCCTGCGCCAGCGCCTCGCTCATCACGTCGGTGACCGAGTCGAGCAGCAGACGCACCTGCGGGCGGGTCAGCCGGTCGGCGGGTCGATTCCCGTGAATCCCGGTGCGCCACAATGCCTCGTCGGCATAGATGTTGCCGACCCCGGACAGCACCGTCTGGTCGAGGAGAATGCGCTTGATCTCGCTGTGCTTGCGGCGGATCGCCGCGACCACCGCGTCGCCGTCGAACTCGGGGTCGAGCGGGTCCCGTGCGATGTGGGCGACCGATTCGGGCAGCGCGGCGCCGTCCACCTCCACCATCGGGGCGAGCGCCCAGCCGCCGAAGGTGCGCTGGTCCACGAACCGCAGCTCGGTGCCGGTGTCAAGCGAGGCCAGGATCCGCAGGTGCTTCTCGCGGGCTGCGCTCGGCGGCTGGACCAGCATCTGACCACTCATCCCGAGATGGACGACCACGGCGAGGTCGCCTGGCGCCAGTTCGAGCCACAGGTACTTTCCGCGGCGACTCGCGCCGGTGATCGCCAGGCCGGTCAGCTGGGCCGCGAGGTCGTCGCCGCCGAGGAGGTGCCTGCGGACCGCTCGCGGGTGCAGGACCTCCACCGCGTCGATGCGGGATCCGACCACGTGGGCCTCGAGCCCGCGCCGGACCACCTCGACCTCCGGCAGCTCCGGCACGACGTCAGCCGACCTGGTCGGAGTTGCCCTCCGAGAGGGACTTCCAGGCGGTGCTTGCCGCCTTCTGCTCGGCTTCCTTCTTCGACCGTCCGACGCCAACACCGAGCGGATTCCCCGCGACCACCACGGTCGCGGTGAATTCCTTGTCGTGGTCGGGCCCGGTCGCGCTGATCTCGTAGACCGGCACGCCGGCGCCGCGCTCCGCGGTCAGCTCCTGGAGACTGGTCTTCCAGTCGAGGCCCGCGCCCAGCTTCGGCGCCCGCTCCAGCAGGTCGTTGAACAGCGCGAGCACCACGGTGCGCGCGGTGTCGATGCCGTGCTGCAGGTGCACCGCACCGAGCAGGGACTCCATCCCGTCGGCCAGGATGCTCGCCTTACCGCGGCCCCCGGTCATCTCCTCGCCCTTACCGAGCAGCAGATGCGCGCCGAGGCCACCCTCGCCGAGATCGCGAGCGACCTCCGCAAGGGCATGCATGTTGACGATGCTGGCCCTGATCTTGGCCAGCTCGCCCTCCGACTTGTCCGGATGCGTGACGTACAGCTTCTCGGTGATGGTCAGACCCAGCACGGAGTCGCCGAGGAACTCGAGCCGCTCATTGGTGGGCAGGCCGCCGTTCTCGTACGCGTACGAGCGGTGGGTCAGCGCCAGCGTGAGCAGGGGTTCGTCCAGGACAACGCCAAGAGCGGCGAGGAGGGAATCGCGATCCCCCTCGCCGCCGGCGGGTGCTGCGTTGCTACTGCTTGTCACTGCGCGACTAGACCGCAGCGGTGACCTGACGACCCTTGTAGGTGCCGCAGGACGGGCACGCAATGTGGGGCAGCGTCTTCTCGCCACAGCCACGGTTCTGGCAGGTGACCAGGGTGGGCACAGTGGTCTTCCACTGGCTGCGACGCGACCTGGTGTTGGACCGCGACATCTTGCGCTTGGGGACAGCCACTTCTACTTCTCCTCGGCTTCAGTGTTCACACGACTCTTGCTGGGCTGGGATGATGCATCCTCAGCGTCGAACTTCCCCGCGAGGGCAGCCCAGCGAGGATCAAGTATCTCATGTCCATGCCCAGATTCTGCAATCGCCAGACGAACCCCACATTCGGGGCACAGTCCCTGGCAATCTTCGCTGCACAATGGCTGCAGCGGAAGCGCTAGCCCAGCCGCATTCACGATGACCGGTTCGAGATCGATCAGGTCGTCGACGATGCGGTAGATCTCGTCTTCTTCGGTGGTCGCTTCCGTCGTGCTGTTCGGGTAGGCGAACAGCTCGGTGAGGTAGAGGTCCAGCTCGCCGGTGAACGGCTCGAGGCAACGCGAGCACTCGCCCGTGGTGGCCGCACGAACGGCACCGGTGACCAGGACACCCTCCGAGACGGATTCCAGCCGCAGGTCGAGTTCGACCTCACCGCCGACGGGCACCGCAACCATGTCGAGCCCGATCCGGGAGACCGTCGGCACCGTGCGGGTGACGGTGCTCATCGACCCGGGACGACGCCCGAGGCTGAGGATGTCCAGCACGAAGCCGCCGTCGTGAAGACGGGGCGAGCCGGAACGATGCGAGGACACGCGAATACTCTTTCGTCAGCGAAGAAGGGGATGGGCAACCACTCCACGGTACGCGATGGCGTACCCCAATGGAAAATCCGGCAAGATCTGACGCCGGCGACGCCCGACTACCTGTGCCGACTCGCCCGGCTGGGACGCTCGTCCGGCTCGTCGTAATCCGGAATCCCGGAGCCGGTCCGCAACTGCTGGCGACCGCGCCCCACGGAGCGGATGGTCCCGCTGAGGAACTCCTCGAACTCCGCGAGCTTGCCGTCCACGTACAGGTCGCACTCGCCCCGCAACCGGTCCGACTCGGCGTGCGCAGAGTCGATGACACGCGCCGACTCGGCGTGCGCGGCCTGCACCACCTCGGTCTGCGACACCAGACGCTCCTGCTCGGCCCGGCCGTCCGCGACAGACCGCTCGTGCGCGGCACGGCCGGACTCGACCAGGCGCTCCGCCTCGGCCGCGGCCCGTCCGGTGACGGTGTCGTACTCGTGCTGGCCGTCCGCGACGGTCCGGTCGGCCTCCTCGCGGGCATCCGCGACCAGTTCCTCGGCGTGCGCCTGTGCCTCGGAGACCATCCGATCGGCCTTCGCCTTGGCGTCTGCGAGGATCCGGTCGGCGTCGGCGCGCGACTCGGAGAGGGTGGCCTCGGCCTCGGCGTCGGCGCTCGTGACGGCCTGCTCGGCGTGCGCGCGGGCGTCGCCGACGAGCTTGTCGCGGTGGTCGAGCACGTCCTGCGCATCATCGAGTTCGCCCGGAATGGCCTCACGGACGTCGTCGAGCAGTTCCAGCACGTCGCCGCGGGGCACCACACAGCCCGCCGTCATCGGGACCCCACGCGCCTCTTCCACGATCGCGACGAGCTCGTCGAGCGCCTCGAATACCCGGTACACGCCACACCCCATTCGTCGACGACGGCTTACCGCTCCAGTCTGCCCGCAGCGCCGCCCACCGGCGCGCCGCCACGCCAGGAGTGTCGAGGATCTACTTCTGCGCGGTATCGACTGCGCGGCTCGCCGCGGTGCGTTCGGTCAGCCGGGCCAGCAGCCGCTCGTGCACCTTCTCGGGCAGCATGTCCGCGACGTCGCCGCCGTAGGTGGCCACCTCCTTGACCAGCGAGCTGGAGAGGTAGCTGTAGCGCGGGTTCGTCGCGATGAAGAGGGTGTCGACGCCGGTGAGCTTGTGGTTCATCTGCGCCATCTGCAGCTCGTAGTCGAAGTCGTTGGCGCCGCGCAGGCCCTTGACGATCGCGCTGGCGCCGTTGGCCTTTGCGTAGTCGACGAGCAGGCCCTGCCAGGAGTCGACCCGCACGTTCGGCAGCCCGGCGACCGCCTCGCGCATCATCTCGAGGCGTTCGTCGATGCTGAACAGCCCCTTCTTGTTCGGGTTGATCATCACCGTGACGATGACCTCGTCGAACTGCGCCGCGACGCGGCCGATCACGTCGAGATGCCCGTTGGTGATGGGATCGAAGGACCCGGGGCAGACCGCACTGCTCATGACTGCAGACCGTAACAGGCGATCTCGATCCGGGTCTCGCCGTACTTGCGGACCCGGTCCGCGGACAGGCCTGCCGGCCAGACGGTCGCGGGCGACCGCGAGGACCGCTCGAGCACGACCAACGAATCCTCGCCGATCCAGCCGCCGTCGACCAGCGCGCCCAGCACGGACCCGACCTCGTCCTCGCCCATTGCGTACGGCGGGTCGAGGAAGACCAGGTCGTACTCGCGGTCCGGGCTACCCGCGACGACCGCGGCCACCGGCGACGACCGCACGACCGCGCCTGGCAGCCCGAGCGTCGCCACGTTCTCGCGCGCCACCGCGGCCGCCTTCGCGTCCGACTCGACCAGCACCACATGCTCGGCGCCCCGCGAGAGTGCCTCCAGCCCAAGCGCTCCCGAACCCGCGAACAGGTCCAGGACCGCGGCGCCGTCGAGGTCCATCCGGGCGTCGAGCGAACTGAACAATGCCTCGCGCACCCGCTCCGAGGTCGGCCGGGTGCCCTTGGGCGGGACCCGGAGCCGGCGCCCACCCGCGGCGCCGGCCACGATCCGGGTCACTGCGGTCCGTCCTCCTCCGTCGAGACCACGGAGATCACAGTCAGCAGGTCGCCGCCCTCGACCTGCTGGACGGGCGAGATCGCGAGCCTGCTCACGATGCCCCCGCGGGTGGCGGTGATCGCCGCCTCCATCTTCATCGCCTCGATCGTCGCGACGGTGTCGCCCGCGGCGACCTTCTGTCCCTCGGCGACGACGAGGGTGACGACGCCCGCGAACGGCGCGGCCACGTGGCCCGGGTTGCCCCGGTCGGCCTTCTCCGCCGCGGGGACCTCGCTGGCGATAGAGCGGTCGCGCACCGACACCGGCCGCAGCTGGCCGTTGAGGATGCACATCACCGTGCGCATGCCACGCTCGTCCGCCTCGGAGACCGCCTCCAGCCCGATCAGCAGCTCGACGCCGGGGGCCAGCTCGACCCGATGCTCCTCGCCGCGACGGAGGCCGTAGAAGAACTGGTTCGCCGACAGCCGCGAGGTGTCGCCGTACTTCTCGCGGTGCTCGAGGAACTCACGGGTCGGGCCGGGGAACAGCAGCCGGTTCAGGGTGCCGCGACGCTCGGTCGGGGAACCGTCGAGTCCGGCCTGGTCCTCCGCGGACAGCGGCGTCTCGGGCTTCGCGTCGCCGCGGCCCTCGAGCGCCCTGGTGCGGAACGGCTCCGGCCAGCCGCCTGCCGGATTGCCCAGTTCGCCGCGCAGGAATCCGATCACCGACTCCGGGATGTCGTATCCGGCAGGGTTTTCCGCGAACTCGTCCGTCGACACACCCGCGCCGACGAGGTGCAGGGCCAGATCGCCCACCACCTTCGAGGACGGGGTCACCTTCACCAGGCGGCCGAGCATCCGGTCCGCGGCCGCATACTTCGCCTCGACCTCCTCGAACTGGTCGCCCAGCCCGAGCGCGATGGCCTGCTGGCGCAGGTTCGACAGCTGACCACCCGGGATCTCGTGCGTGTAGACGCGACCGGTCGGTGCAGGCAGCCCGGACTCGAACGGCGCGTACACCTTTCGCAGCGCCTCCCAGTACGGCTCGAGATCGCACACGGCCTGCAGATCCAGACCCGTGTCCCGCGTGGTGTTGGCGGTGGCCGCCACGATCGCCGACAGCGCGGGCTGGCTGGTGGTCCCCGCGAGGGCTGCGCTGGCACCGTCGACGGCGTCCGCGCCCGCCTGCCACGCCGCCAGGTAGGTGGCCAGCTGGCCGCCGGGGGTGTCGTGCGTGTGCACGTGCACCGGCAGATCGAAGTTGCTGCGCAGCGCCGTCACCAGGGTGGCGGCGGCGGGGGCACGCAGGAGTCCTGCCATGTCCTTGATGGCCAGCACGTGGGCGCCCGCGTCCACGATCTGCTCGGCCAGCTTGAGATAGTAGTCGAGGGTGTAGAGGTTCTCGTTCGGGTTCGAGAGGTCACCGGTGTAGCTCATCGCGACCTCGGCGACCGCGGTGCCCGTCTCGCGGACGGCGTCGATGGCCGGCCTCATCTGGTCGACGTTGTTGAGCGCGTCGAAGATTCGGAAGATGTCCACGCCGGTCGAGGTGGCCTCGCGCACGAACGCGCGGGTGACCGACTCGGGGTATGGCGTGTAGCCGACGGTGTTGCGCCCGCGCAGCAGCATCTGCAGGCAGATGTTCGGCATCGCCTCCCGCAGTGCAGCCAGCCGCTCCCACGGATCCTCGTGCAGGAAGCGCAGTGCGACGTCGTAGGTGGCTCCGCCCCAGGCCTCCACCGACAGCAGGTCGGGGGTCATCCGGGCGACGTGGCCTGCGACGTCGAGCAGGCCGCCGGTGCGCACCCGGGTCGCGAGCAGGGACTGGTGCGCGTCGCGGAAGGTGGTGTCGGTGACACCGAGGGCGTCCTGTGCGCGCAGCGCGGCCGCAAAGCCCTCGGGGCCGAGCTCCACCAGTCGCTGCTTCGAGCCTGCGGGCGGCGGCGTCGCGAGATCGATCTTGGGCAGCTTGTCGCGTGCGTAGACCTTCGTGGGCCGCTCGCCGTGCGGCTTGTTGACAGTCACATCGGCGAGGTAGGTCAGGATCTTGGTGCCGCGGTCCGCGGACGCCCGCGAGGTCAGCAGCTCCGGACGCTCCTCGATGAACGAGGTCGTCACACGCCCCGCGCGGAAGTCCGGATCGTCGAGCACGGCCTGCAGGAACGGGATGTTCGTGGCCACGCCACGGATACGGAACTCGGTCACCGCCCGGCGCGCCCTTGCCACGGCTGCGGGCAGGTCCCGGCCGCGACAGGTGAGCTTGACGAGCATCGAGTCGAAGTAGGCGCCCACCTCGGCGCCCAGGTTCGCGCCGCCGTCCAGGCGTACGCCCGCGCCGCCGGGGGTGCGGTAGGCGGTGATCCGGCCGGTGTCGGGCCGGAACCCGTTGGCGGGGTCCTCGGTGGTGATGCGCAGCTGCAGGGCGGCGCCGCGGAGCCGGATCGAATCCTGGCTCAGCCCGAGATCGGCCAGCGACTCGCCGGAGGCGATCCGGAGCTGCGCCTGCACCAGGTCCACGTCCGTCACCTCCTCGGTGACGGTGTGCTCGACCTGGATGCGCGGGTTCATCTCGATGAAGACGTGGTTGCCGCGGGTGTCGAGGAGGAACTCGACGGTGCCTGCGCAGGTGTAGTTGATCTCCTTGGCAAAGGCCACCGCGTCGGCGCACATGCGCGCCCGCAGCTCCTCCGGCAGGTTCGGCGCCGGCGCCAGCTCGATCACCTTCTGGTGGCGGCGCTGCACGCTGCAGTCGCGCTCGAACAGGTGGATGACGTTGCCCTGACCGTCGGCCAGGATCTGCACCTCGATGTGGCGCGGGTCGATGACGGCCTGCTCGAGGAACACGGTGGCGTCACCGAACGCGGATTCGGCCTCGCGGGCCGCGGCCTCGATCGACTCACGCAGCTGCGCGCGCTCGGCGACCCGGCGCATGCCGCGACCACCACCGCCCGCGACCGCCTTGACGAACAGCGGGAACTCCATGGTCTCGGCCGCGGCCATCAGCTCGTCCACGTCGGCGGACGGTTCCGACGACGCGAGCACGGGCAGCCCGGCCGCCTTCGCGGCGGCGATCGCGCGGGCCTTGTTTCCCGTGAGCTCGAGCACTTCGGCCGACGGACCGACGAAGGTGATGCCCTCGGCGGCGCAGGCCGCGGCGAGGTCCGGGTTTTCGGAGAGGAAGCCGTAGCCGGGGTAGATGGCGTCGGCGCCTGCCTTCTTCGCCGCCGCGACGATCTCGGCGATCGACAGGTAGGCCCGGACCGGGTGCCCCTCCTCCCCGATCTGGTAACTCTCGTCGGCCTTCAGACGGTGGACCGAGTTGCGGTCCTCGTACGGAAAGACAGCTACGGTTCCCGCGCCCAGCTCGTAGGAGGCACGGAATGCCCTGATCGCGATTTCGCCGCGATTGGCAACCAAAACTTTAGAGAACATTGCTGAAAATTACCCTTGCTCTCGCACCGCTCGCCGGTCGGAGTCCTAGCATCCGGGAAAAACCCGCACACTTGGCCCGCTGTAACGATGCAGTACGCTACCTGCCCCCACCTCACACGATGCCCCGACCCGACGTGAGCTGCGACTTCGGCCGATCTGGCGATCGATCAGCACGCCCGCAGGGCGCCCCGGAGCGCGTCAGCCGATCGCCGGTCGACGGGCAGCCCGTACTCCCGGAGCACCGACGTGAAGCGGTGCGCGTAGTCGCAGCGGAAGGCCTCGTTCGGCGGCATCCAGCCGGCAGGCGTGTGCGAGGCCTTGGCGAAGTTGGCCTCCCCCGCCACCGCGATCAGGTTCGCGGGGTCGTTCGCGAACCTTGCGCGACGCTCAGGCGGCCAGGTGTTCGCCCCCATGTCCCAGGCGAGCGCCAGCGAGACGATGTGGTCGATCTGGACCGCGTTGCTGGTGTCGTCGCCGTGCTGGAAGGCGATCACGGCGCCGCTGTACGGGTCGTGCAGGGTGCCGCTCCTGACCGCCCACGGGCAGCGCCAGATGTCGAAGTTGACCCTGTCGACAAGGTCGCGCTCGAGGATGTCGTTGCGGGTGTCGCAGCCGTTGTGGCCCAGCGGCGCGTCCGTGTCGTCCGTCCATGCGGGCCCGAAGTCGCCGCGGTCGTAGCCGGGCACCTTGGTGCGCTTGTCCACCACCGCGATACCCGCCAGCGGATCGGTGGCCGGGTCGCCGGACGGCGCGGCGCTCACCGCGCCCGACCCCGCGGCGGGCCGGTCGCTGTCACCCCCGCGGGCCTGCAGCAGGCCGATGGCCACCAGCAGCGCGACGGCGAGCACCACGACGAGGCCGAGACCACCGCGAAACCCCAGCCGCCTCACGACTTCTCCAGGTACTCGATCTTCTCGGTGTCGATCGCGGCCGTCACCATCGAGGCCAGGCCCGGGTGCTCGGACAGCTCCGGATCGGCCTCGATCACCGCGCGCGAGAACTCCCGCGCGGCGACGATCACGTCCTCGTGGTCGAGCAGCGAGAGCAGCCGGAGCGTGGTGGTGCTGCCGGACTGCGCGGCGCCGAGGACATCGCCCTCTCGCCGCTGGGCGAGGTCGAGCTGGGCGAGTTCGAAGCCGTCGTTGGTGCCCGCCACCGCGGTCAGCCGCTCGAACGGCGGCGAGCCCGGGTTCATGTCGGTGATGAGCAGACACAGCCCCTGGTGCGCGCCACGACCCACCCGGCCGCGGAGCTGGTGCAGCTGGCTGACCCCGAACCGGTCCGCGTCCTTGAGCACCATCACCGTGGCGTTCGGCACATCGACGCCGACCTCGACCACGGTGGTGCACACCAGCACGTCGATCAGGCCCGCGGTGAAATCACGCATCACGGCGTCCTTCTCATCCGCGGGCAACCGGCCGTGCAGCAGGCCGACGCGAACCCCGGACAGCGGGCCGAACCGCAGCTCCTCGAACAGCGCCAACGCCGCCGTCGTGGGCTGCTCCTTCGCGTCAGGGGCGTCGTCCCCCTCGCCGATCCGCGAGCACACCACGTAGGCCTGTCTGCCCTCGGCGACCTCCTCCCGGATCCGAGCCCAGGCGCGATCGACCCACGCCGGCTGGGTCCGGGCGGGCACGACCGTGCTGACGATGGGCGAGCGTCCGCTGGGCAGCTGGCGCAGCGTCGAGGTCTCCAGGTCACCGAGCACGGTCATCGCGATGGTGCGGGGAATGGGCGTCGCGGTCATCACCAGCAGGTGCGGGCTCAGCCCCTCGCGCGCCCGGCCACGCAGCTCGTCGCGCTGCTCGACACCGAACCGGTGCTGCTCGTCGACCACCACCATGCCCAGATTGAAGAACTCCACGTTGTCCTGGATGAGGGCATGGGTGCCGATCACGATCCCGGCGTCCCCGGTGATGGCCTCGTTCAGCGCGGTCCTGCGGGCGGAGACCGGCATGGACCCGGTCAGCAGGGTCACCCGCGTCGCCAGGTCGTCGGCGCCGAGTTCGCCTGCCAGAGCCAGGTTTCCGAGCATCTGCCGCAGCGACCGCGCGTGCTGCGCTGCGAGCACCTCCGTCGGCGCCAGCAGCGCGCACTGATAGCCGGCGTCGATCACCTGCAGCATCGCGCGCAGCGCGACCACTGTCTTGCCGGACCCGACCTCGCCCTGCAGCAGCCGGTTCATCGGGTGCGCCCTGCCGAGATCGGCGGAGATCTCCTCGGCGACCGCGTGCTGACCCTCGGTCAGCGTGAACGGCAGCCGGGTCTCGAACGCGGCGGCCACGCCGTCGGGCTTCGGCGGGCAGGCGGGCGCCACCCGTCCGGCTACCTCGTGGCTGCGCTGCGCCAGCACCAACTGCAGGGCGACCGCCTCGTCGAACCGGAGGCGGTCGCGGGCGCGGTCCACCTCATCCTTGGTCTCCGGCAGATGCACCAGCCGCAGCGCCTCGTCGAGACCGATCAGACCGTGCTCGCGCCGCACCGCCTCCGGCAGCGGGTCCTGCACCTCGTCGAGTTGGTCGAGGACCTGCCGGACGCACCGCGCGAGGGTCCAGCTCTCCACCTCGCGCGTCGACGGGTACACCGGGATCAGGGCCCGGTCGAAGATCGACATGTCCACCGCCGCACCGGAGTCCTGCGCGCTGCGAGCCATGTCGGCGAGCGCGCCGCCGCCGCGCACCACCGCGGGGGCGTCGGATCCGTCGCGCGACGGCAGGATCAGATAGCTCGGGTGGGTCAGGCCGAGCTGCTCACGGAAGTACTTGACGTTGCCCGAAAACATTGCGCGCACACCGGGTTTGATGACGTGGGAGACCTTCTGCGCATTGAAGAAGGTGGCGTCGATGTCCGACTTGTCGCTGGAGAGGACCACCTTGAGCATCGTGCCGGGACGCGACTTCATCCTCATGATCTTGGCGCTGGTCACGGTCGCGACCAGGGTGATGTGCGAGCCCGCCTCGGGCTTCTTGTCCCCCAGCTCGGCGCCCTGTGTCGCGTACCGGTGCGGGTAGTGCCGCAACAGATCCTGCACGGTCGCGATGCCGAACGCCTCGGCGAGCGGTTCTGCGACCTTGCGGCCGAGCAGGTGATCGATCCGATCAGTCAGAGTTGCCATGACACACCGCCTATTCGACGCCGAGCTGGAGCAGGTCCCCGGACTGCCCGCCCTCGTAGATCAACACCTCGATACCCGGGTGGTGCGCCGTGACGTGCGCCGAGAGGAGATCGGCGAGGCCGTCCGGCACCTCGGCCCCCAACAGCAGTGTCAACAGTTCGCCGCCGACCCCGAGCACCTGGTCGATCAGGCGCCTGCCCGCCTCGGCCGCGTCGGGCGCGATCACCACCACCTCGCGCCCGATCAGCCCGAGCCCGTCGCCCGCCTCGCAGGTGCCCATGAGCGTGAGCGACCGCTCCCCCGCGACGCGCAGCGAACCCCACCGGGTGGTGGCGGCGGCCTCGGACATCGCGAACACGTCGTCGACGGCGGCCCGCCCTGGGTCGTGCACGGCCAGGGCGGCCAGCCCCTGCACCATCGACGAGCTGGGCAGCAGCAGCACCTCGTGACTCTCGTCGCGGGCCGCGACACCGATGGTCACCAGCTCGGGAGCGGAGAGCGCGCCGTTCGGGAGCACCAGCACCTCACCACAGCCGAGCGCCCGGATCGCGTCGAGGAGCTGGACCGGGGTGACCGGGTCGTCGCAGCGGAGCACCGCCGCGCCCTCGCCCGCGAACAGGTCGGCGGCGCCGTCGCCCGCGACGATCGCGAGAACTCCCCGATCGGTGGCCCGGCCGGCCACCGTGGTCGCGCCCGAGGCTGATCCGACGCCTGCCCGCGCCTTGTCGAGGGCGAAGCAGGCGATCCGGATGTCGTGGGTGCGGCCTGCGGCGATCCCTGCCTCGACGGCGAGGCCGGGATCCGAGCAGTGCACGTGCACCGACCAGGAACCCACGCCGTCTCCGACGATGATCACCGAGTCGCCCAGCTCGTCGAGCCGGGACCGCAACGCGTTCACCCGCGGAGCGTCGGACCCGGACAGCAGGTACATCACCTCGTAGTCCTGATCGCCCGCGTCGTCAGCGCAGCCGGGCTGGGGCGCGACCGCGGCCTGCGAGGTCGGCGGGACCGGCGCGACCACGATGACCTGGCGCTCGGGGGTCACACCGGTGATGACGCCGACGAGTGCGTCGAGGATGACCACCAGTCCGAGTCCGCCCGCGTCGACGACGCCTGCCGCACCGAGCACAGGCAACTGGGAGGGGGTGCGCGCGAGCGCCTCGGCAGCGGCGTCGGCGGCCTCCGCCGCCACCAGGGACAGCGCGGCGTCGTGCGGGCACGCGTCGGCCGCCGCGGCCGCATGTCGGAGCACCGTCACGATCGTCCCCTCGACGGGGATGCTGATCGCCTCGGTCGCCAGCACGGCTGCCTCGTTCAGCGCGCCGCGCAGCAGTCGGGCGTCCAGCGGTTCGTCGCTCGCAACCTCGGCGATGCCGCGCAGCACCTGGGACAGGATCACGCCGGAGTTGCCGCGCGCCCCCGCGACCGCGCCGCGGGCCAGCGCCGCGGCCACCGCACCCGCCGAGGCGGCCGGGCCTGCGACCTCGGCACCTTCGGCCGCCGCGCGCATGGTGAACAGGAGATTGGTGCCCGTGTCGGAATCAGGGACCGGGAAGACATTGAGGCTGTTGATCTCCTCGCAGCGCGCGACGAGACCGTCCACGCACAGCCGCGACCACCGCAGCAGCGCCTCGCCGTCCACTCTGTCCAGGGCAATGAGCAACTCGGTTCGTCCTCTCCGCCCTGATGGGAACTGCTCGGCCCGGCCAGACTATCCTTCTCCCCAGACGGTTTGCCCGGCTCCACGAGCGGGACAGGCCGGTTTGGTCAATCGAGACGGATGCGGCTACTCTTGCAGGGTTGCCTCGCAAGGGTCGCTTCGGCGTCCCGTGTTCGTAGGCCAGCACCAAAGAAGATATCCATTCATCAATTCAAGGAGTTCGCGACTATGGCTGCCGTCTGCGACGTATGCGCCAAGGGGCCCGGCTTCGGTAAGTCGGTCTCGCACTCGCACCGGCGTACCAACCGTCGTTGGAACCCGAACATTCAGACTGTCCGGGCCCAGGTTGGTCCCGGTACCCGTCAGAAGCTCAACGTGTGCACCTCCTGCCTCAAGGCGGGCAAGGTCGTTCGCGGCTGACGCGTTCCATCGTTTTACCGACTGTGCCCCGACACCTCAGGTGTCGGGGCACAGTCGTTCTCTCCAGCCGATTCCGGCCCGATATGGTGCATCGGTGACTTCACTCGACGGCCTCAGCCACGTCCGCCTCGAAGGCGACGTACTCCGAATCGCGATCGCCACTGCCGACAACGGCACCTCCCTCGACTTCGACGGGGTGAGCCAGGGCACCGCTGCCCTGCAGTCCGTGGCGGCAGGCACCCTCGCCGCACGCAGCGTCCTGCTGATCGGCGAGGGCGCCAACTTCTGCGCGGGCGGCAACGTCCGGGCCTTCGCCGCCGCCGAGGACCGGGGCGAGTTCGTCGCGCACCTGGCGCGCACGCTGCACGACTTCGTCCGGGCCATCGACGCCACCGAGATCCCGGTCGTCTCCGCGGTCCAGGGCTGGGCCGCCGGGGCGGGCATGAGCCTGGTCTGCGCGTCCGACATCTCCATCGGCGGACCGTCCACGAAGCTCCGTCCGGCCTACCCCTCGATCGGATACACGCCCGACGGCGGCATGTCCTGGACGCTGCCGCGGATCGTCGGCGTCGCGAAGGCCCGCGAGATCCTGCTCACCGACGCGATCATCGGCGGCGACGAGGCTGTCCGGCTCGGGATCCTGAGCCGACTGGTCGGCGACGACGAGATCCGCGAAGAGGCGCTGCGGGTCGCCCGCACCCTCGCCGCAGGCCCGACCGCCGCCTACGCGGGCGTCAAGCGCCTGCTCGCCCAGTCCGGTCACCGTTCGCTGTCCGACCAGCTCGACGCGGAGACCGCATCGATCTCGGCCGCGGCCGACGGCGCGACCGGCCGGGAGGGAGTCGACGCCTTCGTCGAGAAGCGGCGCGCCGACTTCTCCGCTGGCGAGTAGCTCAGAGCAACGCTTCTTTGCAACGCGGGCGGCGGCGTTGTCGAACCGACGGGTTCGCATCGTGCCGCCCGCGGTCGCGTCCGTCGGCCAAGGCGCGATACCTGTGCAACCGCATCAATCGTGCATTGCCGAGGCGTGGCAGGACGTCGAGCATGGAACCGACAAAACAGGAGAACCTGCAGTGGACTCCGCAGCCGAAGGGCCTAATGATGACGTTCCGGCTTGTGCCCACACTCACCGCAGCGGCCGTCGTCACCTCCGCAATCCTGATGAGTGCATGCAGTCCTGAGAGCAATCCCCTCGATGTGACACCGACCGACGAGGTCTCGCAGCAGCGATACTTCGCTGAGCCGCCAGTCGATGTACCAAGGGACCCGTCCGCAACCTGCCTCGACGCAGATCTGCCGAACATAACTGTGGACGACTCCATTGCCTACTGGCAGACCATCTTCGACGACCAACGCAGCCACTACCCTGAGCAGCCTTTTCCCTCAAATCAGGACCTGGAGAGCCAAAAACGCGCCGAGTGGTCGCAGGTCGTGAACGACGCGGCGCCTCCTGATGGCGACGCCAGATTCGCTCGGGACGTATGCGGCCTAATCCAACTGGACGGCTCTTTGTACTCGGGGGTTCCTCTGCGCCAGGTTCGTGGTCACGTTGCAGAATTTGGCCGCCGGGCATGCACTTCGATCGCGGAGCAGGGAACCCTCGGGCTCTGGCAATCACTGCAGGGCCAGGAACCCGATCGCGCGAAGGCCACTTCCTACGAGTATCTAATCCACTCGGCGATCACCAATGTATGTCCCCAGCTCGCCGAGCCCACAACGCCCCCGACGCAGATCGAAAAGTGTGCCGACCTGACTCCGGATCCGTCAGCACGGCCCGAGGAAGGCGTTTTCTGCCTCAACTAGGAAAGTGTCGACCCGCGGAGCATTGCCACATACCGTGTCGGACCCCGGCTATAGACTTCGAACATGAGTTCGATCACTGGTGTCGATGCTTCCGGGCAGGTGCAAGCTCACCTGACCGCGATCGCTGACGCCGTGACCGGGCTCTGCGACATGGATATGACCGGGTTGGCCGACGGCGAGTTGACCGACACTCTGCAACGGCTGGAGAGATCCATACGCAAAGCCTCGGCGGTCGGGCACAAGTTGATCGTCGAAACGGCCGAACGGTCCCTGCCCGGCAAGCTGGGCCACAAGACGGTCAACAAGCTGCTGATCGGGGTGCTGCGGATCTCCGCGGCCGACGCGGCCGCGCGGGTGACCGCGGCGAAATCGTTGGGCACCTGGCATGCGCTGTCCGGGCAGCCGCTGCCCGCGGATCTGCCCGAAACCGCCGCGGCGCAACGCGACGGCGAGATTGGTCCGGACCACGCCACGGCCATTCGGAAGGTCATCCGCAAGATCCCCCACACAGTCAGCGACACCGATGTCGCCGTCGCGGAGGAGATCCTCGGCGAACTCGCCCGCTCCGCCACCCCCGAGGACGTCGAGAACGCCGGCCTGGACCTGCTCGCGCATCTGAACCCGGATGGCAACCTCACCGACGCCAAAGACCGCAAACGCCGTCGGGGCGTCAAAATCGGGAGACAAGACACGGACCTCATGTCGCCCATCGCAGGTGAACTGGACCCGAAAACCCGCGCCCTGCTCGACCCCATCCTGGCGAAGTGGGCGCGGCCGGGCATGAACAACCCCGACGACCCGGAATCGCCCACCGGGGACGCCGAACACCCCAACGTCGACCGCGACGCCCTAGTTGCCGCGGCGGCCAGGGACACGCGCACCACGGCGCAACGCAACCACGACGCGTTCACCGCCATGTTCACCGCGCTGCTCGAATCCGGCACCCTCGGGTCGCACCGCGGGCTGCCCGTGACGACGATAATCACGATGACCGTGAGCCAACTCGAACAAGCGACAGGCGTGGTCACCACCGCGTCCGGTGGCATCGTCCCCATCAAAGACGCGTTGACACTGGCCGAGAAGTCGCATCCGGTGCTGGTGTTGTTCGATCACAATGGCCGACCGCTGCATTTCGGTCGCACCAAACGTCTCGCCCAAGCGGCGCAACGCCTCTCCTTGATCGCCGCTGAGGGCGGCTGCACCGGCCCCGGCTGCGCCGCGCCGGCCACGATGACCGCAGGCCACCACAGGCGGGACTATTCCAAAGGCGGCAAGACCGATATCGACGAGCTCACCTTGGCCTGCGACTGCTGCCATGCGATGGTCAAGGACGGGCCCGGCGGCTGGATGACCCGCACCGCCCCCGACGGCACCGAGTACGCCGGCCGCACCGAGTGGATCCCACCACCACACATCGACCCCGAGCAGAAACCCCGGATCAACCACCGGCACCACCCGAAAGAGCTGCTCGACCGCGCCCGCCGAAAAGCACAGGCCCGCAGGGAAGCCGACGCACAAGCGCGGCGCGAACAAACGAAGCGGCACGATGGGCGAGGGTCGGAAGGAGCCGACGGAAACGACGAGATTCCGTAACCGAGCACCACTGTCCATTTCTGCCCCTCAGGGCAGCCGCCAGTCGACCGGTGCCTCCCCGACCTCGACGAGGAGCCGGTTGACGCGGCTGAACGGCCGGGACCCGAAGAACCCGCGCCGGGCGGACAGCGGCGACGGGTGCGCGGACTCGATCACCGCGACGTCGCCGAGCATCGGTCTGAGAGTGCCCGCGTCCCGCCCCCACAGGATCGCCACCAGCTTCTCGGGCCGGGCCACCAACGCCCGGATGGCCTGCTCGGTGACTGCCTCCCAGCCCTTGCCCCGATGCGAGGCGGCCCGGCCGGGTTCGACGGTGAGCACCCGGTTGAGCAGCAGCACCCCCTGATCCGCCCACGGGGTCAGGTCGCCACTGGCGGGGGTCGGAAACCCCAGGTCTTCGCTGTACTCGGCGAAGATGTTGCCGAGGCTGCGCGGCACGGGCCGCACGTCGGGCGCCACCGAGAAGCTCAGTCCCACCGCGTGGCCGGGCGTCGGATAGGGATCCTGACCGACGATCAGCACGCGGACATCGCGAAACGGCTGGTTGAAGGCCCGCAGCACGTTCTCGTCGGCGGGCAGGTGATCGCGACCGTCCGCGACCTCGGTGCGCAGGAACTCGCGCACCGCCGAGATCTGCGAGGACACCGGCGCGAGGGCCTGCGCCCACCCGGCCTCGACCAGTTCCTCCAGCGGCCGGACCGGCATCAGTCGAGTCGCCGGAGCGCGTCCCGGTAGAACGCGGCGTTCGCGGTATACATCTTCACGTTGAGATCCACGTGGCCTTCGGGGACCTCGTAACCCTCGCGGATCTTCGCGGGCACGCCGAGCGCCATCCGCCGCGAGGGCACCTCGAACTTGAACGGGATGACGGCGCCTGCCCCGACGATCGCGCCGCTGCCGATCGTGGATCCGTTCAGCACGATCGAGCCGGAGGCGATCAGGCAGTCGTCGCCGATGACGGCGCCCTCGATGTGCGCGCTGTGCCCCACCACGCACCCGGACCCGATCACGGTCGGGTCGATCGGGGTGCAGTGGATGACCGTGCCGTCCTGGATGTTCGTGTTCGCGCCGATCGCGATGGTGCCGTAGTCGCCGCGCAGCACGGCCTGGGGCCACACCGACGCGCCCGCGGCCAGGGTCACGGCCCCGATGACCACGGCGTCGGGGTGGACGTACGCGTCCGGGTGGATGTCGGGCACGCGGTCACCGAGGGCGTAGATAGGCATGGTGGCAATCTATCTAACGGAAGCTCTGCCACCCGCCGGCGCCCGCCCAGGGGCGACCGCCCACCAGCACCCCGTCGCCCTCCAGGACCGACCCGATCCGACGCCAGCCCTCGGGCAGCGCCGCATCGGCCGGGAACGTAGCGACGAGCGCGTGGTCCTCACCGCCGGTGAGCACCCACTCGCGCGCGTCGGCCCCCAGCTGGTCCGCGGCGGCGGTCAGCTCGGGCCCCGGTTCGAGCGGCGCGACGTCGAGGTCCACCGCGACACCCGAGGCGTCGCAGATGTGCCCCAGATCGGCGACCAACCCGTCGGACACATCCGTCATCGCGGTGGCACCCGCGCGCGCCGCCGCCGGACCACTCCGATACGGCGGACTCGGAACCAGATGCGCGGCAACAAGTTCCGGGAATGCCGTGACCCCGGCCAGCAGGGCCGCCAGCCCCGCAGCCGACGAACCGAGCCGGCCAGCGACGGCGACCTGATCGCCGGGACGCGCCCCCGATCGCAGCACCGGCTGGTGCCCGCCCAGATCGCCGAGCACCGTGATCGAGACGACCAACTGCTCAGCCTGCACCATGTCCCCGCCGATCACGCCCCCGCCGAACGCCGCGACCTCGGCCCAGATCCCGTCCGTCAGCGCGTCGGTGACGGACACCGGCGTGTTCGGGGGGCACCCGATCGCCACCAGGAAGGAGGTCGGCCAGGCCCCCATCGAGACGATGTCCGCACCGTTCTGCGCGACGGCCTTGCGACCGATCTGCTCGGGGGTCGACCAGTCCAGCCGGAAGTGCCTGCCCTGCACCAGCATGTCGGTCGAGGCCACCACGGCTCCATCCGGCGCCCGCACCACCGCGGCGTCGTCACCGGGTCCGAGCAGCGTGCTCTCGGGTTGCGTGCGTCCCGCCACCGCCCGGTCGATCACCGCGAACTCGCCGATATCGGCGACCGTGCGCCCGACGTCGGTGCTGCGATCCGTCGCTTCGATGACGCACCTCCGTGGATCGAGACCGCGTAACCTTTATCGCAGCCGGGAGTCACCCGGCCGTGTAAGTGGCAGGCCAGGGCCACCGCGACTCTACCGAGGTCGACGGGCACTGCACCGAGAAGGGGCGTCAGCAATGCAGGCTTTCGTTCTGATCCAGACCGAGGTCGGCAAGGCCTTGCTCATTGCCGAACAAATCAGGCAACTCCCTGGTGTCCTCAGCGCCGAGGACGTGGTCGGCCCCTACGACGTGGTGGTCCGGGTCGAGGCCACCGACGGCACCGAACTGCCCACCGTGGTCCAGCGGATTCAGCGGGTCACGGGCATCACCCGGACCCTCACCTGTCAGGTTGCTGCACACTGATAACCGTGAACGACCCCGATCTCCCCGAGTCCGCGGGCACCGCCGAGCCCGAAACAGCAGAAGCCCATCCCACTGCCCGGCGCAGTCCGGCACTGATCGCCGCCGCGGTCGCCCTCCCCATCGCCCTGGTGGTCGGCGTGCTGGTGGCGGCCGTCATCGCCGGACGCGACCCCGTCCAGGAACCGGTCGCCCTCGGCACGGTGCCCGCTCCCGCCGCCGAGTCCCCCGAGTGCGCCGCACTGATCGAGGCGCTGCCGGAGGACCTCGGCGATTTCGGCAGGGCCGAACTGGTGGATCCGGCCCCCGTGGGCGCGGCCGCCTGGCAGGCGGACGACGCCAAGGAGGTCGTGCTGCGCTGCGGAGTTGACCGCCCGCTGGAGTTCAACGCGGCGTCGGCGTTGCAGATGGTCGACGAGGTGCAGTGGTTCGAGGTGCCCGGCGAGGAGGGCATGGACGCCAGCACCTGGTTCGCCGTCGACCGCGGGGTCTACGTCGCGCTGACCGTGCCGCACGGATCGGGCCCGAGCCCGCTACAGGACGCCTCGGCGGCCATCACCGGCGCGCTCGAATCGCGGCCGATCGACCCGGCCCCGGTGCCGAACCCCTGACCTCGGGTCGGCCGGCCTGGCGTCAGCGCAGGCCGGTCCCCCGGGCCAGCGCCGTCTCGACCAGGGTGGACACCAGGGACCGGTAGTCGATCCCGGCCGCGTCCCACATCCGCGGGTACATCGAGATCGAGGTGAACCCGGGCATCGTGTTGATCTCGTTGATCACCGGGCCGTTCTCGGTGATGAAGAAGTCGACGCGGGCGAGGCCCTGGCAGTCGAGCGCGGCGAAGGCCTGCACCGCCATCGCCCGGATCTCCTCGCTGATCGCGTCGTCGAGCTTGGCGGGCACATCGAACTCGCAGATGTCGTCGAGGTACTTGGTGTCGAAGTCGTAGAAGGCGCCGTCGTCGCCCGCGAACTCGGGCATCCGGATCTCCGCCACGACGCTGGATTTCACTGAGCCATCAGGGAATTCGAGCACACCGCACTCGACCTCGCGGCCGACGATGCCCGCCTCGACGATGACCTTGGGGTCGTGGCTGCGGGCGACGTCGATCGCCTCGTCGAGGTCATCCCAGGACGACACCCGAGAGATTCCGATCGAGGACCCACCGCGGGCGGGCTTGACGAACACCGGCAGCCCGAGCAGCTCCCGATCCTCCTGCGAGACCGTCGCCGTGCCCGGGCGCAGCACCACCTGACGCCCGATCGGCAGACCCTCCGCCGCGAGCAGCTTCTTGGTGAATTCCTTGTCCATGCCCGCCGCACTGGCCAGCACGCCTGGGCCGACGTAGGGCAGGCCAGCAAGCTCGAGGAGCCCCTGGATGGTGCCGTCCTCGCCGTACGCGCCGTGCAGCACAGGGAACACCACGTCCACCGACGCGAGGATCGCTCCGGCCTCGTCATTGCCCAGGGACACCAGGGCGCCCTCACGGGTCGGGTCGGCCGTCAGGGTCAGCGCGGTGCCAGCCGCGTCCACGGTGGGCAGCGAGCGCCCGGCGATGGCGAGGGCATCGGGGTCGGTCGGCCCGAGCACCCAGGCGCCGTCAGGGGTGATACCGATCGGCACCACCTCGTAGCGCTCGGGATCGAGGTTGCGAAGCACACTGCCAGCGGAAACACAGGAAACGGAGTGCTCACTGCTGCGGCCACCGAAGACCACAGCCACCCTCGTACGCGGATTACTCACGTACCGAACCGTACCGTTGAACGTGGCCACCTGCCGCATCCGCCCGACGCCGGTCCGCCCGCAGGAGCCGCGACGCGTTACTCCGGCTTGGTGCGCCGACCCAGCAGCTGTCCGACCGCGTCCCGGACCGACATACCCTCATGGCACACGCGATGGACCGCATCGGTGAGCGGCATCTCCACCCCGTAGCTCTCGGCCAGCGCCCGCACCGAGGTGCATGACTTCACACCCTCGGCCACCTGACCCTTGGTCGCTCGCTGCGCACTCTCCATGGATCCGCCCGCACCGAGATGGTGACCGAAGGTCCGGTTGCGCGAGAGCGGCGAGGAGCAGGTCGCGACGAGATCGCCGACGCCTGCCAGCCCGGCCAGGGTCGCCGGGTTCGCGCCGAGCGCCACCCCGAGCCTGATCATCTCCGCGAGTCCCCTGGTGATGATGGAGGCGTTCGTGTTCTCCCCCAGACCGATCCCCGACGCCATTCCACAGGCAAGCGCGATCACGTTCTTGCACGCCCCGCCGACCTCACAGCCGACCACGTCGGTGTTGGTGTACGGACGGAAATAACCCGTGGCGCAGGACTTCTGGAGTTCCACCGCGCGAACGGAGTCCGTGCACGCGATCACGGTGGCGGCGGGCTGGCCCACGGCGATCTCCCTGGCAAGGTTCGGCCCCGACAGCACAGCCACCCTGGCCGGATCGGCGGCGGCCACCTGGCTGATCACCTGACTCATCCGCATCAACGTCCCGCTCTCGATGCCCTTCGCCAGGGACAACAGGGTCGAATCCGGCTCGATCGAGGGCGCCCAGGCGCCGAGGTTCTCGCGCAGCGACTGCGAGGGCACGGCCAGGACGACGATGTCTGCGCCCTCGAGCGCGACGCGGTGATCACTTGTCGCCGACAGCGACTCCGGCAGCGCAATCCCCTCGAGGTAGAACGGATTCTGGTGATCCACCGAGATCGCCTGGGCCACTTCCTGTCTGCGGGCCCACAGCGTGACGTCGGTGCCGGCATCGGCCAGCACCTTCGCGAACGCCGTCCCCCAGGATCCTGCCCCCAGTACCGCTGCCTTGCTCATGGAAGTCCCTTCCCATCGACACCCGCTGCCGCCGGCGTCCCAGAGTAGTCGGCCGAGGCGGCACCGGGCCTGCTCACCCGCGGCCACGTGCTGGCAGGATTGCGGGCATGGACCCAGCGCATCGCACGCCGCCCGCCGGGCATGCGCACGTGTTGATCGCGGTCAAGGAGCTCGGCCGGGCCAAGAGCAGGCTGGCCGCCCGCCTCGGGCCGGACGAGCGGACCGCGCTCGTGCTGGCGATGCTGCGCGACACCCTCACAGCGGCTGCGGATGCGACGGGGATCGCCGAGGTCACCGTCATCACCCCGGACCCTTCGGTCGCCCGTGTGGCGCGCGAGTGCGGGGCCAGGCTCTACGCCGATCCCGCTGGCGAGGACGCCGATCGCCTCAACACCGTCCTGCGGGCCGCGGCGGCCGACGCCCGTTCGACCCGCGGGCCCGGCCCCCTTGTGGCGCTGCAGGGCGACCTGCCGTGCCTGCGCCCGGAAGAGCTGTCCGCCGCGCTTGCGGCAGGCAGCCGAGCACCGCGCTCACTCGTGGTCGATCATCACGGCACCGGGACCGCTGCCCTGCTCGTCGGGGACCCCGACGCCGACCTCGACCCCCGGTTCGGCCCGGACTCGGCGCGGCGCCACCGCCTTTCCGGCGCCGCGGTGCTGACCGGCGACTGGCCCGGACTGCGACTCGATGTCGACACCGCAGCCGATCTCGACGCCGCGGTGGCGCTGGGGCCCGGCCGGGCGACCACGGCGGAACTCGACCGGATCGGCTGGCCCGGCACCGCGGGGACCACCCGGCGAATTCACCGAAGATAAATGTGCATCGATTGTCGCCCACTCGCGATCTGGGGGATGATCTACGCGTGACTAACGGTGAGGTACGCGGACAGGACACCGGGCAGCAATCGGCGTCGGCCACCGGCGAGCGCGAATGGAGCGCGCCGATCGTCAATCAGCTGCCGGTGATCCCGACCGCACCTCCCGCCGCCACCCCGCTGGCCGTCGACGGTTCGGTGATCCCGCTGCCCGGGGCCCGCTACCTCAACCGCGAACTGAGCTGGCTCGACTTCAACTCGCGCGTTCTCAGCCTCGCAGAGGACCCGTCGATTCCGCTGCTCGAGCGCGCCAAGTTCCTCGCGATCTTCGCCTCGAATCTCGACGAGTTCTACATGGTCCGCGTCGCGGGCCTCAAGCGAAGGGACGAGACCGGGCTCTCGGTCCGTTCCGCCGACGGTCTCACCCCGCGCGAGCAGTTGGCGCTGATCAACCAGCGGACCCAGGAGATCGCGGAGAAGCATGCGGCGACCTTCCTCGACAAGGTGCTGCCCGAGCTCGCCGAGGAGGGCATCTCCATCATCGGCTGGGCCGACCTCGACGCCGACGAGGAGGAGCGCCTCTCCGCACATTTCCGCGAACAGGTGTTCCCCGTGCTGACCCCGCTCGCGGTCGACCCGGCCCACCCGTTCCCCTACATCAGCGGCCTGAGCCTGAACCTCGCGGTGACCGTGAAGGATTCGTCGACCGGCGGAGAGCACTTCGCGAGGGTCAAGGTGCCCGACAACGTCGACCGGTTCGTCCGCGTCAACCGCACCGATTCGCCCGCGACGACCCCGGCGTTCCTGCCGATGGAGGCGCTGATCGCCGCGCACCTGAACGCGCTGTTCCCCGGGATGGAGATCGTGGAGCACCACGCGTTCCGGATCACCCGCAATGCCGACTTCGAGGTCGAGGAGGATCGCGACGAGGACCTCCTGCAGGCGCTCGAGCGCGAGCTCGCCCGCAGGCGGTTCGGATCCCCGGTGCGGCTCGAGGTCGCGGACGACATGACCGAGCACATGCTCGAACTGCTGCTGCGCGAGCTCGACGTGGATCCGGGAGACGTCATCCAGGTCCCCGGCCTGCTCGATCTGTCCTGCCTGTGGCAGGTCTACGGCGTCGATCGCGCCAACCTCAAGGACGCCCCGTTCGTCCCGGCCACGCATCCGGCCTTCGGCGAGCGGGAGACCCCGAAGAGCGTGTTCTCGACGCTGCGCGAGGGTGACGTGCTCGTGCATCACCCCTACGACTCGTTCTCCACCAGCGTGCAGCGGTTCATCGAGCAGGCGGCGGCGGATCCGCATGTGCTGGCGATCAAGCAGACGCTGTACCGCACGTCCGGCGACTCCCCGATCGTCAACGCGCTGATCGACGCGGCCGAGGCGGGAAAGCAGGTGGTGGCGCTCGTCGAGATCAAGGCTCGGTTCGACGAGCAGGCGAACATCAAGTGGGCACGCAAGCTCGAGCAGGCGGGCGTGCACGTCGTATACGGCTTGGTCGGCCTCAAGACCCATTGCAAGACTTGCCTTGTCGTGCGCAGGGAGGGCTCGACGATCCGCCGGTACTGCCACATCGGCACGGGAAACTACAACCCGAAGACGGCCCGCCTGTACGAGGACGTGGGTCTGCTCACCGCGGCGCCGGAGATCGGCGCGGACCTCACGGACCTGTTCAACTCGCTGACCGGGTACTCGCGCAAGGCGAACTACCGGAACCTGCTGGTCGCGCCATACGGCGTCCGCGACGGCATCATCAAGCGGATCGATGCGGAGGTCGAGCGCCAGCTCGCAGGCAAGCCGGCAGGCGTCCGTCTCAAGGCCAACGCGCTGGTGGACGAGCAGGTGATCGACGCGCTCTATCGCGCCTCCCAGGCGGGCGTGCCGGTTCGGGTGGTGGTCCGCGGGATCTGCGCCCTCAAGCCAGGGGTGCCGGGGCTGAGCGAGAACATCGAGGTCCGTTCGATTCTCGGGCGGTTCCTCGAGCATTCGCGCATCCTGCATTTCGTCGGCGCGGAGGAATTCTGGATCGGTAGCGCCGACATGATGCACCGCAATCTCGATCGGCGGGTGGAAGTGATGGCCCAGGTGAAGGATCCCCGGCTGACCCGTCAACTCGGCGACATCTTCGACTCGGCCCTCGACCCGACCACTCGCTGCTGGGTCCTCCAGTCCGACGGGCACTGGGCGGCCTGGCCCGCACGGGGTGAACGCGTACGCGAGCACCAGCAGGAGTTGATGCGCGGCCGCCGCGGTATCAGTTCGTAGGTCCTTCTCCGGACACCACAGGAAGGCAGCTCGTGAGCTCGAAGTCGGATCGACCGATCAAGGCCAACATCTTTGCGGCCGGTGCCGTGCTCTGGCGCAAGTCACCGGCCAACCCCTACGAGATCGAGATCGCGCTGATCCACCGCCCCCGATACGACGACTGGTCCTTCCCCAAGGGCAAGCTCGATCCCGGGGAGACACCGGTCATCGCGGCGCTGCGCGAGGTGGAGGAAGAGACCGGGCTACGGGCGCGTCTCGACCGGCACGTGACCCGGATCGCCTACGAGATCCCCGGCCACCGCAAGCGCAAGCGGGTCGACTACTGGGCGGCAGAAGCGCTCGGAGGCGAGTTCGTACCGAACAACGAGGTCGACGAGCTCCGGTGGGTGGCCCCCGAGAAGGTGGCGGGCGAACTCTCGTACTCGGTGGACGGCAAGGTGATGCGCCGATTCATGAAAGTCCCCGCCGACACCACCACGATGCTGGTGGTCCGGCACGGCAAGGCCGGCCGCAGAAAGGAATCACCGGACGACACGCTGCGCCCGCTCGACGCCGTCGGACGCGCCCAGGCCGAGGCGCTGGTGCCCCAGCTGCTGGCCTTCGGCGCGACGGCGATCCATTCGGCGGATCGGACCCGCTGTGAGCAGACGGTGGAACCGCTGGCACGCGCGCTCGGCACGGACATCGTGGCGGAACCGCTGCTCTCCGAGGAGGCGTACGCGGAGGACCCGTCCGCGACCAGGTCGCGCGTCAGGAAGATCGCCACCCTCGGCGGCGTTCAGGTGATCTGCAGCCAGAGCGGGGTGATCCCCGATCTGTTGAGCTGGTGGGCGGACCGGGACGGAATCACCCTGCCGCCCGCCCGCAACCGAAAGGCCAGCACCTGGGTTCTCTCGTTCTCCGGCGGCAAGCTGGTGGACGCCAGCCACATCGACAGTCCGCTGCCCGATAACACCTGACGACTCAGGGCGGCGACGGAATCCGTCGCCGCCCTGAATCTCGTGCGTGTGCACGAGCAGTCGGTCGTGCCTACTTCTTGCGGGCGGGAGCCTTCTTGGCGGGCGCCTTCTTGGCAGGGGCCTTCTTGGCGGGAGCCGCCTTCTTGGCCACAACCTTCTTGGCGGGAGCCTTCTTGGCCGGTGCCGCCTTCTTGGCCACAACCTTCTTGGCGGGAGCCTTCTTGGCCGGAGCCGCCTTCTTCGCGACAACCTTCTTCGCGGGCGCCGCCTTCTTCACGACCGCCTTCGCCGGAGCCGCCTTCTTCGCGACAACCTTCTTGGCGGGAGCCTTCTTGGCCGGTGCCGCCTTCTTGGCCGCCACCTTCTTCGCGGCCGTCTTCTTCGCTGCCGCCTTCTTCGCGGGTGCGGCGGCCGCCGAGCCGCGCTTGACCGCGGGTCCACTGGCGGGAAGCTTCTGGCTGCCCGCGATCACGGCCTTGAACTGGGCGCCCGGACGGAACGCCGGCACCGAGGTCGGCTTGACCTTGACGGTCTCGCCGGTGCGCGGGTTGCGCGCGACGCGGGCCGCGCGGCGACGCTGCTCGAAGACGCCGAAGCCGGTGATCGTGACGCTCTCGCCCTTGTGCACGGCGCGCACGATGGTGTCGACGATGTGCTCGACCGCATCGGTCGCGGTGCGTCGATCCGATTCCAGCCGTTCGGTCAGGATGTCAATGAGCTCTGCTTTGTTCATGGAAGTCCTCCGCAAACCGATGGCCCATTTGTCGGACCGACTAGCAAACACGGTAATCCGGAAAAGGGCAAGAGTCTATGTGCCACGCCAATTCTCATGCCTCTCTCAGCGGCGTGGCACCCTCTTTGGTGCCTGAATCCCGTTAGTCGGTCGTATTAGTTTCCGTCGGCAACCCGCGCCGGGAGGGTGGCAGGTTTCCATGACGGCCTTGACTTTTCGAACTCCGAAATCGCATCTACCTGCCGCAACGTCAATCCGATATCGTCCAGCCCCTCGAGCAGACGCCACCGCGTGTAGTCATCAATGTTGAAGCGCACCACCAGCGTTCCGGCGGTGATCGTGCGCTCCGTGAGATCGACAACAATTTCGAGTCCGGGCTGCTCTTCGAGCAACTTCCAGAGCAGTTCGACGTCCGACTGGTCGACCTCCGCCGCCAACAGACCCGCCTTGCCGGAGTTGCCGCGGAAGATGTCGGCGAAGCGAGATGCGATCACAACGCGAAATCCGTAGTCCGATAGCGCCCACACCGCGTGCTCACGGGACGAGCCGGTACCGAAGTCCGGACCGGCGACGAGAACCGAGCCCTTGTCGTAGGGCGGAATGTTCAGGATGAACCCGGGGTCGGCGCGCCAACCCGCGAAGAGACCGTCCTCGAAACCGGTACGCGAGACCGACTTTAGGTAGGCCGCCGGGATGATCTGGTCGGTGTCGACATTGGAGCGCCGCAGCGGGACGCCGATTCCCTTGTGTGTCGTAAAGGCTTCCATCAAATACTCCTGTCGTTCCGGTGGTCTTCAGTCCAGGTCTGCCGGCGCCGAGAGCGTGCCGCGCACTGCTGTCGCCGCCGCAACCAGCGGCGAAACCAGATGGGTCCGTCCGCCCTTGCCCTGCCTACCTTCGAAATTCCGGTTGGATGTCGATGCCGAACGCTCACCCGGCGCCAACTGATCGGGATTCATGCCGAGGCACATCGAGCAACCCGCCTGCCGCCATTCGGCGCCTGCGGCGGTGAAGATCTCACCGAGGCCCTCCTTCTCGGCCTCCGCGCGAACCCGCATGGAGCCGGGGACGACCAGCATCCGCACACCCTGTGCCACCTGGCGGCCCTTCAGCACGCCCGCCACCGCCCGCAGGTCCTCGATCCGGCCGTTGGTGCAGGAACCGACGAAAACCGTGTCCACGGCGATCTCACGCAGCGGAGTGCCCGCCGTCAAGCCCATGTAGTTCAACGCCTTCTCGGCCGCGAGCCGCTCGCTCTCGTCGACGATCTGCGTGGGATCCGGGACCGAGTCGCCGAGCGGCGCACCCTGACCCGGGTTCGTCCCCCAGGTCACGAACGGGGTCAGCGAGTTCGCGTCGATGTAGACCTCTTGGTCGAAAGTCGCGCCCTCGTCGGTCTTCAACTGATCCCACGCGGCAACGGCGGAATCCCAGTCCTCGCCCTGCGGCGCGTGCGGCCGTCCCTTGATGAACTCGTAGGTGATCTCGTCCGGTGCGATCATGCCCGCACGGGCACCCGCCTCGATCGACATGTTGCAGACCGTCATTCGGGCTTCCATCGACATCTGGCGAATGGCGGAGCCGCGGTACTCCAGCACATAGCCCTGGCCGCCGCCGGTGCCGATCTTCGCGATGACGGCCAGCACGACATCCTTACTCGTCACCCCGGGCTGGAGTTCGCCGTCGACATTGATCGCCATCGTCTTGAACGGACGCAGCGACAGCGTCTGGGTCGCCATCACATGCTCGACCTCACTGGTGCCGATACCCATTGCGAGAGCACCGAACGCACCGTGGGTGGAGGTATGACTGTCGCCACACACCACCGTCATGCCGGGCTGCGTCAGGCCCAACTGCGGACCGACGACGTGCACGATGCCCTGATCGAGATCACCCATCGAGTGCAGTCGGACCCCGAACTCCTCGCAGTTGCGGCGGAGGGTCTCGACCTGCGTGCGCGAAACCGGATCCGCGATCGGCTTGTCGATGTCGACGGTGGGGACGTTGTGGTCCTCGGTTGCGATCGTGAGATCGGGACGGCGAAGCGGCCGGCCCGCGAGTCGAAGGCCATCGAAGGCTTGGGGACTGGTCACTTCGTGCACGAGATGCAGGTCGATGTAGATGAGGTCCGGGTTGCGCGATGCGCCCTCCCCCTCACCCTGGACGACGACGTGCTCGTCCCACACCTTCTCCGCCAGGGTGCGCCTTGTACTGACCATGTTCTCCACCTCTCAGTGTGACTAGTGCGTCCCGGACATCGGACGGCCTGGAGTGCGTGTCTTCCATCATCTCTCCGATGACGCAGCCCCGAAGCCGTCCGAATTTCCATCTCAGAATGCGAGACGGTAGTATCGCCCTATGAGACAGCATAGCGGCTCCCCCGCCTCCAGCGGGATCGGGGTGCTCGACAAGGCGATGACCGTTCTCCATGCCGTTGCGGAGCAACCCTGCAATCTCGGGGAGCTGTGCACCCGAACCGGACTGCCGCGGGCGACAGCGCATCGACTGGCAGTCGGCCTCGAGGTGCACCGGCTCCTCGCCCGCGACGGCGACGGGCTCTGGCGTCCGGGCCCCGGCCTGGCGGAGCTGGCCCCCACCGCACACGACAGTCTCCTCGAGGCCGCCGCCATGGTCCTGCCGCGGCTGCGCGAGATCACCGGCGAGAGCGTGCAGCTGTACCGCCGGGAGGGAACCCAGCGGGTGTGCGTGGCCTCGATGGAGCCGCCGACCGGTCTTCGGGACACGGTCCTGGTCGGCGCGCGGCTGCCGATGACCGCGGGCTCCGGCGCCAAGGTGCTGCTGGCATGGGCGGATCCGCAGACCCAGCGTGCGGTGCTGGCCGACGCGCTCTTCAGCGAGCGAGCCCTCCTCGAGGTGCGCAAGCGGGGCTGGGCGCAGAGCGCGGCCGAGCGTGAACCCGGTGTCGCGAGCGTCGCCGCACCCGTGCGCGACGGCGCCGGCGTTGTGATCGCGGCGATCTCGGTCTCGGGTCCGATCGATCGAATGGGCAGGCGGCCTGGCGCCCGCTGGGCCGCCGACCTGCTCGCCGCGGCGGACGCACTCCACAAACGCCTGTAGCCTCTGCGCGCGCGATGTGGCCCATGGCACAGTCACATGTGTGGCCCATGGCACAGTGCATGCGAGTAGACGTTCCGATCCCCATGGAGGACAGCGCAGTGGGCACCAACCAACGTAGCCAGATCACGATGGACGACGACGAGATCGCCGGGTTCATCGAACGCAGCCGGATCGCCACCATGGCGACGGTGGGAGCGAAGGGCGCGCCGCACCTGATCGCCATGTGGTACGCGGTGATCGACGGCGAGCTGTGGTTCGAGACGAAGGCGAAATCGCAGAAGGCCGTCAATCTCCGCAGGGACGACCGGATCACCGTGATGATCGAGGACGGCAACACCTACGACACCCTGCGCGGCATCTCCATCGAGGGCACCGCCGAGATCATCGAGGACCGCGATGCCCTCTGGCAGGTGGGCGTCAGCATCTGGGAGCGCTACACGGGCCCGTACACGCCCGACGTGGACCCGGCCATCGAGATGATGCTGAACAAGCGCATCGCCGTGCGGGTGAAGCCGGACCGGACCCGGTCCTGGGACCACCGCAAGCTCGGGTTGCCCGAGATGCCGGTCGGCGGAAGCACCGCGGCTTTCCTGTAACACCCGAGAATTCACGGGACTTCGCGACCCGACGGCGGTACCGTCGCCTTGAACCACCTACGGGAGGAGCGAGACGTGACGGATTCGGAAAACGAGAAGATCAAGCAGCAGTACCGCGAGGCACTCGACCGCAAGAATCATCAGCACGCGAACCCGACGGCCGCCGCGGCCGGCGATTCGAAGATTCATCACACGCACGGCCCCGCCGATCACAAGCGAGAATTCCGCCGCAAGAGCGGCTGACAGTGCACCGCGAAGGCGCTCACCCGATTCGGGTGGGCGCCTTTTTCGTTGCCGCTCCGCGCGCATCGAGACCCTGGGCCGAGACCAACAGAAAAAGACCCCCTGGCATGAGCCAGAGGGTCTTTTTCGTTTGTAGCCCCGACGGGATTCGAACCCGCGCTACCGCCTTGAGAGGGCGGCGTCCTAGGCCGCTAGACGACGGGGCCAAGAACACGCTGTACTGATTTGTTGCGCTGCTGTGGAACTCTTCCGGGGAGAAGTTCCGCATCAGTGGAAGCTCGGCTAGCTTAGCTGGCCGGAGTTCAGAGTCAAAATCGCCTGAACTCTCCGCTGGGGTACCAGGACTCGAACCTAGAATGGCGGTACCAGAAACCGCTGTGTTGCCAATTACACCATACCCCAATGACCTCGGCGACTCGCTCAACCTCGCGGCTGCGCTCTGTCGTTTCGGACGAGGGAAACAATAGCAAAGCCCTAGGGGCATTCTCCAAATCGGCTGGTCAGGGGGCCAGAATGGCCCCCTGACCGCCGGAGGGGACTCCTACTGACCGACCTGAGCGCGCGCCGAACGCAGCCGGGTCAAGGTCTTCTCCCGGCCCAGCAGCTCCATCGACTCGTACAGCGGCGGGCTGATGTGCGAACCGGTCACCGCGACCCGCACCGGCGCAAAGGCCTTGCGCGGCTTGAGTTCCAGGCCATCGATCAGCGCAGCCTTGAGGGACTCCTCCAGCTCCGCGGTGACCCAGTTCGGTGCGGCCTCGAGAGTGGCGATCGTCGCGTCGAGCACGGGGCCCGCGTCCGCGCCCAGGTTCTTCGCCGCCGCGGCGGGGTCGATCGCGAACTCGGACTCGTCCACGAAGAGGAACTTGAGCAGATCCCATGCGTCGGAGAGGACGACGATCCGCGTCTGCACGAGCTCGGCGGCGACGGCGAACGAGGCCTCGTCGAGCGCGTCGACGGGATGCCCGTGCTCGCCCAGGAAGGCGCGCAGCCGCGCGGTGAAGTCCGCGGGCTCGAGCAGCCGGATGTGCTCGGCGTTGATCGCGTCGGCCTTCTTCTGGTCGAAACGCGCCGGATTGGAATTGACCTTCGAGATGTCGAAGGCCTCGACCATTTCCGTGAGCGAGAACACATCGCGGTCGTCCGCGATGCCCCAGCCGAGCAGGGCCAGGTAATTGAGCAGACCCTCGGGGATGAAGCCGCGGTCGCGGTGGATGAACAGGTTCGACTCGGGATCCCGCTTGGACAGCTTCTTGTTGCCCTGACCCATCACGAACGGAAGGTGGCCGAACTCCGGGGTGAGCTCCGCGACGCCGATCCGCTGCAGGGCCTCGTAGAGCGCCAGCTGGCGCGGCGTCGACGAGAGCAGGTCCTCACCGCGCAGCACGTGGGTGATCTTCATCAACGCGTCGTCCACCGGGTTCACCAGGGTGTACAGCGGGATGCCGTTGCCGCGGGTGAGCGCGAAGTCGGGCACCGTGCCCGCCTTGAAGGTGGTCTCGCCGCGAACCAGGTCGTGCCAGGTCAGGTCGTGATCGGGCATCCGCAACCGCACGACGGGCTTACGGCCCTCGTCGAGGTATGCCTGACGCCGCTCTGCGGTCAGATCACGATCGAAGTTGTCGTACCCGAGCTTGGGGTCACGGCCGGCAGCCTTGTGCCGCGCCTCCACCTCCTCGGGGCTGGAGAAGGACTCGTACGCCTCGCCCGCCTCCAGCAGCTTCGCGACGACCTCGAGGTGCAGGTCGCGTCGCTGGGACTGCCGGTACGGCTCGTAGGGGCCACCGACCTCGGGACCCTCGTCCCACGTCAGGCCCAGCCAGTTCAGCGCGTCGAGGATGGCCTGATAGGACTCCTCCGAGTCCCTGGCCGCGTCGGTGTCCTCGATACGGAAGACGAACTTGCCGCCGTGATGCCGGGCATAGGCCCAGTTGAACAGGGCCGTACGGATCAGCCCGACATGGGGGGTTCCGGTCGGCGAGGGACAGAAACGAACACGCACTTCGCTGGAGGTCATGGCTCACTTGGGTCGGAGGGGAAGCGGTCCCCCCCAGGCTAGTCTGCCCAGCCCCGGGTCAGCCCTTGGCTGCCACCGGGTTGGTGAGAGTGCCGATCCCCTCGATGCTGACGCTCACGGTGTCGCCCGCGACGATCGGGCCGACGCCCTCGGGGGTGCCGGTCAGGATGACGTCACCGGGGAGCAGCGTCATCACCGCGGAAACCCACTCGATGATCTTCGGAATGTCGTGCAGCAGAAGCGAAGTGCGGCTGCGCTGCTTGACCGCGCCGTCGACCTCGGTCTTGATCTCCAGATCGGAGGCGTCCAGGGTGGTCTCGATCCAGGGCCCGAGCGGGCAGAACGTGTCGTGCCCCTTGGCCCTGGTCCACTGACCATCCTGGCGTTGGTGATCACGCGCGGACACGTCGTTCGCGACGGTGTAACCGAGCACCACGTCGAGCGCCTTCGACGCGGGCACGTCCTTGCAGGGGCGGCCGATGACGATCGCGAGCTCGCCCTCGTAATGCACTTCATTCGAGCTGGGCGGCAACATGATCGGCACTCCGGGGCCGATGATCGAGGTGTTCGGCTTGAGGAAGATCACCGGATCCTCGGGCGCCTCGGAGCCCATCTCCGCCGCATGCGCCGCGTAGTTCTTCCCGATGCAGATCACCTTGCTGGCCAGGATCGGCGCCAGCAGCCGGACGTCGGCGAGTGGCCAGCTCCTGCCGGTGAAAGTGGGGCTGCCGAACGGATGCTCGGCGATCTCCTTCGCGGTCTGCGCGTCACCCTCCCCCTCGATGGAAACAAAGGCGACCCCATCAGGGCTGGCGATTCGACCTAGACGCATGACCGCAGTCTATCGGCCGCGGCCGCGCGCTCCCGCGTCCGCCTGTGCCGCGGCAAGGGACTCGCGATACACTCGATCCCGAATTCCATTCTATAAGATTCTCATTCCATATATTGGGACGGCCTACATGAGTGTTCAGGAACAGAACAGGCAGGACTCGCAGATCAGCGCGCCAAGGCGGTGGTCCATGCTCGGGCTGGGCGTCGTCGCCCAGACGGCAGGCGGCGTCTTCGCCAACGCGCCCGCGTTCCTCATCCCGACCCTGCACGGCGAGCACGGCATGAGCCTGGCCCGCGCAGGCCTGATCGCGGCCGCACCGACGGTCGGCTTCCTGGTCAGCCTGTTCGCCTGGGGCCTGGTGGTCGACCGGATCGGCGAACGCCGGGTGCTGGTGCTCGGCCACGGCGCCGCCGCGCTCGCGAGCGCCGTCGCAGCCGCACTCGGCACGTCCTTCGTGGCACTCGGCGTCCTGCTGTTCCTCTGCGGGATGGCCGCGTCGAGCGCCAATGCGGCCAGCGGGCGAGTGGTGGTCGGCTGGTTCCCTGCCCACCGCCGCGGTTTCGCGATGGGCGTGCGTCAGATGGCCCTGCCCCTCGGGGTCGCGGTCGCGGCGCTGACCATCCCGAGCCTGGCCGCCGACCACGGCATCGGCTGGGCACTGGCCCTGCCCGCGGCGATCGGTGCGGTCGCCGCGCTGGCCTGCCTGCTCTTCGTGGTCGACCCGCCCCGCCCGACCCGCGCCGACGCCTCGGAGCAGGGCCTGCTGACCAACCCGTACCGCAATCAGAGTGTGCTGTGGCGCATCCACACCGTCTCGGCCGCGCTGGTGGTGCCGCAGTACCTGGTCTGGACGTTCGCACTGGTCTGGTTGATGACCGACCGGCACTGGTCGGCGGCGTCGGCTGGCATCCTCATCACGGTGACCCAACTGCTGGGTGCGGCGGGTCGGATCGGCGCGGGGATCTGGTCGGACCGGGTCGGCAGCCGGATGGGCCCGCTGCGGACCGTCGCGATCGCGGCGGCGCTGTCCATGGCCGCGCTCGCGGTCACCGACTGGCTCGACTCGCCTGCAGCCGTCGCCCTGATGGTGGTGGCCTCGGTGATCACGGTGGCAGACAACGGATTGGCCTTCACCGCGGTCGCGGAGATCGCGGGGCCGTACTGGAGCGGCCGCGCGCTCGGCGCCCAGAACACCGGCCAGTACCTCGCCGCCGCGTTCGTGCCGCCGGTATTCGGTGCGGTGATCGGGACGCTCGGTTTCCCGGTCGCCTTCGCCCTGGCCGCGCTGTGCCCGCTGGCCTCCGCTCCCCTGGTCCCCGCCGACCCCCAGCCATCGGCGTAACCGGCCCCGAACGCACTCCGCCCGCGAACCTTTCGGTTCGCGGGCGGAGTGCTACTGCAGGGTGTTGCCGAGCCTAGACGCTCGCGACGATGCGGTCGCCGACCTCGGAGGTCTTGATCGGACCGTCGCCACGGGCAGCGAGATCGGCCTCGACGGCCTGCTCGACACGCGCCGCGTCCTCGTCGCGACCGAGGTGACGCAGCAGCAGCGCCACCGACAGGATCGCGGCGGTGGGATCGGCGATCCCCTTGCCCGCGATGTCAGGGGCACTGCCGTGCACCGGCTCGAACATCGACGGGTTGGTGCCGGAGGCGTCGATGTTGCCGCTGGCCGAGAGGCCGATACCACCGGTGACCGCGCCGGCCAGGTCGGTGATGATGTCGCCGAACAGGTTGTCGGTGACGATCACGTCGAAGCGCGACGGGTCGCTGACCATGTAGATGGTGGCGGCGTCGATGTGGCAGTACGCCGTCTCCACGTCCGGGTACTCGGCGCCGACGGTCTCCACCGCCCGCGACCAGATCGCGCCCGCGTTGGAGAGCACGTTGGTCTTGTGGATCAGCGTCAGGTGCTTGCGGCGGGACTGCGCCAGCTCGAAGGCGTAGCGGACGACGCGTTCGGCACCGAACCAGGTGTTGATCGAGACCTCGGTGGCGATCTCGTGCGGCGTGCCGACGCGGATCGCGCCGCCGTTGCCGGTGTACGGGCCCTCGGTGCCCTCACGCACCACCACGAAATCGATGTCCGGGTTCGCGGCCAGCGGCGACGTCGCGCCGGGGTACAGCCGCGACGGACGCAGGTTCACGTGGTGATCGAGCTGGAACCGCATGTTCAGCAGCAGACCGCGCTCGAGGATGCCGGGACCGACCAGGCGTGGGTCGCCGATGGCGCCGAGCAGGATCGCGTCGTGCTCGCGGATCTGCGCGAGCTCCGCGTCCGGCAGCAGCTCTCCGGTCGCGTTGTAGCGCGTGGCGCCGAGGTCGTACTCGGTGGTCTGCAGGTCCGGGACCAGCTTGCGCAGCACCTTGAGCGCCTCTGCCGTGACCTCGACTCCGATGCCGTCACCGGGGATGACTGCAAGCTTCATGTACTTAACTCACTTCCTGGCGGAGTTGAAATCAGGACAGGTCGACCTGGGCCACGCGGGCGTCGAGCTGGGCGACGACCTCCGCGACCTCGGCGTCGCCGACCACACGGTCCACCCGCAGGATGACGGTGGCGCCTTCGCCCTCCACGTCCTGGCTCAGCGCGGCGGCCTGGATGTCGATGCTCGCGTTGCCGAGCACGGTGCCAAGGGTGCCGAGCACGCCCGGACGATCCTGGTAGTGCACGACGATGTTGTGGCCCTCGGCGCGCAGGTCGAAGCTCCGGCCGTTGACGTTGACGATCTTCTCGATCTGCTGCAGGCCGGTCAGCGCGCCCGCGACGGCGGTGACGGTGCCGTCGGCCGCGACGGCCCGCACCTCGACCGCGCTGCGGTGCGTGAGGGCCTCGCTGTGCTTGTCGACCTCGACGCTCACGCCGCGCTGCTCGGCGAGCTTCGGCGCGTTGACGAAGGTGACCGGCTCGTCGCTGCTGGCGGAGAACAGCCCGCGCAGCGCGGCAAGGCCGAGGATCTCGACGTTCTCCGCGGACAGCTCACCGCTGACCACGACCTGCACGTTCTGCACGGCCTCCGGGGAGAGGGTGCCGGCGAGCAGGCCGAGCTTGCGGACCAGGTCGAGCCACGGCGCGACCTCCTCGCCGACCGGGCCACCGGAGACGTTGACGGCCTCGGGCACGAACTCGCCCGCCAGTGCCAGCAGCACGGACTTGGCGACGTCGGTGCCCGCGCGGTCCTGGGCCTCCGAGGTGGACGCGCCGAGGTGCGGGGTGACGACGACATTGTCGAGGTCGAACAGCTTCGAGTCGGTGCACGGCTCGGTCTCGAACACGTCCAGGCCTGCGGCGCGGATCTTGCCGGAGACGAGCGCGTCGTACAGCGCGTCCTCGTCGATCAGCCCGCCGCGGGCGGCGTTGACGATGATCAGCCCGTCCTTGGCCGTGGCGAGCCGCTCGGCGTTGATCAGGCCCGCGGTCTCCTTCGTCTTCGGAAGGTGCACGGAGATGAAGTCGGAGCGCTTGACCAGCTCGTCGATGTCGACGAGCTCGATGCCGAGCTGCGCGGCGCGGGCCGCGGGCAGGTAGGGGTCGTACGCGATGACGTGGGTCTCGAACGCGGCGAGGCGCTGCGCGAACAGCTGGCCGATGCGGCCGAGGCCGACGACGCCGACGGTCTTGCCGAGGATCTCGGTGCCATTGAAGCTCGAGCGCTTCCAGGTCTTCTCACGCAGCGTGCGGTCGGCGGCCGGGATCTGGCGGGCAGTGGCCAGCAGCAGCGCGACGGCGTGCTCGGCCGCGGTGTGGATGTTCGAGGTCGGCGCGTTGACGACCATCACGCCGCGCTCGGTGGCGGCCGGGATGTCGACGTTGTCGAGTCCGACGCCCGCACGGCCGACGATCTTCAGCTTGGTGCCCGCGGCGAGGACGTCGGCGTCGACGGTGGTCGCGGAACGGACCAGGATCGCGTCGGCCTCGGGGACGGCGGCCAGCAGGGCGGGACGGTCGGGGCCATCGACCCAACGCACTTCCACGCCATCGCCGAGCGCCTCGACCGTGGACGGCGCGAGCTTGTCTGCGATCAGAACAACGGGGCGGCCTGGCTGGCTCACGAGTGAACTCCTGTGTTAGGTGTCGGGCGGTTCGTCCGCGGCCCGGCGCCGCCTCGGGCGCCCACGTGAGGCCGTGACCGAAGACAGCTTAGTGTGCGGGCCGCGCGGTTTCCCCGCCCCGGGGTAGCCGATACCAGATAGTGGACACCTCGTGGGACGGATCACTGCGCCTCACCCGCTGGCGCCGAACGCCTCCACCGCGGTATCGAGGGTCGGATAGAACCGGTCGGCGCCGAAGCGGTCGCCGACGCCGAACCGGATCAGCCGGTCCTTCATCGGCCCCTTCATCTCGGCGAAGACCAGTCGCACGCCGCGGCTGTCGAGGAACGTGTCGAGCTCGACCAGCTCGTCCACCGCGGTGGTGTCGAGTCCGGTGACCGGTTCGGCGGCGATCACCACCCACCGGACCGGGTCGGGCGCATCCGCGACGAGTCCCCGCACGTAGTCGTCGAACATCGCCCCGTTCGCGAAGAACAGCTGCGCGTCGAACCGCACGATCACCAGCCCCGGAATCCGGTGCCCCTCTGGGTGCCTGGCGATGTCATGGAAGCCGTCCACCGACGGCACCCGGACGAGTTCGGTGCGGTAGGGCCGCCACGCGTGGACGACCACCGCGACGAAAGACAGCCCGATCGCCACCGCGATGCCCTCGATCACCCCGACCAGCGCCACCCCGAGGAACGCCGCCAGCGCCAGCCCGGTCTCCGTCTTGCTCATCCGCCACATTCGAACCATCCCGCCGACGTCGACGAGGGAGGTGGCGGCGACGATCACGACCGCCGCGAGCGCGGCCGACGGCAGGTTGGCGGTCAGGCCAGGGGCCAGTAGCACGAACGCGACGATCAGCAGGGCCCCGACCACCCCGACGAGCTGCGTTTTCGCGCCGCTCTGCTCCGCGACCGGCGTCCGCGACGAGCTCGCCGACATCGGGAAGCCACCGAACACACCGCTCGCCACGTTGGCGGCGCCGATCGCCCGCATCTCCTGGTTGCCGTCCACGCTCTCGCCGCGCCTGGCGGCGAAGGTGCGCGAGAGCACGCCGGTGTCGGCGAAGGCGATCACCGCGATGCCCGCGGCGGGACCGATGAGGGACGCGACGTCGGCCCAGGACAAGCCGCCGAGCGCGGGCGCGGGCAGGCCCCGTGGGAGCGCGCCGACCATCGGAATGTCCTCGGCGAGGCCGAGCGCGTAGGCAACCGCGATCGAGCCGGCCACCGCCACCAGCACCCCCGGAATGCGACTCTTGAACAGCCGAAAGACGACGATGACCGCGATCGACGCCGCCCCGACGGCCAGCGCGGTCGGGTCCACCCGGCCCGCGGCGATCGCCCGCACGGTCTCCGTCACGTCACCGATCAGGTCGACGCCCTCGACGGAGAACCCGAGCAGCTTGGGAATCTGACTGACGATCACCACCAGCGCGATCCCGTTCAGATAGCCGAGCCGGATCGGCTTCGACAACAGGTCGGTGACGAACCCGAGGTTCAGCAGGCCACCGACGATCAGCACGGCACCCATCAGGATCGCGAGCACCCCGGCGAGGGCCACCGCCCGCGCCGGATCGCCCGCGGCCAGCGGGATCACGGCAGCGCCGATGATCGGGGCGAGCGAGGAGTCAGGGCCGAGCACCAGGATTCGTGACGGACCCACCAGCGCGTAGACGAGCAGCGGCACGATGGTGGCGTACAGGCCGGTCTCCGGGGGCAGCCCGGCGGCCTCGGCGTAGCCCATGCCCGCGGGGATCAGCAGCGCGGTGAGCGCGACGCCGGCGGCGAGGTCGGGCCGCAGCCATTCCCGGCGGTAGGTCCGGGCCACCTCCACGCCCGGGAGCCAACGCCGAACTGCCGAGTCCCCTGCCATCGATCCCCATCCGTTGTCGGCCCGGTGAAACGCGAAGACCCGGTGTCACACTCGGGCAGTTGCCTTGTGAGTGTGGCACCGGGCCGGCACAAATGCGCTTCGCGCCCGTGAGTCCTTCTGGCCCCGTCAGGGACCAAAAGGACTCACGGGCGGCGGAGCCGCCTAGGCGGTTTCGGTGATCGGGCGATCGACCCAGCTCATCAGGTCGCGCAGCTTCTTTCCGGTGACCTCGATGGGGTGCTCGGCGTTGGCCTTGCGCAGGCCCTCGAGCTCGGTGTTGCCGTTCTCGACGTTGGCGACGAGGCGGCGGGTGAACTCGCCGGACTGGATGTCGGCCAGGATCGCCTTCATGCGCTCCTTGGTGCCTGCGTCGATGACGCGCGGGCCGGACAGGTAGCCGCCGAACTCAGCGGTGTCGGACACCGAGTAGTTCATCCGGGCGATGCCACCCTCGTACATGAGGTCGACGATGAGCTTGAGCTCGTGCAGCACCTCGAAGTACGCCATCTCGGGCGCGTAGCCGGCCTCGACCATGACCTCGAAGCCCGTCTTGACGAGTTCCTCGGTGCCGCCGCAGAGCACGGCCTGCTCACCGAAGAGGTCCGTCTCGGTCTCTTCCTTGAAGGTGGTCTTGATGACGCCCGCGCGGGTGCCACCGATCGCCTTGGCGTAGGACAGCGCCAGCGCCTGGCCCTCGCCCTTCGGGTCCTGGTCGACGGCGATGAGGGCCGGAACGCCCTTGCCGTCGACGAACTGACGACGCACCAGGTGGCCGGGGCCCTTGGGGGCGACCATGCCGACGGTGACGAACTCCGGGGCCTTGATCAGGTCGAAGTGGATGTTCAGGCCGTGCCCGAAGAACAGCGCGTTGCCGTCCTTGAGGTTCGGCTCGATGTCGTTGGTGAAGATCGACGCCTGCGCGGTGTCGGGGGCGAGCACCATGATGACGTCGGCCCACTCGGCCACCTCGGCAGGCGTGCCGACGGTCAGGCCCTGCTCCTCGGCCTTGGCCCGCGACTTCGAACCCTCCTTGAGGCCGATGCGCACATCGACGCCCGAATCGCGCAGGCTGAGCGAATGCGCGTGTCCCTGGCTGCCGTAACCGATCACAGCGACCTTGCGGCCCTGGATGATCGACAGATCGGCGTTATCGTCGTAGAACATCTCGACTGCCACTGGTATTACCTCTCCTCTGGGTTTTCTGAAGACTTGGGTGGTGAATAGAAAGTACTAGCGGGCAGCGGTGATGGACTTCGGCCCACGACCGACGGCCACCACACCGGACTGCACGATCTCCCGGATGCCGTAGGGATCGAGCATCCGCAGCAGCGCGTCGAGCTTCGACCTGGTGCCGGTCGCCTCGATGGTCACCGATTCCGGCGAGACGTCGATCACCTTGGCGCGGAACAGGTTCACCGTCTCGAGAACCTGTGTCCGGACGCTGGCGTCCGCCCGCACCTTGATCAGCACGAGCTCGCGGGCCACCGATCCCTCGGTGTCCTGCTCGACGATCTTGAGCACGTTGATCAGCTTGTTGAGCTGCTTGGTCACCTGCTCGAGCGGGAACTCGTCGACGGTGACGACGATGGTCATGCGGGAAACGTCGGGGAGTTCGGTCCCCCCGACCGCGAGGGACTCGATGTTGAAGCCCCGGCGCGAGAACAGCGCGGCCACCCTGGCCAACACTCCCGGCTTGTCCTCGACGAGAACGCTGAGGGTGTGGCTGGTGCTCACTGGTTGTCCTCCCTTGCTGCGGCAGCTGCCTGACCGGACTGCTGCTCGCGCTCCATGGCCTCGTGGATCACGGCGGGCTCGGCGAGAGCCTCGTCGTCGTCGAACAGCGGGCGGATGCCCCGCGCCGCCTGGATCTCGTCGTTACTGGTGCCAGCGGCCACCATCGGCCACACCTGGGCGTCGGCGCCGACGATGAAGTCGATCACCACCGGCTTGTCGTTGATCGACTGCGCCTCGCGGATCGCCGCCTCGACGTCCTCCTCGCGCTCGACGCGAATTCCGTGGCAGCCCAACGCCTCCGCGAGCTTGACGAAGTCCGGGATCCGGATCGTGCCGTGCGTGCCGAGGTTGGTGTTGGAGTAGCGCTGGTCGTAGAACAGCGTCTGCCACTGGCGCACCATGCCGAGGTTGCCGTTGTTGATCAGCGCGACCTTGATCGGCACGCCCTCGAGCGCGCAGGTCGCGAGCTCCTGGTTGGTCATCTGGAAGCAGCCGTCGCCGTCGATGGCCCACACCTCGGTGTCCGGCATGCCCATCTTGGCGCCCATCGCGGCGGGCACCGCGTAGCCCATCGTGCCGAGGCCGCCGGAGTTGAGCCAGGTGCGCGGCTTCTCGTACTTGACGAACTGCGCGGCCCACATCTGGTGCTGGCCGACGCCAGCGCAGTAGATCGCGTCCGGGCCCGCGAGCCGGCCGACGGCCTCGATGACGTACTCCGGGGACAGCGCGCCGTCCGACGGCTTGCCGTAGGCCAGCGGGTAGGTGTTGCGCAGACCGTCCAGGTACGCCCACCATTCGGCGTAGTCCAACGTGGTCCCGGTGGCCTGGTCTGCCTTGATCGCCTCGATCAGCTCGGTGATCACCTCGCCGCAGTCGCCGACGATCGGGACGTCCGCGTACCGGTTCTTGCCGATCTCGGCCGGGTCGATGTCGGCATGGATGACCTTGGCGTCGGGCGCGAACGAATCGAGCTGACCGGTCACCCGGTCGTCGAAGCGGGCGCCGAGGGTGATCAGCAGGTCGCTCTTCTGCAGCGCGCCGACCGCCGCGACGGTGCCGTGCATGCCCGGCATGCCGCAGTGCAGCTGGTGGCTGTCCGGGAAGGCGCCGCGGGCCATCAACGTGGTCACGACGGGGATCCCGGTGAGCTCCGCGAGCTCGAGCAGCACGTCGGACGCGTCGGCCTTGATGACGCCGCCACCGACGTAGAGCACCGGCGACTTCGATTCGGCGATCAGCCGGGCCGCCTCGCGGACCTGCTTGCCGTGCGGCTTGCTGACCGGCCGGTAGCCGGGCAGGTGCATCTCCGGCGGCCAGGAGAACGTGGTCTGCGCCTGCAGCACGTCCTTCGGGATGTCGACGAGGACGGCGCCGGGCCGACCCGAGGACGCCAGGTAGAAGGCCTCCGCCATGATCCGCGGGATGTCGGCGCCGTCGGTGATCAGGAAGTTGTGCTTGGTCACCGGCATGGTGATGCCGGAGATGTCGGCCTCCTGGAACGCGTCCGTGCCGATCAGGCTGCGGCCGACCTGCCCGGTGATGGCGACGATCGGGACCGAGTCCATCTGCGCGTCGGCGATCGGGGTCACCAGGTTGGTGGCGCCGGGGCCGGAGGTCGCCATGCAGACGCCGACCTTGCCGGTGGCCTGGGCGTACCCGGTCGCCGCGTGGCCGGCGCCCTGCTCGTGCCGGACGAGGACATGGCGGACCCGCTTGGAGTCGAACAGCGGATCGTAGACAGGCAGGACCGCGCCGCCGGGAATACCGAATACAGTGTCGACCTCGAGCTCCTCGAGAGCTCGAACCACGGACTGGGCGCCGGTCACCCGCTCGGGGGCGATCTGACGGCGGTTACCGGGCTGGGCGGCCGGCGCTGACGCGGGGCTGGGCTGACCCGATCCCCCCGACTTGCGCGGCGTGGGCTGCGGCCGTGCGGTTGGTGCGCTCACTGCATAATCCTCTGGTCTTGACGGTTCAAGCTGGCTCCGGGCAAGAAAAAACCCCCGTCAGCAATCTTGCTGTACGAGGGTGGCGCGTCGTGCTTGTGAGTTGACTTCGATCGACTCAGGCGACGACGCGCCGGCCGATTACGAGCAACTCATTCTGCTTCACGCGCTCGAAGGTAGGCGCGTCAAGGGTGAACAGTCAACTTGGTGAGTCTGCTGTCCCAGAATGTGAGAAGCGCTGACTGCAATGCAAGGATGGTGCGGTGTCATCCTCATCGCAGCCCGTGCCACCAACATCATCCTCGCACACCGCCGAACCGATCGAGCAGTCCATACACATCTCGAAGCTCGGACTCCTCGCAGTCGGCCTGCTGGCGATCTGCATGAGCCCGATCGTGCTCACCAACCCGGCGCTCCTTTCCGTCCTGCTGGTGATCCCCGTCGTGGTCGCCTGGTGGATGCTGCGGGTGCGCACCACGGTCACCGCCGAGGGACTCCGCCTTCGCCGGATGTTCTCCAGCCAGAACATCGAGTGGGGCCAGATCAAAGGCTTCCGCTTCCCCAAGCGCGGCTGGGCGCGCGCCGACCTGACCGACGGCACCGAGGTGAGCCTGCCGGTGGTCACCTTCGGGCGGCTCCCCCAGATCGCGGCGGCCAGCGGCGGCCGGGTGACCGACCCCTACGCGGCGGCCGACCGTGCGGCCCGCGCGAAGGCGGCGGCCGAGGCCGCCGCGGACGACGCCGAAGCGGAGTCCGGCACGGAGTCGGATCCGGGGACGAAATAGCCCGCGAGTAGCGTTGCATCGGACACTCGACGCCACGGGACGGGGCGCCGCCGGCACCCACCCTCGCCGAAGACCCGCCCACCGGCCCAGCCCGCCGGAGCCGCTCGAGTCACGGCAACGAACACAGTGCGACGAGTAAGGACAGTCCTATGCCCCCGTTGAGGTCACGCACCACCACCGTCGGACGTAACGCCGCCGGAGCCCGCGCCCTGTGGCGCGCAACCGGAATGACGGACTCCGACTTCGGCAAGCCGATCGTCGCGATCGCGAACTCCTACACCCAGTTCGTCCCCGGCCACGTGCACCTCAAGGACGTCGGCGAGATCGTCGCCGACGCCGTGCGGGCCGCGGGCGGCGTGCCGCGCGAGTTCCACACCATCGCGGTCGACGACGGCATCGCCATGGGCCACGGCGGCATGCTCTACTCGCTGCCGAGCCGCGAGATCATCGCGGACTCCGTCGAGTACATGGCGAACGCGCACACCGCGGACGCGCTCGTCTGCATCTCGAACTGCGACAAGATCACGCCCGGCATGCTCAACGCCGCGATGCGCCTGAACATCCCGACCGTCTTCGTCTCCGGCGGTCCGATGGAGGCAGGCAAGGCCGTCGTCGTCGGCGGGGTCGCACAGGCCCCCACCGACCTGGTCGTCGCCATCTCCGCCTCCGCCAACGACGCCGTCTCCGACGAGGGCCTCGACGAGATCGAGCGCAGCGCCTGCCCGACCTGCGGCTCCTGCTCCGGCATGTTCACCGCGAACTCGATGAACTGCCTCACCGAGGCGCTCGGCCTTGCGCTGCCCGGCAACGGCTCCACGCTGGCCACCCACGAGGCGCGGCGCGCACTGTTCTCCCGCGCGGGCACCACGGTCGTCGAGGCCGCGCTCAAGTACTACCGCGACGAGGACGAGTCGGTGCTCCCGCGGAACATCGCGACTCCCAAGGCGTTCCGCAACGCGATGGCCCTCGACGTCGCGATGGGCGGGTCCACCAACACCATCCTGCACACCCTGGCCGCCGCGCAGGAGGGCGAGGTCGACTTCGACCTCGACACCATCGACGCGATCAGCCGCAAGGTCCCCTGCCTGTCGAAGGTCTCCCCCAACTCCGACTACCACATGGAGGACGTGCACCGGGCCGGCGGAATCCCCGCGCTGCTGGGCGAACTGCGGCGCGCGAACCTGCTCGAGACCGACGTCTCGACGGTGCACACGAAGAGCTTCGACGAGTGGCTCGACGACTGGGACATCCGTTCCGGCAAGGCTACCGACGAGGCTCTCGAGCTGTTCCACGCCGCTCCTGGCGGGGTCCGCACCACCGAGCCGTTCTCCACGACCAACCGGTGGAGCTCGCTCGACACCGACGCCGCGGGCGGCTGCATCCGCGATTTCGAGCACGCGTACACCGTCGAGGGCGGCCTGGTCGTGCTGCGCGGCAACATCGCGCTCGACGGCGCGATCCTCAAGACCGCGGGCATCGACGAGGAGCTGTTCTCCTTCCAGGGCCCGGCCGTGGTGGTCGAGTCGCAGGAGGAGGCCGTCTCGGTGATCCTGCAGAAGAAGATCAAGGCCGGCGACGTCATCGTGGTCCGCTACGAGGGCCCCAAGGGCGGGCCGGGCATGCAGGAGATGCTGCACCCCACCGCCTTCCTCAAGGGCTCCGGCCTCGGCAAGCAGTGCGCGCTCATCACCGACGGCCGCTTCTCCGGCGGCACCTCGGGCCTGTCGATCGGGCACATCTCGCCCGAGGCCGCCGCAGGCGGCGTGATCGGCCTGGTGGAAAACGGTGACCAGGTGCGCATCGACGTCGCGACCCGCACCCTCGAGATCCTCGTCGACGACGCGGTGCTCGCCGAGCGCCGCGCCAAGATGGAGGCGTCCGAGCGTCCGTGGCAGCCGGTCGACCGCCAGCGCACCGTCACCACCGCGCTGCGCGCCTACGCCGCGCTGGCTACCTCCGCCGACAAGGGCGCCGTCCGCTACGTGCCGTAGGCCCCGCTCGTCCTCACGCGCCCCTGCGGGGCCGGAAATATCCGGAAACCGCAGGGGCGCGGGCGTGTCGGCGGCCGAACGCCCCCTACGGCTCAGGCCGCGCGGACCTCGGCGATCCGCTGTTCCGCCAGAGTCACCGCCGCGGCGGAGCTGTCCACGCCGGTCTCCCTGGCGTGGTCGAGAATCTCCATCACCACGTCACCGATCCGGTCGACCCGCCCGACGAAATCGCTCACCCCGTTCACCTCCGCCTCACACGAGATCAGTCCGCCGGCGTTGGACACGAAGTCCGGGACGTGCACGATGCCGCGGGCGGCGAGAGCCGCGCCCGCCTCCGGCGACGCGAGCATGTTGTTCGCTGCACCCACCAGCGCCACCGCCTTGAGCCGGTCGACGGTCCGCTCGTCGATCACCAGACCCGGACCGGCGGGGCAGACCACATCGACGTCGGCGTGCAGGATGTCCCCGAGCGGACTCGCCTGCGCGCCAAAGCCTTCCACCGCGAGCCGCACCCGTTCCGGGTCGGGGTCGGCCACCAACACGGTGGCCCCGGCCGCCGAGAGGAGTTCGACGATGCCGAGGCCGACGTTGCCCGCACCCTGGACGGCCACGCGCAGACCCTCGACGCCCTCTCGACCCAGATGGTTCGCGACCGCCGAGATCGAGGCGACCACTCCCCTTGCCGTGTACGGCGAGGGGTCACGTCCGTCACTGGAGACCCGGGGTGCGTGCTCCGCGATCACCTTGAGGTCCGCGGGACCGGTTCCCATGTCGGCGCCGGGGATGTAGCGACCGCCGAGCAGCCCGATGTGCCTGCCGTGCGCCTCGAGCAGCGCGCGGGTCTTCTCGCTGCGGGGATCGGCGTTGATCACGCTCTTCCCACCGCCGAGCGCGAGCCCGGCGAGCGCCGCCTTGTACGTCATCGCACGCGCGAGCCGCATCGCGTCCGCGGCGGCCGCATCGTCGGACTCGTACTTGCGAATCCGGACGCCGCCGAGCGCGGGCCCGAGGGTGGTGTCGTGCACGGCGATGATGCTGGCGAGGCCGTTCTCCGTGCGCTGGATCGACAGCTGCTCGAAGTCCTGTTCGGCCAGTGAGTTGATGGCGCTCAATGCTGCTCCTGAGGTCAGCCCACGACAAATGCCACCCTTGTGAGGTGAACCTGTTGTAGGACAAAGAGTTACGGCGATTTGTGCCGCGACGGGCGGAGTACCGGCCCGGAATGAACTGTAAGACGCGTCACAGGAATGTCAAGCCATTGCCCGCCGCGGGACAGCCGCCTGAGCACATTGCACAGTTCGGGCGAACCATTCGGCGTACTGCTGCGCACGGTGCACCATCGGCGGACCGGGTGTTGCGGATCACCCTCGGCAGGTGGTTCCCTCGTCACCGCCATTGAGACCCAGGTCACATCTGGCCAAAGCACAGCCCGCACCGGCGGCCCACGAGGCCATCGGGAGTCAACCAAGGAGCCATCCATGCCCGGAGTCGGTATCTGGCGCACCAAATCCGTCGAACAGTCGATATCCGATACCGATGAACCCGGTACCCGACTACGCAGGGAGCTCACCGCCTGGGACCTGACGGTCTTCGGTGTCGCCGTGGTGATCGGCGCAGGCATCTTCACCCTCACCGCACGGACGGCCGGAAACGTTGCCGGACCGTCCATCTCACTTGCCTTCGTCCTCGCGGCGATCGCCTGCGGGCTGGCGGCCCTCTGCTATGCGGAGTTCGCCTCCACCGTTCCTGTCGCAGGCAGCGCGTACACCTTCTCCTACGCGACATTCGGTGAGTTCGTCGCCTGGATCATCGGCTGGGACCTCATTCTCGAATTCGCGCTCGCATCGGCGGTGGTGGCCAAGGGTTGGTCGCTGTACCTGGGGAACGTGATCGGGGCGAGCGGTTCGACCACCGCGCACCTCGGCCCGATCGACTTCGACTGGGGCGCGCTGCTGATCATCGGGGTGCTGACCACCGTGCTCGCGATCGGCACCAAGGTGTCCTCGCGGGTGTCGGCGGTCATCACCGCCATCAAGATCGCCGTGGTCCTGCTCGTCATCGTCGTCGGTGCGTTCTACATCAACAAGGACAACTACTCGCCGTACATCCCGCCCACCGACGCGACTGCAGGCTCGTCGGGCGGGTCGAGCGGAGTCCACCAGACACTGTTCTCGTTCCTCACCGGCGCCGAAGGCAGCAGCTACGGCTGGTACGGCCTGCTCGCCGCGGCCAGCCTCGTCTTCTTCACCTTCATCGGATTCGATGTCGTCGCCACCACCGCCGAGGAGACCAAGAACCCGCAGAAGGCGCTGCCCCGAGGCATTCTCGGTTCACTCGCCATCGTCACCGTCCTCTACGTCGGGGTGACCCTGGTGCTCACCGGCATGGTCAAGTACACCGACCTCAAGACCGGCAGCCCGCTCGTGGGCGACAGCAGCGCCACCCTCGCCACCGCCTTCGAGGCGCACGGGATCACCTGGGCCGAGATGGTGATCAACTTCGGCGGCCTCGCCGGACTGACCACCGTCGTGATGGTCATGATGCTCGGTCAGACCCGGGTGTTGTTCGCCATGTCGCGGGACGGCCTGATGCCGCGCGGCCTCGCCAAGACCGGCGCCAAGGGCACCCCGGTGCGCATCACCGTCATCGTCGGCGTCATCGTCGCGCTGCTCGCGGCGTTCTTCCCGATGGGCACCCTCGAGGAAATGGTCAACATCGGCACGCTGTTCGCCTTCGTCCTGGTCTGCATCGGCGTCGTGGTGCTGCGCAAGACCCGCCCCGACCTGCCGCGCGGCTTCCGGGTACCGCTGGTTCCCTTCGTGCCGATCCTCGCCGTGCTGGCCTGCGGGTGGCTGATGCTGAACCTGTCGGTGGAGACGTGGATCCGGTTCCTGGTCTGGATGGCGATCGGCGTGGCGATCTACTTCGCGTACGGCAAGCGCAAGTCGGTGCTCGGCCTGCGCCTCGCCGCCCAGGCCACGCCGCCACCGGAGGAACAGTTGGAGAAGGTCACCGTCTGACCGTCCCGACCGCGAACCCCCTGGCCACTCAGATCAGGGGGTTCGCCCCGTTGAGGAAGATCCACAGGCAGACGCCGCCCGCGACGCCGAGGATCAGCGCGAGAGCGGAACCGATGTGCGGTCGGGTGGCCCACTTGCGACCGCCGTCCACCGAGAATCGGCCCGGACCGGTCAGCACCACCGCGACGGCCGCGGCGACCAGCATCGTCTCGTGCTCGACGCCGGACGGCGCGAAGAACTGCAGGCCCGGATCCGCGACCTGGCGGACGCACCACGCGTTGATCAGCACCGCGAGCACCGCGGCGCCCGCCAGCGGAGTCGCCAGGCCGAAGATCAGCAGCGCGCCCGCCGCGACCTCACCCACCGCACCCAGGATCGAGAGCAGCCGGGCCTGCTCGAAGCCTGCGTCGAACAGCGTCGTCTCGAAGCCGTCGAGCCCGGGACCATTCCACCAGCCGAACAGCTTCTGCAGCCCGTGGAAGAGGGCGACGGTGCCGAGACCCACACGAAGTACCAGCAGCCCGAGGTCGAGCGTGCCTCGCCCCGAGGGCATTTCGGGTGCGATCGTCTCCGGCAACGCCTGCGGGGCCGGAGAGGTGAAGGCGGACGCCACGATCGGCTCGGAGGGATCCGAGAACCGCAACTCCTCGGTGGCATACACCTCGTCGGCCGTACTGCCGCGGTAGGTCGGGATCTGCTCGGTGGGCATCAGCCCGAGGTCCTCGTCGGAAACGGGCAGGGCACCGCCGAATGACGTGGGAAGTTGCTCGGTCGGCAGGTCGAACGGACTGGAGGCGGTGCGCTCGGTGCCATCACGGTCCGGGTTCTCTTGCTGCTTCGCTGTCACGAGGGACAGCGTAAGGGCGAGCGGCGGATACGCTGCCCGGCGCGCCGCACCGGACCGACGTGGCGCCGCCCGCACCGGATTCCGTACCGTTTGCAGTCATGGGAGCGAGTCGGGTCAGGGTGTTGGCGGCGGTGGGCATCGTCGTCGCGGTGACGGGCTGCGCCCGGTTCGACGACTCGGCCACCACCCCGTTCACCCCCGCGCCCACCTTCGACGCCGGCGGAGAGGTCCGGCCGCGACCGCCCGGCACGCCCCCCACCAGCCCCGGCGCGACCCTCCCGACCTTCGAACCGGCACCCTGCCGGGATCCCGACCCCACCGTGGTGGCCACCTGCCTCGACAGCACCGGCGGAATGGCCATGCTGCCCGGCGGCGATTCGGCCCTGGTCACCGAGCGCCGGACCGGCCGCATCCTCCGCGTCGCGCCCGGCAAGGCCCCCGAGGAGTTCGCCCGCCTGGACGTGGACGGCTCCTCCGACGGCGGCCTGCTCGACGTCGCGCTGTCCCCCACCTTCGTCGAGGACAACCTGGTGTATGCGTACATCTCCACCCCCGGCGATAACCGGGTGGTGCGCATCGCGGCAGGCGACGTTCCCAAGGAGGTGCTGACCGGCATCCCGCGCGGCCCCGTCGGCAACGCCGGAGCCCTGGCCTTCACTGGCCCGAATGAGCTACTCGTGCTCACCGGCGACGCCGGAAATCCCACCGCCGCAACCGATCCCGGCTCGCTCGCCGGCAAGCTGCTCCGGGTGACGGCGCTGACGCCCGGGCCTCCCGGATCGCAGCCATTCCCCCAGATCGCGCTGTCGGGCATCGGCGGTGCTGGCGATGTCTGCGTCGACCCGACCGACCAGACCATCTGGGTGACCGATCGAACGGTACTCGAGGACCGACTGCAGAAGGTCGCGCCGAACGGTGCCGCGGGCGTCCCCGTCTGGACGTGGCCGGACCGTCCCGGCGTCGCGGGCTGCGCGGCTGGCGGCGGTGCCGTCGCCGTGGCGCTGACCGCGGGCAAGGCGCTGGCGGTGCTCGGCACCGATCCGCAGACGGGGGCGGTGACGGCGGCGCCGTCGCTGATCGCCGAGAACCGTTATGGCAGGCTCGGCGCCGCCGCGCTCGGCGCCGAGGGCATGATCTGGGCGTCCACCGTCAACAAGACCGACGGTGAGCCCGGCCCGAACGACGACCGGGTGGTGAAGATCCCCGCACCGCAGGGCGGCGGCGGCTTCGACTGACCCCGTCGAAAGTGCACCTACCGTCGCCGCACTCGGCGAACGCGCCGGTAGGTGCACACTCGGCTACCCGGCGCTGTCGGACGGCACCGGTTTCGGCACCTTCGCCGTCTTCGGTGCGAGAAGCGAAGCGGTCAGCGGCAATACGAGCACGGTGATCGCGCCGGCAGCGACCAGGATCGAGGCGTTGGACTCGGACATCTGCCCGGCGTTCACCGCGACCTCGGTGACCGCGACGATCAGCGGCAGTCCGGTCGCCGCGTACAGCGCCACCCGACCGCGCTCGCGCCTGGTCGGCGGCGGATCCCTCAGCTCCGGCCCCCGGTCGAAGCGTTCCGCGAAGTACACCGGCAGCCCACGCACCAGCAGGATCAACACCAGGAACGCGAGCAGGACGCCGGGCGCGGCCGCCACGGCCTTGACGTCGATCGCCATCCCGGAGGTGATGAAGAAGATCGGAATGAGCAGGCCGAACGCCAGCCCGTCCAGCTTCGCCTCCAGCTTCTCGTCGCCCGACGGCATCGCGCGCCGCAGGATGAAGCCGGCGGCGAAGGCGCCGAGGATGATGTCGAGATCGAAGATGGTCGCGAGCGCGAAGAGCGTGACCAGCAGCAGGATCGTCAACCGCACCGTCGTCTGCGCGGTGGTCTCGGATCCGAGCCGGATGATCGAGGCCAGCTTCGACCCCTCGCGCCGCAGTCCTCGCGGGATGAACGCAACTGCCACCGCCAGCGCCGCGAACACGGCGAGCACGATCAGCGATGCGCCCGCACCGCGCGAGCCCAGCAGGATCGCCATCGCGACGACCGGTCCGAGCTCACCGAACGCACCGTGGTTGAGGATGGTCCTGCCCAGCCGGGTGTTGATCATCCCGCTGTCCTTGAGGATCGGCAGCAGCGTGCCGAGGGCGGTGGACGTCAGGGCGATCGCCACCGCGATCTCTGCGTCGATCGCGCCGGTCATGCCGAGCAGCCCGACCACCGCGAAGGCCAGCCCCAAGCATGCCAGCCAGGTGATCAGGGCCCGACGCCCACCGCGACCGGTCAGCTCATCGGTGTCGATCTCGTAGCCGGCGAGCAGGAACAGCATGCCGAGACCGAGCTCCCGAAGAAGCTCGATCTCGCTGCCCGTGACCGCGAGATCGAGAACGTGCGGGCCGACAACGATGCCGGCGACGAGCAGCAGGACGACCTCCGGCACCAGCTTGCGCGGCACCAGCCCGGCGAGCAGGGGCGCGATCACCGCGCACAGGGCAATCCAGAACAGGGAGGCACCGACCGAAGGCATGCGCTGATTATGCTTGCCGCCCCGCATACTTCCGCGCAGGGTCAGCCCCACGCCCGGCGCTCGCCGAGCGTGCACTTGCCGGGGCGTCGCCCGAGAGCGAGCGTCGAGAGGTGCACTCTCGGCGCGGAGGTGGCGTTATGAGCAGGCCGCGATGACCATGTCCTTGACCTGGGCCGGGTCGGCCTGGCCCCGGGTCGCCTTCATGACATCGCCGACGATCTTGCCCGCGGCGGCGACCTTCCCGGCGCGGATCTTCTCGGCGATGTCCGGGTTCGCGGCGAGGGCCTCGTCGACGGCAGCCTTGATCAGGGTGTCGTCGCGGACCACAACGAGCTCGGGATGGGCGGCGACGACCTCATCCGGGTCGCCCTCACCGGCGAGAACGTGGTCGACGACCTGACGGGCCTGCTTGTTCGCCAGCGTGTCGTCGGCGACGAGCGCGATCACGCGGGCGAGCTGCGCCGGGGTGATCGGTAGCTCGGCCAGCTCGACGCCACGGGTGTTCGCCTGCTGCGAGAGGTAGGCCACCCACCAGGACCGGGCCGCGGCCGCGGGCGCGCCTGCCTCGGTGGTCGCTATGACCAGCTCGAGCGCGCCGGAGTTCACCAGATCGCGCATCTCCTCGTCCGAGAGTCCCCAGTCCGCCTGGATGCGGGCGCGCCGGATCCACGGCAGCTCGGGCAGCGTGCCGCGCAGCTCCTCGACCCATTCGGCGCTCGGCGCGACGGGCTCGAGGTCCGGCTCCGGGAAGTAGCGGTAGTCCTCGGCGGTCTCCTTGCGCCGACCGGCCGACGTGGTGCCGTCCGCCTCCTGGAAGTGGCGGGTCTCCTGGATGACCTCGCCGCCGGAGCTGAGCACCGCGGCCTGGCGGCGCATCTCGTATCGGACGGCGACCTCGACGCTCTTGAGGGAGTTGACGTTCTTGGTCTCGGTGCGGGTGCCGAACTCCTTCGCGCCGATCGGCATCAGGGAGATGTTGGCGTCGCAGCGCATCGAGCCCTGGTCCATCCGGACGTCGGACACGTCGAGCGACTTGAGCAGGTCGCGCAGCGCGGTCACGTATGCACGGGCGACCTCAGGGGCGCGCTCGCCCGCACCGGAGATCGTCTTGGTGACGATCTCCACCAGCGGGACGCCCGCGCGGTTGTAGTCGAGCAGCGAGTGGCTGGCGCCGTGGATCCGGCCGGTGGCGCCGCCGACGTGCAGCGACTTGCCGGTGTCCTCTTCCATGTGCGCGCGCTCGATCTCGACCCGCCAGGTGGTGCCGTCGTCGAGCACCACGTCGAGGTAGCCCTCGGTGGCGATCGGCTCGTCGTACTGCGAGATCTGGTAGTTCTTCGGCTGATCCGGGTAGAAGTAGTTCTTCCGCGCGAACCGCCCCCAGGGGGTGATCGAGCAGTTCAGCGCGAGCCCGATCCGGATCGCGGACTCGACCGCGGCCTCGTTGACCACCGGCATCGAGCCCGGCAGGCCCAGGCACACCGGGCACACCTGGGTGTTCGGCTCGGCGCCGAAGGTCGTGGGGCACGGGCAGAACATCTTCGTCGCGGTGTGCAGCTCGACATGCACCTCCATGCCCATGACCGGCTCGAACCGAGCGAGCACCTCGTCGTAGTCGAGAAGGTCAGTACTTGTCGCCACCCGGCCGGCTGCAGTCATGGTCACGAGTTTATGCGCCCCGTTTCGGCAGCAGCAGGTCGGCCACGTCGCGGGCCGCCCGAGGCGGACTCACCCGAAGATGACGCGCATCTCCTGATAGCGGTGAGCGGGCACCGACTTGTGATCGACCAACGCCTCGTCGAAGCCCACCCGGACGATCTCGGTTCCGTGCAGCGCCACCATGTGGCCCCACCGCCCGTCCGCCACCAGGTCGGTGACCGCCATGCCGAGCCTGGTCGCGAGGACGCGGTCGAACGCGGTCGGGACGCCGCCCCGCTGGATGTGGCCCAGCACCGTCGCCCTGGTCTCGATTCCGGTGCGTTCCTGGATGATCGGGGCCAGCAGCTCGGCGATCCCGCCGAGCCGGGGACGGTCGTAGCCATCCATCCCCTTCGTCGAGTGCGCCTGCGCCATGTCCGGGAGTGTGAAGCCCTCCGCGACGACGACCATCGGGGACCGCCCGCGCTCCCGGACGCTGTTCACCCACACGCAGATCTGCTCGATGCTCTCGGGGTGTTCGGGGATCAGGATCGCGTGCGCGCCGCCCGCCGTCCCCGAATGCAGGGCGATCCACCCGGCGTTGCGCCCCATCACTTCGAGCACCATGCAGCGTTTGTGGGAGTTGCCCGTGGTCCGCAGCCGGTCGATCGCCTCGGTCGCGATCTCGACCGCGGTGTCGAACCCGAAGGTGTAGTCGGTCTGGTCGAGGTCGTTGTCGATGGTCTTCGGAACCCCGACGATCCTGATGCCCTCGTCGAACAGCCGCTGCGCGGCGGCGGCGGTGCCCTCCCCGCCGATGGCGACGACCGCGTCCACCCCGAGCCGCTCGAGGGTGCGGGCGATGTTCGCCGCTCCCCCGCCCGGTCCCTGGAACGGCCCGATGCGGCTGGTGCCGAGGATGGTGCCGCCCTCGTGCGAGAGTCCGCGAACGCGGCTGCGGTCCAGCGGCACCGCGTCGCCCTCCACCAGACCACGCCACCCGTCGAGAAACCCGACGAACTCCTGCCCGTGCACCTCGGAGCCCTTGAGCACGGCGCCCCGGATCACCGCGTTGAGGCCGGGGCAGTCGCCGCCGCTGGTGAGAATGCCGATCGTCGTCATCGTCAATCCCCTGTTCTGCGTGCAGGTGGATGCGCTCAGTGTCCCACTGCATACTGCCCGCACCCTCCGGTTCGAGCATGTCGACGAGTCAGCCGGGCGTGACCAGCCCGCTCTCGTACGCCAACACCACGGCCTGCGCGCGGTCGCGCAGATGCAGCTTGCCGAGCACCTTGCCGACGTGCGTCTTGACGGTCTGCTCGGCGACGAACAGCGACTCCGCGATCTCGATGTTCGACAGCCCGCGGGCGATCAGTTCCAGCACCTCGCGTTCGCGGGGCGTGAGCGCCGCCAGTTGCGCCGGCTCCCGCCGCACGGGCGCGCGCCTGCTGGTGACGTCGGCGATCAGCCGGCGGGTCACGGTCGGCGCGAGCAGGGCCTGCCCGTCCGCCACCACCCGGACCGCGCGGATCAGTTCCTCCGCCGGGGCGTCCTTGAGCATGAACCCGCTGGCCCCGACGCGCAGCGCCTCGTACACGTAGTCGTCGATGTCGAACGTGGTGAGCATCAGCACCCGCACGGGCTTCTCGAACGAGACCGACAGGATCTTCTGGGCCGCCTCGAGCCCGTTCAGGTGCGGCATCCGCACGTCCATCAGTACGACGTCGGGGCGAAGCCGCAGCACCTCGTCGACGGCGACCTGTCCGTCCGGGGCATCGCCGACCACGCTGATATCGGGCTGCGCGCCGAGAAGCGCGCCAAAACCCTGGCGCACCATCGCCTGATCGTCCGCAATGAACACCGTGATCGCCACCCGGTCAGCCTATGCCGGGGCGACGCGTCCGTTCGACACCGCCGCCCCGGGGAGGACCGGCACCCGTGCGCTGACCTCGAACCCGCCGTCCGGGCGCGGTTGCGCGGTCAGCGTCCCGCCCACCGACTGCGCCCGTTCGCGCATGCCGGCGATGCCGTGCCCGCCTGCGGGATCGGCGACGGCCGCGGGACCCGCACCGGCGGGCGGATCGTTGACCACCGCCAGGGTGGCGAGGCCGCCGTCCCGGCCGAGGACGACGCGGACCGGCGCCCCCGGCGCGTGCCGGGCGGCGTTGGACAGCGACTCCTGCAGGATCCGGTACACCGTCAGCCCCGCCGAGTCCGACAGTCGCGCAGGCATTTCCGCTCGGTCCAGGTGGACCTGCATGCCCGCCCTCCTGCTGCCCGCGACCAGCTCATCGATCCGGTCGAGCCCGGGCATCGGGGCATCCTCGGCGAGCTGGCCGTCGCTGCGGAGCACCCCGAGCATGCCCCTGATCTCGTTGAGCGCGTCGCGGGCGGTGGCCCCGATCGATTCGAACTCGGCACGCGCGGCCGGCGAGACATCGTCGATCCGGTACGGCGCGCTCTGTGCCTGCACGACGACCAGGGACATGTGGTGGGCGACGACGTCATGGAGGTCGCGGGCGATGCGCGCCTTCTCCTCGAGGATCGCGCGACGCGCCCGCTCGACCTCGTTGACCTCCTCCTGCCGGGCGAGCTGTCGCCGGGAGAGCACCAGCCAGCGGATCAGCAGCCCGAACAGCACCAGTGCGGTCAATCCGACCGCCCAGCCCCGACCGTCCTGACCGGGCGCGTCGGCGAGGAACAGGAGGACCGTCGACACCCAGGCCACGCCAACAACCGGGATCGGCGCCCGCAGGCTGACCGCGACCAGCAGCGCCACCAGGACCATCACATGGACCACCTGCCACGGGAAGTCATACCCGTCGACGCGGTCGAAGACGATCGGGATCACCAGCGCGCCCCCCGACGAGATCGCCCACCCCAGTGCGGGATTCGCGCGGATGAGCAGCAGTGGCAGCGCGGCGAGGCCGGCAATCACCGGCTGCACGCCTGCGGGCACGTGGTGGGTCAGCTGCAGCGTCGGCCAGGCGATGGCGAACAACACGCCCGTGACGAGCACGATGAAGATGTCCACCCACTGGCTGGAGCTCAGCCGCCGGAGCCTCGGCGCGGCCGCGACGGCGGCCTGGTTCGTGGCCTTCTTGAGCGCACGCTGTGTCTTACTCACACTGAGAACAGTAGGAACCGGGGTCCGGAAAGTCCTCATACTGCGGGGTGAGATCCGCGCGGCACCACGGTATGAGAGCACCATGCCGATGCCACTTCCGCGGGAACCCGAGAACCACGCTGCGGGGTGATGTGCCTGGGTAGGGCCGATTTCTAGCGTCCTTCACATGCGGAAAACGACCTGGACAGCACTCGCGGTGGCGGCCGCCGCCGCCATGACGACCACCCTGATGGCCGACCCGGCCACGGCGGAGCAGGCGCGCGAGAACACGCCCGCCGCGGCCGCGATCGCCTCGATCACCACTGCCGACCACGCGCCCGTGGCGTCGATACCGGCCGACTTCGCCGCGACGATGGGATACCGCCCCGCCGTCGAGTCGGGGATGCTGGTGAACCCGAGCGGTGACTGCTCCTCCCCCGTCACCCTGCCCAGGGAGTTCGAGACCGCCTGCAAGGCGCACGATCTCGGCTACGACCTGCTCCGCTACGCGGACCGTCGCGGCGCAACACTTGGACCCTGGGCACGCAAAAGCCTTGATACGCAGTTGGATCGGCGAATGCATCGCGCCTGTGAAGCGCGCCCCGCCGATGCGGCGCGGGCCTCCTGCTACGTGATGGCCAATATCGCGACCACGGCGGTGAGCTCGAACTCCTGGCGCCAGGGCTACGTCGCGCCGCGGCCCGAGCCCATGACCGGGTACGCACTCGCGGGCGGCATGGGCGCCGTGCTGATCGTCGGCGGGGTCGCGCTGAGCCGGCGCGTGAAGGCGCCGGTGCTCGCATGACCGCCGTGATCGAACGGCCCGCGGCCACCGCCGATGTCGCCGCGACCGTCGCGCTGCCTCGCGTGCTGACCAGCGTCGCCGTCACCTCGATGGTCGTGGTCTCGCTCGCGCCCTCGCTGCTCCCGCGCAGCGCCGTGGTCCAGGCGATCCTCACCGGACTGCTCGCGGCGCTCGGCTGGGGCGTCGCGAGTGCGTGGCATCACCGGCCTCGGCGTCGCGGGCTCGCCAGGCCCGCGCCGTCGCGGGACTCCGCCCGGCTGCTGGTGCTGCTGGCCGGTGCGCTGACGGCGACCGCGGCGATGCTGCTCGCCGACCATTGGCAGGACTCGCTGCGCGTCGCGATGGGCGTGCCGACCATCGGCGGCGGCCATTGGGCGCAGGTGGTCGCGGGCGGCGGTGCGATCGCGTTGACGCTGGCGGCCGGGGCGACCGCCGTGGCCGCGTGCAGCCGCCGGCTGGGCCGGATCCGGTCGGCGGCGGTCGTCGTCGCCCTCGTGCTCACGACGCAGTTCTGGGCGGGACCGGCGCTCTGGCAGTCGCGCGCCCACTCGTACAGCTCCGCGAACTCGACCATCGATACGGCACTGCGGCAACCGGATTCACCCTCGATATCCGGAAGCCATGACTCGTTGACGTCCTGGGACTCGCTCGGCGCGCAGGGACGCAAGTTCGTCGCGGGCGCCGGGGCCACCGGCGCGGTACGCACCTACGTCGGCCTCGACAACGCGCCCGACCTGGACGCCCGGGTGCGGCTGGCCGTACGTGAGCTGGAGCGCGGCGGCGGCCTGCGCAAGTCCGACATCGTGGTGGCCGTGCCCACCGGGTCAGGGTGGATCGACGGCAGCGCCGCACGGGGTTTCGAGCAGCGCTTCGGCGGCGACGTCGCCCTCGTCGGCGTGCAGTACTCCAGTGCGCCCAGCTGGGTGACCTTCCTGTTCGATCGCGACGCCGCCGAGCAGTCCGCGCGGGCGCTGTTCACCGCGGTGTCGGATCGGCTCGCCCAACTGCCCGCGGACGCGCGACCCCGTCTGCACGTCTATGGGCAGAGCCTCGGAGCGGTCGGCGCGAGCTCGATCCTCCGCGACGCCGGGCTGCGCGAGCGGGCCTGCGGCGCCCTCTACGCCGGCCCGCCCGCCGGATCGTCCCGAACCGAGGGCGCCGTGGTGCTGGCGAACTCGTCCGATCCGGTGGTGCGCTGGTCGCCGCGGCTGCTGCTGCGCCCGCCTGCGCTGGACCAGACCAGGGCCGACGCCCCGCGGCCGACCTGGCTCCCGGTGGTCAGCTTCGTGCAGACCAGCGTCGACCTGCTCTCGGCCCTGGACGCCCCGGCCGGCCACGGTCATCGATACGGGACCGACCAGGGCACCGCGCTCCCCGACCGCGGCTGCGCCGCCCGTGCGCGCGTTGCACCCCAATGAGGGTGAAATCACGCACAGTTCGGGTCAGCGCGGGCGCAGAGCCTCCAGAACCAGGTCGAGCAGGGACTCCGCGTAGTCCTCGGTCAGGCCACCCAGCCCGAGAGCCCAGCGGGTCTGGACGGGCCCGACCAGCAGGTCCACCGCGACCTCCAGGTCGACGCGCTCCCGCAGCTGACCGGAATCGACCCCGATTCGGAGCCGCTCGAGAATCGCGCGGCGCTGCGGCGCGAGCAGCCGCTCCCGATAGGTCGCGGCGAGGTCCGCGTCCGACTGGATCTCGATCATGAGCGCCCGAAGGAAGGCGTCGAACCGCGGTTCGGCCATCTCCGCCACGGTCGCGCGCAGGAACAGCCCGAGATCGGCGCGGAGGTCTCCCGTGTCGGGCAGCGTGACGCCGTCCGGCCCGCCGGACAGTTCGAGCAGCGCATCGAACAGGACCGAGCCCTTGGTCGGCCACCACCGATAGATCGTCTGCTTGCCCACGCCTGCCCGTGCGGCGATCGCCTCGATGGTCAGCCGCCCGTACGGCACCTCGAAGACCAACTCCGCGGTGGCGGCGAGTATCGCCGACCGCGCGCGCGCACTGCGGCGTGCCGGCACGACCTTGGGCTTCGGTGTCATTCGCCCACCATAGCAGCGAGACGAGACGTTGCGTCTTGACACAACCCGACGCGAGTGCCAAAGTGTGCTCACGAGACGGAGCGTCTCGCTAACAATGGGAGGTCACCATCACCACCACCGGACCCCGCACCTGGTTCATCACCGGCGCCGGACGCGGACTCGGCCGCGCCTTCACCACCGCCGCCCTCGCAACCGGCGATCGGGTGGTCGCCACCGCCCGCGACACGACGGCCCTCCGCGATCTGGAGGCCGCACACCCGGGTTGCCTGGCCGTGCTGCCCCTGGACGTGACCGACCGCAGCGCCGCAGCCGACGCGGTCGCGCGGGCCGTCGACACATTCGGCCGGATCGACATCGTCGTCAACAACGCCGGCTACGGGCTGATGGGCACAGTCGAAGAGGTGTCGGAGGAACAGGCCAGGGCTCAGATGGAGACGAATTTCTTTGGCGCCCTGTGGGTTACCCAGGCGGCAATACCCCAGCTGCGGGCGCAGGGCTCGGGTCACATCGTCCAGATCTCCAGCGTCGGCGCGGTCGGGGCGATGCCGACCTTCGGTCTCTACAACGCGAGCAAGTGGGCGCTCGAGGGCTTCAGTGCGTCGGCCGCCGAGGAGCTCCGCCCGTTCGGGATCTCGGTGACAATGGCTCAGCTCGGCGGCTTCGACACCGACTGGGCGCGCTCGAGCATGCGATTCGCGAACGCCAATCCCGCATACGACGGCGCCCGCCTGGCCATCCTGGGCACCGCGGCGTACCCGGACCCGGGCGCTTCGCCGCAGTCAGAGCCGGAGGACGCCGATCCCGAGTGGGTCGACGCCCCGCCAGCCGAGGCCGCCGCCGCCCTCCTCGAGTTGGTGAACAACCCGAACCCACCGGTGCGCCAGATCATCGGCACCGGCGCCCATCAGATGGTGAACATGGCCCTCGCCGCCCGCCGCGCGGACTACGAGGCGGACCCCGAGTTCGTCTGGCCCTAGCGGGCGCACGCTTGCCTCGGCACCCCACTCGGAGGACCGTTGATGAATGCACACCGTGCTGATCCTCGGCGCCGGGTTCGGTGGACTCGAGCTGGCCGCCTGCCTGTCCGAGTCACAACCCGACGAGATCGGGGTGACCGTCGTCGACCAGAACGACTCGTTCACCTTCGGATTCTCCAAGATCGACATCCTGTTCCGGGACCGAGCGCCCGAATCGGTCCGGATTCCGTACGCCGACCTCACCAGGCCGGGCGTCGAGTTCCGGCAGGAGACGGTGACCTCGATCGACCCGAGGAGCCGCCGCGTCATCACCGACAGTTCCGAGTACGAGCCGGACATCCTCGTCGTCGCGCTGGGCGCGGACTACGACCAGGCCGCGACCCCGGGGTTCGTGGAGGACGGGCACGAGTTCTACTCGATCGAGGGCACCTGCCGACTCCGCGCCCGCCTCAACGCCTTCACCGGCGGCACCGTGCTGCTCTCGATTCTCAGCGTCCCGTTCAAGTGCCCGCCCGCCCCGTATGAGGGCGCCCTGCTCCTGCACAACGAACTGGTCCGCCGAGGTCTGCGCGACACCACCCGGATGCACGTGATCACCCCGATGGACTCGCCCGTCCCGGTGTCGCCCGGCACCAACGCCGCGCTGACCGGAGCCATGGCCGAGCGCGGGATCGAGTACACGACCGGGACGCGGGTGCGTTCACTGGACCCGCACGCCCATACCGCCGCGACACATGACGGTGAACTCGGATACGACCTGTTCATCGGCATCCCGAAGCACACGGTCCCGACGGTCGTCGAGGCGTCGGGCCTGACCGAGGGCGGAGCGGATGGCTGGATCCACGTCGACCCGGCCACGCTCGCCACCCCGTATCCGGGTGTCTATGCAGTCGGGGACTGCGCGGACGCTCCCGTCGCGCGCGCAGGCGTGTTCGCCGAGAACGCAGCCCGCACCGTCGCGGCCGGCATCGTCGCCGCCCTGCACGGATCGCCGCCGCCGGAGAACTACCGTGGCCGGGGTTCGTGCTACATCGAGTTCGGCGACGGACTCGTCGGGAAGGTCGAAGCCGACTTCCTCTCCGGCCCCGCACCTGTCGCCCCGTTCTTCGGGCCGTCGGTCGAACTGGCCGCCGAGAAGAAGCAATTCGCGGCCGACCGGCACAAGCGCTGGTTCTCGCGCTGACGCGAACTGTGCAGCGCTATTTGATCGGGCCGCGGGCCGCCTCGTAGGCCGCGCCGACCCGGTAGAGCCGCTCGTCGGCCATCGCCGGAGCCATGATCTGCAGCCCGACGGGCATCCCGTCGTCCGCCGACAGGCCCGACGGCACCGACATCGCGCAGTGCCCGGCCAGGTTCGTCGGCAGGGTGCACAGGTCGGAGAGGTACATCGCGAGCGGGTCGTCGACCTTCTCCCCCAGCTTCCACGGGGTGAACGGACTGGTCGGCGAGACCAGGACATCGACCGACTCGTAGGCCTTGTCGAAGTCACGGGCGATGAGCGTGCGGACCTTGAGGGCCGAGCCGTAGTAGGCGTCGTAGTAGCCGGAGGACAGCGCGTAGGTGCCGATCATGATGCGGCGCTTGACCTCCTTGCCGAATCCGGCGGCCCTGGTCGCGGCCATCACCTGGTCCGCGCTCATGTCGCCGTTGTCGACCCGCATGCCGTACCGCATCGCGTCGAAGCGCGCCAGGTTGGAGGAGACCTCGCTCGGCAGGATCAGGTAGTAGGCCGCGAGCGCGTGCAGGAAGCTCGGGCAGGACACCTCGACGACCTCGGCACCGAGCTCGGTGAGCTGGTTGACGGCCGCGTCGAAGGAGGAGATGACGCCGGGCTGGTAACTGTCCGAGTGCAATTCCCTGACGACGCCGACGCGCACACCCTTGAGGTCGCCACTCGCACCCCGACGGGCGGCCTCGACCACCGGACGGACCGGCGCGTTCACCGAGGTGGAATCGCGCGGGTCATGGCCGGCGATCACCTCGTGCAGCAGGGCGGTGTCGAGGACGCTTCGACCGCACGGCCCGCCCTGGTCCAGTGACGACGCGCACGCGACCAGTCCGAACCGGGACACCGTGCCGTAGGTGGGCTTGGTGCCGACGGTCGCGGTCACGGCCGCGGGCTGACGGATCGATCCGCCGGTGTCCGTGCCGATCGCCAGCGGCGCCTGGTTGGACGCGAGCGCGGCGGCCGAGCCGCCGCCGGAGCCGCCCGGGATGCGGGTGGTGTCCCATGGATTGCGGGTCGGCCCGTAGGCCGAGTTCTCGGTGGACGAGCCCATCGCGAACTCGTCCATGTTGGTCTTGCCGAGCACCGGGATGCCCGCCTCGCGCAGCCGGGTGGTCAGCGTCGCGTCGTACGGGGACACCCAGCCATCGAGGATCTTCGATCCGCAGGTGGTGGGCATGTCGGTGGTGGTGAACACGTCCTTGAGCGCGAGCGGGACACCGGCAAGCGCGGAGGCGGGCGCCTGCCCGGAGCCGAGCGCGTCGTCCACCGCCTTGGCGGCGGCGAGCGCCTGCTCGCCTGCCACGTGCAGGAAGGCGTTGATCTCACCATCGACCGCGGCGATGCGGTCCAGGTGCGCCTGGGTGACCTCGACCGAGGACACCTCACGGGCGTGGATCTTCGAGGCGAGGACGGAGGCGTCCAACGCGGTCAGGTCGGCGGTCACTGCTCTTCCCCCAGGATCTGCGGCACGGCGAAACGGTCCAGCTCGACGGCGGGCGCGCCGGAGAGCGCCTGCTCCGGGGTGAGCCCGGGCACGATGACGTCCGGGCGGGTGACATTGGTGATCGCGTTGGGGTTCGCGGAGGGTGGCACATCGTCCGTGGCGACCTCGGCCACCGTTTTGACGTGGCTGATGATCGAGTCGAGCTGACCGGCGAACTCGTCGAGTTCGGCGTCGGACAGCGCGAGCCGGGACAGCCGGGCGAGGTGGGCGACCTCGTCACGGGAGATGGCAGGCACCGCGTGGGCCCCTTTCAGGTCGGAGACAGCGATCGCCCCTAGCCTAGAGCGTCGGCGCCGGGCGGCCGCAGCCAGAGGCGGCACCGGAGCTCGGCGCGAGCGACCGGAGCGAGCTGCGGCACTTCATTTCCGGGACGGAACGATCCGGTGTCGGGCGTGTCACCGATCCGCGTCGAGCTGGGAGTCCGCGGCGCACGGGCGAATTCGCGGACACGTCCGGGCGGCGCACAGACCGCCGTCGGTGCAAGGATGGGGTCACGGCGAACCCCCAGTTCCCCGACCACCCGCCACCGAAGGAACACCCGTGTCGTATCTCCTGCGTGTCCAGCTCCCCGATCGCCCAGGAAGCCTGGGCTCGCTGGCCGTCGCACTGGGCTCGGTCGGGGCCGACATCCTGTCCCTCGACGTGGTCGAGCGGGGCGCCGGGTACGCCGTGGACGATCTCGTCGTCGACGTGGCGCACGGCTCGCTGCCGGACACCCTCCTCACCGCGGCGGAGCAACTGGCGGGCGTCCGCGTCGACTCGATCCGGCCGTACACCGGAATCCTCGACACACACCGCGAACTCGAGCTGATCGACCAGGTCGCCACCGCAACCGACGACCGGCTCCAGGTCCTCGTCGAGGGTGCCCCCCGCGTGCTGCGGGTCGGCTGGGCGACGGTGATCGGCATCGGCTCACACGGGACATTCCGAGTGGTCGGCAGCTCGGGAGCACCCGAAACCCACGCTGGGGAGGCCCCCTGGATGCCGCTCGCGAAGCCGACCGCCCTCGACGGGGAGGCCGACTGGGTGCCGACGGTGTGGAAGGACATGAACACCACGCTCGCGGCGGCGCCGCTCGGGCACTCCGGCCAGGCGCTGCTGCTCGGCCGCCCGGGTGGACCGGAGTTCCGGCCGTCCGAGGTCGCGCGGCTCGGTTACCTGGCAGGCATCGTGGCGACGGTGCTGGGTTAGCTCACTGCCGGGGCAGCCCGGCCGGACAGGTGACTCAGACGAACTCGCGCACCAGCACGGTGAGCGGGACACCGGGCACCGGTTCCCAGTCACGCTGCGGCGCAGGGACGAAGTCGTTGCGGTCGTAGATCCGGCGGGCGTCGACCATGTCCGCCTCTGTCGAGATCACCACGCGCTCGAGCCCGCGGTCGTAGGCCGCGTCCAGTACGTGCTTCACCAGCGCCGAGCCGACGCCCTTGCCGCGTGCGGCGGGTGAGACCGCCAGCATCCGGAACTCCAGCTCGCCCGGCTCCGCGACGTCGGCGAAGGGGGTCCCGGGCTCCGCGATCGTGAGCGAACCGACGATCTCGTCACCGGCCACGGCCACCACGACCTCGGCCTGCTCGGCGCGGGTCGCGGTATCGCGCAGGCGGGCCACGTACGCGCTCGTATCCGAAACGAATCCACCGTCCACGTACACATCGACGGTCAGGTCGCCGACGGTGTCGTAGTCGGCGGGCGTTGCGGGGCGAATCTCGATCATGGGGTCACTATCGCAGGAGTTCGGTGAGTTCCCGTCACGCGCGCGGGCCGATTGTGAACAACCTCACCCGCTCGGCGCCCCAGGCGTGAGGCGCCCGAGCAGGCCTTTTGCCCGCAGAAAATTCTTCGCCCTCTCGTGTCGAAGCCCGTCGTTCGGCTCCGAGGTAGCCGTGAAGGACCAACTACGACGAGAGGACGAAGCGATGACCACCATCGATCGCACAACGGCTGCCGGGCACTCCGTCGCCGGCCGGACCGCCACGACACGGCGCCTGCTGGCCTGCGGGGTGGCCGCGGGCCCGACCTACCTCGCGGTCTCGGCCGCGCAGGTGGTGACCCGCGACGGGTTCGACCTGACCCGCCATCCGCTCAGCCTGCTGAGCCTGGGCAGCGGAGGATGGCTGCAGATCGCGAATTTCGTCATCTCCGGAGTGCTGTTCGTCGCGGGCGCCGTCGGGATGAGGCGGGCGATCACCACCGGCATCGGCCGGACGTGGGCGCCGAGGCTGATCGGGTTCTTCGGGTTCAGTTCGGTGTGGGCAGGAGTGTTCGTGGCCGACCCGATGGACGGATTCCCCGCCACCACAGCCGGGACGTCCGACCCGACGATGCACGGCATTCTCCACAGCATCGCCCCGGTGTTCGCGTTCCTCGCGCTGATAGCCGCGTGCATCGTGCTGGCGCGCCGGTACTTCCGCGCGGGCCGACGCGGGTGGGGCATCTACAGCGCGATCGTGGGCGTCGCACTGCTGGCACCCGACCTGCTGATGGGTCGCGACGGATTCACCCTCGCTCTCGCAGCGGCCGCGGTCGTCGGCTGGACCTGGGTCTCGGCTGTGGCTGCGGACCTGTTGCGCACCACCGGCTACCAACTCTCCTGAACTTCTCGACGAGCGTTCCGAAGAACAATCGAAAGGACATCAATGATGAGCGAGCAAGAGATGACCCAGCAGGTGCAGGCCCCCTCGGCGGAACTCGAGCGCCTCGGCCGGCTCGTGGGTACCTGGGACGTCACCGGAGGAGCAGAAGGAACCGTCACCTACTCATGGATGGAGGGCCGCTACTTCCTGATCCAGCAGGTCGAGCTCGAACAGTTCGGCGAGTCGATCACCGGCACGGAATTCATCGGCAACCTCCGCCCCTTCGGTGAGGAACCGGGCGCAGACGTCGCGTCCCGGTTCTACGACAGTCAGGGCAACACCCTGGACTACGTCTACGAACTCGCCGGCGACACGTTGACGATTTGGGGCGGAGCGAAGGGCTCGCCCGCATACTTCCGTGGGACCTTCGATGAGGACGACACCGTCCTCGACGGTGAATGGGTCTATCCGGGAGGCGGCGGCTACCCGTCGACGATGACCAGGACAGCGCAGCGATGAAGACCGAGGGAGGACACCCGATGAAGTACATGCTGCTGGCGTACACCAATCAGGCGGACTGGGACGCGGTGGACGTCACGAGTCCGGAGTTCCGGGCGATGTGCGCGTTCTACGAGAACCTCGAGCGCGAGCTCACCGACTCCGGCGAACTGGTCATGACACAGGGACTCTCGGATCCGTCGCTGACCACGACCGTACGCAAGGTGGGCGGGACGCCGATCGCCTCGGACGGTCCGTACGCCGAGGCCAAGGAGGTACTCGCCAGCTTCTCCATCATCGAATGCGCGACGCACGATCGCGCACTCGCCATCACCGCACGGATCGTCGAGGCGGTCGGCGACACCGTCGAACTACGACCGGTGATGGAAGGCGACCCCGCCGACGTCTGAAAGACCATGGACGAAGTCACCTTCGGGCACCTGCTGCGCGATCTCGCGCGGCAGGTGCTGGGCGCGCTGGTGCGACGCTACGGCCACTTCGACATGGCCGAGGACGCCGTGCAGGAGGCACTGCTCGCGGCGGCGCTGCAGTGGCCGCACGAGGGCGTGCCAGCCGATCCCCGGTCCTGGCTGATCCGGGTCGCGTCGAGGCGCATGATCGATCAGCTTCGCAGCGAGCAGGCCCGCCGGCGCCGCGAGGACAGCGCGGTCGCGCGAATCCCCTCGGACGAACTGCTCGCGCCACCGGCCGACATCGGCCCATCGGGCCGCGAAGACGACTCGTTGTCGCTGCTGATCATGTGCTGCCACCCCGCGTTGAGCGGCGCGTCACAGGTCGCGCTCACCCTGCGCGCGGTGGGCGGGCTGACCACCGCCGAGATCGCCACGGCACTGCTCACACCGGAATCGACAATCGGCCAACGCATCAGCCGAGCCAAGGCCCAGATCAAGCGTTCCGGCACCGCCTTCCAGCTGCCACCGGAAGACGAGAGGGCGGAGCGACTCGACGCCGTCCTCCATGTGCTGTACCTGATCTTCAACGAGGGGTACACCAGTTCCTCGGGCCCGAACCTGCATCGCGTGGAACTGTCGGCCGAGGCCATCCGCCTCACCCGCCTGCTCCGAGCCGCAGTCCCCGAAAACGGTGAGGTGGCTGGCCTTCTCGCGCTCATGCTGCTCACCGATGCGCGCAGGCCGGCGCGCAGCACCGCCGACGGACTGCTGATCCCGATGGCCGAGCAGGACCGCGGCCTGTGGAACCGCGACGCGATCGACGAGGGCATCGACGCCGTCACCGGCGCGATGGCGCGAACGGCACTGGGCCCCTACCAACTCCAGGCCGCCATCGCCGCGCTGCATGCCGAGGCGCCCACCGCCGAAACCACCGACTGGATGCAGATACTCGGCCTCTACACCCTGCTCGAGACGATGACCGACAATCCCGCGGTGACGCTCAATCGTGCCGTGGCGACGGCGATGGTCTACGGGCCCCGGGCTGGACTGAGGCTGCTGGACACCCTGGACGACGAGCCGCGGCTCGCTCGTTCGCACCGCCCCGACGCGGTCCGCGCCCATCTGCTCGAGCTGACCGGCGACCTCGACGAGGCCGCGGTGCTCTACCGATCCGCCGCCCGCAAGACCACGAGCATCCCCGAACGGGACTATCTGCGGGCGCGGGCGGCCCGACTCGGCTCCGCCGCAGGCTGACTCGGGAAAGGTGACGAAGACGGCGCGCGCCCGCCACGACCTCGGGCAGCGAGGGGCTCCGACCTGCGGAATCGAGCTCCGAGCTGCTGCGTCGATGCTAGCCTGGATCAACGGGGCGACCGGAGAGGCGCTTGTCGATGAATGGACACATTCGGAGATCGGCCACGGTGGCGCTGGCGTTGGCCGCCGCTGCGATTTTTGTCGCACCGCCGCAGGCGCACGGCTTCGCCGAAGACATCTGCTACACCGTGGGCGGCGCCCCGCCGCACAGCTGTGCGCCCTTGCCGCCCTCGTGTCCGCCCGACGACCCGAACGGGCCGATCTGCGGACTCGAGGCGTTCGTGCGTTACGGCTACACGTTGCGTCAACCGCTCGGCGGGCGCAGCCTCGTGCACGCCGACTCCACCTACATCATCGCCCGCGCCGTCGGCTTCTCGGTGAGGGACGCGTATTGGATCGCGGCGTACGACGAAGCGACAGACCTGGGCATCTTCGCGGCACGGGACATGAACGGCCAACTCGTCGCCGACGCCGACGCATCGACGACCAAGGACATCAGCGGCCTCGTGCGCACGCATTTCGCCACCGGCGGGTTCCTCTATCACTTCCTGCCGACGATGCGGGGACCGCTCGATCCCCAACCCAACGGGTTGCGACCCGATGTCGACGATCCCGCGCACGAGGTGATGCTCACGCACGTGCGGCGGTGGGCGATGGCCGGGCCTGGCAGCAGCGCCCCGCTGTGCACCGGGGGCTTCACCAATCTCTCGGCCAACGGCGACTATGCCACTGGCACATCGTGTTACGGGGACAGTCAGCCCGCGCAGATCAACGGCGTGTACAGCGTGCAGACCCCGATCTCCATCCCGTTCAACAACGTCACCGGAGAGCAGGTCATCTCCGACCAGGTTCGGTCGTCGCAATTCGACTCCTGGATCGGTGACGATTCCTGGAATGCGCGGATCGGCATCTACATCCATGCACTCGGCGATCGCATCTCGCACCATGTCTGCACCGACGCAGGCACGATCACCCCACCGCTGCCGGACCGGCCGGAGTTTCGCATCGATCTGAACAAACCCACCTGTGACCAGGGCCCGCACGCGGTCCGCCACGAGTACGAGACCGGTGTGGATTTCGGCGGGCTCGAGTCGGAGGACCAGACCACCGAGGCGGCGCTGTCGATGGTCTACGACGAACTGGTCGAGTTCGCACGAACCCGCGGGACCCTCGATGCCAAGGCCACCATGCCGGCGACCAAGAGCGCACTCCTGCAGGGCGGGCTGCTGCCTGCGTTGGAGGTGAGGAATCCGGTGGAGCGACTGGAAGCAGTCACCGACGTCGGTTGCCGGTTCGGTGTTCCGGCGTTTCCTGGCAGTCCTGCGTGCCGGGGCTGATCAGCGCGTCCGGTAGTGCAGGAACACCGTCCCGCCTCTGAACCGGCGCTCGCCCGGATCGCACTGGCCGCCGATCGAGAGGTCGCGCTCCGAGGTCGCCGGACGCGGACCGACGGGTGTCAGTCGCCCGAGTCGTCGCCGCCTGCCTGCGTCACCGCGTCCGGCCCGCCCTCGAGCAGCAGCCGGAAGCCGTCCTCGTCGAGGATCGGCACGCCGAGCTGCTCGGCCTTGTCCGCTTTCGACCCCGGCGCATCGCCGATCACCACGAAAGCGGTCTTCTTCGACACCGAACCCGCCGCCTTGCCGCCGCGGAGCAGGATGGCCTCCTTCGCGCCGTCCCTGCTGAACCCGACCAACGAGCCGGTCACCACGATCGACAGGCCCTCCAGGTTCCGCTCGATCGACTCGTCGCGGGCGTCTTCCATCGACACCCCGGCCGCGCGCCACTTCTCGACGATCTCTCGATGCCAGTCAACCGCAAACCATTCGACGACCGCGGCGGCGATGGTTCCGCCCACCCCGTCCACGGCGGCCAGTTCCTCCATCGACGCGTTCATGATCCGCTCGAGGCTGCCGAACTCCGAGGCCAGCGCCCTGGCCGCGGTGGGACCGACATGCCGGATGGACAGCGCCACCAGCACCCGCCACAGCGGCTTGTCCTTGGCCGAGTGCAGGTTGTCGAGCAACCGGCGCCCGTTCGCGGACAGCGCGCCCGCCTTGGTGGTGAACAGCGAGGTCTTCATCAGGTCCTCGGCGGTGAGCGAGAACAGGTCGCCCTCGTCGGTGATGACGCCGGACTTGAGCAGCTCCGTCGCCGCCTCGTAGCCGAGCACCTCGATGTCGAACGCTCCGCGGCCCGACACGTGAAAGACCCTCTCCCGCAACTGCGCCGGGCAGGAACGCTGGTTCGGGCAGCGGATGTCCGCGTCGCCCTCCTTCGCGGGCGCCAGCTCGGTGCCGCACTCGGGGCAGTGCGTCGGCATCACGAACTCCCGCTCGTCGCCGATCCGCACGTCCACCACCGGGCCGAGCACCTCCGGGATCACCTCGCCAGCCTTGCGGATGGTGACCATGTCGCCGATCAGCACGCCCTTGCGCTTGACCTCCGACCCGTTGTGCAGCGTCGCGAGCGACACGGTCGAGCCGGCCACCGTCACCGGCTCCATGTAGGCGAACGGGGTGACCCGGCCGGTGCGGCCGACGCTGACCCGGATGTCGAGCAGTCGGGTGGTGGCCTCCTCCGGCGGGTACTTGTACGCGATTGCCCACCGCGGGGCGCGGGAGGTGGAGCCGAGCCGCCGATGCAGCGCCATCTCGTCGACCTTGACCACCAGGCCGTCGATCTCATGCTCCACGTCGTGGCGGTGCTCGTCCCAGTAGGCGACCCTCGCGACCACCTCGTCGACGCCCCGCACCCGCGAGGTGTGCGTCGACACCGGCAGACCCCAGGCCGCCAGGGCGGTGTACGCGTCGTGCTGGGAGGCAGGCGCGAAGCCCTCGATCCGGCCGAGCCCGTGGCAGATCATGCCGAGCCGCCGCTTGGACGTGACCGCCGGGTTCTTCTGCCGCAGCGACCCGGCCGCCGAGTTGCGGGGATTGGCGAACGGGGCCTTGCCCTCCGCGACCAGGGACGCGTTGAGTGCCTCGAAGTCCTCGAGCCGGAAGAACACCTCGCCGCGGACCTCGAGCAGCGACGGGATCGGGAACTCCTCGCTCGGCGTCAGCACGTGCGGGATCTCATCGATCGTGCGCGCGTTGAGGGTGACGTCCTCGCCGGTGCGGCCGTCGCCGCGGGTGGCGCCGCGCACCAGCCTGCCGTTCTCGTACACCAGGTTCAGCGCGACACCATCGATCTTCACCTCGCACAGGTAGTGCAGATTCTCCCCGGCGTCCGCCTCCACCTTCCTCACCCAGGTGCGCAGCTCGTCCTCGTCGAAGACGTTGTCCAGGCTCAGCATTCGCTCGAGGTGATCGACCGCGGTGAACTCGGTGGCGAAGCCGCCGCCGACCAGTTGGGTAGGCGAGTCGGGGGTGCGCAGGTCGGGGTGACGCTCCTCGAGCGCGATCAACCGGTTCAGCAGGACGTCGAACTCGCCGTCGGAGACGATCGGTGAGTCCCGCACGTAGTAGCGGAACTGGTGCTCGCGCACCTCCTCCGCGAGCCGCTGCCACTCGTCGCGTTCGTCGCCGGTGGCCGCCGACACTGCTGTTTCCGAACCCTGGGCTGCGTTCTCGTCCACGTCGGAAGGCTATCGCAGCGGACAGACAACAGTGCCCGCCGAGCAGGAGCTGGGCGATAGGCCAAGCTAGGCATGAGTGGGTAAACTACGACCGAGGGTCAGCCCCAGGTACTGGAGGCCTGCGATGACGAACCCGCTTGCGGTTGTCTCGACGATCATGGGCATCGAGCCCCCGCCCGATCAAATCTCCGCCAAAGAGCCGGCGCACGTGATCGACGTGGAGTTGGAGCGCGGCCGCCACGTGGTTCTGGAACCGGCCGATCCGCGATCTGCCGGATTTGCGCGAGTCCTCGACGGACTCCGAACGCTGAGATTGCCTGCCTACCTCGAGATCGACCCGGCGACATCGGCGATCACGCGGCTGCTGATCCCACATGCCACCCGGGTCATCGGGATTCGGCCCATCACCGTCGGGATTTTGAGCGTCGAACTATGGCCTTCACACGGACAGCACCTGCTGCGACGCGAGGAACCCGGCTTTGTCGAGCTCGAGGGCCGACTCCGGGACGCAGTGGGCAGCGGAGAGCCGCTGATTGTCACCGAGAACGATGCCCACGAGATCATCGACGTTCGTGCCTACACCCCCGATCCGAATGCGCCGCCGCTACCGCCTCTTCCGAAACCCGAACTCCCGCGACCACGGCCCTTGGGCCGGATACTGGAGCTGCTGAGGCGCCTGTGGATCTGGCGCGCCCTCTGGTTGTGGTTTCGCTCCGTTTCCGAGGACCGGGCGCAACAGGCGTTCGACGCGGTGAGTGCGACGAGCTGCGATCCGGTCACCGCTCCCCAACCATGTATCCCATTCTTGTATCCCGACAATGGCTGTTGGGCGCGCGCTCATGAAATGTGCCGGCTCATGATCGGCTCGGGACTGCGGCCGGCGAAGGTATGGAGCCAAGGTGCGCTGTGGGTCAGCACAAAGAACCATCCCGATTGCATGGTCATGTGGCCATGGCATGTCGCACCGACCTTGCACGTTCGCGGGCCTGGCTTCCTCGAGGTGCGCGACATGGTGATCGATCCGTCACTCTTCGAGGAGCCGGTGTCCACGGAGACGTGGAAGGGCGTGCAGGGCGACCCGAATGCCACTCTGACCGCCACTGATGCCTCGATCTACCTCCGGGACAGTATGACTGATCCGAGCTACACGCAGACAAACTTAGTCCTGGCCATGTACCGACTCGAACTGCTGAATCGGGTCACAATGTCCGGCCCGCCGCCGTATTCGAACTGCGCCTAGTCGAACTCGGCACCGTCGGCGAAGGCCCTGGACAGCTCCGCGGCGCGACGCAGCGCCACCCGGGCCCACTCCGGGCTGGCGCCCGCGAGACCGCATCGCGGCGTCACGATCACCTGCGAGGCGAGGACCGACCGCGGGAACCCCAGCCGGTCAACGAGTTTCACCGCGGGCTCGGCCAGCTCCCGCCAGCCGGGTGCGAGTGAGGAGTCGAGAGCGGGCACCAGCCCGAGCGCCAGCGAGACGCCGTCCTCGATCAGGTCGCCGACCCCGTCGAGGTCCGCCGCAGTCAGCTCGCCGAGGTCGAGACCGACCATCGCGGCCCCACTGCGACGCAGCAGTCCCAGCGGCAGCCCGGCCGCGCAGGAGTGCACCAGCACCGGCGACTCGAGCCGGTCGATCACGGACGCCAGGACGGCGAGCGCCTCCGGTTCGGGCATCGCACGCGGGGTCTGCAGGATCGAGACCCCGGCCAGCGACCCGGCGAGCACCGCGGGCAGCCCGGGCTCGTCGAGCTGCACGACGACCGGCGAGCCGAGCCTGCGGGCGACCTCGGCGGCGTGCACGCTCACCCCCTCCGCCAGGGATTCGGCGAGGTCGCGCATGGCGCCCGGGTCGGTGAGCACGCGGTGCCCGCCGAACAGTTCGACCTGCGCGGCCAGTGTCAGCGGACCAACGGACTGGACCTTCACCGGCTGATCGGTGCCGCGGCGGCCCGCGACCTCCCAGGCCTCCTCGAGCGCGTCCAGATCGCGCCGGAGCAGGTCCCTGGCCCGCCGCGTCACCGCGCCCACGCGCTGCGCGAGCCGGTAGGCGGTGGTGGAGGTGTCCAGCGGCAGGTCGACGAGCAGCGCGGCCGCGCGACCGATCATGTCCGCGCCGACCCCGCGGTCGGGCAGCTCCACCAGGTGCGGCAGTGCGGGCAGCTCACCCACGACGACCGCGGCGGCCTCCCGCGGATCGGTTCCAGGCCAGGAGCCGACACCGGTTGCCGTCCCGACCGGTATGGACGGCGCCGTCACCGACGGTCCGAGCCGGTGCCTGCGATGGTGCCGCTCCCGAGGACCTCGTCGCCCGCGGCGTCGGGCCGGTACAGCACGACGGCCTGCCCCCTGGCCACGCCGGTCAGCGGTTCACGCAGTTGCACGTCCAAGCCGCCGTCGACCGGCACGACCACGGCCTCGGCCAGGCCGCCGTGCGCCCGGACCTGCACCACGCACTCGATCGGTCCCTGCGGCGCGACGCCGGAGGTCCAGATCGCGCGGTCGGCCGCGATCGACCACACCTGCAGGCGTTCCGCCGAACCGACAATGACGGTGCCGGTCTCGGGTTCGATTGCGGTGACATAGCGCGGCTTGCCGTCAATGGCCGGGCCCTGCACGCCCAGCCCCTTGCGCTGGCCGATGGTGAAGCCGTGCACGCCCTCGTGATCGGCGAGCACCTCTCCGGAATCCGCGTCGACGACCTTGCCTGGCCGGACACCGATCTTCGCGCCGAGGAAGGCCCGGGTGTCGCCGGACGGGATGAAGCAGATGTCGTGGCTGTCGGGCTTGTCCGCGACCGCGAGCCCGCGCTCGGCGGCCTCGGCCCGGATCTGCGGCTTCGCGGTGTCGCCGACCGGGAACATCGCCCGGGACAACTGCTCGGCGGTGAGCACGCCGAGGACGTAGGACTGGTCCTTGTCGGCATCGACCGCGCGGCGCAGGACCCCGTCCTCCAGGCGCGCGTAGTGCCCGGTCGCGACGGCGTCGAACCCGAGCGCGATCGCGCGGTCCGCGAGTGCGGCGAACTTGATCTTCTCGTTGCAGCGCAGGCACGGGTTCGGCGTCTCGCCCGCCGCGTAGGACTCGATGAAGTCCTCGATCACGTCTTCCTTGAAGCGGTCCGCGAAATCCCAGACATAGAACGGGATCCCGAGGATGTCGGCGGCGCGACGCGCGTCCCCGGCGTCCTCCTTGGAGCAGCAGCCGCGCGATCCGGTCCGCAGGGTCCCCGGCGCCGTGGACAGCGCCAGGTGCACGCCGACCACCTCGTGGCCTGCCGCGACCGCACGGGCCGCCGCCACCGCGGAGTCCACTCCGCCACTCATCGCCGCGAGCACCCGCATCAGCGCGCTCCTCCCCTGGCTCCGACTCCTGCCAGTCCGGCCATCCTTGCCCGCTCGACCACCTGCGGCAGCGCCGCGACAAGGGCATCCACGTCGGCGTCGGTCGAGGCGTGGCCGAGCGAGAACCGCAGCGAACCGCGCGCGATCGTCGGGTCGACGCCCATCGCGATGAGCACGTGGCTGGCACTGGCCACCCCGGCGGTGCACGCCGATCCGGTCGAGCATTCGATCCCCGCCGCGTCGAGCAGCATCAGCAGCGAGTCACCCTCGCAGCCGGGGAAGGTGAAGTGTGCGTTGCCAGGCAGCCGCTGATCGCCGACCGGACCGTTCAGCACCGCGTTTGGCACGGCGGCGCTCACCCCGGCGACCAGCCGGTCGCGCAGGCGAATCAGTTCGGCGGCGCGAGAATCCATGTCCGACACCGTCTTCCGCAGCGCGGTTGCCATCGACACCACCGCAGCGGTGTCCAGGGTCCCCGCCCGCAGGTCGCGCTCGTGGCCGCCGCCGTGCAGCAGCGGCACACACGGCACCTGGCGGCCGAGCAGCAACGCCCCGGTGCCCTGCGGTCCGCCGAACTTGTGCGCGGCGATACTGAGTGCGGAGAGCCCACTCGCGGCGAAATCCACCGGCAGCTGTGCAACGGCCTGCACCGCGTCGCTGTGGATCGGGACACCGAAATCGGTTGCGACCGAAGCGAGCTCGGCGATCGACATGATCGACCCGACCTCGTTGTTTGCCCACATGACGGTGACGAGCGCGACGTCGTCGGCACCCGCGGCCAGCTCGACGCGCAGCGCCTCGGGGTCGATGCGGCACTGCGAGTCCACCGGCAGCCAGGTCACCTCGGCGCCCTCGTGCTCCACCAGCCACTCGACCGCGTCGAGCACGGCGTGGTGCTCGACGGCGGCCGCGATGATCCTGCGACGCCGCGGATCGGCGTCGCGACGGGCCCAGTAGATGCCCTTGACGGCCAGGTTGTCGCTCTCGGTGCCACCGGAGGTGAAGATGACCTCCGAAGGCCGGGCGCCCAGATCGGTCGCGATGGACTCCCGTGCCTCCTCCACCCGGCGGCGGGCGCCGCGACCCGAGCCGTGTAGCGACGACGCGTTGCCCACCGTCGCGAGGACCGCGGTCATCGACGCGATGGCCTCGGGCAGCATCGGGGTGGTCGCGGCGTGATCGAGGTAAACCGGGGAGGGCACGGCGGACCGCAGGGCGACGTCACTGCGGTCGGAGGAGCTCGGGTGGGGCGATGTCATGACCTGACCAGGATAGCCCGTCGCCCGACGGGGCCACGACCGCGACTGTGCTGGTAGGCCCGCTCACGCCGCGGCGGCCTGACGCTCTTCCCTGCCGTCCAGGATGTCCTGCACGGTCAGGTCCGCGCCGAGGACCGCGCGCGCCGCACGCTCGGAGCGCGCCGCCAGCTCCCTGCGGTCGTCGCCTGGCTCCTGCAGCGGCGCGAGCATCACCTCCGCCTCGAGCCTGCGCAGCGCGACCGTCCGGCGCAGCGACGCCGCCAGGGTCTGATCGCCGACGAAGCAGGCTGTGGTGTCCAGCCGCCCGTCCGGCGAGCAATACCTGATCCCCACCGGCTGCACCAGCGCACCGGCGTCGACCGCCGACTGGAACAGCGCCGGGCGGAAGCTGCCGTAGGCGCGTCCGCACCAGGTGGTGCCCTCCGGGAAGGCCACCACCCTGCCGCCTGCCCGCAGCCGCTCGGCTGCCTCGTCGACCGCGCCCGGCAGCTCGGCCAGCCGCGACCGGTCGATCGGGATGATCCGCATCCGCCGGGCCAGGGTCCCGAGCAGCGGCCAGTCCAGCAGGTCGGCCCTGGCCACGAAGTCGGCGGGCCCGAGCGCACTGAGCACCAGCACGTCCGCCCAGGAGACGTGACCGGCCACCACCAGCACTCCCCGCTCCCCTGGATCGACGTCGAGGCCGCTCTCGTCACGCACGCGCAGCCGCACCCCCAGCCCGCGCAGCACCGCCCGCGAGTAGCCGCGCCGCAGCGGGCGCCGCCATGGCCCCGGCAGGACCCCGCCCGCCAGCAGCACGGGCAGCGAGAGCGCCATCGCCGTGAGCATCGCGCACCGCACGGCGACCCGGACCACTCCGGCCCGCTCCGTCCCGGCGGGCAGGCAGCCGTCCCCGCAGGGGCTCGACGGCATCCAGTCGTGCGTCACCGGACGATCACCGGGACGGCCGCGGCGGCCGACCGCAACCGGCTCAGATACCGCTCGTCGGCCTCTGCCATGCCGAGCAGCGCCACGAAGTCGGCGACCCCGAAGTCGGGGTCGTACGCGGGTTCCCCGCAGATCGAGGCGCCCAGGCGCAGATAGCCGCGCAGCAGCGGCGGCAGCAGGGCGCGGGCAGGCGCCGCGATCTCGTCCAGACCCGGCACCGGCCGCAACGGGCGCACCCGGCGGTCCGGCGCGGTGGCGTGCTCGGCCAGCAGCCGGTCGCGGACCCCGCGCACGTTGGCTCCTGGCACGTCGCTCGGCCGCGACTGCATCGGCACCGACACGCAGCCCATGGCCCAGCGGTGGCCGGTGAGCTCGAGGTAGTTGAGGATGCCCGCCCACATCAGCCCGAGTACCGACCCGGAGCGGTGGTCGGGGTGCACGCAGGCCCGGCCCATCTCGACCAGCTGCGGCCGCAGCGGGTCCAGCGCGGTGACGTCGAACTCGGTGGCCGTGTAGAGCCCGCCCGCGGCGATGGCGGCGTCGGGGGTCAGCATCCGGTAGCAGCCGACCACCTCGTCGGCCAGCTCGTCGCGGACCAGCAGGTGGTCGCAGTGCTCGTCGAAGCGGTCGGCGTCGAGTCCGTCGGAGACGCCGCTGACCGCGCCCTCGAAGCCCGGCTCGGCGGCGAACACCCGGTACCGCAGCCGCTGCGCCGCCTCCCGGTGCTCGCGGTCCGAGGACAGCAGCAGGCTGTACCTCGGGATGACGGTGACGCTGGAGTCGCGGGTGAGGACCGGCGTTGTGGTCATGCCGGAAGCGTCGACGGCGCGGGCGGCGACCGGGCGACGGCGCGGTGTCGTGTCGAGGGCAGGTCGGTGAACGTCCGGAAATGACGGCGGCCCCGCTCCCAATCGGGAGCGGGGCCGTCGAACTGAAGCGCGAAATCAGCCCTTGTGAGCCTTGACCGCCTCGGTGAGCTGCGGTGCGACGTTGAACAGGTCGCCAACGACGCCGTAGTCCGCGATCTCGAAGATCGGGGCCTCTTCGTCCTTGTTGACGGCGACGATGGTCTTCGACGTCTGCATGCCTGCGCGGTGCTGGATGGCGCCGGAGATGCCGAGCGCGATGTACAGCTGCGGGGAGACCGTCTTACCGGTCTGACCGACCTGGAACTGGCCCGGGTAGTAGCCCGAGTCCACCGCGGCACGCGAGGCGCCGACGGCGGCACCGAGCGAGTCGGCGAGCTCCTCGACCACGCTGAACTTGTCGGCGCTGCCGACGCCACGGCCACCGGAGACCACGACGGAGGCCTCGGTGAGCTCGGGGCGGTCGCCACCGACGATCGGGTTGCGCGAGGTCACCTTGACCGCGCTCTCGTCCTGAGCAGGCACCTCGACGGCGACCTGCTCGGCGGCACCGGCCTGCGGCTGGGCCTCGATGGCACCCGGGCGAACCGAGATGACCGGGACCTCGCCGTTGGCCTTGGCCTCGACGGTGAACGCGCCACCGAAGATGGAGTGCACGCCGGTGCCGTCGGCCTTGAGGTCGATGACGTCGGTGAGCAGGCCGGAGCCGATCCGCGCGGCAAGGCGTCCGGAGACCTCTTTGCCCTCGGTGGTGGCGGCGGTGATCACGGCGGCCGGGCTCGCGGATTCGACCAGCGAGGCGAGCACGTCGACCTTCGGGGTGATCAGGTAGCCGTCGATGTCATCGGACTCGGCGACGTAGATCTTCGCGGCGCCTGCCGCGGCCAGGGCCTCGGCGAGCTTGGCCGCGGTTCCGGCCGGGCCTGCCACGACGGCGGCCGGCTCACCGAGCGCGCGCGCTGCGGTGATGAGCTCGGTGCTGACCTTCTTGAGCGCACCCTCGGCGTGCTCGACGAGCACAAGTACTTCTGCCATTGCTTACTTCTCCTACGTGTGGGTCTGCTGGTTGAGGGGCGCGATCAGATGATCTTCTGGCCGACGAGGTAGGCGGCGATCTTGCTGCCGCCGTCGCCCTCGTCGGTGACGCGCTCGCCAGCGGTACGCGGGGGCTTGGGGGTGGACGCGGTGACGGTGGTGCCCGCGTTCGCGACGCCAACGGTCTCCGGGTCGACGCCGAGGTCGGCGAGGGTGAGGACCGAGACTTCCTTCTTCTTCGCGGCCATGATGCCCTTGAAGGACGGGAAGCGCGGCTCGTTGATCTTCTCGGTGACCGAGACGATGGCGGGCAGCGTGGCCTCGAGGCCGAAGATGCCCTCGTCGGTCTCGCGCTCGCCGGTGATCTTGCCGTCGGCGACGGTGAGCTTGCGCAGCTGGGTGAGCTGCGGGATGCCGAGGTACTCCGCGATGATCGCCGGAACGGCGCCGACGCGGCCGTCGGTCGCCTCGTTGCCCGCGATGATCAGGTCGGCAGGCTCCTCGTTCTCAAAGCCGATCTGGCCGAGCGCGGCGGCCAGGGTCCAGCCGGTCTGGATGGCATCGGAGCCGTGCAGGGCCGGGTCGTTGATGTGAACGGCCTTGTCGGCACCCATGGACAGCGCCTTGCGGATGGCGTCGGTGGCGCGGTCCGGGCCAGCGGACAGCACGGTCACCTCGCCGCCCTGGGCCTCCTTGATGAGCAGGGCCTCCTCGACCGCGCGCTCGTTGATCTCGTCGAGCACGGCGTCCGCGGCCTCGCGGTCCAGCGTGAAGTCACCATCGGTGAGCTTGCGCTCGGACCAGGTGTCAGGGACCTGCTTGATCAAAACGACGATGTTCGTCATGGGTCTTCGTCGACCTCCTGTGTATTTCTGCCTGATGATCGTGAGCAGCTCCACATCGAGGAGGAGCGCTCGGGTAACCGTCTCGTTCGCACGTCGGGTGTGCGTCACGTTACCCCATGTTAAGTTACCCACGGGTAACTTGGGTCGGAAACCTCGTCCACCATAACGGCCAGGAGGATCATTCATGCCTGTGATGTGGACCACCCCGACCAGTTCTGACACCGGGGGCACTAACCTCGCACCGGTGAGCGATTCATCTGTCTCGACCCCGGCCATGTCCGTCGACGCCGATCCCACCGCGACGGCGACCGACGCGACCCTGCCGCCGAGCGAAGCGACCCTGCCCCTGACCGGTGAGCGCACCGTCCCGGGCGTGCCCGAGGAGAACTACTGGTTCCGCCGCCACGAGGTGGTGTACCGGCAGCTGCTCGAGCGCTGCGCAGGCCGCGTCGTGCTCGAGGCCGGATCAGGAGAAGGCTACGGCGCCAACATGATCGCCGACGTCGCCGAGAAGGTCATCGGTCTCGACTACGACACCTCCGCGGTCGAGCACGTGCGCGCCCGCTACCCGCGCATCGACATGCGCCAGGGCAACCTCGCCGATCTGCCGCTCGAGGACGCGAGCGTCGGGATCGTCGTCAACTTCCAGGTGATCGAGCACCTGTGGGACCAGGCCCAGTTCCTGGCCGAGTGCTTCCGGGTGCTCACCCCTGGCGGCGAGCTGTTGATCAGCACCCCGAACCGGATCACCTTCTCCCCCGGCCGCGACACCCCGCTCAACCCGTTCCACACCCGCGAACTCAACGCCGCCGAGATGACCGAGCTCCTCGAGGAGGCCGGCTTCGTCGTCGATCTGATGACCGGCGTGCACCACGGCCCCCGCCTGCGTGAGCTCGATGCCAAGCACGGCGGCTCCTTCATCGACGCCCAGATCGACCGCGCGCTGGCAGGCGAACCGTGGCCTGCGGACCTGGTTGCCGACGTGGAGGCCATCACCGTCGACGACTTCGCGATCGCCGAGCCCGACATCGACGCCAGCCTCGACCTGGTCGCCATCGCGCGGAAGCCCGCGGTGCCGCGGTGAGCAAACCGACAGGAGCTGCGCAGGAACCGGGCATGTTCAGCCTGGTCCTGCACTCACATCTGCCGTGGTTGGCCAACCACGGCCGGTGGCCCGTCGGCGAGGAATGGCTCTACCAGTCCTGGGCGGCCACCTACCTGCCGGTGGCCCGCGTCCTGCGCACGCTCGCGGCGGAGGGCCGCACCCGGCTGCTCACCCTCGGCATCACCCCGGTGCTGGCGGCCCAGCTCGACGACCCGCACTGCCTGGCGGGCATGCACCACTGGCTGGGCAACTGGCAGTTGCGCGCCCACGAGGCCGCGGGCATGCGCGATCAGGCGCACCGCGACCTCGGTGCCCGCGAGCACCGCCTGGCGGCGGAGGCGCTGACGGACTTCGAGGAACGCTGGGCACACGGCGGCTCGCCGGTGCTGCGCGGGCTCGTCGACGCCGACGCCATCGAACTCCTCGGCGGACCGCTGGCCCATCCGTTCCAGCCGTTGCTTCATCCGCGGCTGCGCTCGTTCCAGCTCAGCGAGGGCCTCGCCGACGCCCAGTCGCGTTGGGGTACAAAGCCTTCCGGAATCTGGGCACCCGAATGCGGCTACACACCCGGGATGGAGCGGGAGTACGCGGCCGCGGGCGTGCAGCACTTCATGGTCGACGGCCCGTCGCTGCGCGGGGACACCTCCCTCGGCCGCCCGGTCCGCGAGTCCGATGTGGTGGCCTTCGGCCGGGACCTGCAGGTCTCGTACCGGGTGTGGTCACCGAAGTCCGGCTACCCGGGCGACGGCGCCTACCGCGACTTCCACACCTACGACCACGACACCGGGCTCAAGCCGGCCCGGGTCACCGGCCGCACCGTCGACTCGAAGGACAAGGCGCCCTACGACCCCGCGCTCGCGGCCGCCGCCATCGACCGGCACGTCGCGGACTTCGTCGACACCGTGAAGGCGCGGATGCGCTCGGAGAGCGAACGCATCGGCAGGCCCGCTCTCGTGGTCGCCGCGTTCGACACCGAACTGTTCGGGCACTGGTGGTTCGAGGGACCGCAGTGGTTGGAAAAGGTCCTGCGCGCCCTGCCCGAGGCAGGCATCCCGGTCGGCACCCTCGCCGACGCCAGGGCGGCCGGCTTCGTCGGCGAACCCGTCGACCTCACCGATTCCTCCTGGGGCAGCGGCAAGGACTGGCGGGTGTGGGCGGGCGATCAGGTCGCCGATCTGGTCCAGCTCAACACCGAGGTGGTGCAGACGGCGCTGGACGCGGTGGACAAGGCGCGCGGCGCGCACCGCGCCCCCGGCCGTCCGGAACTGCGCGATCGGGTCAACGACCAGATCCTGCGCGAGGCCATCATGACCGTGCAGAGCGACTGGGCGTTCATGGTGAGCAAGGACTCCGCCGCCGGGTATGCCCGCGACCGCGCGCACCTGCACGCCCACGCCACCCGCGAGATCGCCGGCGCCGTCGCCGCCGGCCAGCACGACCGGGCGCGGCGACTGGCCGACGGCTGGAACCAGGCCGACGGGTTGTTCCCCTCTCTCGACGCCCGGCGGCTCCCCGACGACGTGATCGGCGGTCCCGCATGAAGGTCCTGATGGTGTCCTGGGAGTACCCGCCGGTGGTGGTCGGCGGCCTCGGCAGACACGTGCATCACCTGGCCACCGAGATGGTGGAGGCCGGCCACGAGGTGGTCGTGCTCTCCCGCCGCCCGACCGGCACCGACGCGTCGACCCACCCGACCATCACCCACATCTCCGAGGGCGTCCTGGTGGTCGCGGTGGCCGAGGACCCGGCGCATTTCGTGTTCGGCGAGGACATGCTGGCCTGGACCCTGGCGATGGGCCACGCGATGGTGCGCGCTGGCGTCGCGCTCGGCAAGCCGGGACTCGGCGAGGGCTGGCAGCCCGACGTCGTGCACGCGCACGACTGGCTGGTCGCGCACCCGGCGATCGCGCTGGCCGAGTACTTCGACGTGCCGCTGGTCTCGACGCTGCACGCCACCGAGGCAGGCAGGCACAGCGGCTGGATCTCCGGGACGATCAACCGCCAGGTGCACTCGGTGGAGTGGTGGCTGGCCAACGAGTCCGACGCGATCATCACCTGCTCGGCGTCGATGGAGGACGAGGTCACCGAGCTGTACGGCCCGCAGCTGCCGCCGATCACGGTGATCCGCAACGGGATCGACGTCACCACCTGGAACTACCGGCAGCGCGCGCCGCGCTCCGGCCCGCCGCGGCTGCTGTTCGTCGGCCGGCTCGAGTATGAGAAGGGCGTGCAGGACATCATCGCCGCCCTGCCGCGGATCCGTCGCAGCCACCCTGGCACCACCCTGGCCGTCGCGGGCGAGGGCACCCAGTTCGAGTGGCTGCAACAGGAGGCGCGCACCAACCGGGTCCTGCGCTCGGTGACCTTCCTGGGCAACCTCGACCACGTCGAGCTGCTGGGCTGGTTGCACGCGGCGGACGCGATCGTGCTGCCGAGCCGGTACGAGCCGTTCGGCATCATCGCGCTCGAGGCGGCGGCCGCGGGCACACCGCTGGTCACCTCCACCGCGGGTGGGCTCGGCGAGGCCGTCGTGGACGGCGTCACCGGAATGTCCTTCCTGCCCGGCGACGTCGAGGGCCTGACGTCGGCGGTGCGCGAGGTGCTCGACGACCCGGTGGCGGCGCAGCGGCGGGCCGATGCGGCCCGCGAACGGCTCACCGCCGACTTCGACTGGAACCGGGTCGCGGTGGACACCGCGCAGGTCTATCTGAGTGCCAAGCGACGGGTCCGACACCCGTTGGCGCGCCCCGACATCCCCCAGCGGCCACTGCCCGGCCGGTAGGCGGCTCCGCCGCCCGTGAGTCCTTCTGGCCCCGTGGTGGACCAGAAGGACTCACGGGTGCTACGCGCCTGCGGCGGCCTTCTTGCGCTCGATGTCCTCGAGGGCGGCGATGTACTTGGCCCGCTCGGCCGCGCCGGCCTCCCAGGCTTCCTTGCGGTTCTTGACGACCTTCACCGGCGCCCCGACCGCGATGCTGTAGTCCGGGATCTCGCCCTTGACCACCGCGTGCGCGCCGAGCACGCAGCCACGGCCGACCTTCGTGTTGCGCAGCACAGTCACCTTGGCCGCGACCCAGGTGTCCGGGCCGATCCGCACCGGGCCCTTGACGATGCCCTGATCCTTGATCGGGACGTTGACGTCGTCCATCCGGTGGTCGAAGTCGCAGATGTAGCACCAGTCGGCGACCAGGGTGGAGGCGCCGATCTCGATGTCGAGGTACGTGTTGACGACGTTGTCCTTGCCGAAGACGACCTTGTCGCCGATGCGCAGGGATCCCTCGTGGCAGCGGATCGCGTTGCCGTCGCCGATGTGCACCCAGCGCCCGATCTCGAGCCGCGACAGGTCGGGCGTCGAGTGGATCTCGACGTTCTTGCCGAGGAAGACCATGCCGCGCAGGATCACGTGCGGGTTCGCGAGCTTGAACTTGGCCAGCCGGTAATAGCGAACGAGGTACCAGGGCGTGTACGCCTTGTTCGCGAGCACCCATCGCAGCGAGTCGCGGGTCAGAAACTTCGCCTGCTCGCTATCGGTCCGGCGTGATCCCCGCCACCTCGTGCGCAACGGTGCGCCCCACATGCTGGTCATGGCATGCAGCCTACGGTCAGCGAATGTGGACCCCGCGACGGCCCACGGCGCCGTCCCCGCGGAGCCAGCCGCCACCGCCAAGCAGCGCCGCGACCAGCGCTGCCGTCACCGCGACCACGATGACCGCGAGCACGGAGGCCGTCATCACGCCGATCAGGGTTGCGGCGCCGACGATCAGGCCGACGACGATGACCACACCGGCTTGCGGCGTCCCGAGCAGGTGATTGTCGTTGGCGTCAACCCGCGGCGATCGCCGCGGTGCGCTCAAATCTCCGCCCCCTGGCCGTTCCATGTCGCCATTCAAACACAATTGCGACGACAATTGGAAGGTTTCAACCGCTAACAATCGTAATTCGATACACAATGCACCGAAATAACGGGCCAATCACATGGGGCTCCGGACCTGCTCTGTCCCATCGCAATTTAATTCTCACTACCGCTCAGTAAATTGAATGATGGACCAGTCCAATTCCCTTCTCCCGCCCCGTGCGGGGATCACCCGACTCGGCGTCGCCGCGGCCAACGGATACTCGATCCGCATTCGGCGACGGGGCGGGTTCACACCCCACCGAGCCCGGCCGGATAGTCTGCACCGAGCGAAATCCACACGAGGAGTGTTGAATGCGGCGTGTTCTCCGGTCGGCAGCGGTGTCGCTGACGGCAGTTTCGGCGCTGATCGTCGGCGGCTGCAGCACCGAACCACCGCTCGACGACGCCTACTCCCCGAGCGGATGGCCCGCGATGCATGCGGACGGCCGCAACAGCGGCACCAGCCCGACAGACGGCGCCCGGTCGATCTCGCTCGACTGGTCCCGCCCGGTCGGGGCGCCGACCGCAACCGCCGCGACCGTCGCGTCGAACGGCCAGATCTTCGTCACCTCGCGCAGCGAGAACGGCTGCAACCTCTACTCCTTCGAGATCGAGAGCGGCCGCAAGCGCTGGTGCAATCGGCTCGGTCCCGGCGTCGCCGTCGCCACCCCGCTCGTCGACCGCGTCACGAACGTGTACGTCGGTGAGGACGGCGCCATGAACTCCTTCAACGAGCACGGTCAGCTGCGCTGGCGCACCGTCGTGAGCGGGACGCCCCTGTCCGCCCAGTTCACCGCCGACGGAAACCTGTTGTTCGTCACGCATTTCGGCGTCGTCTCGGTGCTGAGCACCCAGACCGGCAAGGAGATCGTGCCGTCGTACCAGCTGATCCCGACGCCGACCTTCGACGTCGCCAAGGACCTGCCGCTGCCGCCTGCCGCACAGGGACTCGAGCAGTGCTTCTTCGGCGCCCCTGAATGCCCGGTCTCGACCGCCCCCGCCATCGACCTCGCAACCGGCAGGTTCTTCCTCACCGTCTGGCGACCGGGCAGGCTGCACTCCGAGGTCGTCGCGCTGCGGTACGCGGACGGTCGGATCTCCGAGGACTGGTCCTCGGGCGTGCTGCCCGGTGGCGTCACGTCCAGCCCGGTGATCTCCGCCGACGGGACGACGCTGTACGCGAACGACAACGAGGGCAAACTGTGGGCGCTCGACGCCGCGAACGGTGCGCCCCGCTGGAGCCACGACCTCGGGTTTGCCGCGGCAGGCGGCCCGTCGGTCTCCGCGGACGGCCTGATCGTCCCGGCCGGATCCGACAAGGGTCACCTGCTGGCCCTCGAGGACAAGGGCGACCACGCCGAGTTGCTCTGGGAGCGTAAGGACCTCGTTCAGCTCGGCGTCTCGGCACAGACCGGAGGGTCGACCGGCTACACGGTGGTGCGGGAAGGGGACACCGGTCTCGCGGTGCTCACCTTCGACACCGACACCGGCGAGACCCTCGACCAGGACACCCTGCCCGGCGCCGCGGGCTTCACGGTCGGCACGTCGATCGGTCCCGGCGGCGAGGTCATCACCCCGACCCTGATCGGCGAGGTCTTCGTCCTCAAGCCCTGACGCCTGCCTCGCAGACGAACGCGACCGGGGTGCGGCCGATCCGGGTCAGCACGACGCTCAGCGACACCGAGCCGCGCAGCTTCAGCCTGGGGCGCAGCACGGCCGGGTCCACATCCAACCCGCGCACCAGGATCTCGGCCACCCCGCAGTCGAGGCGCGCGAGCTCCTGACGCAGCGCCTTCTCCGTGTACTTGAGTTGTTCGACGATCCGGAACCCGCGGACGCCGTCCGGCACGGCGTCGCCGGTGAGGTAGGCGATCCGCGGGTCGAGCTGCCAGAGCCCGTGCCTGGCCGCGTAGTGACGCACCAGGCCCGCGCGCACCACCGCCCCGTCCGGGTCGACGATCCACTCCCCCGGCTCGCGCTCGGGAAGCTCGTCCGGTTCGGCGTCGGTGACCTCCCAGCCCCCGCCGTCGGCGGTCAGCACGGTGGCGCGGCGGCGCACGCCCGCCCCTGCCAGTCCGGGCGACCACAGGCAGGCCTCCCGCACACCGCCGTCGAGCGAGACGATCTCCACCTCGCCCGGCCAGTCCAGCGCGTCGTAGTCCAATCCGGGCGCGCACTTCACCGACAGGTCGCGGCCGCGATAGGCCTCCAGAAGGTCCGGCAGCGGCGGCTGCAGGGCTGCCGGGTCGTGTCTGCGCCTGCCGCCCGCCCGCCTTGCCGGGTCGGCGAGGACGACGGTGTCGCGGGTGCACGGCACCAACGCGTCGGCGCGCGCGACGGTCGCGCCGGGCACGTTGTGTTGCGCCATAGCCAGGCGGACCGGGTCGAGATCGCTGCCGATCACCGCGCTCGCGACGCCGACCAGCGCGGACAGTTCCGCGCCCACCGAGCAGGTGACGTCGTGCACGGCCCGGCCTGCAACCCGGTGGGCCCGCTTGCGCGCGACCACCGATGGCGTCGTCTGCTGCAGCGCGTCGTCGGTGAACAGCCAGTCCCGCGCACCGTCGATCTTGCCGACGGCCCTACGTCGCAGCAGCACCGTCTCGACGAGGGGCCCCGAGCTGTCGGCAAAACGCGCACGCACCCGGCCGATGTCGGCCAGGTGCGTGCGCGCGGAGAGCTCGAGCTGATCCACCTCGGCGAGGGCGGCGGCACCGTCTGTTGACCTCAGGTACCGAACGTCCTCCGGGGTGAACTCGTATCCCACTACTTCGGTTCGGGCTTCACGCCGGTGATCATCACGTTGTAGAAGAAGTTGCGCGGCACGACGTGCTTGAGCACCTTCTCGTCGACCCAGCTCAGGGTCTTGAACCCGCCGAACGCGAACTTGGCCCAACCCCAGCCGAGCTTCTCCGGCGGCACCGCGGCCTCGAAGGTCCGGACCGGCCAGCCGAGCAGCGCCGCGGCGAACTCCTCGGTGATGGCACGCACCTCGGTACCACCGGCCGACTTCGCCATGTTCTCGAGGTCGGTGGGGTCGAAGGTGTGGATGTCGACGACGGCCTCGAGCGCCGCGGCGCGGGAGGACTCGTCGAGCTCTTCCTGCGGACGACGCCAGTCGGCCAGGAACGGCAGCTTGGTGACCGTGGTGGTGGCCTCCCAGGTGGCGCGGCCGAGCCAGCGGGCGTAGAAGTTGCCGACCGTGGACGGCTCGCCCGCGAAGACGAAACGGCCGCCCGGCTTGAGCACCCGCAGCACCTCACGCAGCGACTGCTCCACGTCCGGGATGTGGTGCAGCACCGCATGCCCGACGACGAGGTCGAAGGTGTTGTCGTCGTACGGGATCCGCTCGGCGTCGGCGACGCGACCGTCGACCTCCAGCCCGAGGTTCTCGGCGTTGCGCAGCGCGACCTTGACCATGCCGGGCGAGAGGTCGGTGACCGAGCCGGTCTTCGCGACCCCGCCCTGCATCAGGTTGAGCAGGAAGAATCCGGTGCCGCAGCCGAGCTCGAGCGCCCGCTCGTACGGCAGCGGCAGGTCCCCGGCGACGGCGTCGAACCGGCCCTTCGCGTAGTCGATGCAGCGCTCGTCGTACGAGATGGACCACTTGTCGTCGTACGTCTCGGCTTCCCAGTCGTGGTAGAGCACCTGGGCGAGCTTGGTGTCCGTACGAGCCGCCTCGACCTCTTCGGCGGTGGCGTGCGGACGCGGCGCGGGATCGATCCCGTCATTCGGGCTTGCAGTCATGGGTGAGAGCCTACCGGGTAGTAAGGAGTGTGAACAGGTTCTAGTTTTGCGGTCGGAGTTGCGGTGCTACTCGCCCGTGAACTGCGCCTTACCCGGGCCGTTCTCGATGAAGGAGTCCATGCCGACCGTCCGGTCCTTGGTCGCGAACAGCTGAGCGAACTGCTGGGCCTCGATCTTGAGCCCGGTGTTCAGATCCGTGTCGAGACCCTGATCGATGGACGCCTTGGCCGCGGCGAGCGCACGGCCTGCGGCGCCCACGAACTGCGAGGCCCAGGTACGGGCGGCGTTGTAGACCTCGTCGGGGGCGACCATCTCGTCGATCAGACCGATGGCGAGGGCCTCCTCCGCACCGACGAACCGGCCGGTGAACACCATGTCCTTGGCCTTGCTCGGGCCGACCAGGCGGGCCAGTCGCTGGGTGCCGCCGCCGCCGGGGATCACGCCGAGGAGCACCTCGGGGACGCCCACCTTCGCGTTGTCGCCCGCGATCCGGCGATCCGCGCCGAGGGCGATCTCCAGGCCGCCGCCGAGCGCGTAGCCGGTGATCGCGGCGACGGTCGGCTTCGGGATCTCGGAGATGCAGCCGAGCGCCGACTGCAGGTCACCGGCGACCGGGCTCATCTCGGCGAAGGACATCTCCGCCATCTCCTTGATGTCCGCGCCTGCCGCGAACACCTTCTCGCCGCCGTACACGATGACGGCCTTGATGTCGGAGTTGACGGTGGCCTCGCGGGCCGCGGCCCGGAGCTCCTCCTGCAACTGACGGTTCAGCGCGTTCATCGGGGGGCGCGCGAGCCGGATGGTGCCGATGCCGTCGGATACCTCGAGAGTCACAAACTCAGCCATGAAGCGAAGGCTACCTTTTGCCCCACGGGTGCGCCCCGGCGGCGTAGTAAGGCTCCTGACCGGGGAATCGCACCCGCCACGAGTCGTCCTCCTCCCGGTAGAGCGTCGGGAGGATCACCGGGATCTCCGGCTCCGCCGCGAGAACCTCTGCCACGGTGCCGTATTCGCCGATCGCGCGCAGCTGGCTCCAGGTCGGCGGGAGCAGCATGGTGCGGCCCTCGGTCCAGTCCGTGATCGCCTGCTCCGGGGTCTGCCAGGTGACCTCGGCGGCCTCCGACGTCTCGCCGTCCGCGATCTGACCGGCGGGGGCCAGCGCCACGAAGAATCGGGTGTCGTAGCGCCTGCCCTCGCCGATCGGGGTGATCCAATTCGCCCACGGCCGAAGCAGATCCGCCCGCAGCACCAGGTTCTCGCGCGCGAGGAACTCGCTGAACGAGAGCTCGCGCGCCTCCAACTGCTTGCGCGCCTGTGCGTACCCGGACGTGTCCGCGACCACCGTGTCGGCGGTCGGTCCCGCCAGCAGCACCCCGCACTCCTCGAAGGTCTCTCGGACCGCCGCGCAGACCAGCGCCTTCGCCCTGCCCTCGTCGACGCCGAACCGCTGCGCCCACCACGAGACCGGTGGGCCGCTCCAGGCCACGTCGGCCTCGGCGTCCTGCGGATCCACACCGCCACCGGGGAACACCGTCATGCCACCCGCGAAGGCCATCCCGCCGACCCGCCGCAGCAGGAACACCTCGGGTCCGGACTCGGAGTCGCGCACCAAGATGACGGTGGAGGCGTCCTTCGGGGGAACTTCGGGGCGTGCGTCGAATGTGGCCATGTGTCGGACGGTACAACGCCGCCCGCGATGCACTCGCGACCGCCCATCGCACCTCCCCAATGTCACACTCATTCGACTCAGGCGAACCGGTGTGACATTGGGGAGATCGCGGCAGGGCGTGCCTCAGCGGCGATGCTGGCCGGGCAGCCGGGTGCGACGGGCGAAGAAGCGACCGTCGACCTTGTCGAGACTGATCGCCTGACTGAAGGCGTGGGTCAGGTTCTCCGCGGTGATCACGTCGTCGATCAGCCCCTGCGCGATCACCCCGCCCTCCTTGAGCAGGAGGGCGTGCGTGAACCCCGGGGGGATCTCCTCGACGTGGTGGGTGATGAGCACGGTCGCGGGTGCGTCCGGGTCGGCGGCCAGGTCCGAGAGCCGCGCGACGAGTTCCTCGCGTCCGCCGAGGTCCAGGCCTGCCGCCGGCTCGTCGAGCAGCAGCAACTCGGGATCGGTCATCAGGGCCCGCGCGATGAGCACCCGCTTGCGCTCGCCCTCGGAGAGCGTGCCGTAGGTGCGGTTCGCCAGGTGCTCGGCGCCCAGGCTCTCGAGCATCTCCACGGCGCGGGTGGTGTCCATCTCCTCGTAGCGTTCCCGCCACCGGCCCAGCACCGCGTAGCCGGCCGAGACGACCAGATCGAGCACCACCTCGTCGGCTGGCACCCGGTGCGCGAGCGAGGAGGACGACAGCCCGATCCGCGGCCGCAGTTCGCTGACGTCGACGCGTCCGAGGACCTCCCCCAGCAGGTGAGCCTTCCCCGACGTCGGGTGCACCTCCGCGGCCGCGATCCGCAGCAATGAGGTCTTGCCCGCGCCGTTCGGCCCGAGCACAACCCACTTCTCGTCGAGCTCCACCTTCCAGGTCACGGGACCGACCAGGGTGACACCGCCACGGCGGATGAGCACGTCTTCGAAATCGATGAGCAGATCGGGATCAAGTTCGGACACGACGCCCATCTTGACCTACGTTGCGCGGGCGCACGCGTCAGGATCCCTTTGCGTGTCGCGGGTGCCGGTCGACGCGCAGGTCACCGGGCCGGGCACTCCTCACGCGCGGTCGCGGTCACCGACGTCGACAGCACATCGGCGCCCCGGGGCGCCAGGCGCATCATCAGCTGGATCAGCGGCCCGATGCCGAGCGCGTAGACCACGGTGCCCACCCCGACGGTGCCGCCGAGCAGCCACCCGGTGGCCAGCACCGCGACCTCGATGCCGGTGCGCACGAACCGAACCGAGAGGCCGGTACGCGCGACCAGTCCGGTCATCAGTCCGTCCCGCGGCCCTGGGCCGAGGCCGACGCCGATGTACAGCACCGTCGCGAGGGCGTTGAGCACGACCGCGGACAGCATCACCGGGATCCGGACGGCCATCGCGTCCAGTTCGGGCAACAGGGCCAGCGAGATATCCACCGCGACCGCGATCACCACCACGTTCGCGACGGTGCCGAAACCCGGACGCTGCCGGATCGGGATCCACAGCAACAGCACCACCGCACCGGTCAGCGCGGTGACGGTGCCGAAACTCAGCGACAGTCGCTGCGCCACACCCTGGTGAAAGACGTCCCATGGGTCGAGCCCGAGCCCGGCGACGACCATCAGCGCCATCGAGAACCCGTAGAGCCAGAGCCCGACGAAAAGTGCGGCGAGACGAGTGGGCATGCGGGCGAACATGATGGCGAGTCTCCCGGCAACTGGCCATGTCGGAAAGAGCCACTTCGAACCCACTGGACCGCGGGGTGGCCTGCCCTGGGGTCAGGGGTGGGCGATCACCGTCATCGAGCCAGGGGCCACCTCGGTGTACCCGGCGTCGCGCACGGCGATCGCCCGCCCCTGCGCCACAAGTTCGCCGAGCGCCGCCCAGCGATCCGGGCCTGCGTCCCGCACGCTGCAGCGGTAGCCGTCCCGCGACCACGCCCAGGCCCGCTCGGGATCCATCGCGCCTGCCAGCAGCATCGACGCGTGCCCGACCTGCGCCGCTGCCTTGCCGACGGTCATGTCGAGCGAACCGTTCACCCACAGCACCGGCAGCCCCGCCACCGGCTCGCCCGGCTCGTCGTGCTCGAGATCGGTCCCGCCGATCTGGAGTTTGCGGACCCGCTGATCGACGTCGCCGACCGGGCCGGGCACGATGGCCCGTGCCTGGGCCCCGTCCACCTCGACGGTGACGCCGTCCACGTGCTGCGCGGCGAGCCACTGCGCACCCCTGGCCCGGCGGGCCACCTTCCGGATGCGTGAGCCCGTCCAGTCGAGCAGCGCCTGCTGCCACTGTCCCGGCTCGCCGTCATCCGTGGCGCCCGCCCGCTCGTCCAGGCACAGCGCCACCGTCGCGGCGGCCGCCGCCGCCAGCAGGGCGCTACGCGCGGGCGGGTGCACCTTGGTGATGTGCAGGACCAACGGCATCGCCAGCACCAGCGCTGGGTCCTCCGGGTCGGCGCGGCCGCCGTAGCCGGCCGCCAGCACCGCGTGCCGGGCACGGAAGGCCGCGGGGAGTCGCTCGTCCATCAGAGCGGAACCCGACGCACCAGTCCGTCCTCGGCATCGGCCGCCTCCACCTCGTGGCGGGTGACGCCGAGGATGAACAGCACCGCGTCGAGGAACGGGTGCGAGAGGGCGGCGTCCGCCACCTCTCGCAGCGCCGGCTTGGCGTTGAACGCGACGCCGAGGCCCGCGGCGTTGAGCATGTCGATGTCGTTGGCGCCGTCGCCGACCGCGACGGTCTGCTCCATCGCCACGCCCGACTGGGCGGCGAACTTACGCAGCGCGACCGCCTTGGCGGCCCGGTCGACCACATCGCCGATCACCCGGCCGGTCAGCTTGCCGTCCACGATCTCGAGGGTGTTCGCCTCGACGAAGTCCAACTCCAGGTCGTGCGCGAGGCCCTCGATCACCTGCCGGAAACCGCCGGAGACGACGCCGCAGTGGAACCCGAGCCTGCGCAGGGTCCGGATGGTGGTGCGGGCCCCTGGCGTCAGTTCGAGCGCCTCGCCCACCTCGTCGATGACCGAGGCGTCCAGCCCGGCCAGCACCGCGACCCGCTGGTGCAGCGACTCGGTGAAGTCGATCTCGCCGCGCATCGCGGCCTCGGTGACGGCGCGGACCTCTTCTTCCTTGCCGGCGCGGGCGGCGAGCATCTCGATGACCTCGCCCTGGACCAGGGTGGAGTCCACGTCGAAGACGATGAGCCGCTTGGCGCGTCGGGCCAACCCGGCCCGCTCCACTGCGACGTCCACAGCCTCCCCGGCGGCGATCTCGGCCAGCCCCGTGCGCAGGGCGGCGTCAGCCTCCGCGCCGGTGCCGGACGCGGTGACCATGAGTTCCAGACCGGTCACCGGGTAGTCCGCAACACCGCGGATGGAATCGATGTTCGCGCCCTGTCGAGCGAGTTCACGGGCGATCGTGCTGAACGAACGGGCACTGACCGGGCTGCCGAGCACCACCACCGCGTGCGTGGACGGTGCTGGCCGAGCGGCGGCGAACGAGCCGGACTCCACGTCGACCTGCATCCCGACGGTGGACATCGCCCCCTCGAGTTCGTCCTGGAGCGCCTCGGCGTCGTCGGGGCAGGACACCAGCACGCCGAGGGTCAGGCGTCCCCGGATGACCACCTGCTCCACGTCCAGCAGGCTGACGCGGTGACGTGAGAGCGCCGCGAGTAGCACCGAGGTGACGCCGGGGCGGTCCGGTCCGGTGACCGTGACCAACACCGTGGTGTCTGAACCCACCGAGAACTCCCTCCATCCCGCGGCGGAAGACCGCGGATTCGAACCCATTGTGCCAATCACAAGGCCCCGCCCGAAGCTCGGACGGGGCCTTGAGAATTGTTCGTTGCGGCTAGTGCGCGTCCTCGAGGACCGCGGTGGCCTTGCCGCCGTGGCCGGGCCCGACGTGCGCCTCGGCACGCATCCGCTCGACCATGTGCGGGTAGTGCAGCTCGAACGCCGGTCGCTCCGAACGGATCCGGGGCAGCTCGGTGAAGTTGTGCCGCGGCGGCGGGCAGGACGTCGCCCACTCCAGGGAGTTGCCGTAGCCCCACGGGTCGTCGACGGTGACGATCTCGCCGTAGCGGTAGCTCTTGAAGACGTTCCAGATGAACGGCAGCGTGGAGGCACCGAGGACGAACGCGCCGATCGTGGAGATCGTGTTCAGCGTAGTGAAGCCGTCGCTGGGCAGGTAGTCCGCGTAACGACGGGGCATGCCCTCGTTGCCGAGCCAGTGCTGCACCAGGAACGTGGTGTGGAAGCCGATGAAGGTCGTCCAGAAGTGCCACTTGCCGAGGCGCTCGTCGAGCAGGCGGCCGGTCATCTTCGGGAACCAGAAGTAGATGCCCGCGTAGGTGGCGAACACGATGGTGCCGAAGAGCACGTAGTGGAAGTGCGCGACCACGAAGTACGAGTCGGTGACGTGGAAGTCGAGCGGCGGGCTCGCGAGCAGCACGCCGGACAGACCACCGAAGAGGAAGGTCACCAGGAAGCCGACGGAGAACAGCATCGGCGACTCGAAGGTCACCTGCCCCTTCCACATGGTGCCGATCCAGTTGAAGAACTTCACACCGGTCGGGACCGCGATGAGGAACGTCATGAAGGAGAAGAACGGCAGCAGCACGGCGCCGGTGGCGTACATGTGGTGCGCCCACACCGCGATGGAGAGCGCCGCGATGCCCAGGGTGGCGTACACCAGACCGCTGTAGCCGAAGAGCGGCTTACGGCTGAACACCGGGAAGATCTCCGAGACGATGCCGAAGAACGGCAGCGCGATGATGTACACCTCGGGGTGACCGAAGAACCAGAACAGGTGCTGCCAGAGCAGGACGCCGCCGTTGGCCGGGTCGAAGATATGCGCACCGAAGTGTCGATCCACGAACACGCCCAGCAGCGCCGCGGTCAGCAGCGGGAAGGCCAGCAGCACGAGGACGCTGGTCACCAGGATGTTCCAGGTGAAGATCGGCATACGGAACATGGTCATGCCGGGGGCGCGCAGGCAGATCACCGTGGTGATCATGTTGACGGCGCCGAGGATGGTGCCGAGACCACCGACCGCGAGGCCCATGATCCACAGGTCCGCGCCGACGCCGGGCGAATGCAGGGCGTTGGTCAGCGGGCTGTAGGCGGTCCAACCGAAGTCGGCGGCACCACCGGGGGTGATGAAGCCCGCCGTGGCGATGAGCGCGCCGAACAGGTACAGCCAGTAGCTGAACGCGTTCAGACGCGGGAACGCCACGTCGGGGGCGCCGATCTGCAGCGGCAGGATGTAGTTCGCGAATCCGAACACGATCGGCGTCGCGTACAGCAGCAGCATGATCGTGCCGTGCATGGTGAAGAGCTGGTTGAACTGCTCGTTCGACAGGAACTGCATTCCCGGAACCGCGAGTTCCGTACGCATCAACAGGGCCATCAGGCCACCGATGAGGAAGAACGCGAACGATGTCACCATGTACATGATCCCAAGAACCTTGGGGTCAGTGGTGGTGATCATCTTGTAGATGTATGAGCCCTTGGGTCCCAATCGCGCCGGGTAGGGCCTGGCTGCGTTGATCTCGGGGACTGGCTGGGGCGCTACGGCAGTCACTGATCCTCCTGAATGTGCCCTTGGTCGCTCCGCAGGCTCCGCTCAGGACGTCCGGCCCCGGGCTGCGAGGCGAACATCCTCTTGCTTGCGCTCTGACGAATCGTAGACCGTCCCCCGGCGATCCGCGGAGCCGGTCCTACCCACTGTCGTACTTCGTGTCGCGTACAGCGGTCACGCGGGCGGCGACCAGGGAGTACGCGGCCGGGAATCCGGCACGCCGTCGACGATCACGTCGAGTCGTTCTTGATAGAACGCCACCAGCCCGGCGATCTGCGGACAGTCCGGCAACGGGCTCTCGTAGCTCCACGCCATGTCGATTCCGCGCTCGCCCGCCTGCTCCACGGTGAAGTAGGACGCCACCCCCTTGTAGGCGCAACGGGTCCTGGTCGCGGTCGACGTCAAAGCCACCCGAACGTCCTCGCGAGGGAGGTAGAACCGGGTCAGCGGCAGGTTGGTCTCGAAGAGCATGGACGACCGATCAGACTCGGCGAGAAGGAGACCGTCGAGTTCGAGCCGGACGTGACGGGAACTGCGCCTGACGTCGACCCGATGGAACGGGTCGCGCGGATGCCCGAGGATCGGCTCGTCTTCCTCGAGCCAGTCGAATGCCTCGAAGTCCAGCAGCACCAGGCCGGCGAACTCGGGGTCGTCGGGACGGAACGCGACTCCGTCGAGCGCGCCGTCGCCGGTCTCGACGGTCAGCGCCCTGCCGGGGCAGGTGTGAAACCCGAACCCGGTGCTGGGGTCGAGCACCGGGCCTGAGTCCTCGCCCAGATGCACCGGAGCTTCCGTCGCAGCACCACCCGCGGTCGAGGGCGACATCGCGCCCGCGATATCGGCGGCGGGGACCGCGTACACGGGCACGACCCGCCTCGGTTCCCACACCAGCGCCGCGCGGGTGGAGTCGGCCACCACGGCGCCGCCTCGCAGCGCCCTGATCCGCTTGGCGGTCGGCTGGAACCGCAGCGCACCCAACCCCTGCATCAACGTCTGGCTCACCGAAAGGGCCATCTCGTCATTCTGCCCCGACAGCGCGACCCCACCGGCCCATCCCACAAGAAAGTTCACCCTTGCTAAGGTTTCGCTTACCTAACGATCCGACAGGAGCTTCTGTGAAGGCCCGCAAGAACCCGATGGTCGCACTCATGGCAGGCGCGGCCGCTGCCCTCATCGTCCTGACCGGCTGCTCGACCGCCGACAGCGAGCCGTCCGCCGAGGCGACCACCTCGGGCGCGTTCCCCCGCACAATCGAGCATGCGCTGGGATCGACCGAGATCCCCGCCGCCCCGAAGCGGGTCGTCGCCCTCGACACCAGCTACTCCGATGCCGTCTTGCTGCTCGAGACCGACCTGGTTGGCTACGTCACCTACCGGACCGCGACTCTGCCGGACTATCTCGGCGACTCCCGGACCGAGTTCGCGAAGGACGCCGTCGCGGTGGGACCGCTGGCCGAGCCGAGCCTGGAGAAGATCGCCGAACTGCAGCCCGACCTGATCGTGTCCGCGAAGGTTCGGCACGGCGAGATCTACGACCAGCTGTCCAAGATCGCGCCGACGGTGATGTCGGAGACAACCGGGCCGACGTGGAAGGACAACATCCGCCTGCTCGGCAGGTCGCTGGGCAAGGAGGACCTCGCCGAGCAGAAGATCGGCGCCTACGAGGACCGCGCCGCGGCCGTCGGCGACGAGATCAACGCGAAGGCGGACAACCCGACCATCTCGGTGGTCCGATTCGCGGGTGAGCCGACCGCCCGGATCTACCGGAGCACCTCCTTCAGCGGCATCGTGCTCGCCGACGCCGGGCTCGGCAGGCCCGCCAGCGCGTCACCGGACCCGGCGAAGCCGTCCAGCATCGCCAACGACATCAGCCCCGAGCTGATCACCGAGGCGGAGGCAGACCTGATCCTGGTCTCGACCTACCACTCCCCCGATGGCGGCACCGCGTCGACCGACGCCGCCCAGCCGTTCCTCACCAACCCGCTCTGGGCCGGCCTGCACGGCCGCAAGATCGACGTGGACGACACCGTCTGGATGGCTGCCGTCAGCGTGCAGGGCGCGGGGGGAATCCTCGACGACCTGGCCGAGGCCTACGACGTCGATCCGCACCGCAGCTAGTCTCGACACCGCCCGACAGCCCAGGAGGACACCACCCCATGCGTAAGCCCCACCTCGTCCGCCGCGCCGTGCCCGTGGCCCTGCTCGCGGCCTCGGCCCTGACGCTCGCCGCCTGCGGCGGGTCGAGCACCGACGACTCCGCCGCCAGCATCGTGCGCAGCACCACCAACGTCGCGGGCGCAGGCGTGCTCGGCAACGACCGCGACACCGAGAACGTCTGCGGCGCAGCCGCTCCCGTCGACCCCGCGGGCGTGACGGGGACCACCCGCAAGGTCGTGCACGCGGCGGGCGAGACCGAGGTGCCCGCGGATCCGCAGCGGATCGTCGTGCTCGACACCGACAAGCTCGACACGGTGTGTGCGTTGGGCCTGCAGGACCGGCTGGTCGGCGCCGCGGTGACCGGGGCGGTCGGCTCCCAGCCGGACTACCTCGGCCCGACCATCGCGGGCGTCGAATCGGTCGGCACCCTGCAGGAACCCGACATCGAGAAGATCGCCACGCTCAAGCCCGACCTCATCCTGGGCTCGAAGTTCCGCACCCCGGAGCTCTACCAGCAGCTCAGCGCGGTCGCGCCGACCACCTTCACCGAGAAGGTCGGCACCACCTGGAAGGACAACCTGGTCCTCGACGGCACCGCGCTCGGCCGCGGCGCCGCGGCCCGCCAGGCCCTCGACGCCTACCAGGGTGCGGCCACCGAGGCGGGCAAGCGTCTCGACTCCTCACAGACGCAGGCCTCGGTCGTCCGGTTCATGCCAGGCGTCATCCGGATCTACGGGCCGGACAGCTTCTCCGGCCAGGTGCTCACCGATGCGGGCGTCCAGCGTCCGCCGTTCCAGCGCCTCGAGGACGCCAAGGATCGACGGTTCGCAGAGATCAGCGAAGAGCAGCTGAGCAATGCCGAAGGCGACGTCATCTACGTGAGCTTCTACGGCGACGAGGCCAGGGGGCAGGGCGTCGAGGTCATGAACGGCGGCCTCTGGGAGGGACTGGGCGCCGTCAAGGACAGGCGTGTCTTCACCGTGGACGACGAAATCTGGATGACCGGCATCGGCGTCATCGCCGCCCGCGGCATCCTCACCGACCTGGGGGCATCACTCAATGGCTACGTCAACTAGGCGCCGCGCGGCCCTCGCCTCGCTCGCGGCGGCCCTGATCGGATCGCTCGCGCTGACGGCTCCGGCCGCCGCCGCGCCAACCGAACCGAGCGACACAGCCCGTATCGAACTGTTCGCCGCGGATGGCACGACCGCGCTCGGCGACACCGCCGTGCACGAAGGTGACCGGATCGTGGTGCGCGGCACCGGGTTCGACCCGAACGCCAACACCGGCGGCCTGCCGGTGCCGGTACCGCCTGGCGTCCCGCACGGCACGTTCGTCGCGTTCGGCGCGTTCGCGCCGCAGTGGCGTCCGTCGGAGGACGCGCCCGCCGAGTCCCGGGTCGGTCAGCAGCGCTCGGCCACTGCATGGGTGATGTCCGAGGATGCGTTGAACCGGGTTCCGGACGCGCCCTTCGATTTTCGTCGCACCATCCGTCAGCAGTGGGTGCCGCTCGCGGGCGACGGTTCCTTCACCGCCACACTCACCGTGAAGAAGCCCGCGAAGGCAGCCGTCGACGCGATCTACGGGGTGTACACCTACGCCGCCGCGGACGCCGTCAACGCCGCGGAGGAGCTGTCGGTCCCGGTGAACTTCGACGCGGCTCCCGGGCCGAACGCGCCGGTGGCGCCCCCGCAGGACCTGCTGTGGGCCCTCGCGCCCGGCTACACCGACCTGGTCAAGCAGTCCACGCAGGGTTCGGTGGTGGGTAGCGACGGCGCGACCGTGCGGGGAGACGGCCGGTTGGCATTCGAACTGGAGTCCGCCGACGTGGACGCCGGGACGGGACTCGGCACGGTCCGGTATCGCGGCACCGTGGTGTCCTTCACCCGCTTCCATCTCGCGGAGATCGCACTGGCCGATCCGTGGATCGAGTTCACGCCCCAGGGCACGTTCCTGTCCGCGGAGACCTCGGAGGGGAACATGGTCGGCACCGACGCCATGAGCCGGATCCGGTTCGCGCAGTTGGACACCCGCACCGGCGGCACCGAGTTCACCGATGTGCCTGCCCGGTTCGTCGCGCCGCTGCAGCCGAGCATCCTGCTGCCCTACTCCGGCCAGCAGGCCGCCCCGGTCACCTTCCGGTACTGATGCCCGTCCCCGAGTACGTCGCCGCGCTCCGCGCTCACGTCGGACACGCCCCGCTGTGGCTGTCCGGCGTGAGCGCGGTCGTTGTCGACGACTCGGGCCGAATCCTGTTGACCCACAGGGCCGACAGCGGGCGGTGGGCCGTGGTGTCCGGCATCCTCGAGCCGGGCGAGGAGCCGGGCCCGGCGGCGCTGCGCGAGATTCGTGAGGAGACCGGCGTCGAGGCCGAGCTGGTGCGCATCACCAGCGTCGACACCGCCGGTCCGATCACCTACCCGAACGGCGACGTCGCGAGCTATCTCGACGTCTGTTTCCTGGCGCGCGCGGTCTCCGGCGAGGCCCGCGCCGCCGACGAGGAGAACCTCGAGGTCGCCTGGTTCGCGCCGGACGCGCTGCCCGCGGACCTCACCGAGAGCTCCTCGCGGCGCATCGAGCGGGCGCTGCGCGGCGAGTCGGAGGCCTGGTTCAGCCGGCGTTCTCCCACAGCCCCATGACGTTGCCCTCGGTGTCCTTGAAGTAGGCCGCGAAGCCCATCTCGCCGACGGTGGTCTTCTCCCCGACCGCCGAACCGCCCAGCGACACGATCTTGGCCATGGCGTCGTCGATGCTCGGCACATCGATCGTGATCACCGGGCCTTGGGGAAATTCGGGAACGCGGCCGAACATGCCGCCGTTGATGTAGCCGGGCTCGGTTGGCATGCCCTGATCGCTCACCGGCCCGGTGCCCGCGATCGTGTAGCTCATCTCGGGCATCTCGGTGTTGTTCCACCCGAACGCCTGCTGGTAGAACCCCCTCGCACGATCCCCGTCGTCGAACGGGATCTCGAAGTGCACCACTCGTCCGGTCATCGCCGCCTCCTCAGCTGAGTGAAATCCGACGATGTCGACGCTAGCCCGGGTTCGGACTCCCCCACAACGACCGAATGTCACATTGGTTCAGCTGAGCTGAACCAATGTGACATTCGGGAAGTGGGGAGAGGGCTAGAAGTCCCAGTCCTCGTCCTCGGTGTTGACGGCCTTGCCGATCACGTAGCTCGAACCCGAGCCGGAGAAGAAGTCGTGGTTCTCGTCCGCGTTCGGAGACAGCGCCGACAGGATCGCCGGGTTCACGTCGGTCTCGTCCTTGGGGAACAGACCCTCGTAGCCGAGGTTCATCAGCGCCTTGTTGGCGTTGTACCGCAGGAACTTCTTGACGTCCTCGGTGAGCCCGACCTCGTCGTAGAGGTCCTGGGTGTACTCGACCTCGTTGTCGTAGAGCTCGAAGAGCAGCTCGAAGGTGTAGTCCTTGAGGTCCTCGCGCTCGGCCTGGGTGAGCTGCTCGAGGCCCTTCTGGTACTTGTAGCCGATGTAGTACCCGTGCACGGCCTCGTCGCGGATGATCAGCCGGATCAGGTCCGCGGTGTTGGTGAGCTTGGCCCGCGAGGACCAGTACATCGGCAGGTAGAAGCCCGAGTAGAACAGGAACGACTCGAGCAGCGTCGAGGCGACCTTGCGCTTGAGCGGGTCGTCACCCCGGTAGTAGTCCATGACGATCTGCGCCTTGCGCTGCAGGTTCGGGTTCTCCTCGGACCAGCGGAAGGCGTCGTCGATGTCGCGGGTCGAGCACAGCGTCGAGAAGATCGAGCTGTAGCTCTTCGCGTGCACCGACTCCATGAACGCGATGTTGGTGTACACCGCCTCCTCGTGCGGGGTGATCGCGTCCGGGATCAGGCTGACCGCGCCGACGGTGCCCTGGATCGTGTCCAGCAGCGTCAGGCCGGTGAAGACCCGCATCGTCAGCTGCTTCTCGCTCGGGGTCAGGGTGTTCCACGACGGGATGTCGTTGGACACCGGGACCTTCTCCGGCAGCCAGAAGTTACCGGTGAGGCGGTCCCACACCTCCGCGTCCTTCTCATCGGGGACGCGGTTCCAGTTGATCGCCGACACCCGGTCGATCAGCTTGATCTTCTCGCTCACGATTCCCTCACTTCATTCGAGCCGAACGCCACAGTCACAGCATGCACGAGACGCAACCCTCGACCTCGGTGCCCTCGAGGGCCATCTGACGCAGCCGGATGTAGTACAGCGTCTTGATTCCCTTGCGCCAGGCGTAGATCTGGGCCTTGTTGATGTCCCGGGTGGTGGCGGTGTCCTTGAAGAACAGCGTCAGCGACAGGCCCTGGTCCACGTGCTGGGTGGCCGCGGCGTAGGTGTCGATGATCTTCTCGTACCCGATCTCGTAGGCATCCTGGTAGTACTCCAGGTTGTCGTTCGTCAGGTAGGGCGCCGGGTAGTAGACGCGGCCGATCTTGCCTTCCTTGCGGATCTCGATCTTCGACGCCACCGGGTGGATGGAGCTGGTGGAGTTGTTGATGTACGAGATCGAACCGGTCGGCGGCACCGCCTGCAGGTTCTGGTTGTAGATGCCGTGCTGCTGCACGGACGCCTTCAGCTCGCGCCAGTCGTCCTGGGTCGGGATGTGCACGCCGGAGTCGGCGAACAGCTGCCGCACCTTCTCGGTCGCCGGTTCCCACACCCGGTCGGTGTACTTGTCGAAGAACTCGCCGGAGGCGTACTTGGACTCCGGGAAGCCCGCGAAGTAGCTGCCGCGGTCCTTGGCGATCTCGTTCGACGCCCGGATCGCGTGGAACACCACCGTGTAGAAGTAGATGTTCGTGAAATCGATGCCCTCGTCGGAGCCGTAGTGGATCCGCTCGCGGGCCAGGTAACCGTGCAGGTTCATCTGCCCGAGGCCGATCGCGTGTCCCTCGTCGTTCGCCTTGCGGATCGACGGGACGGAGTCGATGGAGGTCTGGTCGGCGACCGCGGTCAGCGCGCGAATGGAGACCTCGATGGTCTGCGCGAAGTCCGGCGAGTCCATCGCCTTGGCGATGTTCAGCGAACCGAGGTTGCAGGAGATGTCCTTGCCGACGTGGCTGTAGGACAGGTCGTCGTTGAAGGTCGACGGCGTCGAGACCTGGAGGATCTCCGAGCACAGGTTCGAGTGGGTGACCTTGCCCGCGATCGGGTTGGCCCGGTTCACCGTGTCCTCGTACATGATGTACGGGTATCCGGACTCGAACTGCAGCTCGGCCACGGTCTGGAAGAACTCGCGCGCCTTGATCTTCGACTTGCGGATCCGCTTGTCGTCGACCATCTCGTAGTACTTCTCGGTGACGTTGATGTCCGCGAAGGGCACCCCGTAGATCCGCTCGACGTCGTACGGCGAGAAGAGGTACATGTCCTCGTTCTTCTTCGCCAGCTCGAACGTGATGTCCGGGATGACCACACCGAGCGAGAGGGTCTTGATGCGGATCTTCTCGTCCGCGTTCTCGCGCTTGGTGTCGAGGAAGCGGTAGATGTCGGGGTGGTGCGCGTGCAGGTACACCGCGCCCGCGCCCTGACGCGCACCGAGCTGGTTCGCGTAGGAGAACGAGTCCTCGAGCAGCTTCATGATCGGGATGACGCCCGAGCTCTGGTTCTCGATCTGCTTGATCGGGGCGCCGTGCTCGCGAACGTTGCTGAGCAGCAATGCAACTCCGCCGCCGCGCTTGGACAGCTGCAGGGCGGAGTTGATGGAGCGACCGATCGACTCCATGTTGTCCTCGATGCGGAGCAGGAAGCAGGACACGGGCTCGCCGCGCTGCTTCTTACCCGAGTTGAGGAAAGTCGGGGTGGCCGGCTGGAAGCGGCCGGCGATGATCTCGTCGACCAGCTTGGTGGCCAGCTCCTCGTCGCCGGCGGCGAGAGTCAGCGCGACCATGCAGACGCGGTCCTCGAATCGCTCCAGGTACCGCTTACCGTCGAACGTCTTGAGCGTGTACGAGGTGTAGTACTTGAACGCGCCGAGGAAGGTCGGGAACCGGAACTTCTTCGAGTACGCGTGGTCGATCAGCGTCTTGACGAAGTTGCGGGTGTACTGGTCGAGAACCTCACGCTCGTAGTAGTTCTCCTTGACCAGGTAGTCCAGCTTCTCGTCCTGGTTGTGGAAGAAGACGGTGTTCTGGTTGACGTGCTGGAGGAAGTACTGGTTCGCGGCCTCGCGGTCCTTCTCGAACTGGATCTCGCCGTTCGGGCCGTAGAGGTTGAGCATCGCGTTCAGCGCGTGGTAGTCGAGCTCCCCCGCGGACGCATCGGGTCGTGCCACAGCGCGCTCTACACTCCCAGCCGGGGCTGTGTCTGTGATTGTCGGTGCCACTGTTCACTCTCCATGAATTGTTCGAGTCCGTCGCGGACGGCGACTACGTCGTCGGCGGTTCCCATGAGTTCGAATCGGTACAGGTACGGCACCTGACACTTCTGCGAAATCACGTTTCCGGCATAGCAATACGACTCGCCGAAGTTCGTATTGCCCGCAGCGATCACCCCTCGGATGAGGGAGCGATTGTGCTTGTTGTTGAGGAATCTGATGACCTGCTTGGGCACGTAGCTCGTGTCGCGTCCGGTCACCGTCGTCCCGCCGCCGTAAGTGGGCAGGATCAGGACGTACGGTTCGTCGACCTCGAACGTGCCCTCGCGGTCGTGGAGCGGGATGCGCGCAGCCGGGATGCCCAGCTTCTCAACGAAGCGGTGCGTGTTCTCCGATGCGCTGGAGAAGTAGACCAGCGACGTCACAGCCGATCATCTCCGCTTGGTCTTCAGGCGGCGCTCACGGTGAGCGACTTGATCCGGTCCGGACGGAAGCCCGACCAGTGATCCTCGCCTGCCACCACGACCGGGGCCTGCAGGTAGCCCAGGGCCATCACGTAGTCGCGGGCCTCCGAGTCCTCGGTGATGTCGATGATGGAGTACTCGATACCGGCCTTGTCGAGCGCCCGGTAGGTCGCATTGCACTGAACGCACGCCGGCTTGGTGTAGACGGTGATGCTCATGTAAGTCCCTCTTTCTCTGGCTTACGGAACTGATGGTCAGTGACGCGGAAGATCATGTGGATCTCACCTACTGGAACAGCGCTCCGGCCTGTATTTCTCGACCGTTCCGGCTATGCCCTCTCGGTGTTCTAGACACTACACCTAGTGTCTGACATATCCATAGAACGCGAGATGTTGTGAACCACACGCATGAAATTCCCAGGTCGTAAGGCTTCCGACCGCGCCACGCAGGCACCCCATCGGCGTGTCGCGGGTCACATTCTTGCCGTGCTGAGCTCGCCACCTCCCCGATGTGCATGGAGCGAACCCCGACCGGCCTAGGGTGGGGCGGTGCCGACCGCCGACGAGCCCCAGTTCCACGCCGAGGTGGTCGGGGCGACACACCTGTCCCCCAGCCTGCGACGGATCCGATTCGCGGTCGCCGACCCCGCCGCGTTCGCCTCGAGCGGCGACCCCGACGAGCGACTGCTCGTCGAGTTCGGCGACGACCACCGGCGCAGCTACACCGTGCGCCGATGGGACGCGCGCACCGGCGGCGTCGACATCGACTTCGCGGTCCATGCAGGCGGGGCGGCGGCCGAGTGGGCACGCGCGGCCGAGCCGGGCGTTCGGGTGCGCCTGTCCCACCCGAAGGGCTGGTACCGGCCACCCGCGGACGCGCGCTGGCAACTGCTGCTCGCGGACCTCAGCGCGCTTCCCGCCGCCGCGCGCATCATCGAGAACCTGCCGGCAGGCGCCCGCGCCCACCTCGTCGCGGAGATCCCGGAGCAGGCCGACGAGCAGGACGTGGCCTTCGCGGCCGGGGTGACGGTGACCTGGCTGCACGGCACCGGCAACGGCCACACCCCGAGCGCGCTGCCTGCGTGGCTGCACGCGCACCCGCGGCCGGAGGGCCCCGGCTACATCTGGTCCGCGGGCGAAACCGGGGCGTCGAGGCAGATCCGCAAGCATGTCCGGCGCGAGTGGGGCTGGGCGGCAGAGCGATTCGACATCATGGGCTACTGGCAGGCCGACAAGGAACGCTGGCTGGCCCGGTACGCGGAGGTCGAGCCGCAGATCGAGGCGCTGACCATGAGCGAGCTGTCGGCAGGCCGCAGTATCGACGAGGTGCGCGACGCCGTCGACGAGGCACTCGAGCAGGCCGGACTGTAGCCCTTCCAACCCCACAGGCCCCGGTTAGGCTGCCGCTGTGAACATCTCACTGTGCGTCCTGCTGTGGGCCCGCCCTGACGAAGAGGAAGGTCTCGTCGTGTACGAGGATCGGGTCCTGAAGCTCGTGACCGAGCACGGCGGCCGTGTGCTGCAGCGAGCCCGCACCGACGGCACCGGGGATCAGCCCCTGGAGATCCAGCTAATCACGTTCGAATCCCAGTCGGCGCTGGACGGGTACATGCAGGACGAGCGCCGGCTCGCCCTCGCTGACGAACGCGACCGGGTTGTCGCACGCACCGAGATGATGCGGGTCACGCTGGACCGACGGCGGTCCCGCGCCCCACATGTCGGAGCCCGGGCGGTGCGTGATGCACCGCTCGGGCCCGAATAGGAAAGATCCGTCAGGCGTCGACGAGCACCTTGGTCGCGTCGACCAGGCCGGCGACGACCGCGGGCCACCTGGCCAGAGCCCTCGGCATTCACGCCCGGGTGCGCGACGGTGCAACACGTCGTCCGAGCGTCACCCCATCCGCCATCGAACTGCAGTTCGAACAATGTGTCGGACCCCACATCTACCGTCGCCTCATCAGATCATCGCCATCAGATCAGGGGGAGACGGATGCACTCACAACCCGACCGCGAATCACTGACCCAAGACCCGTTTTGGCGGGTCGAGTACGTGCACGAATGCCAGGCACCGGCCTCCTTCGCGTACACGGTAGGCCTGGCGAGCCGAGGATTCCCCGAGCTGCTCATCCCGGCCAAGCCCGAGCAACCAGCCTCCGACAGACCCTGGGAGTTCAGCGCGCGCGACTGCACCGCCGCGCTCAATTCCTTCGCTCGGAGTCTGATCGCCGGACGGCTCAGGCCCGGCAAGCCAGAGTCCATCTCCTACGACGGCGGGCTCACGACCGTGGTCTGGACGCCTGGCGACCCGGTCCGCCCCGCCGCGGTCGACGCGCGTGCGGTCGATCCGAGCGCGATGGTGCTGGCACTGCGCGCTCGACTGCTGCGTCCCAGAGAGGGGCAACCGACACCACTCGAGCCCGATACGGTCGCCCGCTGTCGGGTGAAGCTGCAGTCGATCCGCGGGGAGCTTCGACCAGGACGCCGCGGGGTACCCGAATTCCGGGCCCCTTCGGGTGACCCGTCGTTCGACCTCGAGCAGGATTTCGGTCCGATGACGCCGCTCATCGAGGCATACGCGTTCGACCTCTCGCAGGCCGACCCGGAAGTACTGGCCGACTTCATTCTGGTGAGCCTCGATACCGATTCCACGCACGGCGCGGGGAACACATTGGCCATCAACGCGATTCACGCCAGGACGACCGGTCGCACGGATGCCTTCAGAGCGACCGAGCGATACGCCCTATCGCTGGTGAAAATGATCCGTGGGCCGCATGGCGACACATCCACCTGGAGAAAGATCCTGCGGTGGACCGGCTGCACCCGGTCCGATGACGATGACGACATCTTCCGAGGGCTGTCCGGGATGCTCGTTCAGGCGACAACCGCGCTGCTCACATCGATGCTCGTGTTCGACCGGCTCGACGACGCCGAGGTCCTTTCCGCGGAGGGTCCATGGCAGGCGGCCGGACACTCGAATGGGATCTCCATGCGCGAGCCATGGTGGGCGCCGCCCCATGTTCTCGCAGTGTTGCGGGGACTCCTCACCCCACTCAACGCGCGACAGCTCACAGAACTTGCCGACGACTGGATCCTGTATCGCGACGCCAGCCCCATACCGCGCCTTCCCATGACGCTCCGCGGACTCGCCGTGACGGGGGCACGAGGCGCGCCGGCAGTCTCCACGCTTCTGAGAGGCATGCCAACGGCCGAGTTCCTGCACGGCGACCCCGACGTCGACTTCTGGGTCAGCGAGTGGGCCAGCTGTACCGCAGCCCTGATGTCGGAGCGGCCTCACTTCTCCGCGGCGGACGTGCATCGGTTCGCCGGTGCTGTTGCCACGGTGCTGCCTGACCTGGAGGCACTACTCAATTCACCCCTCGTCGCAGATGCCGCATGACGTGCCGCGGCTGGCGGCGGCAACATCGCCGCCGCCAAGTATCCCTGGAGCGCATACTTTGAGTATGCCCATGACCACGATCAAGCTCGACACCGCGATCCGCGACCGATTGAAGGAGGAGGCCCGCGCCCGCGGCATCACGCTCGGAACCCTCCTGGGGGAGCTTGTCTCGATCAGCGAACGCGAGACCCGGTTCGCCGCGATCGGGGCCGCTATTGCCAGCACCGGCGAGGCAGAGCTCGAGGATTACCTCGCGGAGACCGGCGAGTGGGACAACGCCACCCTGCGCGATGGCGTGGCGGAGTCGTGACGGCCGCAGGCCACGAGCTTCTCCGGGGCACGGTGGCGTGGGCCTTGCTCGACCCGGCGCGGGGCCGGGAACAGTCCGGCCACCGCCCGGTCCTGATCATCGCGAGCAACCAGTACTCGGCGACGATCACGACGCTGACCATCGTGCTCCCCATCACGACGGTCGATCGTGGATGGCCGAATCACGTACCGCTGCAGGGCCCTACCGGACTGGACGCGCCGAGCTGGGCGATGACCGAGCAGCCACGAACGCTGACCCGCGCTCGCATCACCGGGCTCGCCGGAACCGTCGACCGACCCACCATGGCTCGGGTCGAGGTCTACCTGCGCGACTTCCTCGGGATCTGAACGCAGTCGCCCACAACCACCGCGGCCCCGGCCGGTGATCGTTCACCGGCCGGGGCCACGGGGACATGCGCGCGGATCAGGCGTCGACGAGCACCTTGGTCGCATTCACCAGATCGGTGACGACCTTGGCGAGCTGCGCCGAGACCTCGGCGTTCTCGCTGGCGTGGCGGTCGCCGAACTTCTCGAAGGCACCGCCGATCACGAGCGCGGTGTCCTCGACGACCTTGCCGCCGGCGATCCCGACGGCCTTGGTGGTGTCCTCGTGGGCCCACTTCGCGCCGTTGGGGCTCGGCGAGGCGCTGATCACGGCGACCGGCTTACCCGAAACGGCTCCGACGCCGTAGGGCCGGGAGATCCAGTCGATGGCGTTCTTGAGCACGGCGGGAATGGTCCCGTTGTACTCGGGCGTTACCAGCAGGAGGGCATCGGCCGCACCGGCGGCCGCGCGCAGGGCGTCCACGCTGGCGATGGTGCCCGCGACGTCGATGTCCTCGTTGTAGAAGGGAACCTCAGCGAGGCCCTCGTACACCGTGACGTTCGCACCCTCGGGCGCAACGGCGGCCGCGGTCTCCGCGAGCTGACGGTTGACGGAGGCTGCGCGCAGGCTGCCGACCAGGACGAGAACGTTGGCTTGTGACATGGGGACTTCCTTCGATGATCCGGGGGCGCTTGCCCATCTAGGTATATCAGCTAACCGGACTACGGTCCACTTATATTCCGGGGAGGGTACGATCGCCCCGTGCAGATGACCCCGATCCCGATGGCCGGGCAGCCCGAGGCCGAACGTTGCGACGCCGTCCGCAACCGGGCATTGCTCCTGGACGCCGCCGCCGCGCTGGTCGCCGAGCGGGGCGCCGACGCCGTGACGATGGACGCGGTGGCCGCCAAGGCGGGTGTGGGCAAGGGCACAGTGTTCCGGCGGTTCGGCAGTCGGTCGGGCCTGATGCAGGCGCTCCTCGACCACACCGAACAGGAACTGCAGCACGCCTTCATGTACGGACCGCCGCCCCTGGGTCCCGGCGCCGACCCCATCGACCGCCTGGTCGCCTTCGGCCGTGCCCGGATATCGCTGGTGGACCTCCGCGGCGACACCCTCCGCGCGGTGGAGGACTCCCCCGAGTTTCGCTTCGGCAGCGCCCCACGCCAGGTCAGCCTGACCCATGTGGTGATGCTGCTGCGCGCCGCGGGCACCCCGGGCGACATCCCGCTGCTCGCCCACAGCCTGCTCTCCCCACTCGAGGCCGCGCTGGTCATGCATCAGGTTCGCAACCTGCACATGCCGATCGAGCGGATCGCCAACGCCTGGGAAGACTTGGTCCGACGAGTCACGGGAACGTCAGCGGGCCACTAGGATCCAGGCATGCGCCTTCGCCGTGTAGCCGGACTCGCCCTGCTCGCCGCCGCCACCCTCACCGCGTGCACTGCGGAGAGCGCGTCCACTCCCGGCGGCGAGGACCTGCAGGGGCGCACCTTCATCTCCACCGAGGTCGAGGGCACCCCGATCCCCGGCGGCGGGCCACTCACCGTCGAGTTCATCTCACCCGACCGGATCTCCATGACCGCAGGCTGCAATCGCGGCAACAGCACCGCCGACCTGTCCGACGGCAAGGTGGCGACCGGGCCGATCGCCACCACGATGAGGGCCTGCGTCGGCGACACCGCGGGCGCCGACCAATGGATGACCGCCCTGTTCGAGGCCGGTCCGGCCTGGGATCTCGACGGCGACACCCTCACCCTCACCACCGGCGACTCGTCGGTCACCCTCGTGGACAAGAAGGTCGCCAGCCCGGACCGCCCGATCACCGGGACCACCTGGGTCGTCGACCAGCTGATCAGCCCGTCCGCGATCACCACATCCGTCGCCCTCGAGACCGCGGCCCCCAACCTGCTGATCGCGGACGACGGATCGGTCACCGGCTCCCCCGGATGCAACCGGATGACCGGCACCGCCCAGGTGGCGGGCGACAAGGTGACCTTCGGCCCGCTCGCCACCACCCTGATGGCGTGCGAGCCCGACGTCGAGGAGGTCGAACGGGCGGTGCTGAACGTGCTGAACGGGGAGACCACCTTCACCGTCGACGCCGATCATGCCCGCGTGATGCGCGCCGACGGCAACGGCCTGGGTCTGCGCGCCCAGTAGGCCGCGGACTACAGGTTCTCGGTCAACCAGTCCGCGAGGATCCGGGCGCTCGCGTCCACCTGCGCAGGCCAGTCCATCGCCGACTCGTCGGCCCGATCGCTGACGTGCTTGACGATTCGGCACGGTGCGCCCATTCGCGCGCAGGCGGCGGCGACCGCGAATCCCTCCATGTCTACGAGGTCGGCGCGGGTCGCCAGCGCGTCCCGCACCGCCGGGTCGGAGACGAACACGTCGCCGGTGGCGAGCACCGAACCGTCGCCGTCCTCCAGCGCGATCCGGTCCGCCACCGGGTGCCCGAGCGAGCGCAACACCGCCGCGCTGATGTCGTGATTGAGCACCGCGGAGGGGGCGAACAGTCCCGCATGGTGCTCGTGCAGTGCGCCTGCGGTGCCGATATTGACCACCAGGGGACGCTCCCGTGGGCCGTACCGCGCGAGCACCTCGGTCACCGCGACCGCCGCGGCGACCTTCCCGATGCCGGTGACCACCACCTCGATCCCGTCGGGGACGTACGCGGCCTCCCCCTCGGTTGCGGACACGACGAGGAAACTGGGCGCGATCGGATTGGGCACGCGTGGCACTGTATCGGCAGCCGGTCGACACTAGAGTGACGCCCATGGCGAATCTGCGTGCGCGAATCCTGCAAGAACTCGGCGCGAAGCCGACGATCGACGCCGAGGGCGAGGTGCGTGCGCGCGTCGACTTCCTCAAGGCGTACCTGCGATCCACTCCCGCCACGGGATTCGTGCTCGGCATCAGCGGCGGCCAGGACAGCACCCTGGCCGGCCGGCTGGCGCAGCTGGCCACCACCGAGCTGCGCGAGGAGGGTCACGACGCCGAGTTCGTCGCGGTCCGCCTGCCCTACGGCGTGCAGTCCGACGAGCACGACGCCCAGATCTCGCTCGAGTTCATCAAGCCGGACCGCTCGGTGACGGTGAACATCAAGCCGAGCACGGACGCCGCCGCCGCCGAGAGCGCCGACGGCCTCGCCGAGATCATCGGGCACGATGGCGAACTGCGAGACTTCGTGCGCGGCAACATCAAGGCCCGCGAACGGATGGTGATCCAGTACGCCATCGCCGGACAGCTCGGCCACCTGGTGATCGGCACCGACCATGCGGCGGAGGCGATCACCGGCTTCTTCACCAAGTACGGCGACGGCGGCGTCGATCTCACCCCGCTGACCGGGCTGAGCAAGCGACAGGGAGCCGCCCTGCTGCAGCATCTCGGCGCCCCGGCCAGCACCTGGGCCAAGGTCCCGACCGCCGATCTCGAGGACAACCGGCCCGCGCTGCCCGACGAGGAGGCGCTCGGGTTGCGCTACAGCGAGATCGACGACTACCTCGAGGGCAAGGACGTGTCCGCGGCGGTGGCCGAGAAGCTCGAGTCGATGTACCGGGTCACCCGTCACAAGCGGGCGGTGCCGGTGTCACCGCTCGACGACTGGTGGAAGTGACGCGATGAGCACCGTCCTGGTTGCGGGTGGCACCGGCACCGCGGGGGCGGCGACGGTCGCCGAACTCCGCGCGCGCGGGCATCGGGTGCTGACCCTGAGCAGGCACTCCCCCGAGGGGCCCGCTGCCGACCACGTCACCGCGGACCTGCTCAGCGGCGAGGGCCTGGCCGCGGCGCTCGACGGCGTCGACGCGGTGATCTCCGCGGTGAACGGCCAGACCCGACGGACCAGGCCGGTGTTCACCACGGGCGCCCGCAATCTGGTGCGCGCCGCCGAGGAAGCGGGCGTGCGGCGAGCGGTGCTGCTGTCGATCGTCGGCGTCGACCGGGTGCGGTTCTCCTACTACAACGCGCTGACCGACCAGGAGGGCATCTACACCGCCTCCGGCCTGGACGTCCGGATCGTGCGCTCCACCCAGTTCCACCAGTTGCTGCGGTCCATCTTCGCCACGACCGCGCGGTTGGGGGTGATCCCGGCGGTCCGCGGCGCCCGTTTCCAGCCGATCGCCCCGGCGGACCTGGCGCCCGCCCTTGCGGACGCCGCGCTGACCGAGTCCACCGCCACCGACGGCAGGACAGAGGTGGGCGGTCCGGAGATCCGAACGATGCGTGAGCTGGCCGAGTCCTGGAAGCGCGCGACCGGCAGCCGGGCGCTGGTGCTCCCCGTTCCGGTGCCAGGTGCACCGGGCCGTTTCCTGCGCGCCGGGCTGAACCTGACGCCGGAGAACCGCTACGGCGCTGTCACATTCGACGAGTGGCTGGCCGGCGAGGGCTGATCAGCCGCCGGCGAACGGGGGCAGCACGTCCACACGGGGCGCGGCGGCCAGCCCGAGATCGCGGGTCAGCTCGTCGTCCTGCAGGAAGGCCGCGACCGTCAGCACCCGCTCCATCTTCGGCCCGTGCCGCTCGACGAGCACCGATCTCAACGCTCCGAGGTCGGCGCCAACGCCGATCCGCACGGACTCCTCGGTACACCCGGCCGCCTCCGCCGCCGCGGCGAAATACCGCACCCGAATCGCCTGCTCAGCCACCGATAGCCCCCATGCTGCGCTGCGGCGGCTCGAAGCCCTCCGCGTTGATCCCGTGACCGGCCCACTTGGTCCACATCGCGCCGCGCCACAGCGCCGCGAGTTCCTCGTCGCTCGCGCCCGAGCGCAGCCCGGCCCGCAGGTCGATCTCGTCGTCGCTGAACAGGCAGGACCGGACCGTCCCCTCCGCGGTGAGCCGGGTCCGGTCGCAGTCGCCGCAGAAGTTCCTGGTCACCGACGCGATGATGCCCACCTTTGCGGGGCCGCCGTCGACCAGCCATTCCTCGGCCGGGGCGGAGGGGTCCTCGCGCCCCGCCTCGGTCAGCTCGAAGCGTTCACCCAGCACCGCCAGCAGCCGGGTCGCGGCGATCATGGAGTCGCGTGCCCAGGCGTGATCGGCATCGAGCGGCATCTCCTCGATGAACCGCAGATGGCAGCCCTCCGAGAGGCACCATTCGAGCAGATCGGCTGCGCCGCCGAGGGTTTCCGGCATCAGCACCGCGTTGATCTTCATCGGCGCCAGGCCAGCCCTTGCCGCCGCGCGGATCCCCGCCAGCACCGAGGGGAGGCGGTCACGCCGGGTGAGCTCGGCGAAATGTTCGCGGTCGATCGAGTCGAGGGAAACATTCACCCGGGTCAGGCCTGCGGCGACCAGCGCCTCCGCGCGGTGCTCGAGCCCGACCGCGTTGGTGGTCATCGACAGTGGGATCCCCGGCACGGCCGCAGCGCAGCCGGCGATCATCTCCTCGAGGTCGGGCCGCATCAGTGGCTCGCCGCCGGTGAACCGGATCTCGCGGACCCCGAGGTCGTCGACGGCGATCCGAACCAGCCGGACGATCTCGGCCGCGGTGAGCAGCCGCTCGCGCGGGATCGCGGGCAGGCCCTCCGCGGGCATGCAGTAGGTACAGCGCAGCGAGCACTTCTCGGTGATCGATACCCGCAGGTCCCTGGCCACCCGGCCGAACCTGTCGACCAGCTCGGGGACGTCGGGGCGATCGGCGATCGACGGACGGCTGTCGCGGACGCGCGGAAGCCCCATCTGGACCGCTCTGACGGTCGCAGTCATCGCGTCATCAGCTCTGCCACCTGACCAGTATGCGGCCAAGACGGGTTGTTCGTCGCGCCGAGAGCCTGCCTAGGATTGGCCCCATGCCGCAGGGAACGCCATGACCAGCAGATCTGTCGAGGAGCACTCCGCCGAGGTGCAGCGCCTCCTCGAGCCGCTGCTGACGCCGTCTGTCGAGAACGTCGCCGTCATCGAGGCGCTGGGACGGGTGCTCGGCGCCGACGTGCGCTCGCCGCTGGACCTGCCCCTCTTCCGCAACTCCCAGATGGACGGCTTCGCGGTCGCCGCCGCCTCGCTGGCGGCCGTGCCGGTCACATTGCCGGTCACCGAGACCATCGCCGCGGGCCCCGCGCAGCCCTCCCCCCTCGCGCCGGGAACGGCGGCCCGCATCATGACCGGGGCCGTGGTCCCGGACGGCGCGGACGCCGTGGTCCCGGTCGAGGACACCGACTCCACCGCGACCGACGCCACCAAGGACATGGTGACGATCCGGGTGCCGCGTCGAGCGGGCGAGTACGTCCGGGACGCGGGCACCGACGTCCGCGCGGGCGACCTGCTGCTGCAGTCCGGCGCCGAGCTGAGCCCACGGCACCTGTCGCTGTTCGCCGCGGTCGGCCTGGCCACCGTCCCGGTCCGCCGCCGCCCTCGGGTCGCGGTGATCGCGACCGGCGCCGAACTGGTCCGCGCGGGCGATCCGCTGCGGCCGGGACAGATCTACGAATCCAACTCAGTGGCCCTGGCCGCAAGCCTGACGGCGAACGGCGCAGACGTGGTCTCCGTGGACCGAAGTGACGACGACCTCGCCGTGTTCGCCGAGATCCTGCGCCGCGCAACCGCTTCCGCGGATCTGGTGATCACCTCCGGCGGCGTCTCGATGGGCGACTTCGAGGTGGTGCGCGAGGTACTCACACCGCTCGGGGGCTGGTTCGGCCACACCACCATGCAGCCGGGCGGGCCGCAGGGCCTGGCCGAGATCGACGGCGTCCCGGTGCTGAACTTCCCGGGAAACCCGGTGAGCACGATGGTCTCGTTCGAGGTGTTCGCGCGTCCGCTGCTGCGCCGTGCGGCCGGCCTTCCGCCCGTTCCTCGGGAGGAGCTCGCGCTGGCCGAGCCGATCACCTCGATCCCCGGCAAACACCAGTTCCTGCGCGGCAGGCGCGTCGACGGCGGCGTGGCCCTCGAGTCGGGGCCGGGTTCGCATCTGGTCGCGGCGCTGGCCCGCGCGGACGTGCTGATCGACATCCCCGAGAATGTGACGACAATGAAAGCGGGAGACAACGTGCGGGTGTGGCCACTGTGATTGACAAACCGACGACGAACAGCCCGGCAGCGAGCGAGCTGACTCACCTCGACGGCGAGGGCCGCGCACGCATGGTCGACGTCAGTGCGAAGGCCACCACCACGCGGATCGCGGTGGCGGGCGGAGAGCTCCAGACCACCGCCGAGGTGATCGCCCTTGTCCGCGCCGACGGCATGCCCAAGGCCGACGTGCTCTCGACCGCCCGGATCGCGGGCATCGCGGGCGCCAAGCGCACCTCGGAGCTGATCCCGCTGTGCCATCAGCTGGCGCTGTCCTCGGTGAAGATCGAGTTCGGGTTCACCGACACCACCATCACGGTCGAGGCCACCGCCAAGACCACCGGCCAGACCGGCGTCGAGATGGAGGCGCTGACCGCTGTCGCCGTGGCGGGCCTGACGCTGCACGACATGGTCAAGGCCGTCGACCCGGCCGCCACCATGAACGGCGTGAGGTTGCTGACCAAGGAGGGCGGAAAGCACGGGCACTGGGTCCGCCCCGATGCCACCGAAACGCCCACGGCCGGACCTCGATCCGCCGTCGTCCTGGTCGCCTCCACCGGAGGCGCTCGCGGCACCCGCGAGGACACCACCGGGCCCACCATCGCGGAGTGGCTCACCGCGCAGGGCCTCACGGTGCGCGGACCGCTGGTGTACGCGGACGCGGACATCGCCGCCGGGCTGGCCGACGCGCTCACCGGTGCGCCCGCCCTCGTCGTGACCACCGGCGGGACGGGCGCCTCGCCCACCGACCAGACCCCGGAGGCCACCCGGGCCGTGCTGGACCGGGAGCTGCCCGGCCTGGCGGAGGCCATGCGCCGCAAGGGGTCTGAGAAGACGGTGCACGCCTCGCTCAGCCGCGGGCTGGCCGGATTGTCCGGGCGCACGGTGCTGATCAACCTGCCCGGCTCACCCGGCGGTGTCCGCGACGGCATCTCAGTACTCGAACCGATCCTCGAGCACCTGCTGGCGCAGGTCTCCGGAGGGGGAATGCACGATGAATGAGCTTCTCGCACTGATCTCGACCGAACCGATCGACCAGGCCGCAGTGGACGCCGCCGTGGCCGGGCCCGAACACGGCGCGGTGGTGCTGTTCAGCGGCGTGGTGCGTAACCACGATGGCGGACAGTCGGTTTCGGCACTGGAGTACCAGGCGCACCCCGACGCCCAGCGTTTTCTCCGCGAGTGCTGCGAGCAGGTGTCCGCCGAGACCGGGCTGCCGGTCGCTGCGGTGCACCGGGTGGGCCCGCTGGTGGTCGGGGACCTGGCGCTGGTTGCCGCGGTCGCGGCGCCGCACCGCGCCGAGGCCTTCGCGGCGTGCTCGGTGCTCGTCGAGCGCATCAAGGCCGAGGTGCCGATCTGGAAGCGGCAGCACTTCGCGGACGGCGTCACGGAGTGGGTGGGGCTTTAGCCGAGCGCGCCCGGGTGTGACGCAGCCGACGATCGGAGGGCCCCGATTGTCGGCTATCCTTGGTGACACCTGGCGCGGGGAGTTTTCGCGCCAAACGTCGTGGAACGCTTCCTCAACGAACACGTTGATCGGTGCACTCCAGCACGAGCTCTTCTTACGGCGATCGATTTTGCCCACCGGCAATCTCGCCATCTTGTGCTGACAGAGCAGCACAACCCGATGCCTGAAAGGCACTCGACCCACATGACGAAATCCTTTGCTGACCTCGGCGTGCGCGAACCCCTCGTGAGGGCGCTCGCCGACGGCGGCATCACCTCCCCCTTCCCGATCCAGGTCGACACCCTGCCGGACACCCTGGCCGGCCGCGACGTGCTCGGCCGCGGCAAGACCGGCAGCGGCAAGACCCTCGCCTTCTCCATCCCGATGGTCGCCCGCCTCGCTGGCGACCTTGCAGGCGGCAAGCGTCGCCCGGGTCGCCCGCTGGGGCTCGTCCTTGCCCCGACCCGCGAGCTCGCCACCCAGATCACCGCGACCCTCGAGCCCCTCGCGAACGCCTACGACCTGCGCGTCACCACCATCTTCGGCGGCGTCTCGCAGCACCGTCAGGTGCAGGCCCTCAAGGCGGGCGTCGACATCGTCGTGGCGTGCCCCGGTCGCCTCGAGGATCTGATGAAGCAGAAGTTCGTCTCCCTCGACGCCGTGGAGATCACCGTCCTCGACGAGGCCGATCACATGGCCGACCTGGGCTTCCTGCCCGTCGTGACGCGGATCCTCGCGTCCACCCCTGCGCAGGGACAGCGACTGCTGTTCTCCGCGACCCTCGACAACGGCGTGGACAAGCTGGTCAAGCGCTTCCTGCACAACGAGGTGCTGCACTCGGTGGACGAGGCGAACTCGCCCGTTGCCGCGATGACGCACCACGTGTTCGACGTGCACGGCGTCGAGGCCAAGAAGGACCTCGTGCACAAGCTGGCGTCCGGCACCGGCCGCCGAATCCTGTTCATGCGCACCAAGCACCAGGCCCGCAAGCTCGCCCGCCAGCTCACCGAGGCAGGTATCCCCTCGGTCGACCTGCACGGCAACCTGTCGCAGGCGGCGCGTGACCGCAACCTGGCCGCCTTCTCGGCGGGCGAGGCCCGCGTGCTGGTCGCGACCGACGTCGCGGCGCGCGGCGTGCACGTCGACGACGTGGAGCTGGTCGTGCACGTGGACCCGCCCGCCGAGCACAAGGCGTACCTGCACCGGTCGGGCCGCACCGCACGCGCGGGCAGCGCGGGCGACGTCGTGACGGTGGTGCTGCCCGAGCAGCGCAAGGACCTGGCCATCCTGATGCGCAAGGCCGCCATCAAGGTGACCCCGCAGCAGGTGACGGCCGATTCCGATCCGGTCAACGCGCTCGTCGGCGAGATCGCGCCGCATGTCATCCCGGCACCCAAGCCCGCCACCCAGCCGCAGGGCCAGGGCGGCGGACGCCGTGGCGGTGCCGGTGGCGCCGGCGGCCAGCGTCGCGGCGGCGCCCAGGGTGGCGCTCGCAGCGGCGGTGGGCAGGGCGGCGGCCGCGGCCGCGGGCAGTCCGGTTCGGGGACCGGCAGGGGCGGCGAGGGTGCCGCCGCAGGCGGTGGCCGGGGCTCGGGTGGCCGCGGGCGCGGCCAGGGTTCCGCGCAGCCCACGGTGATGTACAGCAGCGAGACGCCGGGTTCCGGTGGCTCGCAGGGCGGCGGCAGCAACCAGCGTCGCAGGCGCGCCACCCGCCCCTGAGAGAGTCCGGCCCCGTAACCGCCCCTGGTCGGTTGCGGGGCCGTCCTGGTCGCTATCCCGTGATGGCGAGTCCCTGGCCGAGGAAGTACGCGCCCAGGACGAGCAGCACGACCAGGGTGATCGCGGTCATGTTCTGTTCGATCCATGCCCTGGCGCTCGCCAGCGCGCCGTCCATCCGGTGTCCGGCGACGATTGCCACGGCGAGCGGGACGATCACCCCGGCCGACGCCAGCAGCGCGAAGGCCACCACCGCGCCGGCCGATTGGGTGGAGTCGAGCGCGGCCGCCCCCAGCACCGCGCCTGCGCTGACCGCCAGCGGGATGTTCTTGACGACGAGCACACCCTGCGCGAGACCCAGACCGAAGCATCCGGCAATTCCGACATCATCCAGGCGATCCAGGATTCCGGGCTTCTTGCCCTCCCTCTCCGCAGCCGGCGGGTTCGACGATTCCGCCGAGGGCCGTTTGACCCATGCCACGATCGCCAGGCCGAAGAACAGCAACGCGAACAGCAGCTGCACGATGTTGACGCCGTCCGCGGTCTGCTCCGGGTGGTCGTCGTCCACGACGTCGACGACCGCCATCGCGATGGCGGTGATCACCAGCAACGCGAGAAACCATCCCAGCCCGAACAGGGAGGTCTTGACCCGACCGCGGTCACCTAGCAATAGGACGATGCCGGTGGTCACCGCAAAAGGACTGAGAGCCAGCCCCATTGCGTACGTCATCGTGTCCCCCACAGCTGACCACATGCGCTCTCCCGCCTCGTTGGTGTCGGCCACTGTACCGTGGCCGACACTGCGCCACCCGTTCCCACCTGCCCGAACACCGGAACGGATCCCCATATAGTGTCGAACTGACTACCCGTCAATCGAATTCAGCTCGACCGGAGAGTGAGACATGGTCACACCGTTCGCCATCACACAGGTGTCCGTCGTGAGCGGAGACGCCGTCGGCACCGTTCACACCGACTGGACCGTCATCGTGAACTCCTCGGGCACAATCGAGTACGCGGGACCGTCCGCGCAGGCGCAGGTCCCCACCGGTCACCGAATCATCGACGGCACCGGCCGCTTCCTGATGCCCGGCATCATCAACGCCCACGCCCACCTGTTCGCCGACGGTAAGCCGTTGCCGAAGATCTACACGCGGCCGCGGACCGCGATGCTGGCCACCAAGTTCCTGCACAGCCCGGCCGGACGCTGGATGCTCAGGCGACGCACCAAGACCAACGTGCTCACCCAGCTGCACACCGGTGTGACCACGATCCGCAGCGTCGGCGACGTCGGCGACGAGGTGATCGAGGCCCGCAATGCCATTGAACGCGGCGAGTACGTCGGTCCCCGCCTCCTGCCGTCGGGGCCGCTGATGGCAATCACCGGCGGTCACGGCGCACCACAGATCGCGCATGTCTGCGACGTCCCCTCGCAGGGACGTCGGTCCACCCGCGAGAACCTCGACCGCGGCGCGCAAACCATCAAGATCTCCGCGACCGGGGGCGTCACCGATGCCACCGAGGTGGGCCATGCGGGCAAGCCCGAGATGAGCGAGGAGGGCATGCAGGCGATCTGCGAGGAAGCCCACGCCAGGGGCGTGCTCGTCGCAGCCCATGCGCAGGGCGTCGAGGGTGTGATCGCGGCGCTGCGAGCCGGTGTCGACACCATCGAGCACGGCAGCAGCATGAACGACGAGGCGATCGCCCTCTACAAGAACAACCCGAACTCGCTGCGCGGCTACTCGGCGATGATCCCGACGCTGCAGGCCTGCCTTCCGCTCGTGAAGCTACCGCAGTCGGTGACCGGCGCCGACGACATCGTCCTGGCGAACGCGAAACTCGTCCTCGAGGAAATGGTGTCGGGTATCCAGTCCGCGCTCGACAACGACATCGTGCTCGGGATGGGCACCGACTCGGCGGTCACCTACGTGACGCATTCGAACACCTGGCGCGAACTCGACCTGCTGGTCCGCTACGGCGGCCTCACCCCGGCGCAAGCCCTGCACGCCGCAACCCAGACCAACGCGCAGATCCTCGGGCTCGAGGACCGGATCGGCTCGATCGAACCCGGGAAAGACGCCGACATGGTGCTTCTCGACGCCAACCCGCTCGACACCATGCGCACCCTCGCCGCGCCTCGCACGGTCGTGGTCCGAGGCGCCCTGATCGAGGAGCCGCGCGCCACCCGCCTGCCGGAGATCGACGCCCAACTCGACACCTTCTGACAGCACAGCGCCACCCGTCGGTTCCGCACGGGAATCCGCTGAGGAAGGACCCGTAACACGTGGACCCCATATTGGCGACGATCCTGGTCCTCATCGCCGCGATCGTCGCGTTCATCACGAACAGGATGTCGCCGGCGGTCGTGGCCCTGGGCGTCGCGCTGGCGCTGTATCTCACCGGCGCGATCACCTTCGAGCAGACGATCGCCGGCTTCGGCGACCCGATCGTTGTCTACCTCGCCGGGCTGTTTGTGATCAGTGAGGCCCTCGACGCGACCGGGGTGACGGCGTGGGCCGGGCAGCAGCTGACCCGCCGGGTCGGTGAGAAGCGATCGTCGGTCGTGGTCGCACTGATGCTGCTCTCCGCACTGCTGACCGCGCTCATCAGCGTGAACGGCACCGTCGCCGCACTGGTGCCGGTTGGGGTGACCCTGGCGGCGGGTCTGCGGCAGCCACCGTCCCAGATCCTGATCCCTATCGCCTTCGCCGCCCATGCCGGTTCGATGCTGACGATGCTCGGCACCCCGATCAACGTGCTCGTGTCGGAGCTGTCCGTCGAGGCCGGTGCCCGCGCGTTCGGCTTCTTCGAGTTCGCGCTTGTCGGCATCCCGCTGCTGGTGGGCGTCGTGGTGATCGTCGTGGCGCTCGGCCCCCGCTTGCTTCCGCACCGGTACGCACCGAACGCGCCCCGCAACCTGGGCGATCACGCCGAGACGCTCGCGCGTGACTACGCGCTGGCCCCGGGCTCCGCCCGCATCGGCTACGAAGACGGGCTCATCGAGGTCGTGATCCCGCCACGGTCACAGTTCGTCGGCGACCTCGTGTACCCCGGAATGTGCACCGAATCCGGGGATCTGGTCGTCACTGCCGTCCGACGCGGCGAGGACCGAATCCAGCGCACCCACCTGCGCACCGGCGACGTGCTGGTGCTTCGCGGGACCTGGGAGGACCTGGAACGCAAGGCAGGCCACCCCGGCGTGCTCCCCGTGGACACGCCGGACCGGATCAGGCGGCAGTCGGTGCACCTCGGCCGCAGGTCGTACGTCGCGGTCGCGGTCCTGGCGGCCATGTGTGCGCTGTTGGCGTTCGACGTGTTCCCGCCCGCCATCGTGGTCCTGCTCGCGGGCGCGATCCTGGTCGGGTCACGGGTGGTGACGATGAGCCAGGTGCAGAGTTCGGTGTCGCTGACGACACTGATCGTGGTGGCCGGCATGATCCCGCTCGCGACAGCTCTGCAGACGAGCGGCGCCGCGGAGAAGATCTCGACAGCCCTGGTGTCGTGGTTCGGCTCGAGCTCACCGCATCTCCTGCTCGCGAGCATCGTCCTGCTGGTGCTCGTCCTCGGGCAGTTCCTGAGCAATCTGGCGACGGTCTTGATTGTGGCTCCAGTCGCCGTCGCCGTCGCCGAGAGCGCCCACGTGTCGATCCTGCCGATGATGATGGGCATCACCGTCGCGGGCGCGGCGTCGTTCCTCACCCCGGTCGCCACCCCGGGGAATCTGATGGTCCAGGGCCCCGGTGACTACCGTTTCGGTGATTACTGGAAGCTGGGGCTGCCGTGTGCCGCGTTGTTCGTCTGCGTGGCGGTGTTTCTCGTTCCCCTGATCTGGCCGTTCTGACAACGGTCCGGTTCCCCGTGCCGCTCAGACCTCCACCACGTAGCGGTGCACGCCGGTCATGGCCGCCGCGGCGGTGCCGCGCGATGACGCGGCACCGCTTTCGTGTACCCGGACACAGTCTTCGAGGCGCCGCCGCAGATCGTCGGCGTCGAGACCGGTACCGATGAGCACCAGCTCGGTGACGCGAGCCGCTCCCCTGCCCCAGGCAGCCGTCTCGAAGCGGATGTGCCGACCGACCGCCTGCATCACGTACTTCTGCGTGTGCCCCGAGATCCCGAAGTACACAAAGCCTTTGATCCGGTACAGCCCGGCCGGCCGGTCCTCGAGGAACTCCACGAGCGCCCGCGGATCCATCGGTGCGTCGGTGCTGAAGGACACGGCCTCGTAGCGGTCGTGCAGATGTTCGTGGTCGGAGCAGTCGTGGTCGTGCGGGTCGGCGAGCAATTCGTCGAGGCTCAGCTGACGCGGACCGTCGTCGGGCCTGGTCACCTCGTCGAACAGCAGCCGTGGGTCGATCCGGCCGTGCGCCGTCGACACCACCGGGACGCTGCCGCTGAGGTCGTCCACCCGGGCCAGCACAGTGCGGTGCTCGGGCTCGGAGATCCGGTCGGTCTTGTTGAGCACCAACAGGTCCGCCAGCCGCAGGTGCAGATCGAGCTCCGGGTGGGCTGCCCTGGTGTCCTCGAACTCCACGGCGTCGACCAGCACAACCAGCCCGCCGTAGGCGATGCGCGGGTTCTCGCTGCCGAGCACCAGCCGGACCATGTTGCGGGGCTCCGCCAGCCCGCTGGCCTCGACGACGATCACGTCGATCTCCGAGCGAGGGTGGGCCAGCCGGTCGAGCATCGAGTCCATCTCGCTCACGTCCACCGCGCAGCACAGGCAGCCGTTGCTCAGCGAGACCATCGAATCGACCTGGCCCGCCACCATCATCGAATCGATGTTGATGGCACCGAAGTCGTTGACGATGACACCGATCCGCACGCCACGGTTGTTGCGCAGCAGGTGGTTGAGCAGGGTGGTCTTACCGGCGCCGAGGAATCCCGCGACCAGGACGACGGGAATCCGTCGTTTCGCCACCGCTGCACCTCCGTCTCGACCGGCCACCATCGTAGGCCGGTCGGAACAGGTCAGCCCTGGGCGCCCTGACCCGCAAGGGTCTCGAGGAGCCCGCTCAGCAGGTTCGAGACCAGTCCCAGGTTCTCGTCGGTGGCCAATCCCGTGAACCCGCCGAGGCCGAGCTCCTCGAGCAGCGGCTGCAGCAGCGCGAGCACCTCGGTGAGGCCGCCGCCCGCCGGCGCCTGCTTGTCGGGCGTCCCGCTCGGCGTCGTCGTGCTCGGCTTCGCGGGCTTTGTCGCGGATGCGGACGGCGGGGCGACGGTCGTGGTCGTCGTTGGCGCCGCAGATGTGGTCGTGGCGCCTGCGGCCGGGGCCGGCTCGGCCACCCCGCCCTCCATCAGGTAGTTTACGGCTCCGGTGGTGATCGCGATCGCGTGCTTGAGGCGGCCGTCGAGGCTGTCGAGGACGGCCGAGTCTTCGGGATTGGATCCGTTGCCCATCTCGACGAAGACCAGCGGCACGGTGGTGAGCGCGGGACCGGCCACGTCGCCGCGGGTCTGCAGCCCCTCGACGACCCCGGCGTAGTTCGCGGGGGTGAAGCCGTTCTTGACGTAGACGTCGCGCATCTGTCGCGAGGCCTGCAGGCCGGGGCCGGACTGCGCCTTGTCGACGGCCGCGTCGGGCACCGGCAGCTCCGGGACGATCATGTGGAACCCGCGACGCGACGCGTCCGCCTCCGCGGTGGTGGAGTCGGCGTGGATGCTGATGGCCAGGTCCGCGCCAGACTCGTTCGCGGCGCGGGCGCGGTCGTCCACGCAGCCGCCCCAGCCGGAATCGTCCTGGCGGCTGAGCACGACCGTCGCCCCCAGGGTCTCCAGGCTCGTCTTCACCAGCTGCGAGACGTCCCAGTTGATCGTGTGCTCGGGGACGCCGCCGCGGCTGGTCATGCCGGTGGTCTGGCAGTCCTTCTTGCCCCCGCGGCCGTCGTCGACCTGCCGGGAGAGGTTCTCGGTGTGAGCGGTGCCCTGATGTCCGGGGTCGAGGAAGACCGTCCTGCCGGTCAGCGGGGTCTCCGCGGCCGCCTCGGCGACCGGTTGGGCCAGCGCTCCCGCGGGCAGCACCATCGCGGTCACGGTCGCGGCGGCCAGTCCGGCCATCATCGTGGTCATCTTCATCTTCGGAATGGGCGCAGGCACGGGTGATCCGCGGGCGCCGCTCTCCTTTCAGACAGGTAACACCAGTCACTCAGGTCACATTCGCACCAAGTGAAACAGATGGCCCGCAGACTGGCGAGGATCCGACGGCAACCGTTGGGCTTCCGTGACATTGCACAGAAGGTGGGGAGGATCAGGGTTCCGGGGCCGTCAAGCCCGCTTCGTGGGCGAGGATCGCCGCCTGGACCCGGTTCTTCAGATCGAGCCGGCGCAGGATCGCGCTGACGTGGGCTTTCACCGTCGCCTCGGCGATGAACAACTCGACGGCGATGTCCCGATTCGACAGACCGTGGCCGATGCGGGCGAGAACCGCCAGCTCCCGCACGGTCAGCTCGGCGATCTGCGTGCGGGCCGAAGCGGCACGGGTGAAGACGCCGCCGTCCCTCTGCGCGATCACCTTCTTGGCGATGCGCGGTGACAAGTAGGCACCGCCGCCCGCGACCGCGTGCACGCCGAAGATCAGTTCGCGCGGATCGGCGGCCTTGAGCAGAAAACCAGCCGCGCCCGCGTCGAGCGCGGCACCCACGTAGTCGTCCTCGTCGAAGGTGGTGAGCACGACGACGGCGATCTCCGGCGCGGCCCCGCGTAGTTCGGCGGCCGCCGAGAGCCCGTCCAGCCGGGGCATTCGCACGTCCATCAGCACGACACCAGGCCGGTGCGCCAGCGCCGAGTCCACTGCTTCGCGCCCGTCCGCGGCCTCGGCGACGACCTCGATGGCCGGGTCGGTTGTGAGGATCGACCGAATTCCTGCGCGGATCATGGCCTCGTCGTCGGCTACGAGTACCCGAATGCTCATCCACACACCCCGGGAAATCGTGCGTGCACGACGAATTCATTCCCATCGTGTTCGGCGGACAGGGTGCCGCCGACCAGCTCGGCATGCGCGCGGAGCCCGGCCAATCCCGTGCCTGCCGTTGGTCCTCGCCAGTGTCCTGCCGGGGCGCTGGGAGCGGCTACGGCGGCCGGTACGGGATTGCGGACGGTGATCGTGCTGGCCGACGATGACTGCTCGACCGTGATCGTGACCGACGCGCTCGGTGCGTGGCGTGCCGCGTTGGTCAGCGACTCCTGCACGACTCGATAGATCGCGCGACCGACCAGGTGTGGCAAGGGGATCGAATCCACCGGCAGGTCCAAGCGGATGCGCATACCCGCGGCCTCGGCACGCTCGACCAGCGCGGCGACGGACTCGTCGCGGGGCAGGCCAGGCGCGGCGACCGCATCACGCAGGACCGCGACGGAGCTTCGCAGCCGATCCGTGGCCGACACCGCCGACTCGCGAAGGCGCTGGACCGCAGCCCGATTCGGCTCGGGCAGCTCCGGCAACAGTTCCATCGCCCCGGCCTGTAACGCGATCAGTGCGAGGTCGTGACCAAGGGAATCGTGCATCTCGGCGGCGATCCTGGCCCGCTCACGCAGGGTGACCTGCTCAGCGACCAACGCCTGCTCCTGCTCGAGCTGGGCGACGCGGGCGAGCCCCGCCTCGATCAGCTCGGCTTGCTGCCGACGGAACCGCCCCGCCAGCCAGGGCAGCGTGACGAACACGACCAGGCAAAGCAGCGCCCCGACGCCGATAGAGAAGTTCACCGCGCAGTAGCCCACGGCCGGCAACGCGACGACACACTGCACCAGCCAGCCCCGTGCGGTATGGACGCGGCGGCCGTACAGGTACGCGATGACCGCGAGGGCGGCGAACAGCGCCTGGCGCGCGAGCGGGAGAGCGTCGAGAAAGAACCCATTGAGCAGGCAGACGACCGCGATGAGCGCAAACCCCGCGTTGTTCCTCATCGGATCGAGCTTAGTGAGCGCCGGAGCAGCCGTGCGGTCAACGTCGCGGCGCCTGCGATCGCGCAGGTCACCAGCGTGATGGTGAGCGGTGCGGGGAAGTATGTGAGCTGCGCCCAGGTCACTGTCCTGCCGTTCATCAACAGCGACAGGATTTGTGGAAGACCGGCGAGCAACATGAGCGGCATCAGCGCCGGAATCGACCGCAATGCGACTGACCACCACCGGACCGCCCGATGGCGGATCGCCCAGCGCCTGGACCGGACGACGCCGGCGATGCCGAGGCCGAGCGCACCTACCGCCGTGGCCGCGAGTCCGGCTTCGAACCACTGCCGGTCACCGCCAGGCACCTCGGGGCTCTCGCCACGGCTCAGGGCCACCAGCCCGCCGAGGATCGTGTAGGCGTCGTCCTGCAGCGCGGCGCTGTTGACGAGGACCGCGAAGCCATAGCCGGTCGACGGATCGAGCGCGGCGGCCGATGTATAGGTGAACAGGTTGCCCGAATGGGTCAGCAGCGGTGCGCCGTCGGTGTTCTCCGAGCCCCAGCCCATCCCGTAGTTGCGCACCGGTGACGGCGCGTGCAGGGTGGCCAGGCTCTCCGCGCCGACCAGTGGGGGACCGTCTCCGGATTGGGCGATCAGCCAGCGCCCCATATCCGCAGCGTCGGTGACGACCCCGCCGCTCCCGCTGTCGTCGAGGAATCCCGGCAGCTCGGGTCGGGCGATCCAGAGCCCGAAGATCGATATGAAACCGTCTGCGGGCGTGACGATGTCGTCGTCGACCGCACTGCCGGTCATGCCGAGTGGACCGAAGATCCGATCGCGCAGGTAGTCGCTGAACGGCTGTCCACTAGCTACCTCGACCAGCCGGGCGGCCACGTTGTAGTTGACATTGCAGTACGCCCAGCGGGTACCGGGGTCGGCTGCCAGGCGGGCCGTGCGCAGGGTCGCTGTGTACTGTTCGAGCGACGCGGCCGACTCGGTCGCCGTGATATCGACGGTCGGATCGGCGAGCCCGGAAGTCTGATTCAGCAAGTGCCGCACGGTGATCCGGTCAGCGCGCGGATCGTCGATCCGGAATTCGGGAAGTTGCTCGGTCACCGGTCTGTCCAGCGCGATCGCACCGTCCTCGACCAGGGTCAGTACCGCCGTCGCCGTGAACGCCTTGCTCAGCGAGGCGATCCGCATCGGTGTGCGCTCGGTGACCGCCGCGCCCGTCGAGTCGTGGCCGTATCCTGCCGCGTGCACCAGCTCGCCGTGCCGGGTGATGACCGCCGACACTCCGGGCAGTCCGGTGGATTCCAGAGATCGAGCGAGAAAGTTGTCGAAGACGTCGGAGGACACCGTGTTCGGTGTCGGCGCCGCCTGTCCCGTCGTCGGTACGGCGAGCGCCAATACGAGTCCGGCGATCCCTGTCCACACCACTGTTCCGCGTCGCATGATCTCGAAACTAGATATCCACCTGCCTCCGGCGAATCCGCCGATCGGCGCGACCGACCCCCCACGAAAGTCGATCACCCGCCCGACCGGCTGATCGGACCGGCGTCGAGAGGGGAACGTGTCATCAGCGGCCACCTGCGGACATTCCGACCCCGCCACCGAGCACAAACGAACCCCAGGTCAGAAACATAATCTGACCTGGGGTTCGCCTTCTTGGGTGGAGCTAAGGGGACTCGAACCCCTGACCCCCACACTGCCAGTGTGGTGCGCTACCAGCTGCGCCATAGCCCCGTATTCAGTTCTTTTTTCGCACCGAGCGCGTGCTCCTCCGTGCTGGAAGAAAGTTACACCATCGCCGCTCCGGCCAACAAATTGCCTGGTCACAGCCTACCCAGACCGAGGGTGGCGGGCACCGAGATTGTCGGTGCCCGCCGCCCTCACGGCCGGCGTCAGTTCAGCTCGGAGACCCAGTCCGGATTGCCGAGCGCATCGACGATGGCGCCGTTCACGATCACCGTGGGCGTCCCGGCCGCACCGCTCGCGGCCAGTGCCTCGCGGCCCTTCTGCGCCGACGCGGCGGCCTCGTTCACCTTGGCGCCGTCCGAGATGCATGCCACGGCGGCGTCGCCCGCGCCGGAGTCCTTGGCGATCTGGGCCAGTTCGGCGTTGGAGTGGTCCGAGGAGCCGTTCTCCGCGGGCTGGTTCTCGGGCGAGAACAGCGCGGCATGGAACTTCGAGTACGCGATCGCGTCACCGCTCTCGGCGACGCACATCGATGCGGCCACCGCGCGGGTCGAGTAGTCGCCGCTCGCGGAGAGTCGGTTGAGGAAGTCGAGGATGTGATAGCGCACCGCGACCTTGCCCTCGTCGATCTTCTGCGCGACCTCCTGACCGTTCTTGTTCTCCAACTCGGCGCAGTACGGGCACATCGGGTCCTCGAACACCTCGACGGTGGTGGGCGCGTCCGGCACGCCGATCCGCACGATGCCGTCCTCCTGCACCGCCACCTGCACGGCCGAATTCGACACGCCGCCATAGCCCTCGTTACGCGGCTTGCTCCGATTGTTCTGCCAGATGACCCCGCCGATCACCACGGCCGCGATCACCAGGACCGCCAGTCCCCCGAGGATGTACGTCGACCGACTCGACGTCGGCTGCAGGGAGGTGACGGGTTTGCCGTTCTTCGGGTTCACAGATGCAGTCCTTCGCTCCGAGATTCAAATGTGGCTTTACTCTGCCATCCCATGCTGAGGTGGCACTGAGAGCACGGGCCGAGACCGCGGCCCGAGCGCGAACGGGCTGCGCGGGAACGCGGTCAGCCACCCGGCCAGCGCGAGAAACCCGACGTCACGGGCGATCTCGCGGGCGTAGTCCCAGCCGTCGACGTCCGCAACCCCGCCGCCGCCGAAGCACCCGCAGTCGATGGACAGCCCGCGGGCCCACACCGAGATGATCACCCCGATCAGCACCACCAAGAGCAGGGCCGACGCGATGGCAGCAAGCCGGACCCCCAGTCCGATCAGCAGCAACAGCCCAAGCGCGATCTCGAGGAACGGCAGCGCGTTCGCGACCGGCCGTACCAGCGACTCCGGCAGCAACTGGTAGGCGCGCACCGCGATCACCGTTCCCGCCGGGTCCGCGGCCTTGAGCACTCCCGAGATCAGCCAGACGGCCGCGAGCCCGAGCCTGGCAAGCAGGCTGACGATCCGAATCCACACCAGGCCCACGGTACCGATCGGCGTAGATTCACCGTTATGAGCGAGCCGCAGCCCGGCCAGGAGCACAGCGAGACCGCGCTCCCGCACGAGTTCGATCACACCCACTCGAACGTGTCCGGCGGCTGGCTCCGGGCGGCGACCTTCGGTGCGATGGACGGCCTGGTCACCAACACCTCGCTGATCGCGGGTGTCGGCGGCGCAGGCGTCGAGGCGCACACCGTCATCCTCAGCGGTGTCGCGGGACTCGTGGCAGGCGCCTTCTCCATGGCGCTCGGCGAGTACGCCTCGGTGTCCACCGCGAACGAACAGATCGAGGCCGAGGTGAGGGTCGAGACACGCTCTCAGGCCCGCCATCCCGCGGCCGAGCAGGCCGAGCTGGTCGGCACGTTCACCGCGATGGGCATGAGCGAGGCGACCGCGGAGGCCGCAGCCGCGGAGGTGCACGACGACTCCGAGCGGGCGGTCAACATCCACCTCACCCACGAACTCGGCGTGAACCCGAGCGAGAAGCCGTCACCGCTGGTCGCCGCGGGCTCGTCGTTCCTGATGTTCTGCATCGGCGCGGTCATCCCGCTGATCCCGTACCTGCTCGGCTTCGAGTCGCTCGTCGCCGGGCTGGCCATCGGCGGGATCGGCCTACTGATCGTCGGCGCGCTCGCCGCGAGCTTCACCGCGAAGTCGAAGGTCGGCGGGGCCATCCGGCAGCTCGCCTTCGGCGCGATCGCGGTCGCGGCCACCTATCTGGTTGGCGCGTTGATCGGGGTCGGCATCCCCGGTTGACGCCTCCGGGATCGTCCGCGGCGCGACCACCCAGAACGCGATCGGGACCAGCATCAGCGCACCCGTGACCGCGAATGCCACACCGTAAGACAGGTTCTGGGCCAACACGCCCGCGATCAGCGGACCCACCACCACCCCGACGTCCGAGGACATCTGGAAGGTGGCCAGCACCGGACCGCCCCTGGCCTTGGAACCGATCACGTCGGCGACCGCGGCCTGCTGGGCCGGGTTCATCAGCCCGGACCCCATGCCCGCGATCAGGGACAGCGCGAGGAACACCAGCAGGTTCTCGCTGAACCCCAGGAACATCGTCGCGGCCCCGCTGACGGCCAGCCCGGCCAACACGAAGGGCCGCCTGCCGCGCAGGTCCGACAGCCGCCCCGCCGGGATCTGCACGAGCGCATTGCCGACCGCGTAGACAGTCAGCGCCACGCCCGCCAGCGCGGTGCCCTCGTCCAGCGCCTCGACCACGAACAGCGGCACCATCGCCACCCGGACTCCGAACGACACCCAGCCGTTGGCGAAGTTCGACGCCAACGCCGCCCGGTACGTCGGCGAGGCCAGCGCCTCGCGGAGCGACATGGTGATCGGTGCGCCGCCTGCCTCCGGTGAGGCGAGCGCGGATCCCCGCAGGCTGAGATAGACCACCGCGGCCGCGATGAGCAGCGCCACCGCGTAGATCAGGAAGGGCGCGCGCAGCCCGAAGCCCGCCAGCGCGCCGCCGACCAGCGGGCCGCCGATGGTGCCGAACAGGAAGGACGTCGCGTACAGGCCCGACACCCGTCCGCGGATACCGGGCGGCGTGATCCGGATCAGCAAGCCGAGCGCGGACACGGTGAACATCGTCGACCCGACACCGCCGACCGCCCGGAACAGCAACAGCTGCCAGTAATCCTGCGCGAACGCGACCGCGCCGGACGACGCGGCGACGATCAGCAGCCCGGTGAGATAGGTCGGACGCTCCCCCAGCCGCTGCACGAACGCGCCGCTCAGCGGCGCGAACAGCAGTCGCATCAGCGCGAACACGCTGATCACGGCCGTCGCGGCAGTGACCCCGACGTCGAAGCTGCGGGCGAACTGGGGCAGTGCCGGTGCGACGATTCCGAACCCGAGGGCGATGACGAAACTGGCCGAAACCAGGACCCAGATCTCGCGTGGCAGCTTGGCTGCGGTGGTGTGCATGATTGCCACCGATCCTAGCCAGCGGCGCCTCGCCTCAGGCGCCTGCTCCCAGTGCCCGGGACACCAGCTCCCGCGCCTCGTCCTGCACCTGCGCGAGATGCTCTCCACCCCTGAACGATTCGGCGTAGATCTTGTACTTGTCCTCGGTGCCGGACGGCCGCGCGGCGAACCAGGCGTTCTCCGTGCAGACCTTGAGTCCGCCGAGCGCCGCGCCGTTGCCGGGCGCCGCGGTGAGCGTCGCGGTGATCGGCTCGCCCGCCAGGTCGGTCGCGGTGACCTGATCCGACGAGAGCGCCGCCAGGGCAGCCTTCTGCTCGCGGCTTGCGGGCGCGTCGACCCGCGCGTATTCGGGGCTGCCGTACCGCTCGGCGAGCTCGGCGTACCGGGCCGACGGTGAGCGCCCGGTGACGGCGACGATCTCGGACGCCAGCAGCGCCATGATGAGGCCGTCCTTGTCGGTCGTCCACACCAGGCCGTCGGTGCGCAGGAACGAGGCGCCGGCGCTCTCCTCGCCGCCGAAACCCAGTTCTCCCGTCAGCAGCCCGGGCACGAACCACTTGAAGCCGACCGGCACCTCCACCAACTCCCGGCCGAGGCCTGCCACCACCCGATCGATCATCGACGAGCTCACCAGGGTCTTGCCGACCTTGGTGCCAGGCGCCCAGCCGGGCCGGTTCGCGTAGAGGTAGTCGATGGCCACGGCGAGGTAGTGATTCGGGTTCATCAGCCCGCCGTCCGGCGTGACGATGCCGTGCCGGTCGGCGTCCGCGTCGTTGCCGGTGGCGATGTCGAACCGGTCGCGCGTGCCGATCAGCGAGGCCATCGCGTCCGGGGACGAGCAGTCCATCCGGATCTTGCCGTCGGTGTCGAGGGTCATGAACCGCCAGGTGGCGTCGACCAGCGGATTCACCACCGTCAGGTCGAGCCGGTGTCGCTCGGCGATCGCACCCCAGTAGTCGACGCTGGCGCCGCCGAGCGGGTCGGCCCCGACCCGGATGCCCGCGGCGCGGATGGCGTCGAGGTTCACCACGTTGGGCAGGTCGTCGAGGTACGTGGCGAGGAAGTCGTACGGCCGCGCCGCACCCGCCAGCGCCGCCGCCAGCGGGACCCGCTTCACCCCGGCCAGCCCCGCCGCGATCAGCTCGTTCGCGCGCGCCTCGATCGCCGAGGTGGCCGCGGTGTCGGCCGGACCGCCGTGCGGTGGGTTGTACTTGAATCCGCCGTCGCGCGGCGGGTTGTGCGAGGGCGTGACCACGATGCCGTCGGCCCTTGCCGCCGGACCCGACTCGTTGTACCGCAGGATCGCGTGACTGACCGCGGGGGTCGGGGTGTATCGACCACCGGAATCAATCAGCACCACAACGTCGTTGGCGGCAAGCACCTCGAGTGCGCTGGTCCAGGCGGGTTCGGAGAGCGCGTGGGTGTCGCGGCCGAGGAACAGCGGGCCGGTGATCGACTGGCCTGCCCGGTATTCGGCGATGGCCTGGGTGGTGGCGAGGATGTGAGCCTCGTTGAAGGCGCCGTCCAGGCTGGAACCGCGATGCCCGGAGGTGCCGAACGCGACCCGCTCGTCAGGGTTCTCGGGGTCGGGGATGCGGCTGTAGTAGGCCGTCACCAACTGCGCGAGATCCTCGAGATCCTGCGGCTGCGCCGGCTGCCCGGCTCGATCGTGTCCCACGACGCCCCTCTCTTCTTATGGTTGTGTCGCTCCGCCATTCGATCACGCGAACAGGGCGTGCGCGACGGCGAACCCGAGGGCCGCGGCCGCGATCCCCGCCACGACGCTGACCACGACGTTGGCGAGCGCGTACAGGCGCACCCCGTCCTCGACGAGCCGGACCGTCTCGTAGCCGAAGGTGCTGTACGTGGTCAGGGCCCCACAGAATCCGGTGCCCACCAGCGCCATCAGCTGGCCGCCGTGACCGACCGAGGCGCCGACCAGGCCGCCGAGGATCAGCGATCCGATCACGTTCACCGTCAGGGTTCCCCACGGGAACACGCTGTCGGTGCGGGAACCGACGGCACGGTCGAGCAGGAACCGCGCCGGAGCACCGACCATGCCGCCGACGACCACCAGCACCACCGTCACGGCCGGTCCTCGGTGAAGTGCACCCGCTCGACTTCCTCCAGCGTCACGGTGGCCTCGGTGAGCAGTTCGCCGATGCCGTCCAGGAACTCGCGGATCCGCTGCTCGGTGTCCACCGCGACCACCAGCAGCGGCAGCCCGTCCGCCAGGTCGAGGAGCCGGGTGGTGTGGATGTGCGCGGAGGCGCCGTAGCCTTCGATGCCACGCCACACGCTGGCCCCACCCAGCCCCGCGGTGCGGGCCCGCTTGACGATCTCCTGATACTTCGGTTTGTGATGCCAGAGGTCGTCCTGCCCGAGGATGATCGACAGCCGCAGCTCCGTGCGCGAATAGGACATCTCAGTCTCCCTTCCCGGCGAAGGCGCCGGTGACGTACCTCGCGCCCCACACCCCCGCCAGCACGGCGGCGAGCGCCGCGAGAACCGTCCCGACGAGATATACGAACGCGATCGGATAGCTGCCGGACGCGAGCAGCCCCCGCACCTCGACCGCGTAGGTGGAGAAGGTGGTGAAGCCGCCGAGGACCCCGACTCCCAGGAAGGGCCGGAGCAACCGGTGCGCGGCCGCGACCTCGGTGATGAGCACCATCAGGATGCCGATCAGCAGGCAGCCGAGCACGTTGGTGATCAGCGTCGCCCACGGCATCTCCCGGGTGGGGATCGCGTGCGCGATGCCATACCTCGCGAGCGCGCCGATTCCGCCGCCGAGCGCGACGACCGCGAGCAACGTTCCCTCACCGCGCACGTGAATCATCTACTCCGACAGCCTGAATCGCACCGCGGCGATCACGTCGCCGAGCGCCTCGGCGAGAACCGTCAGTCGCTCGCCCGGACCTGGAGCCGACAGCAGACGCAACCGATCCGCCGCAACGAGCGGCAGACTCGCGGCGAGGGCGAAGACGCGGTCGCCCATCTCGCCGGGCAGCTCGTCCAGCCGGGGGAACTCGGGCGCCGGGATGCCGTGCTGCGCCGCGGACCGGCTCAGCAGTCCACCGAGTTCGTCCACCAGCGCGCCGACTTCGTCGATCGCCTCCGCCCCGTGCATCGCACCCCCGTCGGGCCACGGCTCCACGTCGGCCCGCGGGTACGGGTCGTCCGGCAACCAGCGCCGCACCCGGATCCGCCGCTCCCCGACGCATCCGAGCAACAGTCGTCCGCCCGGAGCCTGCTCGCAGTCGATGATGCGCGCCACCGTGCCGACGTCGGTGCGCTGGTCGCCGCCGCCCACCTCGTGGCCGCGGGAGATGAGCACCACGCCGAACCGCATCAGGTCCGGCGAGGAGGTCAGGTGGGCGATCATCTCGAGGTAGCGCGGCTCGAACACCTGCAGCGGCAGCAGTTCGCCGGGCAGCAGCACGGCACCGAGCGGGAACATCGGCAGGGCATCCACGGTCACAGCATGCCCTCGATCCGGGGTGTCGCGCCGATAACCGCCGAAGACCACGCCGAGATTCGATAGTGTGAGCTGCGTCATGGCGCGGGGGTGCTTGACGGACGGCCGAATCACTGGAGGATTCGATGCGAGTCACACTCAGAGATTCCGTCACCGCCGTGTTCGCGGCGCTGGCGCTGGCATTCTCGCTGGCCATCGCCGCGCCGCCGCCAGCCCAGGCGCAGCCGCTGATGCCTGCGCCCGATCCCGATCCGTTCTACTGGGCACCACCGGATCTGGGCGCCCGCGCGAACGGCGACGTGCTGCGCAGCAGGCCGGTCGACGTCTCGCGGTACGGCAACGCCGACGGCTGGCAGATCAGCTACCGCTCCACCAACTCGACGGGCCACCCGATCGCCGCGGTGACCACCGTGCTGGTCCCGCGCGGCGGGGTGAACCGTCCGCTGGTGTCGTATCAGACGATCATCAATTCGCTCGGCACACGGTGCGGGCCGTCGCACACCCTGTTCAACGGGCAGCTCCAGGAGGCGCCGCTGATCAACCTGATGCTGCTGCGGGGCTGGGCTGTCGCGCTCCCCGATCACCTCGGGCCGACCAGCGCGTACGGCGCCGCCCGGCTCGGCGGCCAGATCGTCCTCGACGGGATCCGCGCGGTGCAGCGACTACCCGAGGCCAGGCTCTGGCAGAGCCCCGTCGGCGTGGTCGGCTACTCGGGCGGCGGCATGACCAGCGGCTGGGCGGGGGCACTGGCGCCCAGCTACGCGCCCGAACTCAACATCGTCGGCATCGCGCAGGGCGGCGTCCCTGCCAACCTCAGCGAGCTCGCGAACGGCCTCGGGACCGCGCCGCACCCGCTGTTCGGTCTCGGCTTCGCCGCCACCCTGGGACTCGAACGCGAGTACCCGTCCTCCATTCCGTTGGCCAGTGGACTCACCCCCGCCGGACTGACCCTGCGCGACCGGATCACGAACGCGTGCTCGCAGGAGATCATCGACGCCGGGGCGAACCACAGCGCCGCCGAGGTGTCCGCCGATCCCGCCCGGATCCACGCGCCCGCGGTACGGGCGATCTTCGACGAGAACAGCCTGATGCTGTACCGCGGGGTCCCGCGGGCCCCGCTGTACGCCTGGCACGGCAGGGGCGATCAGCTCGCCCCGCTGGATTCGGCGGCCGCGACCGTCCGCAACTACTGTGCGGCCGGACTTCCCGTGCAGTTCGACGTGCTTCCCGGCGATCACGGTCCGGCCAGCATCGAGGGGATACCCGGCGCCTTCGGGTGGCTGGACGGCCGGTTCGCCGGTGGTCCCGCGCCGAACAACTGCTGAGGCTCGCCCCGATCATCCCGACACGACGAAGGCCCCGGACCGTGTGGTCCGGGGCCTTCGTTTGTGGAGCTGCCGGGAATCGAACCCGGGTCCTCCGCCGAATCGCTAGGGCTTCTCCGTGTGCAGTTCGCTAAGCCTCTACTTGGATCTCCCGGTCTCGCGAACAAGCCGTGATGACGATCCCAGTCACTGTTTGATGTCCCATCCGACTCCGTGACCGAGCCGGTAGGTAAAGCCCTCTAGCTGATGCCAGTACCCGACCCGAGGGCGAGATCGGACTGACAGACACGCTTCGCTACTTAGGCAGCGAGAGCGTAGTCGCGCTGATTGGAATCGGCGCTTATAGGTTTGCAGCGACGCTTACGGTGGTCTCTTGCCTGCACCGACACGCTTCCCCTAACTCAACGTACAAAGTCGAAACCGTTCAGCCCCGTACGTACCCAGCACCATGCTGGGACCACACACTGTAACGCCCCCGCGCCGGGAAATCATCCCGATTACTTCCCCGGCGTTTCACCTGGACGATTGTCCAAAATGATCTACTCTTCTCGGCAAATCAGTAAGCGGATTGACAGGGGATATCGGACGCTCATGAGACAGCAACCGGGGCGTACGCGCCGACGCTGGGTACACACTCTCGCCGTGACGCTGGCGCTGGTCCTGGCCGGCGGTGGGATCGCGGCGTCGCAGCCGTCGCCCGCTCCTACCGGCCCCGGCGACGATCCCGTCTTCGGGCTGGCCAACGGCTGCTACGCCCTGAAGTCGGACGAGGGCGGGAAGTACGTCCGCCGCGCCGATGGCGGCTACCGCGCAGACGCGGACTCGCTCGCGGGCGCCGAGGCGTTCCGCACGCACGCGGCGCAGTTGGGCCGGTTCATGTTCTACGGCAGGGGCGGCGACATGCTCGCCCATGACGGCAAGCGCGCGGTGGTCTCGACCCGCGACGCGCTGCCGACCACCGACTGGACCCTGACGCACACCGAGGGCACCTACGCCATCACGGCAACCTCCAACGGCAGCCAGCTCGCCGCCGCCAACGGGAACATGGAGCTCACCGACCCCGGCACCAATCCCGCGGGCGGACGGTTTGTCCTCACCCCGGCCGAGGGCTGCGCGGATTTCCCCGACTCCGAGGTGAACGCGACCGGTAAGCCGCTCTCCGGCACCGGACCGAACGGCGAGGTGCGCGGCTTCATCGACGCGCACGTGCACCTCGACGCCAACCTGTTCATCGGCGGACAGGTGCACTGCGGCACCCCCTTCGACCCGCAGGGCATCACCGTCGCACTGAAGGACTGCGCGGACCACGGCAGCGACGGCATGCCCGCGCTGCTCGAGAACATCCTCTCGCACGGCAGCCCGGTCGCCGAGCACGACACCACCGGCTGGCCGACCTTCGCCGACTGGCCGCACCCGGACTCGCTGACCCACGAGCAGACCTACTACAAGTGGGTGGAACGGGCCTGGCGCGGCGGCCTCCGCATCTTCACCAACCTCCTGGTGAACAACCGGGTGCTGTGCGACGTCTACCCGCTCAAGAACCGTTCCTGCAACGACATGGACACCATCCGCGCGCAGGCCACGCAGGTCCGCGAGATGCAGGACTACATCGATGCCCAGTACGGCGGCCCCGGCCGCGGCTGGTTCCGGATCGTCAGCTCCCCCGAGGACGTCCGCAAGGTCACAGGCGAGGGCAAGCTCGCGGTGACCATCGGCATCGAGACGTCCGAGCCGTTCGGGTGCGCGCTGCGCGACGGCGTGCCGCAGTGCACCGAAGCCGACATCGACCGCGGCCTCGACGAGGTCTATGCGATGGGCGTGCGGCAGATGATCGTCACGCACAAGTTCGACAACGCCTTCGGCGGTGTCCGCTTCGACGGCGGTATCCAGGGCGTCGCGGTCAACGCGGGCAACTTCATCGGCACCGGCAGGTTCTGGGAGGCCGAGCCGTGCACCGGACCGGTGCACGACAACCCGTTGCTCTCCGTCGGCGACGGGCCGGCCGAGGCGCTTGCCGCGCTACCGCCCGGCGTCACCACGCCGGTTTACCCCAAGGGTCCGCTCTGCAACGTCCGCGGGCTGACGAAGCTCGGCGAGCACATGGTCCGCGGCATGATGGACCGCGGCATGATCGTCGATGTCGACCACATGAGCGTCAAGACCGCCGAGGACACCCTGCGGATCCTCGAGAAGGCGAAATACTCCGGCGTGGTCTCCAGCCACAGCTGGACCGACCCGCTGAACTACGAGCGGATCTACGCGCTCGGCGGCTTCGTCGCCGCCTACGCGTCCGGCCTCGACACCGACCCCCGCAAGGAGAACTTCGTCACCGCCTGGCGCGAGGCCCGCGCGGATCGCAGCGAGGACTACTACTACGGCTTCGGCTACGGCGCAGACACCAACGGCTTCGGCCCGCAGGCGCGGCCGCGTGAGGACACCGACACCAAGCCGCTGCGGTATCCGTACACCACCTTCGACGGCGGCACCACGATGGACCGTCAACGCACCGGCGAGCGCGTCTTCGACCTGAACACCGACGGCGTCGCGCAGTACGGACTGATCCCGGACTGGATCGCGGACATGCGGATCGCGGCAGGCGACGACGGCGATCAGATCATCGAGGACATGAGCCGCGGCGCCGAGGCCTACCTGCAGATGTGGGAGCGCGTCGCGAAGTAGGAATTCCTCCGTCGCATTGCCTGTGCCGACGGGCTGCCCCGCCTAGACTCGGGTCAGCCCGTCGCTGCGGGAGGAGACATCGATGGCCGACCGGATGACGGTTCGCGCGGGCAGTGCCCCGCCAGCGTCGCGTCCCGAGCAACTGCGCAACGTGGTCCTGATCGGCTGCAGCGGCGCGGGTAAGACCACCCTCGCCGAATCGCTCGCGCTGGCGGCAGGCGCCATCGGCCGGGCCGGCCGGATCCCCGACGGCAACACCGTCTCCGACTACGAGGAGATCGAGCACCACCAGCAGCGATCGGTCCAGCTCGCGGTCGTGCCGTTGGAGTGGAACGGCTGCAAGGTCAACCTCCTCGACCCACCGGGCCACCCCGACTTCGGCGCCGAACTACGGGCCGGTCTGCACGCCGCCGACGCCGCCGTCTTCGTGGTCTCTGCCACCGACCCGGTGACCGCACCCACCCGGGCCCTGTGGCGCGAATGCGCGGCGGCCGCGATACCCCGGGCGATCGTGGTGGCGAAACTCGACGTGGCCCGCAGCGGCTTCGACGACATCCTCACCGCCTGCCACGACGCCTTCGGCCTCGGCACCGACACCCTCCGGCCGGTCTACCTCCCGGTCTTCAGCGACGGCCGACCCCGCGGGTCCCTCGGCCTGCTCACCGGCCGCAGCTACGGCGAACCCGGGCCGTGCCCAGAGGCCGAGGCCGCGCGCGAGAGCCTGGTCGAGGCCATCTCGGGTCAGGACGACACCCTGATGGAGCGCTATCTCGCGGGTGAACCGCTCGACGAGGAGGCGCTCACCGACGGCCTGCGCCGGGAGATCGTCGACTGTGCGCTGCATCCCGCGCTCGCCGTCACCGACGACGGCGTCGGCGCGGCCGAACTGCTCGACCTCATCACCGGCGCGTTCCCGGACCCCACCCACCGCCGCGGACCCGCACCAGCCGCAGACCCGGCCGCGCCGCTCGCGGCCCAGGTCATCCGCATCACCGGCGACGCCTACGTCGGCCGCATCAGCCTCGTCCGCGTCTTCGCGGGCACATTGCTCCCCGACACCCACGTCCACGTCGGGGGCGCGGCTGCCGGCTCGGACGGATCCGCCGACGAGAAGGTCACCACCCTCACCGGTCCCTTCGGGAAGCTGCAGCGACCGGTGCCCGAGGCGGTGGCAGGCGACATCGTCTGTATCCCCAAGCTCACTGCGCACATCGGGGACACCATCGGCGACACCGAACACCCGGCCGCGCTGGACGCCTGGGCGCTGCCGGTGCCGCTGCTGCCGATCGGCGTCGAGGCGCACAGCAAGACCGACGAGGACAAGCTCTCCCAGGCGCTGGCCCGACTGACCGCCGAGGACCCGGCCCTGCGGCTGGAACAGAACCCGGACACCCACCAGATCGTGCTGTGGTGCACCGGCGACGCGCACGCCGAGGTCGCCCTCGACCGGCTGCGCAACCGTCACGGCGTCCACGTCGACACCGTGCCCTACCAGGTGGCGCTGCGGGAGACGTTCGGCGGCAACGCCTCCGGGCACGGGCGACTGGTCAAGCAGTCCGGCGGCCACGGCCAGTACGCGATCTGCGACCTCGAGGTCGAACCGCTGCCGACCGGCTCCGGATTCGAGTTCCGCGAGCACGTGGTGGGCGGGGCGGTCCCGAAGGGCTTCATCCCGTCCGTCGAAAAGGGGGTACGCGCCCAGTTGGAGAAGGGGGTCGCGACCGGTCATCCACTGGTGGACGTGCGGGTGACTCTGGTCGACGGGAAGGCGCACTCGGTGGACTCATCGGACGCCGCCTTCCAGACCGCCGCGAGCCTCGCACTGCGCGACGCGGCGGGGCACACCTCGATCCGGCTGCTCGAACCGGTCGCCGCGGTCGCCGTGACCCTCCCGGACGACTACCTCGGCGCCGTGCTCAGCGACCTGTCCGCCCGGCGTGGCCGGGTCCTCGGGACCGAGACGAAGGGACCGGGGCTGTCGCTGCTGCGCGCGGAGGTGCCCGAGATCGAGCTCGCCCGCTACCCCGTCGAGCTCAATTCACTCGTGCACGGCAACGCCGAATTCTCCCGCTGTCACCTGCGATACGAGCTGATGCCCGACGCACTGGCCGCCCAGATCGGCCGTTAGCGGCTCATGCCCTTCACCCGACGGCCCAGCTCACGGGTGACCTCGCGCTCGGCTGTCCGGCGCGCGATGTCCTGACGCTTGTCGTAGTCCTGCTTGCCCTTCGCGAGGGCGAGCTCCACCTTGACCTTGCCGTCCGAGAAGTACATCGAGAGCGGGACCAGCGTCTGGTTTCCCTCCCTGGTCTTGCCGACGAGATGCTCGATCTCGCGCTTGTGCAGCAGCAGCTTCCTGGTCCGCCTCGGCGAGTGGTTGGTCCAGCTGCCCTGGGTGTACTCCGGGATGTGCAGCCCGCGCAGCCACACCTCACCGTCGTCGACGGTGGCGAACGCGTCGACCAGCGACGCCTTGCCCTCGCGCAGGCTCTTCACCTCGGTGCCGACCAGCGCGATGCCCGCCTCGTAGACGTCGATGATCGAATAGTTGTGCCGTGCCTTGCGATTGCTCGCGATGACCTTGCGGCCCTTTTCCTTCACGTTCGGGCCCCTTCAGTCCGCGCAGTGATCGAGTTCTGTCCCCAGGATAGGCCCGGGGCGCAACCGATTACTCGCGGACATAGAGCCGCAGCGTGATGTACGCGGTGAACGCGGCCATGCCGACGCCGACGAGCACCAGGAACGGCGACACCAGCAGCACGTCGCTGTTCGAGATCCGGGCGACGATGTTCGCGTCGTAGACGTCGGTGAGGACGTCGTCGATGAACAGGTTCTTCGCGGTGAACAGGCCGGCGATCGCCAGCACCGCACCGATCAGCGCTGCGACCACCGCCTCCAGCAGGAACGGGAGCTGGGTGTACCAGCGGGTGGCGCCGACGAGCCGCATGATTCCCACCTCGGTGCGGCGGGTGAACGCGGCGATCTGCACCATGTTCGCGATCAACAGGATCGACGCGATCGCCTGCACGATGGCAATCGCGAAGGCCGCGTTACGGATTCCGTTCAGCACGCTGAACAACCGCTCGACCAGGTCGCGCTGGTTGAGCACGCTCTGCACACCCGGCCGGGTGCCGAACGAATCGTTGATGACGCCGAACCGCTCGGGGTCGCTGAGCTTGATCTTGAACGAGGCGGGCAACGAGTCCTCGCTCACCATCGAGGCGAGCTCGGGCTGATCCTTGAACACCCGCTCCTTGGCGTCCGCCACCGCGTCCGCCCGGTTGAGGTACTGCACGGACACCACCGACGGGGTGTTCTCGAGGTCGCTGCGCAGGGCCGCGCAGATGTCCTGGCCGCAGTCGGGGTCGGAGATCGACACGTCGTCGGTGAGGAAGATCTGCACCTCGACCCGATCGAGGAAGATCTGCTGGGTCTTTCCCGCCATCTGGACGACGAGCAGTCCGCCGCCGAACAGGGCGAGCGAGATCGCGGTCGTCAGGATCATCGCGATGGTCATGGTGATGTTGCGGCGCAGGCCGGTGAAAACCTCGCTGAAGATGAAGCTGGCGCGCATCGGAAAGTCTTGTCCTTCGTATGTCGGGGTGGGACGGCGAGGGGTCGGTGTGCCTAGCGCCCCACGCCGTAGACACCGCGGGCCTCGTCGCGCACCACGCGTCCGAGGTCCAGTTCGACCACCCGGCGCCGCATCGAGTCGACGATGTGGTGGTCGTGGGTGGCCATCAGCACGGTGGTTCCGGTGCGGTTGATCCGTTCCAGCAGCAGCATGATGTCGCCGGTGGTGTCGGGGTCGAGGTTGCCGGTGGGCTCGTCGGCGAGCAGCACCAGCGGCCGGTTCACGAACGCCCGCGCGATGGCGACACGCTGCTGCTCGCCGCCGGAGAGTTCGGTGGGCAGGCGGTCCGCCTTGCCGGACAGGCCGACCAGGTCCAGCACCTCGGGGACGGTGCGATCGATCATGTTGCGGGGCTTGCCGATCACCTCGAGCGCGAAGGCCACGTTCTCGGTCACCGTCTTCTGCTGCAGCAGCCGGAAGTCCTGGAAAACGCATCCGATGCTCTGCCGCAGCTTCGGTACCCGCCGCGCGGACAGCCGGTTCACGTGGAAGTCGCCGACCCTGATGTCGCCCGAGGTGGGGGTGTCCTCCTTGAGCAACAGGCGCATGAAGGTGGACTTCCCGGACCCGGACGGGCCGATCAGGAAGACGAACTCGCCCTTGTCCACCGAGACATTCACCTTGTCCAGTGCAGGCCTCGAAGAGGTCTTGTAGGACTTGGACACATTCTCCACGCTGATCACGGGGAGCCAGTTTAGCCGTTATCCGACGGTGACCTTAGGTTTCGGCGGACCTGCAGGTCCAGGCCCTACGGGGTGGGTGTGGGCGCCGAAGTCGGCGCCTCAGGGGTGGCCGTCACGACACCGGGCGGCAGCTCCATCCCGGACGGGACGGACACCCACGGCGGCAGCACGATGGCGGGAGGGGTCGTCGGCGACGGGGTGGTGGTGGTCGCCTCGGCCGTGGTCGACGGCACCGCGCTGGTGGTGGGCGGGGTGCTCGTGGTCGGCTCCGTGTACTCCGGTGACCGGGGGGTCGTCGGCACCGGGGCCACCTGGCCGGTCTCGGTGTTTTCCGGGTCCTGGTTGAGGTATCCGTACAGCAGCAGCGTGGCCAGGAACGCGACGCCCAGGATCACCGTCGAGGTCCTGGCCCGGCCGAACAACTTCTCCGGCAGGACCCAGCGCCGCTCGTGCTTGCCCGGGGTCTCGTGCTCCTCGTGCTCGTTGGTCACCTGGTGTCCCCGATCTGGTCCGCGGACAACTCCGGGCCGACCAGGATGCCCTCCTTGCGCAGCGCCGCGGCCACCCGCACCCGCAGCTCGCGGCCCACCTGGAACTGCTTGCCCGGCAGGGTGCGCGCCACCATCCGAATGTTCACCGTGTCGAGTTCGATGCTCTCCACGCCCATCACCGACGGCTCGTCGAGGAGCAGCGGCTCCAGGTCGAGGTCCGCGAACGCCTCCCGGCCGACGGACCGCAGCACGTCGTTGACGTGGTTGAGGTCCGCGGTCGCGGGGATCGGCACGTCGACCACCGCGCGCGCCCAGTCCTTGGACAGGTTGACGGCCTTGACGATCTGCCCGTTGGGCACCGTGATGACCTCGCCGTCCGAGGACCGCAGCCGCGTCACCCGCAGGGTCACGTCCTCGACGGTGCCGTAGGCGTCCTCCGACGATCCGGTGACCGCGATCCGCACGACGTCGCCGAAGCCGTACTGCCGCTCGGTGATGATGAAGAAGCCTGCCAGGATGTCCTGCACGATCCGCTGCGCACCGAAGCCGAGCGCGGCGCCGAGCACCGTCGCGGGCGCGACCAGGCTGGCCACCGAGAACCCGAGGCGTTGCAGTACCTCGATGGTGACCAGGGTGTAGACGATGGTGATGAGCACCCAGGTGATCACCTGGGCCAGCGCGTGCCGGTGCTTGGTCGCCTCCGAGCGGACCAGCGCGTCGCCCTGGTGGTAGTTGAGATCGATCCGATCCGTGACCTTGTTCCCGGCCCAGCTCAGGAACCGCGCCATCAACATTCCGCCGAGCACGTAGAGGACGATCTCCAGGCCGCTCGACTCCAGCCAGGTGACGAACCGCGAGGATTCCGGGGAGAGAACGAGGGCCGAGACCACCGGCTAGACCTGCTCCGCGCTCATCCGCCAGCGGATGCCGGACTCGAGGAATCCGTCGATGTCGCCGTCGAGAACCGCGGACGGGTTGTTCACCTCGTATTCGGTGCGCAGGTCCTTGACCATCTGGTACGGGTGCAGCACGTAGGAGCGCATCTGGTTACCCCAGGAGCTGCCGCCGTCACCCTTGAGCGCATCCATCTCGGCGCGCTCTTCCTTGCGCTTGACCTCGAGCAGCTTGGCCTGCAGCACCCGCATCGCGGACACCTTGTTCTGCAGCTGCGACTTCTCGTTCTGACAGGTGACCACGATGCCGGTCGGGATGTGCGTGAGCCGCACCGCCGAGTCGGTGGTGTTGACGGACTGACCGCCTGGACCCGAGGAGCGGTAGACGTCGACGCGGACGTCGTTCTCGTTGACGTCGATGTGGTCGGTGGTCTCGACCACGGGCAACACCTCGACCTCCGCGAAGGAGGTCTGCCGGCGACCCTGGTTGTCGAACGGGCTGATCCGCACGAGGCGGTGGGTGCCCATCTCCACGGACAGGGTGCCGTAGCTGTACGGCGCCTTCACCGCGAAGGTGGCGCTCTTGATGCCGGCCTCTTCCGCGTAGGAGGTGTCGTAGACCTCGACGCCGTAGCCGTGCTTCTCGGCCCACCGGATGTACATCCGCATCAACATCTCGGCCCAGTCGGCGGCGTCGATGCCGCCCGCGCCGGACCGGATGTTGACCAGCGCGTCGCGCTCGTCGTACTCGCCGGAGAGCATGGTCTTGACTTCCATCGCCTCGATGTCGGTGCGCAGGGTGGCGCGCTCCGCGTCGGCGTCCGCGACGGCGTCGGCACCCTCGTCCTCGGCCAGCTCGTAGAGCACCGGCATGTCGTCGAGGCGTCCGCGCAGGCCCTCGACCCGGCGCAGTTCGGACTGCGCGTGGGAGAGCTGGCTGGTCACCTGCTGGGCGTGCTCCTGGTTGTTCCACAGCTCGGGATCAGCCGCCTGGTGCTCGAGTTCGTCGATGCGCCTGCGCAGCTCTTCGACGTCCAGCACCCGCTCGACGGTGGTGAGGGTGGTGTTGAGCTCGGCCAGGTCTGCGGAAACGTCGGGATGCACAAGTATCAAGGTTACCGGTGCGCGCGCCGGAACGCCGCCGCGGTCGCTCTCAGCTGAATGCGTCGCCACCGTCGACGCGGAACTCCGCGGTTCGGATCACCGCGGCACGCCGGAAGTCCAGCGCGCGGATCCGGACGGTCGGGCCGTCCACCTCAATCCGCAGGCCCTGATTCTCCTTCCGGTCGAGTGGCTGCTCGCCGCCGCTGCCGTCCGGTCCGAACCCGGTCTGCACGGCGCCGGTGTTGACCGCGGCGAACCCGTCCGGGTGCCCGCCCGGCACGGTCCGCCGGCTCAGCCAGTCCTCGCGGTACAGGCTCCAGTGCGTGTGCCCGCTGAGCAGCAGCACGTTGGGAAACCCGCCGAGGATCGTCAGCAGCTCGTCGGACTCCGCGTAGTCGCTGCCGTAGATCTTCGGAGCCTGGGTGAGCGGATCGGTGAATGTCCCCGACACCGTGCCCGGCAGCGCATGGTGGCTCATCACCAGTACCGGGCGTTCGCGCGGGCACTTCTCGAGCGTGTCCCTCAGCCAGTCCAGTTGGGTGCGGCCGAGGATCACGCAGTGCCCGCTCGCCTCGCTGCCGTCGATGGTGCCGAGCCGGATCACCGGCACCCCGGCCACCTCGTGCGCCGAGTACAGGCCCGGCATCGCCGAGTACCGCAGGAACCTGTCGACGGACACAGCGCTCGGTTCGTCGTTGTAGAACTCGTGGTTGCCGATCGTGTACAGCGCCTCCGGATGGGCCGTCCGCCCCAGCCGGTCGAACAGCTGCTCGTATTCGTCGATGCGTCCGCTCGGGGTGAGGTCGCCGTTGACGAGCAACGCGTCGGCTGGGCCGAAGGTGACCAGATTGTTGAGCGCGCGGTCGAGATCGGCGAGGTCGCCCTGGATGTCGGAGATCACGTCGAACCAGGCGGCCGTCGGCGGTTTCCGCCTCACCGGGGACGGCATGCCGGACGTCTGCGCGGTCATACCGACGAATTGTGCCGCGGCGAGCCCCGCCAGCGCGCCACCTCCGGCGAGAACACGGCGCCGTGTCAGCATCACGGTCCGATGGTGACCCTCGCGGCGAAACGACCACCCGCTTCGGGCTGAATACCCGGTGAAGCGACGAGGAAGTCCTGCGCCGGTCAAGTACCGTCGTCGCCGTGACCGATCTCGAACTCGCACTGCGCATCGCCGATGAGGCCGACACCATCACCAGGGCCCGCTTCGGCGCGCTCGACCTCAAGGTCGACGACAAGCCCGACCTCACCCCGGTCTCGGACGCCGACCTCGCGGTCGAGCGTGCGGTGCGGGCGGTGCTCGCGGCGGAACGCCCGGACGACGCCGTGCTGGGCGAGGAGTTCGGCGGCGACGCGACGTTCGAGGGCAGGCAGTGGGTGGTCGACCCGATCGACGGCACCAAGAACTTCGTCCGGGGGGTCCCGGTGTGGGCCACGCTGATCGCGCTGTTGCAGGACGGGATCCCGGTGGTCGGCGTCATCAGCGCCCCCGCCCTGTCGCGGCGCTGGTGGGCGGCCGAGGGCGCGGGCGCCTTCGCGTCGTTCGACGGCGGCGAGCCCACCCGGATCTCGGTGTCCGCGGTGGACCGGCTGGAGTCCGCGAGCCTGAGCTTCGCGAGCCTGAGCGGCTGGCGCGACCGCGGGATCCGCGATCAGTTCATCGCGCTCACCGACGAGGTGTGGCGGGTCCGGGGCTACGGCGACTTCTTCTCCTACTGCCTACTCGCCGAGGGCGCGCTCGAGATCGCCGCCGAGCCCGAGGTCTCGCTGTGGGACCTGGCGCCGTTGGACATCCTGGTGCGCGAGGCGGGCGGACGCTTCACCGCACTGGACGGCCGCGCGGGCCCGCACGGCGGCAGCGCGGTGGCGAGCAACGGCCTGCTGCACGACGCGGTGCTGGAGCGGCTGCACCGATGACTTTCGGGTGAGTCCGTCGTCTATATCTCTGGATATAGACGACAGGCAGGAGCCCAGGCGTGACGAGACCGTTTCGATCTGACATGACCTCGATACGGGCGAACGGTGTGGATCTCGGCATCGAGAGCTTCGGCCGCGAGGACGATCCGCTGGTGCTGCTGGTCGGCGGCACAACGATGTTGTCCTGGCCCGACGCGCTGTGCGAGCGGCTCGCGTCGGGCGGGCGGCGCGTGGTCCGCTACGACCTGCGCGACTCCGGCGCATCGACGACCCTCGACCCTGAGAATCCGGGGTACGACCTTCGGGATCTCGTAGCCGACGGGGCCGCGCTGGTCGCAGTGCTCGGCGCCGGGACCGCCCATCTCGGCGGGGTCGGCGTCGGCGGGATGGTCGCTCAGGTCGCCGCGCTGGACCACCCGGACGTGTTCTCCGCACTGACCCTCGTCGGCACCAGGCCGGTGGCACCCGGCCCGGTCGACGAAGACCTGCCGGACCACGACCCCGCGGTCATGGGCCCGCTGTTCACCCACCCGCTGCCGGACTGGACCGACCGGGATGCCGTCGCGGCGTTCGCCGCTGAGCGGGCCGAGCGGATGGGCGACGATCCGGAGGAGTCGCGGGCGATGGCGGCCCGAATCTGGGACCGGACGCCGTCGAGCGATCCCGCGGTGCACCAGGCGAATCAGCTCGGGATGGTCTTCTCCCGGATCGACTGCGCCCCGCGATGGCGGGAGCGGCTCGGTGAGCTCGACGTGCCCACGCTCGTGGTGCACGGTCGCGGAGACCCGTTCTTCCCGGCCGGGAACGGCGAGGTCCTCGCCGCCGAGATCCCCGGGGCGCGACTGCTCGTCCTCGACGACATGGGTGCTGCCCTGCGGCACGCCGCGGGCGACCAGGTCGCCGACGTCATGCTCGCCCTCTGACTGCTCCGCTGGCGGCGAACGCCGCTACACCGTCGACCAGATTCTTGTCGGTGGCCACAGATAGACTCGCTTGTATGTTCGATACTGGGGAATCTCGGGGAAACACCGCAGGTGAGACCACCTGCGGCGAGGGCCTCCCGACTCCCGGGTATGTGGTTGATTACGACGATGCAGCCGCCGCGTTGTCGGCGTTGACGGGGTGTGCGCGGGCGGAGAACATCGCGGCGGCCAACAAGGTTTTGT
>NZ_JBHZBV010000004.1:301659-414852 GCF_042754885.1 Rhodococcus sp. NPDC059179 | reverse complement strand
CACCCGGCCGCGTCCCACCCTCGACTACGACACCCCCGCCGATCGGCTCCGCGCCCTCATCGCAGGAGATGTTGCCCTGACTGCTTGACTTCACCTCGGCCGATGCCCCGAGAACTGCACACTCGACGTCAGGGCAGGGCGCGATACTTCGGATATCGATCACTCAGTGCAGGGACGGCCGGTCGCACGCTCACCTGCTACGCGATCTCGACCTGCTCGTAGTGCTCGACCATCGGAAAGGGATCGTAGAAGTCGTGCAGCGACGAACGCCACTGCTCGTATTGCGGTGACTTCCTGAAGCCCTCGACGTGGTCCTTCAGGCTGTCCCACTCCACCAGCAGCAGATAGGTATCGGGACGCTCGAGGCAGCGCGAAAGCGACAGCCGCCGGAATCCGACCATGTCGGAGATGATCGATTTGGCTCGACGGAACGCCGACTCGAACTCCGCGCTGCGACCTGGCTTCACTTGTAGGACGGCATGTTCGAGGGTCATCGCAGCATCTTCGCATGGGATTGACGACACCTATAAGGACCCCACGCACAGGGCTATTCGTCGTACAGGCTTCCGAACTCGTGTGCCTCGACGAGACGTTTGGGTGCGGTCAGGCACCAGGCCTCGGTGACCAGTTCCAGCAGTTCGTCGGGCTCGATCCTCGCCAGCTGCACGACCACCCACCCGAACTGACTGGTGGTGAACTGGACCTCGAACACCTCGGGCCGCTCGGCCACCAGCGCGATCTGCTCGTCGAGGGTGGTCTTGAGCCCCACCGTCTCCGTCTTCTCCCATATGTAGCCGAATCCCTTGCCGCAGACCTTGAGTCCGATCCAGTTCCCGCCGCTGCTCTGCTCGGTCTCGGGCAACGTGTCCAGCATCGTCAGGAACTCATCGACAGTCACACCCATGCCTCACATCTACCATTGCCCACCGACATTCCAACGGACACGGTCCGAATTGAGGCGTCAGCGACGCGGCGTCGCCAATCGGGTGGCCGCGCTGCGTCCGCGGAGGACCACAGCATCGCCGAGTTCCCAGAGCTGCGACTCGGTGGACCCCGCGCCCTGGACGGCGCGATCGGAGGCGACGAGTGCGCCGTCGATCGTCTTGGCGAGCTCGGACAGCCGGGCCGCCTCGTTCACCGGGTCGCCGATGACCGTGTACTCGAATCGTTTGCGGGCCCCGATGTTTCCCGCGACGGCCGTGCCCGCGGCGACCCCGATCGCGGCGCTGCAGTCAGGCACCTCGACGACGAGTCGGGCTCGGATTGCCCGCGCGGCGGCGAGCGCGTTGCCCGCATGGTCCGGGATCTCCACCGGTGCGCCGAAGACGGCGAGGGCCGCGTCGCCCTCGAACTTGTTGATCAGGCCGCCGTGCCGGTCCACCTCGTCGACGACGACGTCGAAGAAACGGTTGAGCAGGTCGACGACCTCCTTGGGCGGGCGCGATGCCGCCAGCTCGGTGGACCCGACCAGGTCGATGAAGAAGACCGCGATCTCGCGCTCTTCGCCGCCGAGTTCCGGATTTCGCTTGATGGCGGCGTCGGCCACCTCGTGGCCCACGTGCCTGCCGAAGAGCTCCTGGATGCGTTCGCGCTCGCGCAGACCCTCGGCCATCCGGTTGAAGCCGCTCTGCAGCTCGCCGAGCTCGGTGCCGTCGTAGACGACGACCGCCGTGTCGAGCTCCCCGTGCTCGACGCGCACCATCGCTTCCCGGACCGCGCGAATGGGCGCGACGGTGGCGCCAACGCCCAGCAGGGTCAGCGCCAGCCCGAAGACCAGGGTGATCCCTCCGAGCGCGAGGATCGAGACCGCGAGCTTGGTGACGGTGACGTGCTCGGGACGAATGAAGCTGGCGATGGCGATCAGCATCAGACCCGCTACCGGCACCCCGGTGCCGAGGGTCCAGGCCAGCAGGTTGCGACCGGTTACGCCGGCGATACGTACTCGGCGCGGGTCGCCAGCCTCGAGGGCCCGAGCGGCCGCGGGCCGCAACGAGAACTCGCTGAGCAGGTAGCTGAACGCGGAGACCGTCACCCCGCCCATCGCGATCGTGAACGAGACCTTCGCGATGGATTCGGGGTCGATGACCCCGTAGCTGATCGTGAAGATGCCGAATCCGATGGTCCACAGCAGAATCTGCATGCGCGTCAGGCGCCAGGGCATCGCGAGCGCCGCCGCGGCCTCCTCCCGGGTCGGTTCCCGGTTCTCGATGGCCCACCGCAGGTCTTTCGTCGCACGGAGGGTGCCCCAGAGGATCCCGAACGCGAGGGCCAACGCGATGTAGACCGGCGCGATCACGGCATTGACGATCACATAGTCAAGGTCGAAGAGGTTCGGGCCGGGCACGACGACGGTGATGAGGGCGCCCACCACGAGCGCACCGATCAGGTTGGACAGCACCAGACTTGCGGTCAGGAGGACCTGGACCCGGATCCGGCGGCTGCGGGGGCTCTCATCCTGGGCGCCGAGCAGCCGCGAGCCCAGCGGCGCGATCGAGCGGAAGGGGAGCGGCATGGTCGCTCCAGCGTAGTGGTGTGGCTGTCGGCGACCTGGCGTGGCGGGTCTGCGGCGAGCGTCGATCGGTGCTCTAGGGTGGTCGGGTGCGCCTCGTGATTGCCAGCTGCCATGTCGACTACGTCGGCCGTCTCACCGCACACCTGCCGAAGGCGCGCAGGCTCCTGCTGGTCAAGTCCGACGGGTCGGTGAGCATTCATGCGGACGACCGTGCGTACAAGCCGCTGAACTGGATGAGCCCGCCGTGCTGGCTCGTCGAGAACGACGGCGAGGAGGGCACCCAGCTCTGGGTCGTGACCAACAAGGCCGGCGAGGAGCTGCGGATCACGATCCACGACGTCGAGCACGATTCCTCGCACGAGCTCGGCATCGACCCGGGCCTGATCAAGGACGGGGTCGAGGCGCACCTGCAGGAACTGCTGGCCGAACACGTGGAGACCCTCGGCCCCGGCTACACCCTGGTGCGACGTGAGTACATGACGGCGATCGGCCCGGTGGATTTGCTGGTCCGGGACGCGGACGGCGCGTCGGTCGCCGTGGAGATCAAGCGCCGCGGCGAGATCGACGGCGTAGAGCAGCTGACCCGGTATCTGGAACTGATGAACCGGGATCCGCTGCTCGCGCCCGTGACAGGCGTGTTCGCCGCCCAGCAGATCAAGCCGCAGGCGCGGACCCTCGCCGAGGATCGCGGGATCCGCTGCCTGACACTCGATTACGACGCAATGCGGGGGACCGAGAGCACCGAGTTCCGGCTCTTCTGATCGGAACCTAGGCTGTAGTCATGCCCCGACGCAATCAGCGAAACCGGACCGACAGGCCGACGCCTGCCGGCGGGCATGAGTCCCGGATCGACTCGGGGCCTGCTGGATACGACGACGAGCGCTACCTGGTGCGTCCGGTGCCGGGGGCGCGTGCCACCAAGACCTACCGCTGCCCCGGTTGCGACCACGAGATCCGGCCCGGAGTTCCGCACCTGGTGGCCTGGCCTGCGGATGAGCTCGGCGGGGCCGAGGACCGCAGGCACTGGCACACCGGGTGCTGGAACGGGCGCGGGTCGAGAGGAATCACCCGGCGTTGGTCTTGACCGACTCCTCGGATGCCTCGTCCTCGTCTTCGGTTGCGGTTCGTCCGGTGGCTTCGCCGCCGCCGTCGAGCAGTTCGCCCTCGCGGTTGACAGAGGCGAGCATGGCCGGGACCGAGTCGAGCTGACCACGAATTCCCAAGAGCTGAGCCAAGACCCGGCCGCGCAGGACGCGCAGTTCCTCGGCGAGCTCCTTCGCGTGGGCGATCCGCTTCTCGGCCTGTTCGGTGGCGGTCTGCAGCCGCCGGCGCGCCTCGTTGGTGGCGTCGGTGAGCCTGCGCTCGGCCTCGGCCTTGCTGGTGGACTCGAGCTCGTTCACCGCGCTGACCACCTTGGTGCGACGTTCGCTCATGGTGATCTCGAAGTCCTGCTGGACCTCGTTGCGCCGCGCCTCGGACTCGGTCTGGAGCTGGGCGACCTCGGACTGCGCCTTCTCGACGAGACGGGCGGCCTCGGTGCGCGCGGTCGCCATGGTCTGCGTGTGCTCGACATCCATCGCGTTCCGGCGATCCTCGAGCTCGGCCAGCAGGCCCTCGTACTTGCCGCGCAGCGCGGCGCCGTCCTGCTCGGCGATGGACACCATCTCGGCGGCTTCGGACTGGGCCGTGGCCCGTACCTCCGAGGCCTCATCGGAGGCGAGGCGGAGCATCCGGGAGATGCGCTCGCTCATGCCCTCCGCGGTGGTCGGCGGAACCGAGAGACGGTCGACGTCCTTGCGCAGGTCGTCGATCTCGTCGCGGGCGTCCTCCAACTGCTGGGCGAGGTCCCTGGCCTGCGCCGCCGCCGCATCACGATCGGTCGCGGTGACCCGGAGTTCCGCGTCGAAGCGCTCGAAGTAGTTGCGTACCTCGTCGCGGTCGTAGCCCTTCCGCGCGATGGTGAAGGGCAGGTGGATCTCGTTGGGCATGGTCATAACTTACCGTCGCTCCGGTGTGATGTGGTCGACGCGCTGAGGCGGACCATGGTGGTGAAGGGGTTGGCGCAGAATTCAGTGTGCCGGGTCTGCGGCCGGCTCCACCAGCTCGACCAGTACGCCGCCCGCGTCCTTGGGGTGCAGGAAGTTGATCCGCGAGTCCGCGGTGCCGCGGCGCGGGGCGTCGTAGAGCAGCCGGACGCCGCCGGCGCGCAGGCGCTCGGAGATCGCGTCGAGGTCGGTGACCCGGTAGGCGAGCTGCTGCAGGCCGGGGCCGCTGCGGTCGATGAACTTGGCGATGGTCGAGTCCGCGTTGAGCGGGGCGAGCAACTGGATCGCGGTGGCGCCTGCCGGGCTGCCTGGCACCGACAGCATGGCCTCGCGCACGCCCTGCTCCTCGTTGACCTCCTCGTGGGTGGAAACCAGGCCGAGGTGCTCGCCGTACCACGCGATGGCCGCGTCGAGGTCGGGCACCGCGATGCCGACGTGGTCGATGGCCGTCACGAAGTCGGAAGCGAGGGCGAGGGCGTTGGGGGCGGAGTGTGTCATGGCCAAGACGGTAGCGCTACCGTTTATGTAGTTCTCTTTGGGATGTGACTTCGGTCGCTGACCACCCGTGTTGATCGTTGGAGGAAGTCGTGAGCAGTTCAGTCATTGTCGCCGGAGCCCGGACCCCGGTGGGTCGTTTGCTCGGCTCGCTCAAGGATCTTTCGGGGTCGGATCTGGGCGGTGTCGCGATCAGGGGTGCCCTGGAGAAGGCGGGTGTGGCGCCCGAGCAGGTGCAGTACGTGATCATGGGTCAGGTGCTGACGGCGGGTGCGGGGCAGATGCCGGCCCGGCAGGCGGCGGTGGCTGCCGGCATCCCGATGGATGTGCCCGCGTTGTCGATCAACAAGGTGTGTCTGTCGGGTGTGGACGCGATCGCGTTGGCGGACCAGCTGATCCGGGCCGGCGAGTTCGATGTGGTGGTCGCCGGTGGTCAGGAGTCGATGTCGCGGGCGCCGCACATGCTCGAGAAGTCGCGTGAGGGATTCAAGTACGGCGACGTGAGCATGCGCGATCACATGGCGTACGACGGGTTGTACGACATTTTCACCGAGCAGCCGATGGGCAACCTGACCGAGGCCAGGAACCAGGACGCGGATCAGCGGATCAGTCGTGAGGATCAGGACGCGTTCGCCGCGGCCTCGCATCAGAATGCGGCGCGGGCCTGGAAGGACGGGTTGTTCGACGCCGAGGTGGTGCCCGTGTCGATCCCGCAGCGCAAGGGCGACCCGATCGTCGTCAACACCGACGAGGGCATCCGCGCGGACACCACGGCCGAGTCGCTGGGCAAGCTGCGGCCGGCGTTCTCCAAGGACGGCACGGTGACGGCGGGGTCGGCGTCGCAGATTTCCGACGGCGCGGCGGCCGTCGTGGTGATGAGCAAGGCCAAGGCGGAAGAGCTCGGGCTGTCGTGGATCGCGGAGATCGGTGCGCACGGCGTCGTCGCGGGACCGGATTCGACCCTGCAGTCGCAGCCGGCGCGGGCGATCGCGAAGGCCTGTGAGCGCGAGGGCATCGATCCGAAGGATCTGGACCTCGTCGAGATCAACGAGGCGTTCGCGGCCGTCGGCATCGCCTCGACGAAGGAGCTCGGCCTCGACGCGTCGAAGGTGAACGTGAACGGCGGCGCGATTGCGATCGGGCATCCGCTGGGCATGTCGGGTGCGCGGATCGCGCTGCATCTGGCGCTCGAGTTGGGCCGTCGCGGCGGCGGCGTGGGTGCGGCCGCGCTGTGCGGCGGCGGCGGTCAGGGTGACGCCCTGATCATCAAGGTGCGGCCGCAGGGCTGATCAGCGCTCGGCCGAGAAGTCCACTACAGGGCGTCGGAGATCACAGTCTCCGACGCCCTGTGGTGGATTCGGCTCGGGCACAATGGTGCGCATGGCCAATTTCTTCGACCTGTCCACCACCGCGAAGCGCTTCCGGTTCATTGCCGTCATCGAGGCGATCACGTGGGGACTGCTCCTCATCGGGATGTTCTTCAAGTACGTCTTCGATATCGAGGCGGCAACGATGGTGCCGGGCATGCTGCACGGCGTCGCGTTCATCGGTTTCCTGATCCTCGGCCTGCTGGCCGCCATCGCGTTCAAGTGGTCGCCGAAGGTCATGATCGCGGCAATCGTTGCCTCGATCATCCCGTTCGCCACCATCGCGTTCGAGCGCTGGGTGGCGAAGGCGGGCCAACTCGGGGAACTGTCGGCACCGGGCTCCGTGCCCACCGACGCGGTTCTGTCGCCCAGCAAGGCCTGAGCCCACACACGTCAGCTTCCAGCGCCCCCGCAACCCACCCACGGTTGCGGGGGCGTCGTGCATCCGGTCGGGGTGCGCCGTCCACGGGTCCGCGTGACAAACTGGTCACTGTGACTCGACCCGGCTCCCGCCCACCCGCACGCCCGTCTGCCGCGTCTGCCGCCGCCATGTCCGGCGCGGTGGATCTGTCCGTGCTCAAGGAACGAGCACAGGCCGCACCCGCAGGCCCACCGACCGCGAACGGCGCGAGTGCCACGTTGGCGCCGGTCGTCGAGGTGACCGAGGCCAGCTTCGAGGCCGAGGTGCTCACCCGCTCGACCCAGGTTCCTGTCGTCGTCGAACTGTTCGCGGCCTCGATGCCGTCCACGGCGGTGTTCTCCGCGACGCTGGACTCGCTCGCCGCGGCCGGCAACGGCTCCTGGGTGCTCGCCAGGGTGAACGTGGACGCCGATCCCCGGATCGCGCAGGCCTTCGGCGTGCAGGCCCTTCCCGCCGTCGTCGCGGTCGCGGGTGGACGCCCGCTGGCGGACTTCGACGGCGACGAGCCGCAGCTCGGGCAGTGGATCGACGCCGTGCTGCAGGCGACCGACGGCAAGCTCTCCGGCCCGCCTGCGGCCGCGGACGAGGCCGAGCAGGAGGAGGTCGAGGACCCGCGGTTCGTGGCGGCCGAGAACGCGCTGAGCGAGGGCGACCTGGCAGGCGCCGAGGCCGCGTATCAGGCGATCCTCGACGCGGAGCCCGCGAACGCGCAGGCGCTCGGCGCGGTGCGTCAGGTCCGGTTCATCGCTCGAGTCCAGGACATCGCCCCCGATGCCGTCGCGCGGGCCGATGCCGACCCCACCGACGTGTCCGCCCAGCTCGATGCCGCCGATTCGGAGCTCTACGGCCAGCAGCCCGAGGCGGCCTTCGCCCGTCTGGTCGAGACGATTCGCCGCACCGCGGGGGACGAGCGGACCGTCGCCAGGACCCGCCTGCTCGAGCTGTTCGAGCTGTTCGACCCGGCCGATCCGATCGTCATCGCCGCCCGCCGCAAGCTCGCTTCCGCGCTCTACTAGCCGCAATCAGCTGTAGCGGCTCTCGCAGGCCTGCCGGCCGCCCAGGACACCGGAGCGGAAGGCGTCGACCCGGGCGAAGCCGCTCGGCACGGTGTTCCCGTTCACGTCGCTGGCCATCAGGCCGTCGGTCAGCAGCCCGGACACCGCCTCGTCCAGGTCGCCGGGGGACAGCGTCAGCCCGCCCGCCTCGCCGACCGCGGTCGCCGCGGTCCATGCGCCGGACAGGCAGGCCGCCCGGACCGCGGTTTTGGCCTCGGTCAGCGACTTGTCGGCGTTCGCCTGTGCGGCCAGGGTGAAGCGCGAGGCGACCAGTACGTAGGCGCCGAAGTCGCCGCGTACGTCGGCGGAGAACTCGTCGCCGGACTCCGGGTGGGGGGTGCCGCGCTCGGTCAGTTCGGGCAGCGAGACGCCGATCGTGTTCGTTGCGGGGCAGTAGGAGACCGGTTCTGTCGCCTCCGCGTCCGAGCACCCGGTATCGGCCCCAGAGAAGTCGACTTCCGGCTTCTCCGGCAGGGCGAACAGGGCCTGTAGCGAGTCCATCGTCAGCCGCACCGACTCCTCGGTGACCGGCATCTCGCCGGTGTCGCCCTCGGTGGTGAACTGCTGGGGCAGCTCCGCCTGCCTCGACACCACGTCGGCCTCGTCGATCTTCGTGCAGGACTTGGCGCCGTCGGTGAAGCCGATCTGGAACGCGGTGATCCGCTCGAACGCCGAGCCGTGCACCGACTCCGGGTCGTTCGGGTCGCTGTCGCGCACCGCGACCATCGCTGCCATCACCGAGTTGAGTCCGTCGGAGGTGTTGAGGGTGAAATGCTCGGAATCGCCCTGCGCGACGTGCCGCATGTAGGCCCCGGCGAAGCAGTCCGCCTGCTGCTCGAGCACCAGGGTCAGGTCGTCGTCGCCCGCGAGCCCCGACGCGTACTGGACCGCGTGTCCGTACTCGTGCGCCATCACCATCACCACGGACATCGGGCCGAAGGTCTCGATCAGCATCGGCAGCAGCACGGCGCGGTCCCAGCCGATGGATCCGTCGCGGGTGCAGTAGCCGGCGTTGGCGAACCCGTGGGTGCTGTCCCCGCAGAACGTCGGGGCCTGCGCCCGATCCGCGTCCGGATCCCACGAGAGCAGGTCGGTGACGGGGGTGAAGTCTCCGCTGAACACCCGTGGGTACTCGGCCTGCCAGAACGCCCCGATGTCTGCCACGGAATTGGTGGCCAGCACGTCGGCCGCCGAGCCGTCCGCACCGCGGACCGGAATCTGGGACGCGGGCACGCCGTCGCGCGGACCACTGGGACCGGAGGTCGCGGGCAGGCCGGCCACGGTAAAGGGGTTGTCGTAGATCGACACGGCGCGCCCGTCGATGGCGGAGGAGCAGCCCGCGACGAGCGAGGCGAGCGCGACGACGGCGAGAACTGCCCGGCGGCGGCGCATCAGCCGCGCTCCAGGCTCAACCAGATGGCGCCGTTCTGGGGTAGCGCGACTGCCGCCGACGCGGGTCGTCCGTGCCAGGGCTGCAGGGTCGCGGTCACAGCTCCGAAGTTACCCACTCCGGCGCCGCGATAGGCATCGGCATCGGTGTTGAGGATCTCGACCCACCGGCCGGGCTCGGGCAGACCGACCCGGTACTCCGAATGCGCCGAGCCGGAGAAGTTGAACAGGCACGCCACGATGGACCCGTCGGACCCGTACCGCAGGTAGCTGAGCACGTTGTTCTCGGTGTCGTTCGCGTCAATCCAGGAGTAGCCGCCGGGGGAGTTGTCGAGCGTCCACAGGGCCGGGTGGCGTCGGTAGGTGGCGTTGAGATCGCGTACCAGCGCGAGGATTCCGCGGTGCAGCTCGCCGACGTGCTCCTCGTCGAGCTGATACCAATCGAGCCCGCGCTCCTCGGACCACTCGGTGCGCTGGCCGTATTCCTGGCCCATGAACAGCAGTTGCTTGCCGGGATGCGACCACATGTAGGCGAGCAGGCTGCGCAGACCGGCGGCCTTGGCGAAGTCATCGCCCGGCATCCGGGTCCACAGCGTGCCCTTTCCGTGCACCACCTCGTCGTGGCTGATCGGGAGCAGGTAACACTCGCTCCACGCATACATCAGCGAGAACGTGATCTCGTGGTGGTGGAAGCTGCGGTGCACCGGGTCGCGGCCGAGGTAACCCAGGGTGTCGTGCATCCAGCCCATGTTCCACTTCATGCTGAAGCCGAGGCCGCCGACGTTGGTGGCGCGGGTGACGCCCGGCCATGCGGTGGACTCCTCCGCGATGGTGACGACGCCGTGGTGCTGCCGGTGCACGGTGGCGTTCATCTCCTGCAGGAACGCGACCGCCTCGAGGTTCTCCCGTCCGCCGTGGATGTTCGGCGTCCAGCCGCCGGCGGGGCGCGAGTAGTCGAGGTAGAGCATCGACGCGACCGCGTCCACGCGCAGACCGTCGATGTGGAACTCCTCGATCCAGAACAGCGCGTTGGCGACCAGGAAGTTGCGCACCTCCCGCCGTCCGAAGTCGAAAACGTAGGTGCCCCAGTCCAACTGCTCGCCGCGATGGGGGTCGGCGTGCTCGTACAGCGGGCCGCCGTCGAACCGGGCCAGTGCCCAGTCGTCCTTCGGGAAGTGCGCGGGCACCCAGTCGACGATGACGCCGACGCCTGCCAGGTGCATCCGGTCGACGAAGGAACGGAAGTCGTCGGGGGAGCCGAAGCGCGCGGTCGGCGCGTAGTAGGAGGTGACCTGGTAGCCCCATGATCCGCCGTAGGGGTGCTCGGCCACGGGGAGCAGCTCGACGTGCGTGAACCCGTGCTCGACGACGTAGGCGGACAGCTGGTCGGCGAGCTCGAGGTAGCTCAGCCCGGGACGCCAGGACCCCGGGTGGACCTCGTACACGCTCATCGGTGCCTGGTTCGGGTCGGTGCGCGCGCGGACGGCCATCCATTCGGCGTCGGCCCAACGGTGCGTGGCGACGCCGACCACGGACGCGGTCCGCGGCGGCACCTCGGTGGCGAACGCCATCGGGTCGGCCTTGTCCCGAACGCCGCCGTCGCTGCCGTGTACCCGGAACTTGTACAGCTCGCCAGGCCCGACGCCGGGGACGAACAGTTCCCAGACACCGCTCGAGCCGAGCCTGCGCATCGGGGCGGTGCGCCCGCCCCAGCCGTCGAAGTCGCCGATCACCGCGACGCCCCGCGCCGAGGGCGCCCACACCGCGAACGAGGTGCCCGTCACCTCGCCGTCCGGGGTCGAATAGCTGCGTGGGTGCGCACCGAGGATCTCCCACAGCCGCTCGTGCCTGCCCTCGCCGAACAGATGCAGGTCCAGTTCCCCGAGGGTCGGCAGGAACCGGTAGCCGTCCGCGGTGACGAGCGCGTGGCCGCCGGGGTACTCCACCACCAGTCGGTAGTCGATGAGGTCCTCGACGGGGACGACGGCGCTGAACAGGCCGTCGGACACGTGGTGTAGGCGGTGGTCGACGCCCCCGACCCGGGCGGACACGGCATCCGCGTGGGGGCGCAGCGTCCGGATCACCGTACCGCCGGGATGCGTGTGCGCCCCGAGTATCGAGTGCGGATCGTGGTGGGTGCCCTCGGCGAGCCGGGCGAGGTCGGTGAGCGCGGGCGCCGCGACCTGCGCGACCCGATCGGCGCTCACGAGGTCGGTGCGCGGTGGGCGAGGGGTATCCGCGCAGCGTAGGGAACGGCGGGCAGCGCGAGGATGTGGGCGACCGCGCGCCAGGGTTCGAGTCGGACGAAATTGGCCTGTCCCCAATGGAACTGCTCGCCGGTGACCTCGTCGAGAACGGTGAGGTGATCCTGCCAGTCGCGCCCGAGCGCGGGCATGTCGAGCCAGATGATGCCCTGCTCCGCCCCGTACGGGTTGAGGTTCACGATCGTCAGCACGGCGTCACCGGTGGTCGGGTCGAACTTGGAGTAGGCGATCAGGGAGTCGTTGTCGGTGTGGTGAAAGGTGATGTTGCGCAGTTGTTGCAGCGCCGGGTGGGCGCGCCGGATCCGGTTCAGGGTGGCCAGCCAGGGTTCCAGCGACTCGCCGCGGGCGCGGGCTCCGTCGAAGTCGCGGGGGCGCAGCTCGTACTTCTCGGAGTCGAGGTACTCCTCGCTGCCCGGTCGCACCGGAAGGTGTTCGTACAGTTCGTAACCGGAGTAGACGCCCCAGGTCGGGGACAGGGTCGCGGCCAGCGCGGCGCGCAGTGCGAACATCCCCGGGCCGCCCTGCTGCAGGCTCTCGTGCAGGATGTCCGGCGTGTTGACGAACAGGTTCGGCCGGGCCTCGTCTGCCTTCGCGGCGATCTCCAGCCCGAATTCGGTGAGCTCGTGCTTGTTCACCCGCCAGGTGAAGTAGGTGTAGGACTGGGTGAACCCGCGCTTGGCGAGGCCGTACATGCGGGCGGGTCGGGTGAAGGCCTCGGCGAGGAACAGCACGTCCGGGTCGGACCGCTTGACCTCCGCGATCAGCCACTCCCAGAAGTCCGGCGGCTTGGTGTGCGGGTTGTCGACCCGAAAGATCTTGACGCCGTTCTTGATCCAGAACCGCACCACGCGCAGCACCTCGGTGTAGATGCCGTCGGAGTCGTCGTCGAAGTTGACCGGATAGATGTCCTGGTACTTCTTCGGCGGGTTCTCGGCGTAGGCGATGGTGCCGTCGGGCAATACCGTGAACCATTCCGGATGCTGCTGTGCCCACGGGTGATCGGGTGCGCACTGCAGCGCCAGGTCGAGCGCGACCTCGAGCCGCAGGCGGCGCGCCCGGGCGACGAAGTCCCTGAAGTCCTTCAGCGTGCCGAGTCGCGGGTGCACGACGTCGTGGCCGCCTTCCTCCGCGCCGATCGCCCACGGCGAGCCGACATCGTCGGGACCCGGCGTCAGGGAGTTGTTCGGGCCCTTGCGGTTCACCCGGCCGATCGGGTGGATCGGCGGCAGGTAGACCACGTCGAATCCCATCGCGGCGATTCGGGGGAGGTCGTCGGCCGCGGTCGCGAAGGTGCCGTGCAGTGGGATGCCGTCGGCGTCGCGGCCACCGGTCGAGCGGGGGAAGAACTCGTACCAGGCACCGACGAGGGCGCGCTTGCGGTCGACCCACACCGGGATCCGGCGACCCTTGGTGACCAGGTCGCGCAGCGGGTACACCCGCAGCAGTTCGGCCATGTCGGCGGCGAAGGCTGGGGCGACCCGGGCCGACAGCTGCTGCTGACTGCGCAGGGCGGCCGCGACCGCGGCGCACCGCGGGCGGTCCCCGCTCGGCACGGACTTGGCTGCCCGCTCGAACAGACGGGCGCCGATCTCGAGGTCGTTGGCGAGCTCGGTGGGGCCTTGACCGACGGACAGCTTGGCCTCCACGTTGTGGCGCCAGGTGGAGATCGGGTCGCTCCAGCCCTCGATCCGGTAGCTCCACGCCCCGACGCCGGTCGGCGTGAACACCGCCGCAAACGTGTCCGGGAACGGGCCGGGGGACATCGGGATCCGAATGGTGGCGCTCGATCCCGGGCCGCGCACCGCGAGGGTCGCCGCCACCGCGTCGTGTCCCTCGCGCCACACCGTCGCGGAGACCGGGAAGGTCTCGCCGACGACCGCCTTCGCGGGGTGGCGTCCCCCCGAGATCTCGGGGGCGACGTCATCGATGCCTATCCGCCCGGTCATGGACTAGACCTTACGGGTAGTGGCTGGGGAACCGCTGGCCGAATCTCGGGTCCGGCGCAACCCTGCCCCCGGCCTCCGGAATGGGTAGTCTTCGCAGGGTGAAAGCCTTGCGTCGGTTCACCGTCCGTGCCCACCTTCCCGCCAGGCTGGCCGCCCTCGGGCCGCTGTCGACGAACCTGCGCTGGTCCTGGCACCCCGAGACCCAGGATCTGTTCGGCCGGATCGACGCCGAGTTGTGGACACGCGTCCGCCACGACCCGATCCGAATGCTCGGCGAGGTGTCGCCAGCCCGGCTGGACGAACTGGCCGTCGACGGTGGCTTCGTCGCCGAGCTCGACCGGCTCGAGCAGGATCTGGACTCGTACCTCGGGCAACCGCGCTGGTACCAGAACCAGCAGGCGAAGGGCGCCGACCTGGCAGGCGGGATCGCCTACTTCTCAATGGAGTTCGGCGTCAGCGAGGTGCTGCCGAACTATTCGGGCGGGCTCGGCATCCTGGCGGGCGACCACCTCAAGGCCGCGTCCGACCTCGGTGTGCCGCTGATCGGTGTCGGCCTGCTCTACCGGTCGGGCTATTTCCGTCAGTCGCTGACGGCGGACGGCTGGCAGGCCGAGCACTACCCCTCGCTGGACCCGCAGGGCCTGCCGCTGCGACTGCTCACCGAGCCCGAATCGGGGGCGCCGGTGCTGCTGCGGGTGGCGATGCCGGGCAACCGGGTGCTGCGGGCACGGGTGTGGATCGCCCAGGTGGGCCGGGTGCCGCTGCTGCTGCTGGACTCCGACATCGCCGAGAACGACTCGGAGCTGCGCGGGGTCACCGACCGGCTGTACGGCGGCGACCAGGACCACCGGATCAAGCAGGAGATCCTGGCGGGCATCGGCGGTGTGCGGGCGGTCCGCGCGTACACGCACGCGCTCGGGCTGGCCGATCCCGAGGTCTTCCACATGAATGAGGGCCACGCGGGTTTCCTCGGGGTGGAACGGATTCGGGAACTGATCACCGGGTCCGGTCTGGACTTCGATTCCGCGCTCGCCGCGGTGCGGGCTGCCACCGTGTTCACGACGCACACCCCGGTGCCCGCGGGCATCGACCGGTTCCCGGCCGACCTCGTCCGGCACTACTTCGGCGGGGCGGGCGGCGAGAATGAATCGGGCCTGCTGCCCGGGCTGTCGGTGGACCGGATCATCGACCTGGGCCGGGAGAACGACCCGTCGGTGTTCAACATGGCGCACATGGGCCTGCGACTGGGACAGCGGGCCAACGGCGTCTCAAAGCTGCACGGCATCGTCAGCCGGGAGATGTTCAACGGCCTGTGGCCGGGATTCGACGCCGCGGAGGTGCCGATCGGTTCGGTGACCAACGGCGTGCACGCGCCGACCTGGGCGGCAAGGGAATGGATGGATCTGGCCCGGCGCGCGGTCGGTCCCGAGCTGGTCGAGGAGGCGCGCGGCTGGGAGCGGCTGCAGGAGATCGCGCCAGGCGACCTGTGGTCGACCCGCAACACCCTGCGCGGGCAGCTGGTGCAGGAGGTGCGCAGGCGAGTGCGCGCATCGTGGCTCGAACGCGGTGCCACCGATGCCGAACTCGGTTGGGTCTCGGACGTTTTCGATCCGGAGGTGCTGACCGTCGGGTTCGCCCGCCGGGTCCCGACGTACAAGCGGCTCACCCTGATGCTGCGCGATCCGGACCGGCTGCGGGCGATGCTGCTCGACCCCGACCGGCCGGTACAGCTCGTGGTGGCGGGCAAGAGCCACCCCGCCGACGAGGGCGGCAAGGCGCTGATCCAGCAGGTGGTGCGCTTCGCGGACGAGCACGACGTCCGGCACCGGATCGTGTTCCTGCCGGACTACGACATGTCGATGGCGCGCTACCTGTACTGGGGCTGCGACGTGTGGCTGAACAATCCGCTGCGTCCGCTGGAGGCCTGTGGCACCTCGGGGATGAAGTCGGCGCTCAACGGCGGGCTGAACCTGTCCATCCGCGACGGCTGGTGGGACGAGATGTTCGACGGCGAGAACGGCTGGGCGATCCCCACCGCGGACGGCGTGACCGACGAGGTGCGCCGCGACGACCTCGAGGCCAGCGCCATGTACGAGCTGCTCGAGCGGTCGGTGCTGCCGAAGTTCTACGACCGTGACGCGGACGGCGTCCCGGCTCGGTGGGTGCAGATGGTCCGGCACACGCTGCAGCACCTGGGCCCGAAGGTGTTGGCGTCGAGGATGGTTCGCGACTACGCCGTGGACTACTACGCGCCCGCCGCCCGATCGGCCCGTGCCGTGATCGCGGACGGATTCGCCGCGGCGCGGCAGGTCGCGGAGTACCGCGGCCGGGTCGAGGGGGCCTGGCCCGACGTGCAGGTGGTGCAGGTCGACAGCTCCGGGCTGCCGGACACCCCGGTGATCGGCGCCGAGCTGTCGCTGCGCGCGTACCTGCGCCTCGGCGGGCTCGCCGTCTCCGAGGTGACCGTGCAGGCGGTGCTGGGCCGCGTCGGCGCGGACGAGGAGCTCTCGGACGTGGTCACCGTGCCGATGCGGCACGCGGGCGCGGACGAGTTGGGCGAGCTGTTCGTCGCCGACACCACAGTCCCGTTGTCGGGCGCGGTCGGATACACGGTCCGGGTGCTGCCGCACCACCCGCTGCTCGCGAGCGACGCCGAGCTGGCGCTGGTCGCGGAGCCCGCCGGGTAGTCGGCGCGGTCGAACGGGTGGTTACCGGGACAGCAGCCGAGAGGGCTGCCCGGTAACCACCCGTTCGACGCTGCTAGTCCGCGGTCAGCCGCGCGAGTGCCTGGCGCACGACCCCGGGGTCGGAGGTCTCCCAGAACGGCGGCAGCGACGCGCGCAGGTAGCCGCCGTAGCGCGCGGTCGCCAGCCGGGAGTCGAGCACCGCGATGACGCCGCGGTCGTCGACGCTGCGCAGCAGCCGGCCGACGCCCTGCGCCAGCAGCAGCGCCGCGTGGTTGCCTGCAACCGAGAGGAAGCCGTTGCCGCCGCGGGACTCGACCGCGCGCTGGCGCGCCACCAGCAGCGGGTCGTCGGGCCGGGGGAACGGGATCCGGTCCAGGATCACCAGGCTCAGCGACCGGCCCGGCACGTCCACGCCCTGCCACAGCGACAGGGTGCCGAACAGCGAGGTGGCCTCGTCCTCGGCGAACTTGCGGACCAGCTGGCCGGTGGCGTCGTCGCCCTGGCACAGCACCGGGGTGTCGAGGCGCTCGCGCATGACCTCGGCGGCCGCCTTGGCGGCCCGCATCGAGGAGAACAGGCCGAGGGTGCGGCCGCCTGCCGCGGTCACCAGCTCGGCGATCTCGTCGAGGTAGCTCGGGGCCAGGCCGTCGCGTCCGGGGGCGGGCAGGTGTTTCGCCACGTACAGGATCCCGGCCTTGGCGTGGTCGAACGGCGAGCCGACGTCGAGCGAGTTCCACCGGATGGTGGACTCGTCTGCGGGGGCCTCGGTGCCCGTCGCCATGGCCGGGTCGATGCGGGCGCCGGACTCGGCGGGCAGGCCCCAGTTCACCGCAAGCCCGTCGAACGATCCGCCGACCGTCAGGGTCGCCGAGGTGAGCACCACCGTCGACTCTGCGAACAGCCGGGAGCGCAGCAGCCCGCCGACCGACAGGGGCGCCATCCGGACGAGCTTGCCGCGCCGTTCCTCGTCCGCGAGCCAGACCACGTCGCGACGCTTGGCCGGGTCCGGTTCGTCGAACGCGGTGAGCACCCGGACCGCGCTGTCGTGGACCTCGTCGATGGCCGCCAGCGCGGCGTTGCGGGCGGCGGCGGCCTCGGGGTCGGTGGCGTTCATCCCCGGCCGCGGCGGGCCGATCGCGGTGCGCACCGACCACGCCGCGTCGCGGACGGCGGCCAGCGCGTGGCCTGCGCCGTCGGGCAGCTCCTCCCAGCGGCCGGCGCGCAGCTCGTCGAGCACCGCGTCCCAGCCCTCCGCGGAGGCCTCGAGCCGGTCCGCATCCTGCTCCTCGACGAGCTTGCCGCACCGGCGGGCGGCGGCGCTGATGGTCGAGGGCGCCAGCTCGGCGGTGGCCACCCCGGTGACCCGGTCGACCAGTTCGTGCGCCTCGTCGATGACCACCACGTCGTGCTCGGGCAGGACGGCGATGCCGGTGATCGCGTCGATCGCGAGCAGCGCGTGGTTGGTGACCACGACGTCGACCTTCGACGCCTCGGCCCGCGCCCGCTCGGCGAAGCAGTCCTCGCCCACCGGGCAGCCGGACTTCCCGAGGCACTCGCGGGAGGTGACGCTGACCTGCCGCCAGGACTGGTCGCTCACACCAGGCACCAGCTCGTCGCGGTCGCCGGTCTCGGTGTCGGAGGACCACTTGGTCAGCCGCTGCACCTCGCGGCCGAGCCGGGAGATCGCGAACGCGTCGAACAGCTCGGCGTTCTCCGGTTCTTCGGCGGCCCCGGTGTGGATCTTGTTCAGGCACAGGTAGTTGTTGCGGCCCTTGAGGATCGCGAACTCCGGACGCCTGCCGAGGGTGTCCTCGAGGGCGTCGGACAGTCGGGGCAGGTCGCGGTCGACGAGCTGACGCTGCAGCGCGATGGTTGCGGTGGAGATGACAACGGTCCGGCCGCTCTCCACCGCGTGCCGGACGCTGGGCACCAGGTACGCGAGCGACTTGCCGGTGCCGGTGCCCGCCTGCACGGCGAGGTGCTCGCCGGTGTCGATGGCGTGCGCGACCGCCGACGCCATGGTCAGCTGGTTGGTGCGTTCGGCGCCGCCCAACGCCTGCACCGCCACGGAGAGCAGTTCGGGCACGTTGGGGAGTTCAGGCACCGACCAAGGTTACGTCGCGCCACCGTCAGCCCGTCGCAGCGACCTGCCCGACCGTCGTGACGCCCGCCCCGCGGAGCCGCTCGAGCACCGACGGCACGGTGTCGGGGGACACCGCGGCCGTGTACCGCAGCAGCACCCTGGTCTCGAAGCCCTCACCCGCCGCGTCGAGCGCGGTCGCGCGGACGCAGTGGTCGGTGGCGATGCCGACCACATCGACGGCGCCGATCCGGCGTCCGCGCAGCCAGTCCGCCAGGGCCTGCCCGGACGCGGAGGAGCCCTCGAAGCCCGAATAGGCGGCCGAGTGGGCGCCCTTCGAGAAGACCTCCTCGACCGGTCCCAGGTCGAGGGCGGGGTGGAACCCGGCGCCCGGCGTCCCGGCCCGGCAGTGCGGTGGCCAGCTGTCCACGTAGTCGGGTTCGTCGGAGAAGTGCGCGCCGGGGTCCACGTGGAAGTCCCGGGTGGCGACGATCGCGTCGTACTCGCCCGCCGCCGCGGACCCGAGCAGGTCGGAGATGTCGGCCGCCACCGACGCGCCGCCCGCGACAGCCAGTGACCCGCCCTCGCAGAAGTCGTTCTGCACGTCGACGATGATCAGGGCCCGCCTCGGGGCGGCGGGGGAGTCGGCGGAGCTCATCGGGGTGCTCCCTAGTCCAGGAACCGGGTCGGGATCGCGGGGTCGCCCTGGGAGAGCTTGAGCCCCTCCCACGGCAGGCTGACCAGCCTCCGGGTGAGCAGGTCCCGGCCCTCGTCCAGCGTCGGCAGGCCCGTCATCACCTCGCCGCCGCGCACCATCGGGACCAGCAGGTCGTGCGGGATCAGCCCGCCGCTCTCGGGGACCGGTGCGCCGATCGGGAACGCGATCTCCTCGACCGCGGTCCCGGTGGGCCGGGCGAAGCGGACCGCGCGCTTGGTCCCGCCACGCGACTCCTTGTGGCTGCTGCGCTTGGCCACCGGGATGCCCTCCACCTCCACCAGCTTGTAGACCATGCCCGCGGTGGGCGCGCCCGAGCCGGTGACCAGCGCGGTGCCCACCCCATAAGTGTCCACCGGTTCGGCCCGCAGCGCCGCGATCGCGTACTCGTCCAGGTCGCCGGAGACCACGATCTTCGTCCTCGTCGCGCCCAGACCGTCGAGCTGCGCGCGCACCTGGCGGGCCCACTCGCCGAGGTCGCCGGAGTCGATCCGCACGCCGCCGAGTTCGGGCCCCGCGACGGCGATGGCGGTCTTGACGCCCTCGGTGATGTCGTAGGTGTCCACCAGCAGGGTGGTGCCGAGCCCGAGCGCCGCGATCTGACCGCGGAAGGCCGCCGCCTCGTCCGGCCCGGCCGCGGTGTTGTGCAGCAGGGTGTACGCGTGGGCTGCGGTGCCCGCGCCCGGCACGCCGTAGCGCCGGACCGCCTCCAGGTTCGAGGTGGCCGTGAACCCGGCCAGGTAGGCGGCCCGCGAGCAGGCCACGGCCGATTCCTCGTGGGCGCGCCGCGAGCCCATCTCGATCATCGTCCGGCCAGCGGAAGCGCTGACCATGCGGGCGGCCGCGGAGGCAATCGCGCTGTCGTGGTTGAGGATCGAGAGCGTCAACGTTTCGAGGAGCACGCATTCGGCGAAGGTGCCGCGCACCGAGAGGATCGGCGAGCCCGGGAAGTACAGCTCGCCCTCCCGGTAGCCGTCGATGTCGCCGGAGAATCGGTAGTTCCGCAGCCAGTCCACCGTCTGCTCGTTCAGGAACTTCGACACCACGGCCAGTTCGGGCTCGCCGAACCGGAACTTGGGCAGCGCGTCGAGCAGTCGTCCGACGCCTGCCACGACGCCGTATCGGCGCCCGGCGGGCAGCCTGCGGGCGAAGACCTCGAAGCTGCAGCGGCGGTGGGCCGAACCGTCGCCGAGAGCGGCCGAGAGCATCGTCAGCTCGTATTGGTCGGTGAGCAGTGCGGTGCTCGTCTGCGGCTGGGACCAGTCCGACGCGTTGTTCGTCACGCGCCCACCATACGAGTCGCGGGACGGGGATGCGGCCTGCGACGTCCTGCACCGGGAGGTTTTTTCTTTCCTGGGCACGTCGTACCCTGGAGGCATGGCCCAGTGCCCGACAACTATCCCGATGGCGCGGATGCCCGCAGCGTCGCCGCAGGTCACGCCCGCCGAGTCCGAGGTCGAGGAGACCCTGGAAGCGGAGGACCGTCCCTGGGTGACGGTCGTCTGGGACGACCCCGTGAACCTCATGCACTACGTGACCTTCATCTTCCAGAAGCTGTTCGGCTACAGCAAGCAGAGGGCCACCGACCTGATGATGCAGGTCCACAAGGAGGGCAAGGCCGTCGTGTCGTCCGGAACCCGCGACAAGATGGAGCACGATGTGAACCGTCTCCATATGGCCGGGCTGTGGGCGACGATGCAGCGCGACAGCTAGCGGCTAGCCCCGCCCACCCGATCCCGAAAGGACCCGCAGGTACGCGACGTGCGCACATGGAGTCGAAAGAATTCGCTGGGCGGCGTGAAGATTCGCTCCGAGATGGACGCACGAGAGGCCTCGGTTCTCCGATCGCTGGTCTCGTCCGTCCTCTCGCTGCTCGAGGACCGCGCCGCCGCGGCGCCGCAGGACGATCTCGCCGAACTCACCGGCCTGCGGACCGGGAACAGTGACGCACCAACGGATGCCGCGCTTGCCCGCCTGTTGCCCGACTTCTATCGGTCCGATGTGGACCGGGACGTCGCCGGAACGGGCCAGAATTCTGCGCAGGGCGCGAATATCAATGCGGCACTGCGCAGTCTGCACGAACCGGAGATCATCGACGCCAAGCTGGCGGCCGGTTCGGTGATCCTGCAGACGGTTCCGGCCGAGGGCGGCAGGGTCTCGCTCACCCCCGAGCAGGCCGACGCGTGGCTGGCAGGGCTGAACGACGTGCGCCTCGCCCTTGGGACCACGATCGGCATCGACGCCGACACCCCCGACGAGCTCGAGCCCGACGACCCGCGGGCACCGCACCTGGACGTCTACCACTGGCTCACCTGGATGCAGGACTCCCTGGTGCAGGTGCTCGTTCCGTGACGGGGGCCGGGGGGCGCGCGCGGGGGCCGCGGAACTCGCTCGCCGATGTGCAGGGCCTGCTCGTCGGGCACCACCGCGAACTCGACCACGACGCGACGCTCGGCTCCGGCCGGGCCACCGGCTGCACCGTGGTGCTGGCTCCCGGCGGTGCCATCGCGTCCGTGGACGTGCGCGGCGGCGGACCCGGCACCCGCGAGACCGACCTGCTCGACCCCAGCCACACGGTCCAGCAGGTCGACGCGGTGCTGCTGACCGGGGGCAGCGCCTACGGGCTCGCCGCGGCGGACGGGGTGATGCGCTGGCTCGAGGAGCACGGCCGCGGCATCCCGATGGACGCCGACGGTCATGTGGTGCCGATCGTGCCGGGGGCGGTGATCTTCGATCTGCCGGTGGGGGACTGGTCGGTGCGGCCGACCGCCGATCACGGCTTCCTCGCGGCGGTGGCGGCGGCCGCCGACTTCGCCGTCGGCTCGGTGGGTGCAGGGGTCGGCGCCCGAGCCGGGGTCATCAAGGGCGGCGTCGGCACCGCCAGCGTCGTGCTGGGTGCCGGACCCGCCGAGGGGGTGACCGTCGCGGCGCTGGTCGTCGCCAATCCGGTTGGCTCCGTGTTCGATCCGGGCACCGGTCTGCCGTGGGGCGTCGGGGCGGCCGAGGCCGGCGGCTGGGGGATGCGGATCCCGGACGCCGCCCAGTTGGCCGCTGCGGTCGCGCTGGGACAGAAGGGCACCGTGCTGAACACCACCATCGGGGTGGTGGCGACCGATGCGGCGCTGAGCAAGGCCGGGTGCAGGCGGGTCGCGGTCGCGGGCCACGACGGCCTGGCCCGCGCGATCCGGCCCGCGCACTCGCCACTGGACGGAGACACCCTGTTCGCCCTCGCGACCGGCACCACGGCGACGGCGCCCGCGGCGGTACCGTCCGCCTTTCCTTCCGACCTGCCGGTGCTCGACGCTGTCTGCGCGGCCGCGGCCGACGTCGTGCAGGCCGCGATCGTCGGCGCCGTCCTCGCGGCGACCCCGGTCGCGGGAATACCGAGCTACCGGGAGCTGTTTCCGTCAGCATTCGACGTCTAAGCTGGGCGAACACATCGGGAGGCGCAGGTGTTGGTGATCAGATCCGACCTCGTCGAGGCGATGGTCGCGCATGCCCGCGCCGACCACCCCGATGAGGCCTGCGGGATCATCGCCGGGCCCGAGGGTTCCGACCTGCCGCTGCGCCACGTCCCGATGATCAACGCCGAGCGCTCGCCGACCTTCTACCGCTTCGACTCCGGCGAGCAGTTGCGGCTCTGGCGCGAGATGGAGGCGGCCGACGAGGCGCCGGTGGTGATCTACCACTCGCACACCGCGACCGAGGCCTACCCGAGCCGCACCGACATCTCCTTCGCCTCCGAACCGGGCGCGCACTACGTGCTGATCTCGACCCGCGATCCGAAGTCGCACGAGTTGCGCAGCTACCGGATCATCGACGGCGAGGTCACCGAGGAACCGGTGGACGTGGTGCGGGACTACACGTTCGCGCAGAACCCACACTAGGAGCCCCGATGGCCATCATCGTTTCCATCCCCACCATCCTCCGCAACCACACTGACGGCGAGAAGCGGGTGCAGGCAACGGGTTCCACCCTCGCCGCGGTGATCGACGATCTGGAGGCGAACCACGCTGGCTTCAAGGACCGGCTGATCAACGACGGCAAGCTGCACCGCTTCGTGAACGTCTACGTCAACGACGAGGACGTGCGGTTCTCCGGCGGACTCGACACCGCGGTGGCCGACGGGGACTCGGTCACCATCCTGCCCGCCGTCGCCGGAGGCTGATCCGCGGTGGCCCGGTACGACTCGCTGATCGAGACCCTGGGCGACACACCGCTGGTCGGGCTGCCTCGGCTCTCCCCGCGATGGACCGGCGAAGCGCCGGTGCGGCTGTGGGCCAAGCTGGAGGATCGCAATCCCACCGGCTCGGTGAAGGACCGGCCCGCGCTGCGGATGATCGAGCAGGCCGAGCGGGACGGACGGCTCACGCCAGGCGCCACCATCCTTGAGCCGACCAGCGGCAACACCGGGATCTCGCTGGCGATGGCCGCCAAGCTCAAGGGCTACCGGCTGGTGTGCGTGATGCCGGAGAACACCTCGATCGAGCGCAGGCAGTTGCTGACCATGTTCGGAGCGGAGATCATCGACTCGCCCGCCCGCGGCGGCTCCAACGAGGCGGTGGCACAGGCGAAGCGGATCGCCGCGGAGAACCCCGACTGGGTGATGCTCTACCAGTACGGCAACCCGGCGAACCCGGCCGCGCACTACGAGGGCACCGGCCCGGAGTTGCTGCGGGACCTGCCCGAGATCACGCATTTCGTGGCCGGGCTCGGCACCACCGGAACGCTGATGGGGACCGGGCGCTTTCTGCGCGAACACGTTCCGGGCATCGAGATCGTCGCCGCCGAGCCGCGGTACGGCGAGCTGGTCTACGGCCTGCGCAACATCGACGAGGGCTTCATCCCGGAGCTGTACGACGAGTCCGTGCTGACCTCGAGGTTTTCGGTCGGCCCGTTCGACGCGGTGCGCCGGACCAGGGAACTGATCGAGCGGGAGGGCATCTTCGCGGGCGTCTCGACCGGGGCCGTCCTGCACGCGGCCCTCGGCGTCGGGGCCAAGGTGCTCAAGGCGGGCGGCCGCGCCGACATCGCCTTCATCGTTGCCGACGGGGGCTGGAAGTACCTGTCCACCGGTGCATACGCCGGTACCCTCGAGGAGGCCGAGGCGGCCCTGGAGGGCCAGCTGTGGGCGTGACGGAAAGAGGTTCGGCGTGAGCACCCCGAGTGACCCGTTCAAGTACACCGACCCCGGCCTGGCGGGGGCGTCGAACCGGCCCGCGACCAAGCAGGCGGGCGAGCGTCCGGTGTGGCAGCAGGCGGCGGCGGTCATCGGCGGCTTCGTGGTCGCGCTGTACGTCCTCGAGTTCATCGACATGCTCGTCACGGCTCGCCTCGACAACGGCGGCATCCAGCCGCGGACCGTCGACGGGCTGTGGGGGATCGTCTTCGCGCCCGTGCTGCACGGCGGGTGGGCGCACCTGGTCGCGAACACGATCCCGCTGCTGGTCCTCGGTTTCCTGGTGCTGCTGTCCGGTATCGGCCGCGGTCTCGCGGCGACCGGCATCATCTGGGTGATCGGCGGCGTCGGGGTCTGGCTGTTCGGCTCGGTCAGCACCCATCTCGGCGCCTCCGTCCTGGTGTTCGGCTGGCTCACCTACCTGATCACCCGCGGCATCTTCACCCGGCATTTCGGGCAGTTGGCGATCGGTCTGGTGGTACTGGTCATCTACGGCGGGGCGCTGTGGGGCGTGCTCCCCGGCCGGACCGGGATCTCCTGGGAGGGGCATCTGTTCGGTGCGATCGGCGGCGTCGTCGCGGCCTGGGTCCTGGCATCCGACGTCCGCAAGGCGCGCGAGGCGAAGGCATTGAAGACCTAGCGAACGCGCAGGTGTGACGCCCGGCGCAGCCGGCCGCACCCCCGCGTTTGGTCTCGATTCCACCCGAAGCTTTTTCCGGATCAGGTGGGCGTGGCAGCATGGGAAACATGCGCATCACCGTCCTGGGTTGTTCCGGCAGCGTCGGGGGCCCCGACTCGCCCGCGTCGGGCTACCTGTTGACCGCGCCGGACACCCCGCCCGCGGTCCTGGATTTCGGCCCCGGCGTGCTCGGAGCGCTGCAGCGCTACGCCGACCCCGGCCAGGTGTCGGTCTTCCTGACCCACCTGCACGCCGATCACTGCCTCGACCTGCCGGGCCTGCTGGTGTGGCGTCGGTACCACCCCAATCCGCCCGAGGGCAGGGCCGTCGTCTGCGGCCCGGCGGACACCGCCTGTCGGATCGGGGCGGCCTCGTCGGAGTGCGGAGGCGAGCTCGACGACATCTCCGACACCATCGACCTGCGTGCCTTCACCGACGGCGGGTCCATGAGCCACGGCGCCCTGACGGTCACCTCGCGCCGGGTGTTCCATCCGCCGGAGGCGTACGGGCTGCGGATCAGCGACCCAGCGGGCCGGACCCTCGTCTACACCGGCGACACCGGGATGTGCGACGACGTGGTGGAGTTGTCCCGCGGCGCGAACGTGCTGCTGGCCGAGGCGTCGTGGACGCACCACCCCGATCGGCCGAAGGGCATCCACCTCTCCGGCACCGAGGCGGGGCAGGTCGCCGCCAGGGCCGGGGTCGACGAGCTGCTGCTCACCCACATTCCGCCGTGGACCTCGCGCGAGGACGTCATCGCCGAGGCCAAGGCCGAGTTCTCCGGACCCGTCCATGCCGTCTCGCCCGGGGACGTCTTCGACATCTGACCCCAGGCACTAGGCTTGCGCCCGTGAGCAGACGACTGGACGGCAGGGCGGACGACGAACTCCGCGAGGTACGGATCACCCGGGGCTTCACGAGCCATCCGGCCGGATCGGTTCTCGTCGAATTCGGCGGCACCCGCGTGATGTGCACCGCGAGCGTCGAGGAGGGTGTGCCGCGCTGGCGCAAGGGTTCCGGGCTCGGCTGGCTGACCGCCGAGTACGCGATGCTGCCCGCCGCGACCCACACCCGTAGCGGCCGCGAGTCCGTCAAGGGCAAGGTCGGCGGACGCACCCAGGAGATCAGCAGGCTGGTCGGCCGCTCCCTGCGCGCCTGCATCGACCTCGCCGCGATCGGCGAGAACACCATCGCCATCGACTGCGACGTGCTGCAGGCCGACGGCGGCACCCGCACCGCCGCGATCACCGGCGCCTATGTCGCCCTGGCGGACGCGGTCACCTACCTGCGCGCGGCTGGCCGGCTCGCCGACCCGCAGCCGCTGTCGTGCGCGATCGCCGCGGTCAGCGTCGGCGTCGTCGACGGCCGCGTGCGCCTGGACCTGCCCTACGAGGAGGATTCGCGCGCCGAGGTGGACATGAACGTCGTCGCGACCGACACCGGCACGCTGGTCGAGGTCCAGGGCACCGGCGAGGGCGCGACCTTCCCGCGCACGACGCTGGACAAGCTGCTCGACTCCGCGCTGGCCGGCTGCGAGCAGCTGTTCGAGGTGCAGAAGCAGGCACTCGCGCTGCCGTACCCGGGCGTGCTGCCGGAGCCGAAGGAGCCCGAGGCGGCGAAGAAGAAGTTCGGTGCCTGACGCCGTCCGACTTCTCGTCGCGAGCCGAAATGCGAAGAAGCTCAAGGAGCTTCGGCGGGTGCTCGAGGCTGCGGGGGTGAGCGGAATTGACCTTGTCGGCCTCGACGAGGTGCCGCCCTTCCCGGAGGCGCCGGAGACCGCGCCGAGCTTCGAGGGCAACGCGCTGGCCAAGGCCCGCGACGGGGCGGCGGCGACAGGGCTGCCGTGCGTCGCGGACGATTCCGGACTCGAGGTGGACGCGCTGAACGCGATGCCGGGGGTGCTCTCGGCGCGGTGGTCAGGCGGACACGGCGACGACGCGGCGAACACCGCGCTGGTACTCGCGCAGCTGTCGGACGTGCCGGACGAGCGCAGGGGAGCGGCCTTCGTGTCCGCGTGCGCCCTGGTGGTGCCCGGCGGCGAGGAGTCGGTGGTGCGCGGCACCTGGCCCGGCGCGATCGCGCGGGAGCCCCGCGGCGACGGCGGCTTCGGCTACGACCCGGTGTTCGTGCCGGAGGGGGAGTCGCGCTCGGCGGCGCAGCTGACCCCCGAGGAGAAGGACGCGGCCTCGCACCGCGGCCGGGCGCTGGCGCAGCTGGTGCCCGCGATCGCGGCGCTGGCCGCTCGCGACTGACCTACCCCGATACACAATCTCCCCAATGTCACAGTGGTTCGGCTGACGCGAACCACTGTGACATTGGGGAGATGGGGGAGGGTGGGTCAGACGCCGAAGTCGCGCTTGACCTGCTGGGTGCGCCAGTGCTCGACGAAGAACGACAGGAACGGGACGGTGCCTGCGAGCAGCGTGCCGATGGTCCGTCCGACGGGCCAGCGCACCTTCACCGCGAGGTCCATCGTCAGGATCAGGTAGACGAAGTAGACCCAGCCGTGCACGATCGCGATCCAGCTCGGCAGGTTGTCGACCTTGAAGACGTACTTCGCGACCATCTCCGCGGTGAGCACGAGCAGCCAGATGCCTGTGGCGTAGGCCAGCACGCGGTAGCGCAGGAGCGCCGAGGCGATCTTCTTGGTGTCGCGGACCGGTGTCGCGGTGACGGTGTCGTCGGGGGCCGTGCTCACGTGCTGCTCCTATCGGCCTCGCCGGCTCGGAGCTGCGCGAGGTAGTTGTTGTACGCCTGGTGGGCTTCGTCGTCCGGGTTGGCCGCGTCCAGTCTCCGGTCGTCCGGCCGGGTGCGCGTGGGCAGGACGTCGGCGGGGATCTCGCGGACCTCTGTGACGGACTGGGCGGCCTCGGCCGGGTCTCCGTCCTCGAGCTGCACGAATCGTCGATACGCGTACACCACGAAGGCGGCGAACAGCGGCCACTGGAAGGCGTAGCCCAGGTTCTGCCCGGTGCCGCCGACCGCCGCGAAGCGGCTCCACTGCCACCAGCCGAGCGCGAGGCATCCGGCCGCAACGATGACGACGAACAGAATCAGCGCTGGTCTGCGACGGGAAGGTGAACTGGCCACACAACGACGGTACCTGAGCATCGGATCGCTCTATGACGCCGTGTAGGAGGTAACGGTCACATCTGTGGTGCGCGAGGGGGGACTTGAACCCCCACGTCCGTTGGACACCACATCCTAAGTGTGGCGCGTCTGCCATTCCGCCACTCGCGCGTGCCGGAACAGACTACGCCACCGCGCGGTCGTCAGGTGTGTTGGAGGTCGGTCGCGTGCCACGATTTCGACCAGCCCAGCTCGCGGTCTGGGTGTGGCAGTTCGGGCACAGGAATCTGAGGTTCTTCGGCGCACTCCACGGCGACGTCGAGGTTCCGCTGAGTTCGATCCGCTCGGTCGAGGTGTGCCCGGACGGGCCCTCGGCGCCGCGCGGAATGCGCGCGCCCGGGCTGGGGGTGCCCGGTGGGCGCAAGCTCGGCACCTGGCGGTCGCGGGGTCGCCGGGAATTCGTGGACGTGCGCCGGGGGCAGCAGGCGTTGCGGATCGAGCTCTCGGGGCAGTCGTTCGCCGCGCTGGTGGTCGGCGTGGACGATCCGGGGGCCATGGCGCGTCGCCTCGACCCGCGGCCCGCGTGAGCCGGAACTGTGAGCGCTTTTCACCCCGATCGGGGTACAAAGCGCGCACGGGCGGCGCAGCCGCTTATAACGAGTTGATAACGATCAACATGAGGGGTTCCTCAGGTTTCGGGTCGGACCGTTTTCGATCCAGCCAGCACATTCTCCCCTTACTCGCGAGTCACTTCGCGAGCCGAATTGTGAGCCAGGTCACGCCTACTACCTGGTAGAACGCTCGTCCTGGACGCAAACGTGAGGAAGTCCTCATAATTCTGTGCGAGCCTGATCGCGTCCCCGAAGATCCATCCGCGGCCTGCCGATGTGCCGTGTGTGGCCAGAGATCTCGGTGGGCACCGACCAGGAGAGGACAGTCAATCGTGACGATCGACGAGAGCACGCCGGTGGGCAAGGGAAACGGCACCGGAGGGGCGCGGACATCTGCGCGCGCCGGGTCCCCGAAGTCCCCGCTGCGCGATCGGCTCCTTGCCGGTGAGCCGTACGCCCTCGCCTTCGGCGGGCAGGGAGCCGCGTGGCTCGCCCCCCTCGAGGAGCTGATCCGCGACAACGGCCTCGAGCCCGACATGACCGGTCTGGTCAACGAGGCGGCCGCCATCCTCGCGCCGGTCGCACAGGACCTGCTCGTGGTCCGGCCCGCGGGCTTCGATCCCATCGGTTGGATCCTCGAACAGGACGTCGTCGACGAGGACGCCACCCCGGCGGGCCCGTCCGCCGCGGCGCTCACCTCCGCCTCTGTGTCGCTGCCGGGTGTCTTCCTCGCGCAGCTCGCCGCCCTGCGGTCGCTGCGTCTGCAGGGCCTCGACCCTGCCCAGACCGCGCCGGTCGCCGTGATCGGCCACTCGCAGGGAATGCTCGGCGCGCAGGCCGTCGCCGACGGCGGTGCCACCGACGGCTCCCTCCTGGCCATCGCGCAGCTGATCGGCGCGGCAGCGGTCCTGGTCGGCCGCCGCCGCGGCGTCATCGGCGGCGCCGAGCGCGCCCCGATGCTCGCCATCTCCGACGTCGACCCGGCCCGCATCCAGGCCATCGTGGACGAGGTCTCCGCTGGCGTCGAGGCCGAGCGCGCCGCCGTGATGGCCATCCGCAACGGCCGTCGCCGCGTCGTGGTCTCCGGTTCGCCTGCCCAGCTGGCCCGCGTGCAGCAGCGCGCCGAGCAGGTCGCAGCGGACGAGGAGCGAGAGCGCGAGGCCAAGAAGCGCGGCGGTGCCGTGTTCGCCCCGGTGTTCGAGCCGCTCGCCGTCGAGATCGGCTTCCACCACCCCGCACTCAAGGACGCCGTCGACACCGTCGGTGCCTGGGCCATCCGCTGCGGCCTCGACGCGGACCTCGCGAGTCGGCTCGCGAGCCTGTGCCTGGTCGACCCCGTCGACTGGGTCGCCTCCGTGGACAGCGCCGTCGATGCGGGCGCGGCCTGGATTCTCGACCTCGGCCCCGGCGACCTGCTCACCCGGATGACCGCCGGCTCCCTGCGCGGGCGCGGCGTCGGCATCGTGGCCGCCTCCACCCGCGGCGGCCAGCGCAACCTCGTCACCCCCGGCGCGGCGCCGGAGGTGCAGAAGCCGTGGACCCAGTTCCGTCCCACCCTGGTGACGCTGCCCGACGGCAAGGTCGGCGTGGAGACCTCGTTCACCAGGCTGACGGGTCGGTCCCCGATCCTGCTCGCCGGGATGACGCCGACCACGGTGGACGCGAAGATCGTCGCCGCCGCGGCCAACGCCGGCCACTGGGCCGAGCTGGCGGGCGGCGGGCAGGTGACCGAGCAGATCTTCACCGACCGGGTCGCCGAGCTGCAGACGCTGCTCGAGCCGGGTCGCGCCGTGCAGTTCAACTCGCTGTTCCTCGACCCGTACCTGTGGAAGCTCCAGCTCGGCGGCAAGCGGCTGGTGCAGCGGGCCCGCGCCGCGGGCGCCCCGATCGACGGCGTCATCGTCACGGCGGGCATCCCCGAGCTGGACGAGGCCGTCGCGCTGATCGAGGAGCTGTCCGAGGTCGGCATCGGCCACGTCGCGTTCAAGCCGGGCACGGTCGCGCAGATCCGCTCGGTCATCCGGATCGCCAACGAGGTCCCCGAATTCCCGGTGATCGTGCACATCGAGGGCGGCAAGGCCGGCGGTCACCACTCCTGGGAGGACCTCGACGACCTGCTGGTCTCCACCTACGCCGAGCTGCGCGCCCGGCCGAACCTGGTGATCTGCGTCGGCGGCGGCATCGGCACCCCGGAGCGGGCCGCCGACTACCTGACCGGACGCTGGTCCACCGCGGCCGGATACCCGGCGATGCCGGTGGACGGCATCCTCGTCGGCACCGCCGCCATGGCGACGCTCGAGGCCACCACCGCCCCCGACGTCAAGCAGCTGCTCGTCGACACCCCCGGCACCCCCGACTGGGTCGGTGCGGGCACCGCGACCGGCGGCATGGCCTCGGGCCGCAGCCAGCTCGGCGCCGACATCCACGAGATCGACAACGCCGCCTCGCGCACCGGCCGCCTGCTCGACGAGGTCGCCGGTGACGCCGACGCCGTCGCGCAGCGCCGCGACGAGATCATCGCCGCGCTCGACGTCACCGCCAAGCCCTACTTCGGCGACGTCGCCACCATGACCTACGAGCGCTGGCTGCGCCGCTACCTGGAGCTGGCCGTCGGCATCGACTCGGCCAAGACCTTCGACTGTGGCACCGACTGGGCCGAGGCCTACGCCGACGCGACCGAGTCCGTGTGGCTCGACGGCACCTGGCGGGACCGCTTCGCCGAGATGCTCCGCCGCGCCGAGGCCCGGCTGCACCGCAACGACCGCGGCCCGATCCGGACCCTGTTCAACGACGAGCTGACGCTCGAGCGCCCGGAAGCCGCGCTGTGCGCGCTGAAGGCCGCCTACCCGGACGCGGGCAGCACCGTGCTGCACCCGGCCGACGTCCCGTTCTTCACCTCGCTGTGCAAGACCGCGGGCAAGCCGGTCAACTTCGTGCCGGTCATCGACAAGGACGTCCGCCGCTGGTGGCGGTCGGATTCCCTGTGGCAGGCGCATGATTCGCGCTACTCCGCCGACCAGGTGTGCATCATCCCCGGCACCGTCGCGGTCGCGGGCATCACCGAGGTCGACGAGCCGGTCGGCGATCTGCTCGACCGCTTCGAGCGCGCCACCACCGAGGAACTGCTCGCCGAGGGCGTCGCGCCCACCGCCGTCGCGAGCCGCAGGCATGCCGCCGCCCGCGGGCTGCTCGGCGTCGTGCTCTCCGCGCCCGACGTGCTGTGGGCGTCGCGACTGACGCGCAACCCGGTGCACCGGCTCGGCGACCTCGCCGACTGGACCGTCGCCGACGACGCCGTCGCCACCCACACCCGGACCGGGGCCACCCTGCACGCGGTGGATGCCGAGCACGCCGACCTGACCGTCCCGCTCGTCGCCGACCGCGCCGTGCGGATCCGGATCACCGTGCCCGCCTCCACCCGCGACGGCGGCGCCCCCGTTGTCACCGCGGCCGACGCCGAGGCCGCCATGTCGGCGCTGCTCGGGGTCGCCGCAGGCCAGGACCTGCCCGCCGTGAAGAACGGGGTGGCGCGGGTCAACCTCGCCTGGGTTCCGGACCGGATCGCCGACCATGCAGGCGTCACCGGCGCCGGGCTGCCCGAGTCCCTGTCCATCGGCACCAGCGCGGTGCCGGACGTCGTGGTCGGCGCCTGCTGGCCCGCCGTGTTCGCGGTGCTCGGCGCCGCCACCACCGGCGAGGGCGCCCACGTCATCGAGGGGATGCTCGACCTGGTCCACCTCGACCACGCGGTCGACCTGGTCGATGCGATCCCGACCGAGACCAGCGTGCTCACCGTGAAGGCCGAGTCCGTCGCGGTCGTCGACACCGACATGGGTCGCGTCGTCGAGGTGCACGTCGAGGTGGGGGCCATGCGCGAGCACGGCACCGCCTCGCCGACCTTCGCAAAGCTGGTGGAGCGCTTCGCGATCCGCGGCCGCACCGGCAAGGCCGAGCTCGCCGACCCGGCCCGCGCAGGCGGCTCGCTGACCGACGCCGCCACCGAAACCCCGCGCCGTCGTCGCCGTCAGGCCACCATCGTGGCGCCGCGGCACATGGGCGCGTTCGCCGGCGTCTCCGGCGACCACAACCCGATCCACACCAGCGACGCCGCCGCGCTGCTCGCCGGGCTCGGCAGCCCGATCGTGCACGGCATGTGGCTGTCCGCCGCCGCCCAGCAGGTCGTGACGGCGGTGGACCCGACGGCCACCGTCCCGGCGCGCCGGCTCACCGCCTGGACTGCGCGCTTCCTCGGCATGGTCCGGCCCGGCGCCGAGATCGACGTCCGCGTGGACCGCACCGCCTTCGACGGCGGCGCCGAGGTCATCGAGGTCGGCTGCCGCGTCGACGGCGACCTGGTGATGGTCGCCTCCGGCCGCACCGACGCGCCGAAGACCGTCTACGCCTTCCCGGGCCAGGGCATCCAGCGTCCGGGCATGGGCCTCGACGCCCGCGCCCGCTCCAAGGCCGCCCGCGAGATCTGGGACCGTGCCGACAAGCACACCCGCGAGGCCCTCGGCTTCTCGATCCTCGCCGTGGTCCGCGACAACCCGACCGTCCTCAAGGCGCGCGGGGTCACCCACAAGCACCCCGACGGCGTGCTGCACCTGACCCAGTTCACCCAGGTCGCCATGGCCACCCTCGGCGTCGCCCAGGTCGCCGAGCTGCGCGAGTCCGGCGCCTTCGTCGAGGGCGCGCTGCTGGCCGGTCACTCGGTCGGCGAGTACAACGCGCTCGCCGCGGTCGCCGGTGTGCTGCCGCTCGAGGCCGTCCTCGAGGTGGTGTTCCAGCGTGGCTCCGCGATGCACGCCCTGGTGCCCCGCGACGCGGCAGGCCGCTCGAACTACCGCCTGGCCGCGATCCGGCCGTCGCAGATCGGCGTGGCCGACGAGGACCTCGAAGAGTTCGTGGCGGGCGTCGCCTCGGAGACAGGGGAATTCCTGGAGATCGTGAACCTGAACCTGCGCGGCTCGCAGTACGCGATCGCGGGCACCGTGGCCGGACTCGACGCCCTCGAGGCGGAGATCGACGTCCGCCGTGAGGCTTTCGGCGGCAAGCGGGCCTACATCCAGATCCCCGGCATCGACGTGCCGTTCCACTCCACGGTGCTCCGCGGTGGCGTCGACGACTTCCGCGAACGGCTGCTCGCGCTGCTGCCGCAGGAGATCGATCCCGCGATCCTGATCGGTCGGTACATCCCGAACCTGGTGCCGAAGCCGTTCTCCCTCGAGCGTGAGTTCGTGCAGGAGATCGCCGACCTGGTGCCCTCGGAGCAGCTGGCCGTCGTGCTCGCCGACTTCGACACGCACGCCGCGGACCCGTCCGCGCTGACCCGCGTCGTGCTCGCCGAACTGCTGGCCTGGCAGTTCGCCAGCCCGGTCCGCTGGATCGAGACGCAGGACCTGCTCTTCGGCGACGAGTCCGACGGCGGCCTCGGGGTGGAGCGCTTCGTCGAGATCGGTCTCGGCGCGGTGCCGACCGTGGCGAACCTGGCCTCGCAGACGCTCAAGCTGCCCGGCCGCTTCGGTGGCCCGGTCGAGGTGCTCAACATCGAGCGCGAGGCAGGCGTCGTGTTCTCCACCGACACCGACCCGGCGCCGGTGGAGGACGACGAGGCGAGCGAAGCGACGGGGAATGTAGCTGCGCCCGAGGCTCCGGTCGCCGAAGCTGCCGCTCCCGCGGCCGCCGCGCCGGCCGCTGCCCCGGTCGCCACCAGCGCGGGCCCGCGCCCCGACGACATCGCGTTCTCGGCGTCCGACGCCACCGCCGTGCTCATCGGGCTGTGGACCAAGCTGCGCCCGGACCAGATCGGTCCCGTCGACACCATCGAGGCGCTCTGCGACGGCGTGTCCTCGCGCCGCAACCAGCTGCTCGTCGACCTCGGCGCGGAGCTTTCCCTCGGCGCCATCGACGGCGCGGCGGACGCCGACATGGGTTCGCTCGCGGTCACCGTCAACAAGCTGGCCCGCACCTACAAGCCGTTCGGCCCGGTGCTGACCGACTCCGTGAACGACCACCTGCGCAAGGTGTTCGGGCCCTCGGGTAAGCGTCCGGCCGCCATCGCGGAGCGGGTCGCCAAGGTCTGGGAGCTCGGCGCAGGCTGGGCGAGCCACGTCACCGCCGAGGTGGCGCTCGGCACCCGCGACGGGTCGAGCGTCCGCGGCGGGTCGCTCGGCGGCCTGCACGAGGGCGCGCTGTCCGACGGCGCAGCGGTGGACGCGGTGATCGACGCCGCGGTCCAGTCCGTCGCCTCCCGTCGGGGCGTCGCCGTGTCGATGCCCGCAGTGGGCGGCGGGGCAGGCGGCACCGTGGACGCCGCCGCGCTCGGCGAGTTCACCGAGCACATCACCGGACGCAACGGCGTGCTCGCCTCCGCGGCCCGGCTCGTGCTCGAGCAGCTCGGCCTGCAGGACGAGCCCGCTGTGGCGGTCGCGGCCGACACCGAACTGGCCGACCTGGTGTCTGCCGAGCTGGGCTCGGACTGGCCGCGTCTGGTCGCGCCGGCGTTCGACGCCCGCAAGGCCGTCCTGATCGACGACCGGTGGGCAACGGCCCGCGAGGACCTGGCCCGGCTGTGGGTCGGTGACCACGCGACAGTGGTCTCCGTGACCGAGGCGGACTTCTCCGGCGCGGGTAATGCTGTGGCGGCGCACGCCAACTGGTGGCGTCAGCGCGCCGAGACCGAGGGCCGCGAGGAACTCGTCGCGGCCTACGCCGACATCGCCGCGGCGGCCGCCGTCGCCGACGACGAGCCCGGTGTGTGGGCGGACCAGGTCGCCGTGGTCACCGGCGCCAGCAAGGGCTCCATCGCGGCCTCGGTCGCTGGCTCGCTGCTGCGCGGTGGCGCGACGGTCTTCGTGACCACCTCGCGGCTGGACTCGGAGCGGCTCGGCTTCTACCGGAAGCTGTACCGCGCCAACGCCCGTGTCGGTGCGGCACTGTGGGTGGTGCCCGCGAACATGGCCTCCTACGCGGACGTCGACTCCCTCATCGAGTGGATCGGCGACGAGCAGACCGAGACCGCAGGCGGGGCCAAGAAGCTGGTCAAGGAGGGCGTGACGCCGACCATGCTGTTCCCGTTCGCCGCGCCCCGAGTCGGCGGCGAGCTCTCCGACGCGGGCGCCCGCGCGGAGATGGAGATGCGGGTCCTGCTCTGGTCGGTCGAGCGGCTGATCGGCGGGCTGTCGAAGATCGGTTACGACCGCGACGTCGACACCCACCTGCACGTGGTGCTCCCGGGCTCCCCGAACCGTGGCCTCTTCGGCGGCGACGGTGCCTACGGCGAGTCGAAGGCCGCGCTCGACGCGGTGGTCACCCGCTGGAACGCGGAGCGCACCTGGGCCGAGCGGGTCACGCTGGTCCACGCGCTGATCGGCTGGGTGCGCGGCACCGGCCTGATGGGCGGCAACGACCCGATGGTCGAGGCCGTCGAGGCCAAGGGCGTGCGTACCTGGTCCACCGACGAGATGGCTGAGCAGTTGCTGGCCGCCTGCACCCCGGAGACCGTGTCCGCGGCCGCCGTCGCGCCGGTCCAGCTGGACCTGACCGGTGGCCTCGCGGGTGTGAAGCTGGACCTGGTGGCGCTGGCAAAGGATGCCGCCGAGGCCGAGAAGGCCGCAGCGGCGGACGAATCCGAGGAGGACGCGACCGACACCGTCGCCGCGCTGCCCGCACCGCCGCGGCTCGTGGACGCGCTGCCCGCACCGGTGTGGCCGGAGCTGGACGTCAACCCGTCCGACCTGGTGGTCATCGTCGGCGCAGGCGAGCTCGGACCGTACGGCTCGTCCCGAACCCGCTTCGAGATGGAGGTCGACGAGAAGCTCTCGGCGGCAGGCGTTCTCGAGCTCGCCTGGAACACCGGTCTGGTCACCTGGGAGAGCGACCCGGTCGCCGGCTGGTACGACACCGAGACCGGTGAACTGGTGCCGGAGGCGGAGATCGCGGACCGCTACCACGACGTCGTCGTCGAGCGGTGCGGCATCCGCACCTACGGCGACGAGGGCGCCATGGTGGACAACACGGCCCCGCTGCTCACCTCCGTGTTCCTCGACAACGACCTGACCTTCGTGGTCGGCAGCGAGGCGGAGGCCAGGGCCTTCGTCGACTCCGACCCCGAGCACACCGTCGCGGCGGCCGTCCCGGACAGCGGCGACTGGCAGGTCACCCGCCGGGCAGGCACCGAGATCCGGGTGCCGCGCAAGGTGAAGCTCAGCCGCACGGTCGGCGGCCAGATCCCCACCGGCTTCGACGTCACCAAGTGGGGCATCCCCGCGGACATGGCCGGGTCGGTGGACCGGGTCGGCCTGTGGAACCTGGTCACCACTGTGGACGCGTTCCTCACCGGCGGCTTCACCCCCTCGGAACTGCTGCGCTGGGTGCACCCCTCCACGGTGGCGAACACCCAGGGCACCGGCATGGGCGGCATGACCTCGATGCGCTCGCTCTACATCGACACCCTGCTAGGGGAGTCGCGGGCCAACGACATCCTGCAGGAGGCTCTGCCGAACGTCATTGCGGCACATGTGGTCCAGTCGTATGTCGGCGGCTACGGCGCGATGGTGCACCCGGTCGCGGCCTGCGCCACGGCGGCGGTCTCCGTCGAGGAGGGCGTCGACAAGATCCGGCTCGGCAAGGCGCAGCTGGTGGTCGCGGGCGGGTTCGATGATCTCGGCATCGAGGGCATCGTCGGCTTCGGTGACATGTCGGCGACCGCGAAGTCGGAGGACATGCTGGCCAAGGGGATCGACGAGCGTCGCTTCTCCCGTGCCAACGATCGCCGACGCGGCGGGTTCGTCGAGTCGGCAGGCGGCGGCACCATCCTGCTGGCCCGGGGCGACCTGGCGCTGGAGATGGGCCTGCCGGTGCTCGGTGTGGTGGCGTGGGCGGGTTCGTTCGCCGACGGCGTGCACACTTCGATCCCGGCCCCCGGTATCGGTGCCCTCGGTGCCGGTCGCGGTGGGCAGGACTCGCAGCTGGCGCTCTCGCTCAACGCGCTCGGCGTCACCGCGGACGACATCTCGGTGGTGTCAAAGCACGACACCTCGACGGCCGCAAACGATCCCAACGAGGCCGAGCTGCACGAGCGGCTCGCGTCGGCACTGGGTCGCAGCGAGGGCGCACCGCTGTTCGTCGTCTCGCAGAAGTCGCTGACCGGCCACGCCAAGGGCGGCGCCGCGGCGTTCCAGCTGATCGGGCTGTGCCAGGTGCTCGCTCAGGGCGTCATCCCGCCGAACCGCAGCCTGGATTGCGTGGACGAGAAGATGACCGAGTTCTCGCACCTGGTCTGGCCGCGCGAGCCGCTCCGCTTCGGCGAGCAGCTTCCGCTCCGGGCGGGCCTGCTGACCAGCCTCGGCTTCGGTCACGTGTCCGGCCTGATCGCGGTGGTGCACCCGCAGGCGTTCGTCGAGTCGATCCCGGCCGACCAGCGCGCGGACTACCTGGCCAAGGCGCAGGAGCGGACGATCGCCGGGCAGCGTCGACTCGCGTCGGCGATGTGCGGGGGCGCGGACCTGTACGAGCGGCCCGCGGACCGTCGCTTCGGCGGGGACGCGGTGCCTGCCAAGGCGGCTCGCCAGCTCGAGGCGGACATGCTGCTGCACGAGCAGGCGCGGCTCGGTGCCGACGACGTCTACCGCTCCGGAAAGCCGGGGTGCAACTGATGGCGATCCTGGGAATCGGCTACGACCTGGTCACCGTCTCCGAGTTCGCGGAGCAGATGAAGCGTCCGGGCACGGCCATGCTGTCCAGCTTCCGGCCGGGCGAGCGCCGCTACGCGGAGTCCAAGAGCACCGACCCGGCGCGCCACTACGCGGTGCGCTGGGCGGCGAAGGAGGCGGTGATCAAGGCCTGGGCATCGTCCCGGTTCGCCCGTCCGCCGTCAGTGGGTGACAACGCCTACGTGCAGATCGAGGTGATCAACGACGCCTGGGGCCGGCCGAGCATCAAGCTGCACGACGAGGCCGCGGAGTTCCTGCCGGGCGCCATCATTCACCTGTCGCTGACCCACGACGGCGACATGGCGGGCGCCATGGTCGTCATCGAGGAACCCGACCTGGTGGTTCCGGTCGCCGACTAGGGGCATGTCTCCCAATCCCCATTTCGGGATTAGGAGACACGCCCCAGCGAACGGACGACGAGAAACGAGGCCGGCCCGCGGAGCGATCCGCGGGCCGGCCTCGTCCGTGTCCGGCGGCCTTGCACCTGACGTGGCGTGAGGTCCTAGCGTGGTGGCATGAGCGCAGACGGCGACGACGAGATGCTGACGGAACAGGACGTGATCGAGGCGGCGGCGGCGCTGCCCGGCGTGACGGTGGTGACCGCCGACGAGGCGAGCGGTGCGCCCGAGGTCGCATGGGGTGACTCCTTCGCCCACCTCGACCCGGACCGAAAATTCCCGTTCGCGACGATCGTCACGCAGGACGTGCCCGGCTGGGACACCTACTCGGCGCTGGATCGTGACGGGGCGTTTCGGGTCAACTTCGGCGTCGGCCGGGTCGGGTTCGAGGAGCTGCTCGGGTACCCGCCCGCCGCGCACGCCGAGCACGCGGACGGGATCGACTTCACCGTCGGGGACCGGTTGCTGCCGCACCCGGCATACGCCGCACAGTCCTGGGTGTCGATCGTGTGTCCGACTCGGGCGAGCCTCCCGCTGCTACGGGACCTGCTTGGCCTGGCCCACGCGCACGCCGCGCGCCGCCCCCGCAGCGGATGACGGTGGGCGATGATCGCTGCATGGACGACGGGTACACGGTCGGGGAACTCGCGAGGCTGTCCGGGGTCTCGGTGCGGACCCTCCACCACTACGACGCCGTCGGGCTGCTGACGCCGCACGCGCGCAGCGCCGCCAACCACCGGCGGTACACCGACGCCGACGTCGCGCGGCTGCGACAGATCCTGTTCTACCGAGAGCTCGAGTTCGGCCTCGACGAGATCGCCGGGATCCTGGCCGATCCCGAGGTGCGGCCGGACGCCCACCTCCGTCGGCAGCACCGGCTACTGCGTGAGCGCCGGGCTCGCATCGACGGACTGCTCGACGCCGTCGAACACGAGTTGCGAGTCCGCGGGGCCGGCATCGCGCTGACCGCCGCCGAGCAGCTCGAAATCTTCGGCACCGACCGCTTCGGCGCCGCGCTCGCGGAGGTCGAGGAGCAGTGGGGCGTCGACGGCCACACCGCGGCCTACACGAAGGACGACTGGGCGGTGATCAAGTCGGAAGCCGACGCCGACATCGCGGCCTTCGCGGCGGCGTTGGCGGCGGGGGAGCCCGCGGACGGCGAGGCCGCGATGCGGGCCGCCGAGGATCATCGGACGCATCTGGCGCACTGGTTCTTCCCGTGCAGCCACCGGCAGCATCGAAAGGTGGCCGCGCACTACGTGTCCGACCCGGTGACCGTCGCGCAGTGGGATGAGGTCGCACCGGGGTTCGCGCGGTACGTGCACGATGCGATCGTGGCGAACGCGGACCGAGCCGGTTCGTGACGGCGAGCTCAGGTCGAGCGGGAGTCCTTCTCGGCGACGAGCAGGTACGCGGCCATCAGGCGCTTCAGCTCGTCGACCGCGTCGGCGTGGCTCTGCCCGTCCTGGACCGAGAAGTTGAGCATCGAGTACACGACGTGGACGAGGACCTCGGCCATCATCGTGCGGCGGTCGCGTTCGGTGCGCGGGGTGAGGGGGGCGAGCATCCGGGAGATCTGCTCGGCGAGCTGGCGCTCCTGGATCTTGCCGGTGGCCCGCGTCGACGGGGTGGACTGCATCGCCAGCCACACCTCGCGCCGCGACGGGTCCGAGGTCCACAGCTTCGCCAGGTGATCGACGAAGTTGTTCAGGAAGCGCAGCCAGTCGAGTGAGGGCACCTCGCCGTTGAACTGCTCGAGTTCGTCGCGTACCGAGGTGAAGTCCTGCCGGTTCAGTTCGCACACGATCACGTACTTGTTGGCGAAGAACTGGTAGAGCGTGCCGATCGGGACGTCGGCCCTGGACGCGACCTCCTCGCAGGTGAACGACTCGAAGCCGACATCGGTGAGCAGCTCCCGGGAGGAGGCGAGCAGCGCGTCGAACTTGCGCCTGCTGCGCTCCTGGGTCGGCCGCTTGCGGGGGAGCAGTTCCTGCGGAGCGTCGGGGACCGAAAGCGCGGCCGGGTCGGCGCCCGCCGACAGCGCAGCCGGGTCGGCGCCCGCCTCCAGGGCCGGGTCCGCGCGGCGCGAGGTTGGGCGGCTGGTGATGGACTCCACCATCCCAGGTTATCCGTCTTTGTCGCCGGATCCGATGAACCCCGGAATTCTGGTGTTTCTCGCGGTACCGGGTAACTCTCGGAGCTATTGCGTGACCCGGTTCCGGTACAGGACGTTGGCCCAGACGAACCCGACCGCCGCGATCGCCGCGCACCAGCCCACCGCGAGCCAGGCACTCGAACCGATCGGGGTGCCCATCAGCAGACCGCGGACGGTCTCGATGATCGGGGTGATCGGCTGGTTCTCGGCGAACCATCGCAACCAGGACGGCATCGTCTCGGCCGGCACGAAGGCGCTGCTGACGTACGGCAGGAACATGATGACGAAGGTGAACCCGCCCGCCGCCTCCGGGTTCTTCGCGAGCAGACCCAGCGCCGTCGACAGGTACGACAGGGCGAAGACGAAGGCGGCGATCACCCCGATCACCCCGAGCCATTTCACCGGGTCGGCGGTCGGGCGGAATCCCATCAGCAGCGCGACCGCGATGACGATCGCCCCCGTGAGCAGGTTGCGGACGACGCTGGCGAGCACGTGCCCGGTCAGGAACGAGGACTGTGCGATCGGCAGCGTGCGGAACCTGTCGATGATGCCCTCGGTCATGTCGGAGGAGACCCCGACCGCGGTGGTCGAGGCGCCGAACGCCGCGCACAGCAGGATGATTCCGGGGACCACGTAGTTGATGTACGCGGTGCCGGTCTCGATCGCGCCGCCGAAGACGTACACGAAGAGCAGCATCAGCATGATCGGCAACGCGACCGCCATGATCATCGAGTCAGGGCTGCGCAGAAGGTGTTTGAGGCTGCGGCGCAGCATCGCAAGCGAATCGGCTGTGAGGGCGGGGCGGGGCATCGTCGGTGTGCTCATCGGACTGCTGCTTTCGTGGTCGGGGCGGCGTCGCGGGGCGAGCCGGTGAGGGCGAAGAAGACGTCGTCGAGATCGGGCGTGTGCAGGGCGAACCTCTCCACCGAGATGTCGTCGTCGATGCGGTCGAGCAGGGCCTTGAGGGATCCGACGCTGCCGTCGGTCGGCACCTCGACGGTCAGCGTGGCCGGGTGCGCGACGGCGCCGGGCAACGCGTTCGCGGCCCGGTCCAGCTGGGCGGGATCGGCCAACTGCAACTCCATGTGGCCGCCGTGCACCAGTCGCTTGAGCTCGTCGGCGGTGCCCTCGGCCACGATCCGGCCCCCGTCGATCACGGCGATCCGGTCGGCCAGCTCGTCCGCCTCGTCGAGGTACTGGGTGGTCAGGAAGATGGTCACGCCGTCCCGGACGAGTTCGCGGATGACGGTCCACATGTCGCGGCGGCTGCGCGGATCGAGTCCGGTCGTCGGCTCGTCGAGGAACACCACCTTCGGGTGCGCCACCAGGCTCATGGCCAGGTCGAGGCGTCGCCGCATGCCGCCCGAGTAGGTCTCGGCCCTACGGCCCGCCGCGTCGACGAGGTCGAAGCGGTCCAACAGTTCGTCTGTGCGAGGCCGTGATTCGCGCTTGCTGAGGTGGTTGAGCTCCGCCATCAGCATGAGGTTCTCGCGGCCGGTGAGCAGCTTGTCGACCGCGGCGTACTGCCCGGTGACGCTGATGCTGCGTCGCACCGCCTGGGCCGACCCGGGCAGGTCGTGGCCGGCAACGGCGACCGCGCCGGAGTCGAAGGGCAGCAGGGTCGACAGGATTCGGACGATGGTCGTCTTTCCCGCGCCGTTCGCGCCGAGCAGTGCGAACACCCCGCCCTCGGGGACGAACAGGTCGAGTCCGTCGAGGACGGTGTGGTCGCCGTAGGACTTGGTGAGTCCGGTGACGGAGATCGCGCCGGGGGAGTCGGGTCTGGTCATGGGGAGCCCTCTCGTAAAACAGTGTATGCCATATACGATGGTGTAGACCATACACAGTTTTAGGATGGGCGCAAGAGTCCGAGAACAGGAGCACAGCGCGGATGGAGACCAGTGGCGGCCAGGAGCTTCCGCGGAAGATCAAGCTCGCGTGGGGGCTGGCCGAGCCGGGGAGCCGGGGGCCGCGCCGCGGACTGAGCCTCGAGCAGATACTCGACGCGGCAATCGAACTCGCGGACAGCGAGGGGGTGGCCGCGCTGTCCATGAGCCGGGTCGCCAAGGCGCTCGGGTTCACCACCATGTCGCTGTATCGCTACGTCGAGAGCAAGGACGAGCTGATCGAGCTGATCTCGGATCGGGCCCTCGGTGCGCCCCCCGAATTCGCCCAGGGGCTGGCGTGGCGGGAAGGACTGCAGCAGTGGGCGATCGCCGAGCGTGAGGGCGTGCTGCGGCACAGTTGGTGGCTACAGCTGCCGATCGTCGCCCCGCCAACGGGCCCGAACAACATGCGCTGGCTCGACGCGGGATTGGCGCGCCTGAGCGAGACCCCGTTGTCGGAGGCGCTCAAGGTGAAGGTGGTGCTGAACACCTCGCTCTACGTCATCGGACGGGCCCGGTTCTCCACCGACATCGCCGCCGCGGCCGCCGCCGAGGACGGCGAGTACGCCTCGCTCCTGCCCGCGCTGCTCGACCCGGACGGGTTTCCGCACCTGCTCAGGGCGGTGTCGGGGGGTGCCTTCGAGGAGGATCCCCGTGGCGTGGACGTCCAGTGGGCCGATGCGGATTTCCGGTTCGCCCTCAGTCTGCTGCTGGACGGGATCGAGCGGTTGATCGACGCGCACAGCTGAGTTCCGGGAGGAGCGGTCCCCGGTGCGGGCGCCGCGCCCTCTCATCCGAATCGGGTGAATTTCGGCGGGTGATGCGGCCTATCCGCTGCACATCCGTTGCGCGGGGGGAATAGTGCTAGGCGAAGCCTGAGGTCGCCTCGGTGACCCGGTCCGACGTCGATTGGTGGGAACCGATGAGCGTTGACACAGTGGGGCCAGCAGACAGCGCCTCGGCGCCGAAGCGAATCAGTGTCGCACCCCGGCAGCAATACATCACCTGGATCGCGCTGGCGATGATGACGACTAGTTCGGTCGCCAGCCTGCGATCCGCGCCGTCGATGGCGGTATACGGGCTCGCCTGCGTGTTCCTCTACATCGTCCCGGCGATCGTGTTCCTGCTGCCGACCTCGCTGGTCGCCGCGGAACTCGCGTCGGGCTGGGCAGGTGGGGTGTACCGCTGGGTGGGCGAGGGCATCTCCGACAAGGCGGGCTTCCTCGCCGTCTGGTGTCAGTTCGCGATGACGATCTTCTACTATCCGACGCTGTTGGCCTACGTGGCGAGCACCTTCGCCTACGTGATCAATCCGTCGCTGGCGTCGAACGGGCTCTATACCGCCATCATCATCGTCACGCTGTTCTGGACCGGTGTCTTCGTCTCCTCGCGGGGGATGAAGGCGGTGGCCGGACTGTCCAGTGCCGGACTGGTTCTCGGCACGTTGATCCCGGGTGTGCTGCTGATCATCATGGGCGTGGTGTTCCTCGGGCAGGGCAACGCCTCCGCGGCGCCGATGGAGTTCAGCGCGTTGCTGCCCGCGTGGACCGGCATCGCGAGCCTGGTGCTCATCGTCAACAACTTCCTCTCGTACTCGGGGATGGAGATGAACGCCGTCCACGTCTCCAGCCTGCGCAAACCGGCCAGCGAGTTCCCGCGGGCGATGTTCGTGGCGATGGGTCTGGTGCTGGCGATCTTCATCCTGCCCGCCATCGCGATCAGTTGGGTGGTGCCTGCCGAGAAGCTCTCGCTCACCGCAGGCGTCATGCAGGCCTTCGACACCTTCTTCGCGCACTTCGGATTCGGCTGGGCCACACCGGTGCTGGCCCTCATGCTGATCGCGGCCTCGCTGGGCGGCATGCTCACCTGGCTGGCCGGTCCGTCCAAGGGCCTGTTGATGATCGGCAGGCAGGACGGCTTCCTCCCGCCGATCCTGCAGCGGCTCAACAAACACGGCATCCAGCAGAACATCCTCGTCGCCCAGGGCGTGGTGACGACGATGATCGCGTTGCTGTACGCGTTCATCCCCGAGGTCTCCAGCGCCTACTGGATCCTGTCCGTGATCACCACGCAGGTCTATCTCGTGGTGTACGTGCTGATGTTCATCGCGGCGATGCGGCTGCGCAAGAACCGGCCGGATCAGCCGCGCGGCTACCGCGCGCCCGCGCTGTTCCTGCTGTGCTGGGTCGGCATCGCGTCGAGCCTCGCGGCGTTCTGCATCGGCTTCGTGCCGCCGTCTCAGTTCGGCAGCGGCGGCGTCCTGGTGTACATCCTCATCGTCGGCGGCGGGTTCGGGATCGTCGGGCTCGGGGTCCCGTTCCTGATCCTGGCGATGCGCAAACCGTCGTGGAAACAGGAAGTCTCGGCCGACCCGTTGAAGGAGGCGTGATGAGCGGTGGGGTCAGCGTCGCCGCCGTCGATGACATGTACGAGCGGCCGGAGAACACGCACTGGATCCTCTACCTGGCGGCGTTCGCGCTGTTCGTCGGTCTGACGGTCTGGGGTCTGGTCACCTTCGCCGACAACCATCGCTCCGCCGACGCCGACGCAAAGGCCACCGAGCTCGCGCAGCGGTTCCAGGCGGCCGGGCTGGGGACGCTCGACGTCGAGGCGACCGCACGCGTACTCGGAACAGGCGGCGGCGCGGCGTGCATCGACCCGGGCGACGCGCTCAAGGCCGGTGTCCTCAACCAGCAACTCGTCAACGGTGCAGCAGGGCCGGGTCAGCGCCCCATTCTCGCGACCCGCGACATGGTCGCGGGGGAGCGGCTCGTGATCGCGGTGTATTGCCCGCAGCAGTCGGCGGAGTTCGAGAAGTACCTGAACGATCTGAAACTGGTCGACGGTCGATAGCGTCGGCCGAAGGTGAGAACCCAGGAGGTGGCAATGTCGGACGAGATTCGCGCCAAGGTAAGGGATTTGATGCCAACCGCACGCGAGGAGCTTGCGACGCTTGTTGGCTTCAAGTCGGTGGCCGATCCGCGTCAGTTCCCGCCGGAGGGGTGCAAGGACACGGCGGAATGGGTGCGAGAGGCGTTCGTCGCGGCCGGGATCGGCAAGGTCGACCTGATCGAGACCCCGGATGGCTCGCACGCTGTCGTCGGTCACCAGCCGGGGCCCGAGGGCGCCCCGACGGTCCTGCTGTACTGCCACTACGACGTTCAGCCGCCGGGCAACGAGACGCTGTGGCACACGCCGCCGTTCGAGCTCACCGAACGTGACGGCCGCTGGTACGGACGCGGCGCGGCGGACTGCAAGGGCAACATCGTCATGCACCTGCTCGCGTTGCGGGCACTGGGCACTCCGTTTCCGGTCGGAATCCGGGTGGTGGCCGAGGGGTCCGAGGAGATGGGCACCGGCGGCCTCGAGGCCCTCGTGCAGCAGCGCCCGGACCTCTTCGCGGCGGACATGATCCTGGTGGTGGACACCGGCAACGCCGAGGTCGGGGAGCCGACCGCGACGATCACCCTGCGCGGGGTGGCGAATGTCGTCGTCCACGTGGAGACGATGGCGGGAGAGGTGCACTCCGGGATGTTCGGCGGTCCTGCACCCGACGCCCTCGCCGCGCTGGTGCAGATGCTCGCCACGCTCCGCGACGCCGACGGCAACACGGTGGTCGCCGGGCTCGACTCGGATCAGACGTGGGACGGCGCCGAGTATGCCGAGGCGCAGTTCCGCACCGACGCGGGGGTGCTCGACGGCGTGGGACTGGCCGGTTCCGGCTCGGTCGCGGATTCGGTGTGGGCCAGGCCCGCGCTGACGATCCTCGGGATGGACTGCCCGCCGGTGGTCGGATCGGCCGCCGCGATCCAACCGAAGGCGTCGGCGCGGCTGAACCTGCGGGTGCCGCCGGGGATGGACCCGCAGAAGGCGCAGGACGCGCTCACCGCGCACATGGAGGCCGCCGCGCCGTGGGGGGCGCGGGTGACCGTCGAGCCGGAGCAGATCGGGTCGCCGTTCCGCGCCAGCACCGACGGCCCCGGCTACGCGGCCCTCGCCGACGCCATGGCGGAGGCGTTCGGGAAGCCGCTCGGCACGGTCGGGCAGGGCGGCTCGATCCCGCTCTGCAACGTCTTCGCGCACATGGTCCCCGGTGCGGAGATCGTGATGCTCGGGGTCGAGGAGCCGCGCTGCCTCATCCACGCACCGAACGAGAGCGTCGACCCGTCCGAGATCGAGAACCTCGCGGTGGCGGAGGCACTGTTCCTCGGCCGGTTCGGCGCAGCCCGCTGACCTAACCCGGGGTGGCGTCAGACGGACAGGTCGCGGCGGAGCTTGGCGACGTGCCCGGTGGCGCGGACGTTGTACTGGGCCACCTCGATCTTGCCCTGCTCGTCGACCAGGAACGTGGAGCGGATCACGCCCTGCACCGTCTTGCCGTACATGGTCTTCTCACCGAACGCGCCCCAGGCCTTGAGCGTCTCCCGCTCCGGATCCGACAGCAACGGGAAGGTGAGCTCCTCGTTGTCGCGGAACTTGACCAGCTTCGCGGGCTTGTCGGGGGAGATGCCCACGACATCGAGTCCGGCGCCGTTCAGTTCGGCCAGGTTGTCGCGGAAGTCGCAGGCCTGCTTGGTGCAGCCGGGGGTGGAGGCGGCGGGGTAGAAGTACACGATCACCTTGCGCCCGCGGTAGTCGGAGAGGGACACCTCCTTGCCGTCGGCGTCGGGAAGGGTGAAGCCGGGCGCGGTGTCCCCGGCGGCGAGTCTGATGTTCTCGGTCACGACGGTCACGTTACTTGTCCGCCCGGCCCGGACGCCCGACGTCGGCGGTTCCTCCCTGCCCCCGCGCGCGTCGCACCGGTACGGTCATGACAAGCAAGGTCGACGATGAGAGAAAGTGGGATCCACGTGCCCAGGGACACCGAGAGCATCGAGCGCGACATCGAGCAGGCGCGCAACCAGCTCGCCAGCACGCTCGACGAACTGAGCGTCCGCACCAACCCGAAGCGACTGGTCGAGAACGCCAAGGCGGGCCTCGTCGCCAAGGTCAACGAGCCGCCGGTCAAGTTCGCCCTGATCGGTGCGGGCGCCTTGGTCGCGGTACTGGTGCTGCGCAAGATCTTCCGCTGATCGACGCGGTGTCCACCCGACCCCACACCTTCGAGCGGACCTCGGTCGTCGAGGCGCCGCGAGAGGCCGTCTGGGCGCGGATCGTCACTCCGCAGGGCATCAACGACGAGATGATGCCGCTGCTGCGGATGGCGATGCCACGAGGCGCGCGGGGGCTGACGGTGGACACCGTAGAGGTCGGCCGCAAGGTCGGACGATGCCGGCTGTACCTGTTCGGCATCGTCCCGTTCGACTATGACGACCTGATGCTCGCCGAGCTGGAGCCGGGTCGCCGGTTCCTGGAGCGCTCGACGATGGCCTCGATGAGTACGTGGGAACACGAGCGGACATTGACCGCCCTGGGCGCAGCGCGGACCCGCGTGCACGACCGGGTGTGTTTCGCGCCGCGTCGGCCCATTGCCGTCGTCCCCGGGCTGCCCGGCCTGCTGGAGCGGGCCATCGGGCGGTTCTTCGCGCACAGGCACCGAAGGCTGCAGCGGCACTTCGAGGGGTAGGCGCGGTCCCGGTGGGTCGAACCCCGGCATGTCCGGGTGCGGATCCGAGTCGTGCTCAATGTGGTGGACGGTCGTCGCCGAGCGGTGGGCGAAGGTGGGTGAAGCGTCCGGCCAGTTCGTCGACCCACGCCAGCCGGGCGGTGAGCAACCGACGGTCGGCGGGCCCCGACCGGTCTCGTGTCCGTATCAGCAGCACCCGGAGTCGGTCGACGGTCATCGGCGAGGTCGCGGCAGCTGCGATGACGTCGTCGAGGCCGGTTCGAACGAAGGCGTCGAACCCGGGCAGCGGGATGACGACTCGCAGTTCGCCGTCGCTGTCGACGACGCTCAGCGGTGCTGTGTCTGCGGCGGCCCGGTCGAGCAGGTCCGCAGCAGTGCGAGCATCACCAGCAGCAACAGCATGGCGATGGCGGGCACGATCGCCGACACCTCCGTCTGATTGCCGATTGCGAGGGCGGCCGTGACGGCAAAGACGGCCAGGCCGATCGCGAAAGCGAACGTCCGCCAGACGATTGGGTCGTCCCGGAACAGGGTCAGCCGTGGTGTGAAGTTGGTGGCGGCCCACTGCACCACGAGGAACAGCAGCGAGAAGATCACGGCGATCGCGCCGAGCAACCCCAGGCCGACGGTGACCAGCAGGTCGGTGACCTGACGGGCGGGCACTTCGGGTCCGCGCGTGATGGTCGGCACGACGAGGCCCAGCCCCAGTCCGGCCAGGATCAGCAGTAACTGCGTCAGTCCGGCGCGCAGGCGTCGTCTACGGGGAAGGAAGGCACGACCGACGGGGGCGGGCACGGGTCGCTCCCCGTCACTGACGGGAGATGGCCACCCGCGAGACTTCGGCCGGGTCTATGAGGTGGGAGTGGTCGTCGTCGCCGACGTCGATCTGCACGACGTCGATTCGTCCGTTGAACTTGGTTGCGCCGCTGTAGCCGGCGCTGACAGGCATCCCGTAGTCGTCGCCGATGTCCGTTGTCTCGTCGGCCGAGAAGATCATCGGCTGGGTCTGGTCCACCCGACCGGCGCCGACGTTGCGGCCGTCGTAGTAGAGGGTGACGTCGCCGCCCTTCGCGAGTCCGCCGCCGTCGTAGGCGAACTCGGCGCGGATCTGGTGACTGCCGGCCGGGACGTCCTCGTCTGCCTCGGTAACGAATTCCGTCATGCCGAGCAGGTTGTAGACGAACTTGGCGCGTCCGTCGCTGACGTGGAGGGCCCACCCGCCGAAGCGGCCACCCTGCGCGATGATCACACCGTTGGTGGCGGCCTTCCTCGGTGTCTCGATGGCCGCGGTCACCGTGAACGACCGGTTCTTGATGTCGAGGACGCTGTTCTCGCTGAGACGCTTCATCCCGGGAAACAGCACCTGGGTGTTGCCGGACACCAGTTGCGGACGGCCGGCGATAGTCGCGTTCAGCCGTTCGAACCGGCGGTCGTCGATGGGGAGCACGTTGTACTTCACGGCCTCGATCAACCACAGTCGCTGCAGCGCCGCGAGTTTCTCGGGCATTTCTGCGGCCAGGTCGTGGGCCTGCGTCCAGTCGGTGGCTCCGTCGTAGAGTTCCCACACGTCGTCGTCGAGCGCGGGCAGCACCTCGTTCGGCAGCCACGGGGTGCTGTGCCGGGTGACCGCGCTCCAGCCCTTGTAGTAGATGCCGCGGTTGCCGGCCATCTCGAAGTACTGCAGGTCGTGCCGCTCCGGGGCATCGGCCTCATCGAAGCTGTACACCATGCTGGTGCCCTCGATCGGTGCCTGCTGCACGCCGTTGACGAAGGTGGGCTCGGGCAGCCCCGCCGCCTCGAGCACCGTCGCCGCGACGTCGATGACATGGGTGAACTGGGACCGGGTCTCGCCTCTGCTGCGGATTCCGGCCGGCCAGTGCACAATCGTGCCGTTGCGGGTGCCGCCCCAATGCGAGGCGACCTGCTTGGTCCATTGGAGGGGGGCGCACATGGCCCACGCCCAGCCGACCGAGTAGTGGTTGTACGCCTCCGTGGTGCCGAGTTTGTCCTTCACCTCGGTCATGAACTCCGGTGTCTCGATCGCGGCGAGGCCGTTGAAGTTCGCCATCTCGTTGAACGCCCCGTTGAGCGTGCCCTCGGCGGAGGCCCCGTTGTCACCGATGATGTAGTACACGAGCGTGTTCTCGAGCGCTCCGAGCGCTTCGATCGCGTCGATGACCCGGCCGACGTGATGGTCGGTGTGCTCGAGGAACCCCGCGTACACCTCCATCTGACGTTCCAGCACCAGCTTGAGTGCCTCGTCCATCTCGTCCCAGGCCGGGATCACGTCCGGCCTCGCGGTGAGTTCGGCGTCGGCGGGCACCAATCCGCGCTGCTTCTGCTGCTCGAAGGTGCTCTCGCGCTGCGTGTCCCACCCGTCGGCGAACCGGCCGGCGTACTTGTCCGCCCACTCCTGCGGCACGTGGTGCGGGGCGTGGGTGGCGCCGGGTGCGAAGTAGACGAAGAACGGCTTGTCCGGCGCGAGCGACTTCTGGGTGCGCACCCAGTCGATGGCGCGGTTGGCCAGGTCTTCGGTGAGGTGGTAGCCCTCCTCAGGCGTCTTGTCCGCCTCGACCGGCGTGACGCCTTCGTAGAGCGCCGGGTAGTACTGGTTGTTCTCACCGCCGATGAACCCGTAGAAGTGCTCGAACCCGCCACCCCCGGTGGGCCAGGCATCGAACGGGCCGACCGGCGACGTCTGCCACGGCGGCACCTCGTGGCACTTGCCGAACTGAGCCGTCGAGTAGCCGTTGAGTTTCAACGTCATGGGCAGTGCGGCCTTGGTGTTCGGGCGCAGCCCAGACGAGCCGGGCGCCGACGTCGCGGTCTCGGTGATCATGCCCATCCCCACCGAGTGATGGTTGCGACCGCTGAGCAGTGCGGCTCGGGTCGGCGCGCACAGCGCGGTGGTGTGGAAGCGGTTGTAGGTGAGCCCGCCGCGCTGCAGTCGTTCCGCGGTCGGTGTGTCTGCCGGCCCGCCGAAGGCACTGCTGGCCCCGTACCCGACGTCGTCGAGCAGGACCACGAGCACATTCGGTGCGCCCGCCGGTGGCAGCAGCGGCTCGATCGGCGGAAAGGTCGTGTCCGGATCTTTCGCGTCGTAGGTGAGCAAACCGACATGCGGCCGGTCCGGTATCGGTAGTACCTCGCGACGATCGCCCATCCGATCCACCATGGCTGCTCACATTCCGTTGTCATGCATCGGAACGCCCGACGGCGCCTGTAGAAGGGCCAGATTAGTCGGCGGTTGTACACCAGAGGGGCGAATCGGCCCTCGTGCAGTCGTTTCGGCAAACCACGAAAGCCCCCCTGATCGTGAAGATCAGGGGGGCTTTTCGGGTGCGCCCACAGGGACTCGAACCCCGGACCCAGTGATTAAGAGTCACTTGCTCTACCAACTGAGCTATAGGCGCATTCTCGCTCGCTCGGGACTCGCGCCCCGCTCTCTGCGACGTGGAGAACATTAGACGAGCGATCCGAGCGAATGCAAATCAGCAGGTCGCCGGCCGTCCGGGGGCTGGTCGGGACCCCTACCGGGGTAACGCTGGTGGCCTCGACGGCGATTGGAATGTGAACGTTATGAGTTCGGCCGGGAGGCTGTTGGATCGCTCGGTGCCGTGCCTGGCATCATGGCAGTTCACAGCTCTGCACGTCCGGTGTGCGCCCTGCGGCGGCCGGCTGTCGATGGTGTGTTTTTGGCTTCGAGTACACGAGGGTGGGGTTCAGGTGGCGACCATACGGGGAACGCTGGGCGCGGTGGCGGTTGCGGCGGCGACGATACTCCTGGCGGCCGGATGCGCGGTGCCGTTCGGGGAGAATGCTGAGGCTGCGCCCGCGCAGTCGGCCATCGACCTCAACCCGGTGTTCGAGTTGATCAAGCCGAAGGTGACGTCCGTCGTCGCGGACGGCGCGGTCGGGCACTCGCCCGGAGACCCGATCGCGGTCCGGGTCGCGGACGGCAAGCTGTCCAGCGTCACGCTGCTCGACCAGTCCGGCGAGCCGGTGGCAGGCGCCATCGCCCCCGACGGGCAGTCCTGGGTGAACACGCAGCCGCTCGAATACAACGGCGAATACCGACTGCAGGCCGACGCTTTCGGTCTCGGCGGCGCGAGCACGACGGTGTCGAGCTTCACAACGAGTTCGCCGGGCAACCTCACCAAGCCGTACGTGATGCCCGGCGACGGGGACGTCGTCGGAATCGGCCAGCCCGTCGCGGTGCAGTTCGACGAGTCGATCCCGGACCGCAAGGCCGCGCAGGATGCCATCACCGTCGTCACCAACCCGCCGGTGCCGGGCGCCTTCTACTGGGTCAACGACCGCGAGGTGCGCTGGCGTCCCGAGAACTACTGGGCCCCCGGCACCGCGGTGACCGTGGACGTCAACGTCTTCGGCCGCAACCTCGGCGGCGCCCTGTTCGGCCAGGCGAACGAGCACCGTGAGTTCCGGATAGGGGACTCGATGATCGCGATCGCCGACGACAACACCAAGCAGGTCACCTTCGAGCGCAACGGCGTGGTGGTCATGACGATGCCGACCTCGATGGGTAAGGACAGCTCGCCCACCGACAATGGCGTCTACATCATCGGGGACCGCTTCTCACACCTGGTGATGGACTCGTCCACCTATGGCGTCCCGGTGAACTCGCCCCAGGGCTACAAGACTCCCGTGGACTTCGCGACCCGGATGTCGTACAGCGGCATCTTCTTCCACTCGGCACCGTGGTCGGTGGGGGATCAGGGTTACAACAACGTCAGTCACGGTTGCCTGAACCTGAGTCCGGCCAACGCGAAGTGGGTCTTCGACAACACCAAGCGCGGCGACCTGGTGCTCGTGAAGAACACTGTCGGTGGCACGCTGTCCGGCACCGACGGCCTCGGTGACTGGAACATCCCGTGGTCGACGTGGAAGGCCGGCAACGTCAACGCCTGACAAGCCAACCGCAGCGGACCCCGCACCCACCTCAGGGTGCGGGGTCCGCTGCGTTGTATGGCCGGTGCGACCTCTCCGTCGACCTCCCCAATGTCACACCGGTTCGCCTGGGCTGAATCAATGTGACATCGGGGAGGTCCGGGGGGCGTGCCGGAAACGAAGAACGCCCCCCGACCGGAGTCGGGGGGCGTTCTCTACGGGTGACTGACGGGACTCGAACCCGCGACAGCCAGGATCACAACCTGGTGCTCTACCAACTGAACTACAGTCACCATTGCCGTCACGGCTTCGCCCTCTCGGGCTGTTCGCATCGGCGTGGACGATATTAGCCTGACTCATCGCCGGAACGCCAATCGATATCTATTCGGCGACCAGATCCGTGACAACCGCGGCGATGTCGCCGGTAGAGGGCCCGGGATCCGCGACGAACGCGGTCCGGCGGTAGTACTTGAGTTCGCAGATGGATTCCTGGATGTCCGCAAGGGCCCGGTGCGCGAGCCCCTTCTCCGGCTGGCCGAAGTAGATCCGGGGGTACCACCGGCGGCACAGTTCCTTGATCGAGCTGACGTCGATCATCCGGTAGTGCAGGTACTCGTCGAGCGCGGGCATGTCCCTGGACAGGAATCCGCGGTCGGTGGCGATCGAGTTGCCCGCCAGGGGGGCGGTGCCCGCGGCGGGGATGTGCTGGCGGATGTAGGCGAGCACCTGCTGCTCGGCCTCCTCGAGCGTCACCGTGGACCGGCGCACCTCCTCCGTCAGCCCGGAGCGCTCGTGCATCTCCTTGACGACGTCGGGCATGTCGGCCAGCGCGGCGTCGTCGGCATGGATGACGATGTCCACCCCGTCTCCGAGAACATTCAGATCGCTGTCGGTGACCAGCGCGGCCACCTCGATCAGTTTGTCCGTGCCGAGCCGCAGTCCGGTCATTTCGCAATCGATCCACACAAGTTTGTCCTGCACCAGGAACACAGTAGTCAGGCGATGGCCGGGTTAAGGTCATCTGGTCGCCTCGCGGGCCGCGTTCCGGTTGGTCGGCGGCGGACACTTTCCTAGCGTTGTTGCTCCGAGGAGGGCATGAATGACGGTGGATCCAACCCCATCCGGTGAATCCGCTCCACAGGTGGACTCGGCCTCGCTCGAGGAGAAGGCCAAGGCGGCCAAGGCCGCTGCGGAGGAGGCCGCCCGCGTGGCGGCCGACGCGCTGGCCGCCGCGGAGGCGGCGGAGCAGGCCGCCGCCGAGGCAGCGCGGATTCAGGCAGCGAAGACCCCGGCCAAGCCGGCGACCGCCGACGCGGCCCATCCGGCCGCCACCGCTCCCGATGCCACCGCTCCCGCCGAGGCGGCGACCGCCGAGTCCGCGGCCCCTGCCGCGACGGAGGCCGCCCCGGTGGCCAGTCCTGCCGCGCAGGAGATCGCCGCGGGCTACGCCTTCGAGGGCGCGGCGCTGGAACTGGGCACGGTGATCGTCGACGGCGTCGTGGATCCCGCTGCGCGCGTTCGGATCCCGCTGGCCACGATCAACAGGCACGGCCTGGTGGCGGGCGCGACCGGCACCGGCAAGACGAAGACGCTGCAGGGAATCTGCGAGCAGCTGTCGGCGGCGGGCGTGCCGGTGGTGATGGCAGACGTCAAGGGCGACGTGTCCGGACTCTCCGCGCCCGGCGAGGGCAGCGAGAAGATGGTCGCGCGAGCCGTCTCGACCGGCATCTCGGACTGGGCGCCGACGGCGTTCCCGGTCGAGTTCCTCTCGCTCGGCACCGAGGGCATCGGCATCCCGGTTCGTGCGACCATCACCAGCTTCGGGCCGATCCTGCTCAGCAAGGTGTTGGGGCTCAACGAAACCCAGGAGTCCACCCTCGGGCTGATCTTCCACTGGGCGGACACCCAGGGCCTCGCTCTGCTCGACCTCAAGGACCTGCGGTCGGTCATCGCGCACCTGACCTCCGACGAGGGCAAGGCCGACCTCAAGGGTATCGGCGGCGTCTCCTCGGCGACCGCGGGCGTGATCCTGCGCGCGCTGGTCAACCTGGAGGCGGACGGCGGCGACACCTTCTTCGGTGAGCCCGAGCTCGAGACCGAGGACCTGTTGCGCGTCGGACCGGACGGCAAGGGCATCATCACGCTGTTCGAGCTGGGTGCCCAGGCGGCCCGGCCGGTGATGTTCTCCACCTTCCTGATGTGGGTGCTCGCGGACCTGTTCCAGACGCTGCCCGAGGTCGGCGACGTGGACAAGCCCAAGCTGGTGTTCATCTTCGACGAGGCGCACCTGCTCTTCGCGGACGCGTCGAAGGCGTTTCTGCAGCAGGTGGAGCAGACCGTCAAGCTGATCCGCTCGAAGGGCGTCGGCGTCTTCTTCTGCACCCAGCTGCCCACCGACGTGCCGAACAACGTGCTTTCGCAGCTCGGTGCGCGGATCCAGCACGCCCTGCGCGCGTTCACCCCGGACGATCAGAAGGCGCTGAACAAGACGGTTCGCACCTACCCGAAGACGGAGCACTACGACCTGGAGAAGGCGCTGACCTCCCTCGGTATCGGTGAGGCCGTCGTGACCGTGCTGTCCGAGAAGGGTGCGCCGACACCGGTGGCGTGGGCCAAGATCCCGCCGCCGCGTTCGCTCATGGACACCATCGGTGAGCCGGCGATCAGGGCCGCGGCGGCGTCGAGCCCGCTGCACGCGAAGTACGGGCAGACCATCGACCGCGAGTCCGCCTACGAGAAGCTGACGGCGAGCGTGTCCGGGGCGCCGAACGCGGACGGCATCGAGCTGCCGCCCGCCCTGCCGGATCTGCCCGATCTGCCGCCCCCGCCGCCGGACGAGCCGAGCGCGGTCGAGCGAATCATGGAGAACTCCGCGGTCAAGAGCTTCCTGAGGTCGGCTGCCACCGTCGCAGGCCGGGAGATCTCGCGCTCGATCTTCGGCACCGGTCGCCGCCGCAGGCGCTGACGCACCCGTGCGCGGTTGACAGGTCTATAGACCCGTCAACCGCGCACGGGTGCCGCAGGCGCCTTACAGCAGGCGGGGCACGACCTTGCCGGTCGCGTTGCGGGGGAGTTCGTCGAGGAACGTCACCTCGCGCGGCACGCAATGCCGGGCGAGGTGCGCCTTCACGTGCGACTTGATCGCGTCCCCCGTCAGGCCCGCGCCCGCGGGGTTCTCGGTGCGCACCACGTAGGCCGCGAGCCGCGCGCCGAACTCTGGATCGTCGACGCCGACGACCGCGTTCTCCAGCACCCCGGGCAGCTCGCTGAGCAGGTTCTCCACCTCGCGCGGGTAGACGTTCTCGCCGCCCGAGACGATCATGTCGTCGCTGCGTCCGTCCAGGAACAGCAGGCCGGTCGGGTCGAAGTGCCCCAGGTCGCCGGTGGACATCAGCCCGCCACTGACCTCCTTCTCGTTGCCGCTACGGGTGTAACCCTCGAAAAGCATTCCGTTGCCGACGAATACGCGGCCGACGGTGCCGTGCTCGACCTGCTTGCCGCGCTCGTCGAGTACCCGCACGACGGTGCCGAGCGGGGGACGGCCTGCGGTGGTGGGATGCGCACGGAGTTCGTGCGGCTGCGCGATCGACGCCCAGCTCACCTCCGTGGAGCCGTAGAAGTTGTACAGCACGGACCCGAACACCTCGAAGGTCTTGTGCACCACCCCGGTCGGGATCGCCGAGCCGCTCGCCGCGATCACCCGCAGGGTGGCGAGGTCGACGTCCCGGTCGCCGGACGGCAGGTCGGTGATCCGCTGGAGCATCGTCGGGACCACCCACAGCGCGGTGGCGCGGTGCTCGGCGATCTGCGCGACGGCGGCGGCCGGGTCGAATCGACGGGCGAGCACCATGGTGGAGCGCAGCGCCAGGCCGACCTGCGCGGCGGCCAGGCCCCAGGTGTGGAAGATCGGCGATGCCACGACGGTGGTCTCGGCGCTGCGCAGCGGCAGCCGCGAGAGCAGGGCGGACGCGGGCATCCAGCTGCGCGGTTCGGGCCGGGTGGCGCCCTTCGGGGTGCCCGTCGTGCCGGAGGTGAGCACCACGATCCTGCCCCGACGCGGGCGGCGGGGCAACGGACCCGTGCCCCGCCGCCCGTCCGTGAGCAGGCCCTCCACGGACGCCCAGCCCCGCGCAGGCTCCGCGTCCGGAACCGACCCCTCTGACGGTCCGGACACCTCCTCCGCGGCATAGGCGTCCGCGTTTCCTGGACGCTCCGCGGGCTCCGCGTCCGCGTTTCCTGGACGCTCCGCGGGCTCCCCGTCCGCGAACACCGCGACGCGGGTCGCTGTGTCCGTCAGCAGCGGGGTGAACTCGGAGTCGACCAGCAGCCAGTCGATCTGCTGTTCGGCGACGACCTCGGCGAGCTGGGTGGTCGACGCCCCGGTGTTCAGCAGTACCAGGTCGGTGCCGAGCCGGGCGGAGGCGCCCATCGCGATCAGGAAGCCGCGGTGGTTGCGGGCCAGGATGCCGATCCGTCCGCGTTCGCGCAGCCCACGGTCCCGCAGGGCAACCGCGAGCGCGCGGGCGTCCGCGTCGAGCTGCCGGTAGCTGATGGGACCGCGGTCGTCGATGACCGCGATCCGGTCGCCGTCGCGGCGCGCGGCCACCGCGAGCAGGCCACCCGCGGTGAAATCCCACTGGTACCAGGCGGATACGACGCCGACGAGACTGCCAGGGCCCATCGGGCCGACGATGCCCGCCTTGGTGACGGGTACGAGTCCCTTGAGTAGGTCGGTTGCTCCGGTAACGCTCGGCATCTCGGCGGTGTCCTCCTGGCCCTGGGGTGTACGGCGTGGGCCGCACCACCCGGTAACTTACTCGCCGGTAAGGATCATGCCAATGGGTACCCGACCGCTTGTGTCGGTGACCGGCGGGTGGACACCACCCGGGCACGTGGCCGACCATGGGGCGATGTTGCTCAGTGCGCGCGAGGCCGACCTGTTCGAGGGCTTCAGGGGACGCTTGGAGGCGATCGCCTACCGGCTGCTGGGGTCCGCCGGTGATGCCGAGGACGCGGTGCAGGATGCGTTCCTGCGCTGGCATGCCGCGGACCGGGAACGGATCGAGACGCCCGAGGCCTGGCTGACCAAGGTGCTCACCAATCTCTGTCTCAATCAGCTCACCTCGGCGCGGGCACGGCGGGAAACCTATGTAGGGCAGTGGCTCCCGGAGCCTGTCCTGGACGGGGACCGGATGCTCGGCCCCGCCGACACCGCCGAGCAGCGCGAGTCGGTCTCCATTGCGATGCTCACCGTCATGGAGCGGCTCTCGCCCAACGAGCGCGTGGTCTACGTGCTGCGCGAGGCGTTCGGGTACTCGCACCGCGAGATCGCCGGGATCCTCGACCTCAGTGAGTCGAACTGTCAGCAGATCTACCGGCGAGCCAAACAGCACGTCGCCGGGCGTGCCCGAACCACGGTCGACTCGGTCGCCGCGCGGCGGATCGTCGAGGAATTCCTCGCCGCGGTCCTCAGTGGTGACACGGATCCGCTGATCCGGCTGCTCGCCGACGATGCGGTCGGCGTCGCCGACGGCGGCGGCCGGGTCCCGGCCCGCAAGACGCAGATCCTCGGTGCGCTCGATATTGCGCGCTACCTGAGCCATGTGTTCCACCGGACCGATGCCAAGCGCCGCTACGTCGGTGGCGATCCGGTGTTCTACGCCTGCGTGGTCAACGGTGGTCCCGGCGTGCTGGCGCAGGTCGGAGAGCGGGTCATCGCCGTCCTCGACCTCGACGCGACCCCGGACGGCATCGCGGCGGTGCACATTCAGGTCAACCCCGAGAAGCTGGATCGCGTCACGCGCCAGTGGGCGGCAGGGGGCCCGCACACCGCCCTCGACATGACGTGGTGACCCACATCACACACGGTTCGTGTCAGGGATCGCGCGCCTGTCCGGTTCAGGAGGTGAGTCCAACCGATAGGAGCGAACCATGAAGCACCGCATTGTCGTCCTCGGAGCCGGGTACGCCGGAGCCATCGCCGCCGGTCGTCTCGCGAAGCGGCTACACCGTGACGACGCCCTGATCACCCTCATCAATGCCGACCCCGAGTTCGTCGAACGGGTGCGTATGCACCAGCTCGCGAGCGGCCAGGATCTGCGCCCCCGTCCGCTGCGTGAGGTCTACGCGGGCACCGGTGTGCAGGTCAGGACCGCGCGGGTCACCGCCGTCGACGTCGATCGCAAGACCGTCGATCTCGCTGGCGCCGAGACCCTCGGCTACGACAGCCTCGTGTACGCCCTGGGGAGCACCGGCGCCGACCACGGCATCCCCGGTGTCGCCGAGTATGCCCACAGCGTCGCCGGAAAGCAGGTCGCCTTGCGGCTGCGGGCGCGGCTGGGCGAACTGGCGCCGGGTGCGACGGTAGTGGTCGTCGGCGGCGGCCTGACCGGCATCGAAGCCGCCACCGAGATCGCCGAGACCCGTCCGGATCTCGCGGTCTCGATCGCCGCCCGGGCAGGCGTCGGCGACTGGCTGAGCGAGAAGGCGCAGCGTCATCTGCGCGGCGCCTTCGACCGTCTCGGCATCACGGTCCACGACAACGTCGACATCACGCGCGTCACCGCCAGTGCCGTGATCGACGGTGCCGCAACGGAAATCCCGGCCGAGCTGACGGTGTGGACCGCGGGCTTCACCGTGCATCCGATCGCGGCCGCCACCACGCTGACGGTGTCCGACACCGGGCGAATCGTCGTCGACGCCACCATGCGTTCGGTCTCGCACCCCGACGTGTATGCCGCGGGCGACGCCGCGCTCGCCGACGGAGGGGGCGGTCGACCGCTGCGGATGTCCTGCGCGACGGGAACCCCGATGGCGTGGCGGGCCGCCGACGCCATCGCCGCGCGCCTGACCGGTCGCAAGGTTCCCGATGCCACGATCGGCTACGCCTCTCAGTGCATCAGCCTCGGTCGCCGCGACGGCATCGTCCAGCGCGTCACCTTCGACGATCAGCCGACGTCGACGGTTCTCACGGGCCGGATCGCCGCTCGCGTCAAGGAATTCGTCTGCGCGGGCGCGGCCTGGAGCATCGGCCACCCGACCGTGCTGCTGCCGAGCCGGCGCCGACGCCTCGCCGCAACCGACGAGGTGGAGACCGACCTCGTCACCCCGTGACCGCGGTGCCGCCACGAGCCCTGCCTGCTACAGCGAGGATTCCCTCCGAAGCAGGTCGTCGATGGTCTCCCGACGGATCAACTCGCGGGCGGAACCGTTGCACACCGCGATGATCGGTGGTCGACCGACCGAGTTGTAGCTGGACGCGAGGCTGTGGTGGTAGGCGCCGGTGCCGGGGATCGCCAGCACATCGCCGGGATGCACGTCGTCGGGCAGCGCGACATCGACGGCCAGCTCGTCGCCCGATTCGCAGTGCCGTCCCGCCACGGTCACCGGAACCTGGGCGCCGACGGGGTGCCGGTTGGCCAGCGCGACGCCGTACCTGGCTCCGTAGAGGCAGACGCGAGGGTTGTCGCTCATGCCGCCGTCGACGCAGACGAAGGTGCGCCCGCCCTCGATGTGTTTGACGGACACGACCCGGTACACGGTCACCCCCGACCTGGCGACGATGGCCCGGCCCGGTTCGAGGGTGATCCGCGGCCGCGGGAACCGGTGACGCGCGCATGCCTCGTCGAGCGCGTCCTCGATGGTCGACGCGAGCTGGGTGAGGTCGAGCGCCACGCCGTCGAATCCGTAGGAGACCGCATGACCGCCACCGAGATTGAGCTCGGTGAGGATCAGTCCGTGGTCGCGGTACACCTGCGACATCTGGGCGATCATCCGGTGCACCGCGGTTCCGAAGTGCTCGGGTTCGGTGATTTGCGACCCCAGGTGGCAGTGCAGGCCGATCAGGTTCAGGTGTGGTTGGTCGATCACCCGCTTGATGGCGGCGTCCGCCTGGCCGTGCTCGATGGGGAAGCCGAACTTCTGGTCCGCCACCCCGGTCCTGACCGCGTGGTGACCGTGCACGTCGATGTCCGGGGTGACGCGGACCAGGACGTCCTGCTTGTGGTCGAGGGCGGAGGCGAGCACCACGATCTCGGTGTGCGAGTCGATGACGATGCGACCGACGCCCGCGTCGAGCGCGGCGGCGAGTTCGGCGGGGGTCTTGGCGTTGCCGTGCATGATGATTCGCCTCGGATCGACCCCCGAGGACAGGGCGATGGCCAGTTCGCCCGCCGAGCACACGTCCAGCGACAGTCCCTCCTGGCTCACCCACGAGGCGAGGGCCCGGGTCATCAGGGCCTTACCCGCGTAGGCGATTTCCGCCTCGGGGAAGATCTCGCGGTAGGTGCGGCAACGGTGCCGGACGTCCAGCTCGTCGATCACGTAACTGGGCGTTCCGTACTGGTCGGCGATGTCCGCAAGCGCCACGCCGCCGACGGTGATCCGACCGTGGTCGTCGTGGTGGGTGTTGATCGGCCACACCGCCGGATCGAGCCGCGGGGCCATGGCCGAGCGCAGCGACGGAAAGATGTCGAGAAGTGTCACCGGGTTCTCCTTGGGGGGTGGTGGTTCATCCTCCGGAGTACTCGTGTTCCGGCGCGTTGCGGCGGCCCTTGACGCGACCTTGATGCCGCCCGGTCTCGGCTTGACGTCACGCTGACGGATCCGCGGTTTGGGGCAGTGTGACCACCTGTGCGGCGTAGGACAGCCCGGCGCCGAACGCGATGAGCAGCGCCGTGCCACCCGCGGGAGCCTCGCCTGATCGGAGCAGGGTGTCCATCGCCAGGGGAACCGAGGCGGCCGAGGTGTTGCCGGAGTCGACGATGTCCCGTGCCACCGCGGCGTCGGGGGAGAGCCTGAGCCGCTTGGCGATGATGTCGGTGATCCGGAGGTTCGCCTGATGTGGGATGAAGGCGTCCAACTGCTCGGGCGTCACACCCGCCCGGTCCAGCGCGGACCTGGCCACCTTCTCCATTTCGAAAGCGGCCCAACGGAACACGGCCATCCCGTCCAGCTTCACGGTCGGTCGCGGTCCGGTCGGGTTGTCGCGGTAGACGTCCCAGGACGGAGCCTGGCAGATCACATGTGACTGCGACCCGTCCGAGCCCCACTCGACCGGTCCGATCCCGGGCGTCTGCGACGGTCCGACCACCACGGCACCGGCGCCGTCGGCGAAGATGAACGCGGTTGTCCTGTCGGTCTTGTCGAGGCATTCGCTCATCCGCTCGACGCCAATGACCAGAACATGCTCCGCGCTGCCGCCCCGGACCATGTCGGAGGCGACGGCCAGGGAATGGCAGAAGCCGGCGCACCCGGCCGAGACGTCGAATGCGGCGCCGTAGATGCCGAGTCGGTGGGCGATCTGCGGGGCGACGGCCGGAGACTGGTAGAGGTAGGTCGACGTCGCGACGATCACGCAGCCGATCTGCTCGGCCGCCGCCCCGGACGACGCCAGGGCCCGGCGCCCGGCCGCGACGGACATCTCGAGGACCGACTCCTCCGGCCCGGCGAACCGCCTGGTCTTGATCCCGGAACGGGTCTGGATCCACTCGTCACTGGAGTCGATGCTCTGACAGACCTCGGCGTTGTCGACGACGCGGGATGGGCGGTACACCCCCAGCCCGACGATCGCGCTGTGCGGTGAGCCGGTGGTGGCGGTGATCGGGGCGGCCATCGTTCATCTCCTGATGCGGCGGATGTTGCCTTGCCGTTCCAGCGTCGGTCCTGGCCGGGCCCGTCGATAGGCACCCTAGGGGTCGCCGATGGCCCCCCTGGTGCAACACCCGGATTCGGCTCGCTGCCCGCGAGCCGAATCCGGACGTGGGTTCACCAGCCGGAGCCGGAACCACCCGATCCGGTGTTGGCGAGGATGGTGCCGATGACCATCTGCGCGATACCGGCGACAGAGCCAACAAATTCCACGGTGTCCTCCGACTTTCCTCATCGCCGATTGTCCGGCGTAGTCGTGAACTTAGCCGAACTATCTTGTGGAAGAGAGGTGTTTCCCGAGTTCTCGGCGCAGGATCGAAGGAGAGCCGGTCGCCTGCTCCTAGCCGCCCAACTTCTTGTAGAAGGTGCCGACGATCGGCGCGATCACCGCGCGCGGGCTGTACTGCCCGGCCACCGACATGCCCTTGCTCAGGATGCCCGGCACCACCCGCATCTTGTTCTTCGCGAGCGCGTCCAGCGACAGCTTCGCCGTGTACTCGCTGGAGATCCAGAGGAAGTCCGGGACCAACTTGTCGACGATGGACGCGTCCGCCGGATCCGGGATCTCGGTGCGCACGGGGCCCGGAGCGAGCAGGGTCACGTGTACGCCGGTGCCGGTGAGCTCGCCGCGCAGGGACTCGGAGAAGGTGTTCACGAAGGCCTTGGTGGCCGCGTAGGTGGCGTTGTTCGGGATCGGCATGTTGCCCGCCGCCGATCCGACCATGAGGATGCCGCCGGAGTCGCGGGCGAGCATCCCGGGCAGCACGGCCAGCGTGAGGTCGTGCACGGCAACGGCATTGAGCTCGACCTGGGCGCGCTCGTATCCGGGATCCAGCTCGGCGACGGGTCCGAACGTGGCGATCCCGGCGTTGTTGCACAGGATGCTGATCGGGCGTTCCGCGAGCTCGGCGACCAGCACGCCGCGCTGGTCGCGATCGGAGAGGTCCACGGCGCGGACCTCGACCTCGACGCCGTGCGCCGAGGTCAGCTTCGCCGCAAGCGCCTCGAGCAGGTCGCCGCGACGGGCCACCAGGATCAGCGAGTGGCCGCGGGCGGCCAGCTCGGTGGCCAGCGCCTCGCCGATGCCGGAGGAGGCGCCGGTCACGACCGCGCGGGTGTCAGGGGTGGGGATAGGCAGGCTCACGGAGGTCAGGCTATCGCCCGTGCGCGCTTCTGGTAGTCACCGCTACCAAAAGCGCGCACGGGTGGCGGAGCCGCCTACAGCGTCGCGGCCAGTCGGGTGCCCTGCTCGATCGCCCGCTTGGCGTCGAGTTCGGCGGCGACGTCGGCCCCGCCGATCACGTGCGTGGTCACCCCGGCCGTTTCCAGGTCGCCGACCAGGTCGCGCACCGATTCCTGGCCCGCGCAGATCACCACGTTGTCGACGGCGAGGACCTGCGGTCGTTCCCGCTTCTCGCCGAATGTGATGTGCAGCCCGGCGTCGTCGATCCGCTCGTAGTTCACGCCCGAGAGCTGGTGCACGCCCTTCTTTTTCAGCGCTGCCCGGTGCACCCAGCCGGAGGTCTTGCCCAGGCGCGCGCCGATCTGGCCCGGCTTGCGCTGGAGCAGGTACACCTCGCGCGGCGACGGCTCGGTGGTCGGAGTGGTGAGCGCGCCGGGGGCGGTGTCGGAATCGGTGACACCCCACTCGCGCTTCCACTCCGCCAGGTCGAGGGTGGGGGAGCTCTCGTGGGTGAGGTACTCGGAGACGTCGACGCCGATGCCGCCTGCACCGATCACCGCGACCCTGTCGCCGACCGGCCTGCCGTCGCGGACGAGCTCGGCGTACGCGAGCACGCTGGGGTGCTCGATGCCGGGGATGCTGGGGATCCGCGGGGTCACGCCGGTGGCGAGGACCACCTCGTCGTATCCGCCGTCGATCAGCTGCCGGGCGTCGACCCTGGTACCCAGGTGCACCTTCACCCCGGACAGTTCCAGCCGGCGGGTGTAGTAGCGGATGGTCTCGGCGAACTCCTCCTTGCCGGGGATCCGCCGGGCGATGCCGAACTGGCCGCCGATCTCGGCGCCCGCCTCGAAGAGCTCGACGGTGTGGCCGCGCTCCGCGAGGTTCAGTGCGGCGGACAGGCCCGCGGGCCCGGCGCCGACGACGGCCACGCTCTTCGCGCGTCTGGTCGGTGCCAGCACCAGCTCGGTCTCGCGACCGGCACGGGGGTTGAGCAGGCAGGACACGTTCTTGCGGACGAAAGCGTGATCGAGGCAGGCCTGGTTGCAGGCGATGCAGGTGTTGATCTCGTCGCCGCGGTCGGCCTCGGCCTTGCGGACCCACTCGGGATCGGCGAGCATCGGCCGGGCCATCGAGATCAGCTCGGCGTCGCCGCGGGTGAGGATCTCCTCGGCGACCTCCGGCATGTTGATCCGGTTGGACGCGCAGACCGGGATCGACACGGCCGCGGCGACCTTGGCGGTGAACTCGACGAACGCGGCCCGGGGCACGGAGGTGACGATGGTGGGCACCCGGGCCTCGTGCCAGCCGATGTCGGTGTTGATGATGGTGGTGCCGGCCTCCTCGAGTTCGGTTGCCAGGGCGGAGATCTCGCCCCAGGTCTGGCCCTTCTCGACGAGGTCGGCCATGGACAGCCGGAAGACGATGATGAAGTTCGGCCCGACCGCCGCGCGGGTGCGCCGCACGATCTCCACGGCCAGCCTGCGCCGGTTCTCGGCGCTGCCGCCCCACTTGTCCTTGCGCTTGTTGGTGCGGGCCGCGAGGAACTGGTTGACGAAATAGCCCTCGCCGCCCATGATCTCGACGCCGTCGTACCCGGCGGACTGCGCGAGTCGGGCGGTGCGCACGAAGTCGCCGATGGTGCTCTCCACGCCCCTGCCGGTGAGCGCGCGGGGGCGGAACGGATTGATGGGGGCCTTGATCGACGAGGCGGAGACGCTCAGCGGCTGATAGGAGTACCGCCCCGCGTGCAGGATCTGCAGGGCGATCTTGCCGCCCTCAGCGTGCACGGCGTCGGTGACCTCCCGGTGCCGCCTCGCCTCGGCGGAGTTGGTGAGCTTGGCCCCGAACGGCAGCAGCCAGCCGGTGCGGTTCGGCGCATAGCCGCCGGTGATGATGAGGCCGACGCCGCCGCGGGCCCGCTCGGCGAAATACGCGGCGAGCTTCGGGATGTCGCGAGCCCGGTCCTCGAGCCCGGTGTGCATCGACCCCATCACCACGCGATTGCGCAGCGTGGTGAAGCCCAGGTCCAACGGGGACAACAGGTTCGGGTACGGGTTGCTCACGTGGGCGGCCTTTCGGGTCGGACTCTTCGCTGGTGGGGTGGGGTGGGGTCGGGGTCAGGGGTGCAGCGCATCGAGCACCTCCTGGCACCAGGCGGTGAAGCCCTCCTCGACACGGATGCCGCCGCGCAGGACGAGGTACTGGTGCAGTTCGGTGCCGGACAGCCGGTCGGGTGCGGGGAAGTCGCGCTTCTCGATCGATCGGTAGACGTCGAGTCGCTGGGCGTGGTCGACGATGTGCCTGCCGACCTCGGCCCGCACATCGTCGAGGTCGCCGTAGGCGGCGGCGCGAATCTTCACGGCCAGCTCGTTGCGCAGGTTCCCGGCTTCGGTCGGTTCGGCGATCCACCGCCGCAGCTCGGCGCGGCCTGCGTCGCTGACCCGGTAGACCTTCTTGTCCGGGCGGCCGTCCTGGCCGACGGTCTCGCCGTCCACCCAGCCGGCCTCGTCCATCCGCTTGAGCACGCGGTAGATCTGCTGGTGGCTGGCGTTCCAGAAGAAGCCGATCGACTTGTCGAAGCGGCGCGCGAGCTCGTATCCCGACCCGGAGTGCTCGGAGAGCGAGACCAACAGCGCATGTTCGAGTGCCACGGGTCGAGTATGTATGCAACGAGGTGACTATGCAACTGGGTTCATAGTAGGTGGACGAAAGGGAGTGCCCTCAGAACACCCATCGCAGCGCGGCCACGACCTCTTCCGGGCTCGCGTCGGCGAAGCGTGCGATCTCGGCGCGACGGAGGTCGACGACGGTGGCCGCGAGCTCGGGACCGAAGGCAGCACCCAGCACGGCGTCGGCCTCGAACGCATCGGTGGCCGCGGCGAGCGTGTCCGGCAGCGCGCGGATTCCGCGTCGAGCCCGCTCGCCGTCGGTCAGGCCGGCGGGGTCGACGTCGACCAGGGCGGGCAGGCGGGCCTGTGCGCCCTGCCCGGCCAGGCCCGCGAAGATCAGCGCGGCGATGCACAGGTACGGGTTCGCCGACTGGTCGAGGACCTTGACCTCCAGGTTGGCCGACCGCCCCTCGTCGCCGCGGCTGCCGGTGATCAGCCGCAGTGCGGTCTCGCGGTTCTCGTGCCCGCATGCCTGGAACGGGCCCGCCCAGTGGCCGGGGACGAGCCGCAGGTAGCTCGCGACCGAGGGCGCGCCGACGGCGAGCAGCGCGGGCAGCCTCCGCAGAATGCCTGCCGCGAAGGCCTCCGCGTCGTCGGTCATCCCGCAGGGCCCGTCGCCGCCGTCGTGCAGGTTGATCCCGTCGCGCCAGATGGACAGGTGCACGTGGCCGCCGTTCCCGACGCCGTCGGCGACGACCTTCGGGGAGAACGAGGCGCGCAGCCCGCGGGCCGCGCTCAGCGCGCGGATCGTCTCGCGGACCAGCACGAAGGTGTCGGCGGCGCCGACCGGATCCTCGGCGGCGACCGACAGTTCGTATTGCCCGGCCGCGTACTCGGGGTGGATCTGCTCGACCGCGACGTCCTGCTCCCGCAAGGCGGTGAGCAGGTCGGCGAGGTAGTCCGAGTGTTCGACGATCCGGGTGAACCCGTAGGCGGGTCCGCGGGTGGCGGGCACGAAGTCGTCCTCGTCGAGTCCGAGGGTCCACTCCACCTCGATCGCGCTCTTCGCGGTCAGCCCGGCGTCGGCCAGTCGGGTGACCGCGCGGCGGATGACGCTCCGCGCGTCCTGTGGGTGCGGCTCTCCCTCCTGGGTGTGGCGGTCGGCGGGCGCCCACGCCCAGCCGGGCTGTGCGGCGAGCGCGGTGATCCGGCTCAGGTCCGGCAGCAGCCGCAGGTCGCCGACCGGGCCACCCGCGTAGCGGCCCGCGATGATCGCATCGTCGGTCGCGAACGCGTCGAACACCGGCGACGCGCCGACACCCCAGGCCGCGGCGTTCTCCAAGCGGTCGAGGGGGACCGCCTTCGTCCGCGTGATCCCGCTGTTGTCGACCCACGTCAGCGCCACGCCGACGACGCCCTGCGCGGCGAGCCGGGCCGCCACCGGGCGGGCCTGCGCGGCTCGCCGGTCCCGCTCGTCCCGGTCCATCGCGTCTCCTTCGCGCAGTCTGTGATCAGCGGCGATCCTCGTTCAGCGGCAGAATGGCGTCCATGGCACGACCCTCCGACGATACGTCCGCGCGGGCGCCCGGATCCGGCGAACGGCGCCTCCAAGAGTTGCTCGGGCAGATCCCGCTGGTCGACCATCACTGCCACGGCGTGGTGCGGGACCCGCTCGACCGCGTCGGGTTCGAGTCGCTGCTCTGCGAGGCCGACGCGCCGGGCCCGCTACACGGGACGCTGTTCGACACCCAGGCCGGCTTCGCGGTCCGGAGCCTGTGCGCCCCGCTGCTCGACCTGGCCCCCCCATGCCGCGGCCGACGCCTATCTCGCGCGGCGCGGCGAGCTCGGTTTCGAGGAGGTCGCACGGCGGCTGCTGCGCGGCGCCGGGATCGCCGAGTTCCTGGTGGACACCGGCTTTGGGTCCGACCGTGTGACGTCGCCGGACGAATTGGCTGCCTGTGCCGGGGCGTCGGCCCGCGAGATCGTCCGGCTCGAATCGGTGGCGGAGCGGGTGATCGCACGGCACGGTGCCGACGACTTCGTCGACGCGTGTGGGGACGGCCTGACGAGCGCCGCGACGACCGCGGCCGGGTTCAAGTCGATCGCCGCCTATCGGGTCGGCCTGGATCTGTCCCCGGATCGGCCGTCCGCGAACGACGTTGCCGCGGCGGCCGCGCGGTGGGCGGAGGCGATCGAACGGGGAGCGTCGATTCGGCTGGCCGACGAGACCCTGACCCGCTTCCTGATCTGGACGGCCGTCGACCTCGGTCTGCCGATCCAGTTCCACACCGGGTACGGCGACGCCGACGCGGACCTCGGCCGCTGCGATCCGTTACTGCTGACGCCGTTGCTGCGCGCCACGGCCGGCCGCGGGGTGCCGATCATGCTGCTGCACACCTATCCCTTCCATCGGCACGCGGGCTACCTGGCGCAGGTGTTCGACCACGTCTTCGTCGACGTCGGCCTCGCGGTGCAGAACGTCGGGAGCCGGGCCCGTCGGGTGGTGGCCGAACTGCTCGAGCTCGCACCGTTCGGGTCGGTCCTGTTCTCTTCCGACGGCTACGGGCTGCCGGAGCTGTTCCACGTCAGCGCCACGCTGTTCCGGCGGGCGCTGACGGACTTCCTGGTGGCAGGCACCGCCGACGACGCCTGGTCTCACCGGGACGCCGAACGGATCGCGAACCTGATCGCCGCCGACAACGCCCGCCGCGCGTATCGCCTCGACTGAGGGTGAGCCGCAGGGTGCGTCCAACCCGCGGCTGGTTCGTCTGAGGAAGCGGACTCCCATCCACCACCGGGCGGGAGCAGACCTTCCTTCGAGAGGAACCCGCTGATGACCATCCACCAGTTCGCCTCGTCCGTCATGGTCGAGGACCTCCATGTCGCCTACGGCAACGCGTGGGCGCTCGACGGTATCGACCTTTCCGTGGCACCGGGGACCACCCTCGGGGTGCTCGGCCACAACGGCGCGGGCAAGACCACGCTGATCCGCACGCTGACCACACTGGTGCGTCCCACCATCGGCCGCGTGAAGATCGAGGGCCTCGATGTGGTTGCCGACGCCACCGAGGTGCGTCGCCGGATCGGGGTGACCGGCCAATACGCCGGACTCGACGACTTCCTCACCGCCCGCGAGAACCTGGAACTGATCGGCCGCCTGAGCGGGCTGCGCCGCACGGCCCGCGCGCGGGCCGACGCGTTGATCGACCGGCTCGGGCTGCACGAGTACGCGGCCAGGCGGGTCGGTGAACTCTCCGGTGGTTCCCGCCGCCGAGTCGATCTGGCGGCCAGTCTCGTCGGGTTCCCGTCGGTGCTCTTCCTCGATGAGCCGACCACGGGCCTGGACCCCCTCGCCCGCGCCGGGCTGTGGGACGTCGTCGACGAGCTCACCACCGCGGGCACCGCCGTCGTGCTCACCACGCAATACCTCGACGAAGCCGACCGGCTCGCCGATCGGATCGTGGTCCTGCGCCGCGGCCGGGTCGCCGCCCGCGGCACCCCCGCCGAGCTGAAACGGATCGTCGGCGGCAAGGTCCTGCGCGCCACCATCCCCACCAGCCAACGTTCCGTTCTGCCGTTCACCTCGGACTCCGACCGGGTCGACGGCGACCGGGTCCGGGTGTCGGTCACCGTCGACGACGCCCCCACCGCCGCCGAGTTGGTCGCGGAACTGCACCGCGGCGGCATCGAAGTCACCGACCTCGACGTGACCTCTCCGAGCCTCGACGACGTCTTCACCCACCTCGCCCACACCACAGGAGCCCACCGATGACCACCACCGCCACCACGATCGGGCGTTCCCCGATCGGGAACCAGCTCGCCGCCCTCACCGTCCGCAACCTGCGCACCAGCGCCCGCGTCCCACAGCTGCTGATGTTCTCCCTGACCATGCCGATGGCGATGCTGGTCCTGTTCAGCCAGGTGTTCCGCAGTGTCGCCGCCGGACCGGGCTTCCCGGCCGGGGTCAGCTACATCGACTTTCTCACCCCGGCCATGCTCGCCGTCTCCACTGTGATGGCCGGCACCAACGCCGGAGTCTCCGCCGCCATCGATCACACCAACGGCCTCCACGACCGCTTCGCGGCCCTGCCGATGCGGGCGGCGCTCCCGGGGGTGGCCCGCACGATCAACGAGGCCGTCTTCACCCTCGCCCGCGCTGTGCTGCTCGGGATCGCTGCCGTCGCTTTGGGTTTCGACTTCCACGGCACCGCCCTCGATGCTGTCGCCGCGGTCGTGGTCCTGGTGGTGCTGGCCGGGGCGATGAGCGCGCTGTTCGGGCTGATCGGGGACCGGCTCCGCCGCCCGGACGTGGTCCAGTTCGCCGGGATGATGGTGATGATGCCGCTGATGTTCGTCTCGAGTGCGTTCGCGCCGATCGAGACCATGCCCGGGTGGATGCAGGCCATGGCCACGCTGAACCCGGTCGCTCACGCCACCGACGCCCTGCGCGGACACGTGCTCGGCACCGCCACCGCCGGGGACACCGTTGCCGCACTGGTGGCCGCGATCGGGCTGTGGGCCGTGGTCATCGCGGTCCCCGGACTCACCCGACTGGCTCGGCAGGCACGCGCCCGCTGAGCGACGACGAACCCGCTCTGCCCCTCCTTCGAAGGAGGGGCAGAGCGGGTTTGCAGGTGCGGTGGATGGCCTGAGCGGGATCTGGCATCGGACCGCTCAGGACGCGGGGGCTGCCTGCGTACGTAGGTGTTCGGCGAATGTATGTGCAGCCTGCAGATCGTCGACGTCCGGCCGTCCCTTTCTGATGCCGCCGACGAGCTTGAACGGCAGGTAGGTGTCGAACGCCCGGCAGGAGAACGTGTCGACCACCTCGAGCCCCTTCTGCTCGAGTAGTCGTTCGAGGGAACGGTTGTAACGCCGGAACGGAGGTTCGGGAAGGCCGCTGGTGGAGAACAGGAACGCCGCGGTGCCGCGCTGTGGCGGGAGAGCCCTGACGAACTCTTGTAGCTGTGGGTGAAACGACATCTGGAAGATCCCGGACCCGAATCCAACCAGGTCGTAGCCTGCCAACGCGGCTGGGTCGACCTGCTCGGGAGCCATGACCGGCGCAGACAGCACCTCGCCCATGACGTCAGCGATCCTTCTGGTGTTGCCGTGCGAGACGGATGTGCACACGATCAATGCCTTCACGATGATTCTCCTACCGATGTCGTGTCCATGTTGTGTCCTGTCATTCGTGTGAGTGGATGGAAAGTCCGGCTGTGGCCGAGCTTGTCGGGATTCCGGTGCAACCGGATCCGCTCGACGAACTCCCGTCGAGGATTGATCACGGTCACCACGACATCCGCGATCCCTGCCGAGGCGACACGATTGGCCGCCATCACCCCGGCGTAGCCCGCCCCCGCTACGACAACATGCGTCATCGCCACAACCTCCCCGCTGTCTCGGTCTATTTCGATCACACACGTAAGGACACCGACCACGACGGAAATGTGACACCCGACCCGATTCGGTCGGTCCCGCCCGGCATTCGCACCAGTTCAGCTGCCGGTCGTCCCTCGGGAAGAACAGCTCGTCATGCCGTGAAGAGGCTGGATATGGCCGTCGGTCGCCGACCCCCGTGGCGGGGTGTCGCGGTTACATTCGACTGGGCCTGCTCCGGTGCGGGCGTCGGCGGCGCTCATACGGCGGCGTCGAGCAGATGCAGTTCCTCCGCCACGATCAGATCGACCTCTTCGCTGGTCAGATCCGACAACAGATGTGTGGTCAGCATCGCTCACACCTCCTCACGGCGTTCTACTGGTACGACGAATCGGAAGACCCGATTTCGACATCGACACCCATACAGACGAGGCACCCCGGATCGGGACGCAGACGTGCGATGCTGGAGACGGAGAGGAACCAGGATCATGGGCGATGAAACGGCCGCCACCGAGACGACACCACTGCCGGGGCAAGTTGATCTCGACCAGCTCTGGCGCCGATTCTCGAGCGACTTGCGGTCCTTTATCGCCCGCCGGGTCTCGCGGCCGGAGGACGCCGACGACATCCTGTCGATCGTGTTCCTGCGGATGGCCAAGAGCCTCGACAGTCTTCGTGAGCAGGACCGGCTTCTCGGATGGATGTACGCCATCACCCGCAACGCGATCACCGACTACTACCGCTCGGCCGCGCATCGGCGCGAACTGCCCGTCGACGCCGTCCCCGACGCTCCTCCCGCCGGCGAACCGGAGGGCGACGAGGCAATGGAGAAGGAACTCGCCGCCTGCCTGGTGCCGATGCTGTCCGGGCTGCCCGCCGAGCAGGCGGCCGCGGTGAAGATGGTCGACCTGGACGCGCGCACACACGCCGCCGCGGCCAGTGAGGTCGGAATCTCGGTGTCCGGGATGAAATCCCGAGTCCAACGCGGCCGCGCCACCCTTGCGGCCCAATTGCATGCCTGCTGTCAGATCAGCCAGGACCGCACCGGGCACGTGCACGACTACCAGCCCCGCGGCGGAGCCTGCGCGTGCGGGGCCGCACCACCGGTCGACCAGTAGACCAGTAGACGGAAATCGATACCCGGTCGGGTGGTCACCGTCTCAGGCCACCACGCACCGACGACGACGGTGCGGTGCGAGCGTTTGTCCGCTCGCACCGCACCGCGGGCTTCCGTTGCTGGATGAGGGCTACTGGCAGCCGCACCCGCCGTTGGCCGTCGCCACCGGACCGCAGCACGTCGCCTTCTCGCTGTGGTCACAGCAGGTGGTCTGCCGTTCGGTGCCGCAACACGCGAGGGCCATAGCCTCCGCGGCCGCGTTCCGGTCCGTCGCCGGGTTCTCGAATTCGTCGGGGTTGGTCATGGTGACTCCTTGATCCGTGGGAATGCTGGGCACCAGAGCAGACGTGGGAGAACGAGAAAGGACGCACACTGGTCGGCTCGCCTAGGCTCGCGGTCATGGACCCAGCGGCCGACGGCGTCACCCGCACACAGGTCTTCGCGTGGGGACTGTGGGACTGGGGTTCGGCCGCGTTCACCGCTGTGATCACGACCTTCGTCTTCTCCGTCTACCTCACCGACGCCGTGGGAGATGACCTGCCCGGGTCGATCTCGGCGACCAGCTGGCTCGGCTGGTCGCTCGGCGCCGCCGGGTTCCTCATCGCGATCCTGGCCCCGATCACCGGGCAGCATTCCGACGCCACCGGACATCGCAAGCGTTCGCTGGCGTTGCTTACCGCGGCGGTGGTGGTGTTCATGGCCGCGATGTTCCTCATCGAAGACCGGTACGAATACCTGTGGTTGGGCCTGCTGCTACTCGGCATCGGCTCGGTGCTCTTCGAGCTGGCCCAGGTGCCGTACTTTGCGATGCTCCGTCAGGTGTCCACGCCGGAGAACGTCGGAAGGGTGTCCGGATTCGGCTGGGCCATGGGCTATTTCGGCGGCATCGTGCTGCTGTTGTTGTGCTACTTCGGATTCATCGTCGGTGACGGCGAGACCCGTGGGCTGCTCGGCCTGAGCACAGCGGACGGGCTGAACATCCGGATGGTGACGCTGTTCGCGGCCGTGTGGTTCGCGGCGTTCGCGGTCCCGGTCCTGCTTGCGGTGCCGGAACTGCCCCGGACACAGGCGGATCCGGGGGCCGCGGACGTCGGCTTCCTCGGCTCGTACCGGGTGCTCTGGCGGGACCTGCGTGAGCTGTGGGCCGCCGACCGTCGGACGGTGCGCTACCTCATCGCGAGCGCGGTATTCCGGGACGGGCTGGCCGGGGTGTTCACCTTCGGCGCCGTGCTCGCGGTCACCGTGTACGGCATCGCGACCGCCGACGTGCTGCTGTTCGGGATCGCGGCGAACGTGGCCGCCGCGATCGGTGCCCTGGCTGGCGGTCGTCTCGACGACCGGTTCGGGCCGAAGACCGTCATCGTCCTCGCCCTGGCCGCGATGTTGGTGGCGGGCACGATCCTGCTGGTGGTCTCGGGTCCGGCGGCGTTCTGGGTGTTCGGGCTGCTGCTGTGCCTCTTCGTCGGCCCCGCGCAGTCGGCGGCCAGGACCTTCCTCGTGCGGATCACCCCGTCCGGCCGTGAGGGGCAGATGTTCGGCCTGTACGCGACCACGGGCCGGGCGGTCTCGTTCCTGTCGCCCAGCCTGTTCGGGCTCTTCGCGTGGCTGTTCGACAGTGACCGCGCCGGCATCGTCGGCCTGCTGGTGGTGCTGGCGGTCGGGCTGGCGGCGCTGCTGCCGGTCCGACCGCCGCAGCGGGACTACCGCTTGGCGCCCTCGTCCGCCTGAATCCCGAGCTTCTTCGGAAACAGGCGTCGCTGCACGATCCAGCCGGCCGCGGAGAGCGCGATCCAGAGCAGGGTGGAGGTGACCTGTTCCCATCCGGCGGTCGGTTCGTGCAGGAAGGCGAGGGTGTCGCTGGTGCGGCCGAGGCCGCTCAGGATCATGCTCGCGCCGCCGATCGAGGTGAGCCACAGCAGCGCCCGGGCGCGGTACTTGTCGGCGAGGAAGGCCGATGCCACCGCGACCGCGACGATCACGATCGCGCTGAGCGCCCAGTTCCTGTCGCCGGGTTGCAGCACGTCCGCGAGCTTCGCGCCCGCCATCGCGCCGGTGAGCCCGCCGATGAAGTAGGCGGAGAACTTGAAGATCAGCGTGGTGACCACCCACGAGGCGACGGCGCCGATGAGCGCGAACAGGAACAGCGTCGCGAGCGAGGCGTGGAACAGGTCCGCGATCAGCCAGCCGAGGCCGAAGCCGGCGGCGAGCACCGCGACGTGCAGCGAGCCGATGCCCCAGAAGCACAGGACGACACCGACCAGGAGTACCGCGAGACCGCTCATTTCTCGTTCCCTTCGACTCGCGCGAGGACCGCCTCGGCCAGTGCGGCGGTCGCTTGTTCCGGAATCCAATGGCTGACGCCGTCGAGCTCGACGAAACGGTATGGGGCGTCCACGAACTCGCCGCACCGCTCGGCGGCCGCCCGGCCGAGGAACGCGTCGCCTGAACTCCAGACGTAGGTGGTGGGTACGCGGACCGCGGGCAGATCCCGGAAGCTCCGCATGGCTCGGTACCAGGACAGTGCGGCGGTGAGTGCCCCCGGCTCGCTCAGTACACGTATGTGCTCGTTGACTTGGACGCGGTCGAGATCGCCGAAGGACGAACGCAGCGCACGCGCGTCGTCGGCGAGAAGTCGGTCCGCAACGGACTCGCCGTGCCGGAATGCCCCGAAATAGGAGGAGCGCTTCTGTTGGTCGGGATCCTCGCGGATTGCCCAACCGAAAGCGGCGAGGTGCGGCGTCGACACCGCGGTCAGGGTCTCGACGCGACCGGGATGATGCGCGGCGAGCCACCACGCCACCGATCCGCCGAGGTCGTGTCCGACAATGTGCGCCGAGGCGAGACCGAGGGCGTCCATGATGCCCAGCACGTCCGCGGCGAGATGCTCGATCGCGTAGTGCTCCACGCCGACCGGCCGGGCGCCGGGGGAGTAGCCGCGTTGCGACGGCGCGATGACTCGCACGCCGGCGGCGGTCAGCAGCGGCGTGATCGGGCGCCAGCACGCGAGCGTCTCGGGAAAGCCGTGCAGCAGGACCACCGGGATTCCGTCGACGGGCCCGGAGACCTCGACGTCGAAGGTGAGCTCGCCGACGGTCATGGTGGTCAGGGTGTGCTCGTCCACGGAATCCATTTGCCCCTCAACGTCCGTCGTCGCCGTGCCGGTCCTGGCCGAGATTACCGCTCGGGCCTCGAAAAGGGCGGTATTCGTGGTGGCCGCCGGGGGCGCTTGCGCCGATCCGGTTCATTTGGTGCGTGGTACATGCTAAGTATCTGTGGGGATCTGGTGACCTGGCGTATTTCTTGGGGCTATCGGGAGTGAACTGTGACGATTGCCAATGGTGCGGTCCGCGATGACGAACCTCTGCGAATCGCCGGACGGTCGGTGGCGAACTGGCTGGACGCCGCGGCGACCGACCTGACCGCCGCGGTGATCGAGCGACTCGTGGACGACCTCCCGATCTACCGGGAGCTGCCGCAGGAGGAGGTGCACGGTGAGATCGCGGACATCGTGCACCACAACATGGAACTGTTCGCGACGCTCGTTCGTGAGCGCCGCCCGGCGCGAGACGCCGAGTTCGCCGAGCAGCGCAACTCCTCGGCCCGTCGCGCGGAGGAGGGCGTCCCGCTCGACGCGGTGCTGCACGCGTACCACGTCGGCATCGGGATGGCGGCCCAGGAACTGTTCGCCGACGCGGAACCCGGCGACATCGCCGACGTGCAGACGATCATGGCGATGGTGCTCGATTTCCTGCGCCAGTTGACCCTCGAGGTGAGCGCGTCGTACCTCGAGGAGCGTCAGATAATGGACAGTCAGGAGAACTCGGGACGCCGCTCGTTGATGACCGCGCTGGTCGCCGGGGAACCTCTCGATGCCATCGCGCACCGAACCGGGCTCCGCCTCGCTCCGCACTACCTCGCATTGAGCCTGTCGATCGGGGAACACGTCGACGAGCGCGGTGAGGGTGTCAGCGGCACCGTGGCGGGCAGGCGGAAGCTGCGCAGGCTGCAGGCCGAGCTGGACCGGATCACCGGGGAGCCGGCGCTCACCGTCATCGACAGCGGCGGGGGGACGGCGCTGATCCCGTGCCAGGGGAACCCGCCCGATTGGGACGCGCTGCAACGGATGATCGACCGCGCGCAGGCGGTGGTGGGCACCGAGATCCACGCCGCGGCGGTGGTCGCGGCGCCAGCCGAGGTGCCAGCCGCGGTGGAGCAGACCGCCGAGATCATCGCGCTCGTCACGCGGTCGGGCCGCCCGCCCGGGCTGTACCGGCTGCGCGACGTGCTGCTCGAGTATCAGCTGAGCAGGCCGAGCCCCGCGCACCCGGAACTGGCGGGGCTGCTCGAGCCGCTGGTCGCGAGGCCGGAGCTGATGCAGACCCTGGAGGCCTACGTGGCCAGCGGGCTCAACCGTCGCGCGACGGCGACCGCGTTGCAGGTGCATGCCAACACCGTCGACTACCGCATGCGCCGCGTCGCGGAGCTGACCGGGCTGAATCCGGCGGACCCCGCGGACCTTCCGCATGTGGGGGCGGCGTTGGCGGCGCGGCGCGCGCTGGGGTGAGCGGCCCGACCTCGGGCATAGTGGGTGAGACGAACTCGAGGGGGATTCTGTGCGGTGGTTGACGCGTGCGCTCGTGGTGCCGGCGTGGCTGGCGGTTCTCGCCGCTGCGATCGGCGTCGCCGCGCACTACCTGGACTCGACCGCGACCGCACTGGTGGTGCTGGCGTCGTTTGCTCCGTTCCTGATGGCGTGCGGTGTCGTCGGGCTGCTGGCGCTGGCGGGTACCCGTCGGTGGGTCAGCGCGGGGATCGCGACGGTGGTGCTGACGGCGGCGGCGTGGACGCAGTTGCCGCTCTACGTCGGTGACCGCGCCGTCGACTCCGCGGCGTCCGACCTGACGGTCATGCAGGCGAACATCTTCTTCGGGAACAGCGACCTGGAAGGCATCGTTGACCAGGTTCGGTCGGGGCAGGTCGACGTGTTGACGGTCAACGAGCTGACACCGGCCGCGGTGCCCCAACTCGGCGCGGCGGGCCTCGACGAGGTGCTGCCGTTCCGGTACCTGCGTCCGATGGAGTTGGGCGGCGGGACCGGGATCTGGAGCCGCTATCCGCTCGCCGAGGAGACGGAGCATCTCGGGTTCGTGCTGAACATGCTCTCCGCTCGGGTGCAGCCGCCGGAGGAGCGATCGTTCGTGGTGGTCGCCGCGCACCCGTTGCCGCCCGTGCCGCGGCCGCAGACCGACACGTGGGCGAGCGAGCTGGGGAAGGTGCGCGAGATCCTGCAGCGCCTGCGCGCGGGCGGCAAGCCCGTGATCGTGGGCGCCGATTTCAACGCGACCTACGACCACGCGCAGTTCCGCGCACTGATCGGCGACGGATACCGCGACGCGGCCGAGCAGTCCGGTGCGGGCGTGCTGCGCACCTATCCGGCGGACCGCTGGTGGCCACCCCTGCTGGCGATCGATCACGTACTGGTCTCGGGGGTGAGCGCCGTGAGCGCCGAGGCGGTGGAACTGCCGGGGTCGGATCATCGGGGCGTGGTCGCGGAGATCGATCTGCGTGCCCCCGAGGACTACTCCGTCTCTGACTGATCCGAAGTTCGTTCGCTGATCAGGGCAGCGACGCCATCGAGGATGCGGTCGAGGCCGAACCGGAGCGCGTGCACCGGGTCGGTGGCGGCCTCGTAGTGAGCGCTCGCGGCCTCACCAACGCGGCCGGACACCGGGTACTTTGCGGGGTCCATCAGCCGCTCGAGGATCGGGCCGGTGATGTCCCACCACTGGGCGTCGGTCAGCCCGGAGTTCTCCGCGGTCTGGGCGACGCTGGCGAGCAGGCGGGCGGTTCCGACCACGTGGGTCAGGACGAGGGTGAGGACCGAATCCATCTCGACGTCGGTGAGGCCGATTCCGTCCAGGGGACGTAGCTCCGCCTCGTACTTGAGGCTCGTGTTCGGGCCGAGCACCGGCCGCGCGCCGACGAGCGACAGCATCCACGGATGGCGGCGATAGAGGTCCCAGTTGCGCTCCGCGATGAACTCGAGCCCGCCCCGCCAGCCGTCGGGGACCCGGGTGGGCTCGTCCAGGTCTGCGTAGAGGCCACCGAGTACGGCGTCGTGCATGAGGTCGACCAGGTCGGTCTTTCCCGGGACGTGGGTGTACAGCGACATGGCGCCGACGTCGAGCCGCTCGGCGACCCGCCGCATCGAGACGGCGTCGAGGCCCTCGGTGTCCGCGAGCGCGATGCCGGCGGCGACGATCGCGTTGACGTTGAGTCCCTTGCGTCCGGCCTTGCCGTGCAGCCCCCACAGCAGGGCCAGGGTGCGCGCCGGATCGGCAGGCGCCTCATTCTTTGCCGTCACGGGAACATTCTCCCCCAGCGCGGCGTTGAAGCCCTCGAAGCGAAGTCGTACGCTGTACCGTACGGCCTACGTAATTCGTGGTGAGAGGGGATGACGTTGAACGAATCGGGTATGGCCATCGAGGCCCGTGATCTTCGGAAGCGCTACGCGGGGGCGGCGGAGGATGTCGGACTGAACGGCTTCGACCTGCAAGTTCCGGCCGGATCGGTATGCGGACTGCTCGGACCGAACGGTGCGGGCAAGACCACCGCGATCAGGATTCTCACCACCCTGCTCGGCTATGACAGCGGCGAGGCCCTGGTCGCGGGGTTCGATGTGCGCACCGAGTCGCACCGGGTGCGCGAACGCATCGGCCTGGTGGGTCAGCATGCAGCCGTGGACGAGATCTTGTCCGGGCGGCAGAACCTGGTGATGTTCGGCCGGCTGGGTCACCTGTCCGCGAAGGCGGCTGCGGCCCGTGCCCACGAACTGCTGGAACAGTTCGGACTAGCCGAGACCGGGCGCCTGCCGGTGGGCAAGTATTCGGGCGGTATGCGGCGGCGCCTCGACCTGGCAGCCAGCCTCATCGTGGCGCCCTCGCTGCTGTTCGTGGATGAGCCGACGACGGGGCTCGATCCGGGTGCCCGCCGTGAGGTCTGGACCGCGATCGGGGCCCTCGTCGAGACCGGCACCACCGTGCTTCTCACGACCCAGTACCTCGAGGAGGCCGATCAACTGGCCGACCGGATCGTGATGCTGGGCAAGGGGCGCGTCGTCGCCGAGGGCTCGCCCGCCGAACTGAAGGCACGAGTCGGCACCGACTGGATCGACATCGTGCTGGGCAACGAATCGGACGCCGTCGCGACCGCCCGGATCGGGGCATCGGTGGCGAGCGGTGAGATCCACTTCGATCCGCAGTCCGGTTGCGTCCGGATACCGGTCGTCGACCGGACGCACGCGCTGGTCGAGGTGGCGGCCGCCCTGCGGCTGGCTGGGATCGCGCCGTCGGACATTGCCGTTCGTCAACCCACCCTCGACGAGGTCTTCTTGCAGCTCACCGACTCCGGAAAGGTCCCAGCATGACCACCACCACGCTTGCGCCCGCTCCGTTCGGCCGTACACGATGGATACTGCCCGACGCCTGGACCATCACCAAACGCGATCTCGCGCACTGGGTCGCCGCCCCCGGCCCGGTGATCCTCGGCTGGGTCTTCCCGGTCATGGTCACGCTCATGTTCAGCGCGTTGTTCGGCGGTGCCATCGAAACACCTGGCGGCGGAAGCTATCTCGAGTTCCTGATGCCTGGAATGCTCGCGATGACGATGGCGTTCGGGCTCGAGACCACGATGACGGCGGTGACCATGGACGCCTCCAAGGGCATCACCGACAGGTTCCGCTCGCTGCCGATGAACAGCGGCGCCGTGGTGCTCGGTCGGTGCCTCGCGGACATGCTCAACTCGATCGTGGGCCTCGCGGTCATGGTGGCCACCGGGCTGGCCCTTGGCTGGCGCTGGCACGAGGGACCCGCGTCCGCCCTCGCGGCCTTCGCGTTGCTGCTGATGCTCCGGTTGGCCCTGCTCTGGGTTGGCATCTACCTGGGTCTGACGGTGAAGGGGCCGGAGTCCCTCGCGGCCGTCCAGATCCTGGTGTGGCCGGTGTTGTTCCTCTCGAACGCCTTCGTGGACACCTCGACCATGCCGTCCTGGCTGGGCACGATCGCCGAGTGGAATCCGCTCTCGGCGACCGCGGCCGCGGTGCGTGAACTGTTCGGAAACCCAGGTTGGGGTACGGACTCGTGGATGACGCAGCACTCCATCGTCCTGGCGCTGGTGTGGCCGGTCCTCATCACCGCGGTGTTCCTGCCCCTCTCTGTCCGGAGGTTCCGGGCTCTTGGCAACTGACGCACCGGAGTTCGGCCGCTCGACCGCCAACGAAAGCGACCGGATCGGGTAGGGGGGGCGGGGATTGCTCACCCTTGGGTGTGTTTCGGGAGGCGGCGCGGCGGGCGACGCTTGAACTCCAAGCCCGACACCGACCGAACGGAGCGACATCCGATGCGCCACTCCACCATGACCCGCACAGTCCTCGCCTCAGCCGCAGCGGTGGCCGCCATCGCCCTGGCGGGCGTCGGCGCCGCGTCGATCGCCTCGCACTCCAATCCGGGATCGGCGACGAGCGTGGACGCCCCGGTCGGGCCCGGCGGTGCGGTCGCGCCGGGGTCCGACAAGAGCCGGGCGACCGGTGACGGTGCGGAGATGCCGGCCTCGGAGGGTGCGGGTCCGGGTGTGGTTCCTGGGGCGGTAGCGGCTCCGGCGGACGGTTCGGTGGCGCCGGGTTCCGTCGGTCCCGTCGGTCCGAATCCGGTCGGTCCGGCGGGCCAGAAGCCCGTCGCGCCGGTGGCCGATCATCCGGTGGAACCGCCGCCGGCAGGTCCGGTGGTGGATCCGGGTCCGAAGCCGGTCGACCCCGTCGTGGACCCGGTGGTTCCGCCGCCGGCCGCCCCGGTTGCCGATCCCATCGTTCGGGACCATCGAGGCGAGGGGGCAGACCCGAACCCGCCCGGTGGCGTGAGCGTCGGGCCGTCAGATGGGGCCGGGCCGATCGTCCGGGACCATCGCGACCAGACCGGACCGATCGTCCGGGACCATCGCTGACGGCGATGCACGTCGGGGCCACCCAGGGTCCGTGATGTGGGTCAACAAAGGGGTCGGCCTCCGCGCGTCGCGCGGGGGCCGACCCCTTTGTGCGCCATACTGGGCGGCCCGCTCACATCTCGATCAGGAGTTCCCCCTTGCGTTTTCGTTCGGCCACCCGTCCGCGTCTGTTCCTGATCGCCACCGCGGTGGCCGCGCTCGCCCTGGCCGGTTGCGCCGCGCCTGCCGCGGACGCGATGCCGACCGGGAGTGCGGGCGACGCAGTCCCCGGCACCGGCATGGCCGAAGGGGTGGCGGCCACCCTCGCCGCGCTGGAGACCATCCCGGTCAAGGGCCGGGCACCCAAGACCGGATACGACCGCGACCTGTTCGGGCCGGCGTGGACCGACGACGTCGCCGTCGCGGGCGGCAGGAACGGCTGCGACACCCGCAACGACATCCTGGCCCGTGACCTCGTCGACAAGACCTTCAAGGCCGGGACCAGGAACTGCGTCGTGCTCACCGGCACCCTGCACGACCCGTACACCGGCAGGGCGATCGCGTTCACCCGCGGTTCGGGTACCTCGAGCGCGGTCCAGATCGACCACGTGGTCGCGCTCAGCGATGCCTGGCAGAAGGGTGCGCAGCAACTCGACGACCCGACCCGCCGCGACTTCGCCAACGATCCGCGGAATCTGCTCGCGGTCGACGGACCGACGAATCAGCAGAAGTCGGACGGCGACGCGGCGACGTGGTTGCCGTCGGCGAAGTCGTATCGGTGCACCTACGTCTCGAAGCAGGTCGAGGTGAAGGCCGCCTACCGGCTGTGGGTCACCCAGGCCGAGAAGGACGCGATCGCGCGCGTGCTGTCGTCCTGCTGACACGCTTCAGCGCGGCCCGGGCCGCCAGCCGCCCATCCCGATCATGATCAGCCGCAGCTGACGTTCGGCGCGCGCGATCACCTCGCGTTCGTCGCGGGCGCCGCGCTGGTCGGCCTCGAGGACGCCCACGACGGTGGACATCATGGTGCCGACGATCAGGTCCGCGGCCATCTCGAGGTCCTCGACCTCCCACTCGGACAGGCCCGGCATCCGGGATAGGTCGATGGTGAGTTCGCTTGCGAACAAACGTAGTTCGGAGGCGATGGCCCGGCGCACCTCGGTGACGCCGCCGTAGCGTTCGCGGCTGAGGAACCGGAACTGCCCCTCGTGCGCGTGCACCTGCCGCAGCAGGATCTCCAGCGACGTGCCCGCGTTCTTCGTGCTGGGATCGCGGCGGGCCTCGCGCAGCATCCGGCGCAGCATTCGCATGCTGTCCTCGACCAGGGCGACGCCGAGCTCGTCCATCGAGGCGAAGTGCCGGTAGAACGCGGTCGGCACGATCCCGGCCGACCGCGCGACCTCACGCAGGCTCAGATTCGCGAAGCTGCGGTCCTCGAGCAGCTCCAGTGCCCCGTCGAGCAGTGCCGCCCGTGTGCGCTCCTTGCGTTCGGCCCTGCTCTCCGGTTCGGTCACGCAGAACAGTGTATGCGTGTTCACTTTTTCCGTGTACGGCATGCCTGTAATGGGCGTCACAGATGCTCGGGGGTTGACACCTACCTGGTACTTCCTGACACACTTGTTTGTGTACGAGTGTTCACTGAAACTCGATCCAGGAGGCTGTGGTGACCTTGCAGACCCGTTCCGGCTCCCGTCGGATGTCGCTGATGTCGCTGTTCGAGGCGATGGCGACCCCGCATCAGATCGACCGCTATCTCGAGCTCGTGAACCCGATGGCGACGGTTCGCGACCTGCGGGCCGAGGTCGCCGAGGTGCGGCGCACCACCGCGGACACCGTCACGCTCACCTTGCGCCCCACCCGGCAATGGCGGGGCTTCGAGGCCGGCCAGTTCGTCCAGGTCGGGGTCGTGATCGACGGGGTCCGGCACACCCGGTGCTATTCGCCGGCCTGCTCGCAGCACCGCTCGGACGGACGCATCGAGCTCACCGTCAAGGCGCACCCGCAGGGGCTGGTGTCTCAGTACCTGCACGCCAACGCCCGCGTCGGGCTGGTGTTGAGCCTCTCGCAGGCCGACGGAGTGTTCCGGCTGCCGGCCCGCAGGCCCGAGAAGGTCCTGCTCATCAGCGGCGGCAGCGGCATCACCCCGGTGCTGTCGATGCTGCGCACCCTCGTCGACGAGGGCCACGCAGGCGACGTCACCTTCCTGCACTACGCCTACACCGAGCGGGACGTCGCCCACAGGGCCGAGCTGGCCGCGCTCGCGGCCGCCCACGACAACGTCAGGGTGGTACTGGCCTACACCGAGCAGACCGACGGCGGCGACCTGCACGGCTTCTTCGGGCAGGCGCACCTCGACGCCGCCGCGGCTTGGCACGGCGAGGCGCAGACCTATCTGTGCGGCCCGCCCGGACTGATGCGCGGGGTCCGTGAGCATTACGACCGGATCGGACTCGGTGAGCGTCTGCACACCGAGGAGTTCGCCGCGCCGGTCATCGCTGCCGACTCCGGCGCCATCGGTGAGCTCACCTTCGCCGCGTCCGGGGTGACGGCGCCGAACTCGGGGGCGAGCCTGCTCGAACAGGCGGAGGCCGCCGGTCTCACACCGGAGTTCGGTTGCCGGATGGGGATCTGCTTCTCCTGCACCGCGATCAAGACCTCCGGCTGCACCAAGAACCTGCGAACCGGCGAGACCGACTCCGATCCGGATCAGCCGATCCAGCTGTGCATTTCGGCGGCGGTCGGCGACGTCGCGATCGACATCTGACCACACCCACATCGACCTAGGAGAACTCCCATGCTCGGTTTGTCCATCCCGACGCTGCCGTTCCTCGGGGGCGCGAAGAACGACAGGGACGCCGGCCCGATCGTGCTCAGCTACGAGCAGGTCGAGGAGATCGGCCGCGAGCTCGACGAACTGCGCGCCCGCGTCGTCGCCGACCTCGGCGAGAAGGACCGCGAGTACATCTACCGGATCATCAAGGCGCAGCGCGGTTTCGAGGTCGCCGGCCGCGGGCTGATGTACCTCGGGTTCCTGCCGCCGTTCTGGCTCGCCGCCGTCGGCGCCCTCGGCATCTCGAAGATCCTCGACAACATGGAGATCGGCCACAACGTCATGCACGGCCAGTACGACTGGATGCGTGAACCGGGCCTGAACTCGCGGGACTTCGAGTGGGACACGGTGTGCCCCGCGGACCAGTGGCGGCACTCGCACAACTACATGCACCACACCTACACCAACATCGTCGGCCGTGACCGGGACATCGGCTACGGCATCCTGCGGATGGACGAGGCCCAGAAGTGGAATCCGTACTACCTGGGCAACCCGGCCTACGCCTTCGCGCTCATGGTCTTCTTCGAGTGGGGGGTGATGCTGCACGACCTCGAGACCGAGAACATCGTCAAGGGCACGCGCAAGTGGCACGACGTCAAGCCACTGCTGCGGGGGATGTGGCGCAAGGCGGGCAGACAGGTCCTCAAGGACTACGTCATTTTCCCGGCGCTGACCGGCCCGCTGTTCGTGACGACGCTGCTCGGCAACGCGAGCGCCAACCTGGTCCGCAACCTGTGGACGTACTCGATCATCTTCTGCGGGCACTTCCCGACCGGGGTGCAGACCTTCAGCGAGGAGGAGACGGCGGAGGAGACGCAGGGTCAGTGGTACGTGCGTCAGATGCTCGGCAGCGCGAACATCGAGGGCAGCCCGCTGTTCCACATCATGTCAGGGAACCTCTCGCACCAGATCGAGCACCACCTGTTCCCGGACGTCCCGGCCCATCGCTACCCCGAGATGGCGCCGCACGTGAAGGCGCTGTGTGAGAAGCACGGTCTGCCCTACAACACCGGCGGCTTCTTCAAGCAGATCGGCTCGGTGTGGGGCAAGATCTTCAAGCTCGCGCTGCCGCCGTTCCTGACCGGCTCCGACCAGGCTCCCGGTGTTATCGTCGAACGTCAGAAAGCCGCAGCCTGAGAGGTGACGCGTCCATGGTGAGCAAGTTCGAGAGGCGCAAGGACACCGTGCAGGAGCTGACGGAGTCCGGGGCCACGCACGTCGGCAGGATCGCGATGATCATCGCGGGCGCGGTCCGGGACGTGACCCGCGAGATCGGCGACTGGATCAGCGACGGCATCGAGATGCGAGAGGCGTCGAAGAAGGCGCAGGCGGACGCGGACGACAAGGTCGACGGGAAGCTCGACGCAGAGTCTCTGTCGGACGACGAGCCCCGCTCGAAGTAGTCGACGGGCCCGCAGTTGTGAAGGATTCCTCCCGGTAGGCGTCGGGAATCCTTCTTGAATCGCCGATTCCGGTGCCCTGGCAGGTGTGCGGCTGTATGCCACGCGTGATAATTGATCCAGCTGATGATGATCGGCGGGACGACACGCGCCCGCCTGGAGTAGTGGATGTGGAGAGCGGCGATGAGCGAGGCGGTACAGGTCGGGGACCTGGTGCATATTTCGGACACTGCCGGAACGTGGGTGGTGGAGGAGATCCGGTCGGGCATCGCCTTGCTGCGCGGCGGCGAGGACAAGCGGATCTCCTCCCGGCTGCCCAAGCTGACCGTGGTGCGCAAGGGCGCGACGAAGTAGCGGGGCGAGGCCACGCCACCGTCTCAGGGGGTCGCGAGGAACTTGTCGAACGCAGGCAGCACCTTGGGATTTGAGTCCCTGATCCCGTTTGCGGCACCGGTTCCCGCGCCGATCACGCCACCGAGGATGCACCCGGCGATGAAGTTGGGGAAAATCGTGAAGCAGCCGACGGCGGCGCCGACGCCGAGGCCGATGAGCGCGCCCTGCGCGCCGCCGTTGTTCCAGCCGACGGCGATCTCGGTCGCGAGGGAATCGAAGGCGGACTGTTTGGTGGGATTCTCGGGCCACACCGCGTCCGAGACGGCTTCGGCGCCGGGCGGCGGCGGTAGCTGCGGTTCGGCGTAGGCCGTTCCCGTGCCTGCGCCGAGGGCGGCGACCACGAGCACGGACGCTGCCAGAGATCTGGTCGGATTCATTGCGGGACTCCAATACTGGTTTGGATGGCCATGATCCAATTCAGTCGCCGCTGGGGTGCCTCATCGGCGGCTGGTGGCGACGGACTTCACGCAGACATGAGAGCTCGGATCGCGCCGTACTGTGCGGCCGTAGTCATGGAAAGATTCAGCCATAGCGCACCTCCACGGAGTCGCCAAGAGTCAGGTGAAAACACTAGCGCGGTGAGCTCTTGACCATGAGGGGAACCGCGGAGAACAACACCTTGCCGGCGTCGGCATCCATGAGGCGAGAAAAGGCCCCCGGCCCGTGGGTCGAGAGCCTTTCCTGCGGTGGGCGTCGATCACGACCCGAGGCTGCCTCCGCCGAGGCTGCCCATCGGGCCGGCGCCCTGGCCTTCGCCGCCGCCCTGCAGTCCGCCCATCATGTCCATCACTTTGCTCATCAGATCGATCAGCTTTTCCAGCATTTCGAGGTCCATCGTCTTGCCACCTTCACGGGATATTCACGGTGTTGAGTGAGCGGTGTGGTCGCAACTGAACGCGAGGCGCACCAGTCGAGCATTTCCCGCCCACCGCTCGATGAGGACGGCAACGCCGATCGGAATTCCGGCATCCGCGCGGCGGCGATCCGGAATCGGTGAGTGCGCGATCTACCGAACGCGCGGTCGCAGCGGCGGTGGCGAGCGGCAGGTGGCGACCGCGAAATGTCCGCGGAATGCTCCACTGCCCGCTCCGGCGCGCCGTGCGGCGCGATTGTTCGTCATACGAACTCACCTCAACCCTGTGTATCGCTGGGTCTCGGTTCAATGTTGCAGGAATGTGCCACCGATTCTGGCTGATTGCGGCAGGAGGGAGGGGCGCCGCGGTAGCGGACGGCTGACATGCACAGGTGTGCCCCCGGCAGGAATCGAACCTGCGACCTAGAGATTAGAAGGCTCTTGCTCTATCCAACTGAGCTACGGAGGCATGATCCGGTTGGGATCGGCTCCGGAGTCTACCGGTAGCGATGGCCGATTTTCGATAGGCTCGCTTACGGGTCGGCGAACCTGGACGAACCCGACAGGCGCGGGCCTCCTACCCTTGTGGTCATGGCATCACCCGAGCTCGCCCCCTCCGCACCGCCGACGATCCGTAAGGCAGGGGAGACCTCGGTACCCATTTTCGCCACGCTGGGGATCATCGCCGGACTGGTCGCGGCGATCATCGTCGGGCTGTCCGCATCCGACGCGCTGGTGCTGCTCGGCATCCCCGACCCCGGCCCGCTCACCACCTACGGACTGCCCGCGGTCAAGGCCGCGGGTGAGGTCGCTGCCGTCATCGCGATCGGTTCGCTGCTGCTCGCGGCGTTCCTGGTGCCGCCGCAGCGCAGCGGGGTGCTCGACGTGGACGGATATCGGGCGGTGCGCACCGCGTCGAACGCGGCGATCGTCTGGGCGGCCTGCGCGCTGGTCCTGGTGCCGCTGACGGTCTCGGACACCTCCGGTCAGCCACTGAACGACGCCATCCAACCCGCCAACCTGTGGAAGGCGATCCCACAGATCGAGCTGGCCGGGGCGTGGCGATCGACCGCGATCCTGGCCGTGCTGCTCGCGGTGGGTACCCGCCTGATCCTGCGCTGGGCCTGGACCCCGGCGTTGCTTGTGCTCGGTGTGGCCACCCTGATCCCGCTCGCGCTGACCGGACACTCCTCGGCCGGCGGATCGCACGACCTGGCCACCAACAGCCTGCTCTGGCACCTCGTCGCGGCGGCGTTCTGGGCGGGCGGGCTGTTCGCGCTGCTCGCGCACGCGCGCAGGCGGGGTGCGTACACCGACGTCGCGGCCCGACGGTTCTCGACCATCGCTGTCGTGGCGTTCGTGGTGATGGCGATCTCCGGCGTCGTCAACGGCCTCGTGCGGCTCCCGCTGAGCGAGCTGTTCACCAGCACCTACGGCTGGTTGCTCGTGGCCAAGACCGTCGCCCTCGTGATCCTCGGGGTGTTCGGGTACGTGCAGCGGCGCCGCGCCATGCCCGCACTGGTCGCCGACCCGACTGCCCGCGGGCCGCTGATCCGTTTCGCGGGAGGCGAGGCAATCGTCTTCGCCGCGACCATCGGCATCGCCGTCGGTCTGGGCCGCACGCCGCCGCCCGCGGAGAACATCAACCCGACGCCTGCCGAGGTGCAGTTGGGCTACAACCTGGACGGCCCGCCGACGTTCGCGCGGCTCGCCTTCGACTGGCGATTCGACCTGATCTTCGGCACCGCGGCGATCATCCTGGCCGTGGTGTACCTGCTGGGCGTCCGGCGGCTGCGGAAGCGCGGCGACGCCTGGCCGGTGGGCCGCACCGTCGCCTGGGTACTCGGCTGCGCGGCGCTGCTGGTCGCCACCTCGTCGGGCCTTGGCAGGTACTCACCCGCGGTGTTCAGCGTGCACATGGGTGCGCACATGGCGCTGTCGATGCTCGCGCCGGTGCTGCTGGTGCTCGGTGGTCCGATGACCCTGGCGCTGCGTGCCCTCAAGCCCGCCGGACCCACCGGGGTGCCGGGACCGCGCGAATGGCTGCTGGCCGCGCTGCACAGCCCGGTGTCGCGTTTCCTGACCCATCCACTGGTGGCCTCGGTGCTCTTCGTCGGCGGCTTCTATGCCCTCTACCTCGGCGGGATCTTCGGCGCGACGCTCGATTCGCACGGCGCGCACCTGCTGATGAACCTGCACTTCATCCTCAGCGGCTACCTCTTCTACTGGGTCGTGATCGGCATCGACCCGGCGCCGCGAACCCTGCAGCCGATCACGAAGCTGGCGATGGTGTTCGGATCGTTGCCCTTCCACGCCTTCTTCGGCATCGCCCTGATGAGCATGGGCGAGGTGATGGGCGGCTGGTACTACCGCGCGCTCGGCCTGGACTGGAACGCGGACCTCATCGGCGACCAGCGGCTCGGCGGCGGCATCGCCTGGGCCACCGGCGAGATCCCGCTGGTGCTGGTGATGTTGGCACTGCTCGTGCAGTGGTCGCGCACCGACCAGAAGACGGCCAAGCGGGTCGACCGCGCGGCCGACCGCGACGACGATGCCGAGCTCGCCGCGCACAACGCCATGTTCGCCGAGTTGGCGCGGCGGGACCGCGAAGGCGGTCAGTGACTATCAGGCCAAGCGCTCGCGGGCCTGCGCCGGGCTGACGGTGACGGCCCGCAGCGGGGGTGCCCCGTTGAAGTGTTGGTCGAGCACCGCGTGCGTCATCGGGAGCAGTCGCTTGATCACCGCGAGTTCGATTCGCGGGGAGCTGGTGACCCGCACGGCGGCGCGGGCCAGCGGGGCGACCGTCCGATCGACGGCCGCGGGCTGATCGAAGTCGCCGAGCCGGCGCATCCAGGCAGGCAGGGTCGAGATCGTCGCGGGCGCCATGAGCCGACTCTGCGCCCAGAGCGGCCATCTGCCCTTCCCGCCGCGGGTCCGCAGCAGGTAGTGCATGCCTTCGATGGCGGCCTCGGAGACGCACAGGCGCGACCGGACCTCGGCGAAGTACTCGCGCACCTCCTCGCGTGAGCGGGGCACGTCCGAACCCTTGCAGGTCTGCAGTTCCGCGGCGACGACGCAGTCGGCCCAGTACCTTTCCTCCTCCTCCGGGGTCAGCGGGCCCGGCCCGAACATCTCGTAGCACTTGAGCACCGAATGCCACCCCGTGACGTGGATCCACAGCTGGCTGTCGGGGCTGTTGGCGCTGTATCGCTGCCCGCTGATCGGCTCGATCCCGGTTGCCTTCGCGTGCACCCGCATCAGCAGCTCCGACGTCTCGATCGCGGAGCGGCTGTCGCCGACCGCCACGATGAGGAAGTAGGAGAGGGTGCCGTCGAGGCGGCCCCGCGGGTCGAGGTAGATCCCCCTGGCATCCGCGACCGCCGCGGTGAGGAACGGGTCGAAGTGCTCGAGCGTGACCGCACGCTGAAACCCGAGCAGGGCGGTCGGGCTGGTCCACACCTTCCAGGTCGGCGATCCCGGGCCGAAGAATCCGTTGTCCTCGCGTCGGCGTGCGGGATCGAAGGGCCAGCCGCGGTCGGCCAGCAGGCGCGGTGCGGTCGTGGTCTGCTGCGACGTCATCTGTTCGTCTCCTCGGCCGGCGGATGGCGGGAGGCCACCGCGAAACTGAATGCAACGCGACCGTAACAATGTGTCGAAGTAAATACAACGGCCGCGTAGCATTACGATCTGGTGGTGCCGTGCCGAACGGGACGGGCGATGTCGGACAGGCGGACGGAGGGGTCGGGTTGACGGGAACTGACGCGTCGCCGATCCGGCAGCGCCGCAAGTACGCGCCACGACTGCCGCCCGCGCAGCGCCGCGCTCAACTACTCGACGCGGCCTTCGAGGTGACCCGCCGGACAGGACTGCACGACCTGAGCATGGAGGCGGTCGCCCTCGAGGCCGGTGTGGGAAAGCCGGTGCTCTACACGGTCTTTCGCACCCGCGCCGAACTGGTCGAGGCGCTGCTGCACCGCGAACATCAGCGGGCGATCGAGCAGGTGCTCGCGACGATGCCGACCGATCTTCGTCCGCTGGGCCCCAGTGCCGCCTATGCGGGCACGGTCTCGGCGTTCGTGCACGTGGTGCTGGACAATCCCACCCGCTGGCGGTTGATCCTCACCGCGCCCGACGACGCCCCGAGCGAGTACCGCGATCACCTGCGCATCGCGCGCGGCGCCGTGCTGTCGCGCGCCGTCGATCTGGCGACGGCGGGTATCGCGTTGGAACCGGCCCTGTCGGGGCTCGATGCGGAACTGCTCGCCCACACCATGCTCTCGTTCGCGGAGATGCTGGGACGACTCGCGGTCGGCGACCCCGACGCCTACACCAGTGAGCGCCTCGCGAACTATGCAGGCGCGCTCGTCGCGTCCGTCACCCGCCGGTGACGTCGGGCACATAGCACACCTCTCCGACCGAAACCCGCTCGCGGAGACTGTGTTCGGATGTCCTGTGGACAGCCGATTCGTTCATCCACAGATTTGCTGACGGCCCCAATTCGTCCGCGAACCGGGGCACGCTGGACATCGAGGGGCCGCACGGCCCACGGATGCGAAGGGGGAGCGGCATGTACGAGACGCATACGGCGGTGATCGGCACCGTCATCACGAATCCGGTCAAGCGCCCGACCAACTCCGGCGAGGAGGTGCTCAGCTTTCGGATGGCGAGCAACGCGAGGAGACAGGACAGGGCGACCGGGGAATGGACGGACGGCGGCACCCTCTATCTGACGGTGACCTGCTGGCGGCGGCTCGTGGCCGGGGTCGGCGCCTCCCTGATGAAGGGGGACCCGGTGATCGCCTACGGGCAGTTGCGCACGAACGAGTACACGACGAAGGACGGGATCGATCGCTCCGACCTGGAGATGCGGGCCAGCGCGGTCGGGCCCGACCTCGCCCGCTGCCGCGCCAAGCTCGACCGTGTGCCGAAGGCGGCACAGTCGGCCGAGCCGGATCCGCAGGCAGGCACGGGGGAGGAGGACGCGGACCTCGGCGACCGGCCTACGGCGGGACTCGAGGTGGTGGCCGCCTCGAGCTGACGCGCGACTCGTCGGCGTGCCGACGAGTCGCGGGCCAGGGAGTGACTTACGCTGCGCGAGATCGATCCACCCATCCGAGCGAGGGGTTGGTTCCGTGAGACGGCTGAAATTGTCAGTTCTGATGTTGACCGTCGGAGCGATGGCGGTGTCATTCCTTGCGGCGCCGCCCGCGACCGCTCAGGCGATCGGCCCGCCCGGATCGGTGGTCGGGGCGCAGCCCCTTCCTGAGGGACTCTGGATCCCCGGCACCGGTCGTGGGTACCGGATCACGTACGGAACCACCGACCATCGAGGGTCGCCCGCGTTGAGTTCGGGGGCGATCTACCTGCCGCGCGGCACCGCGCCGCCCGGTGGCTGGCCGGTGGTGTCGTACGCCCATGGGACGGTCGGCGTCGCCGACCAGTGCGCTCCGTCGACGGCGGGCATCTACAAGCCCGAGGCGGACTACCTCGTGGGATGGCTTGAACGCGGGTACGCGGTGGTGGTGACCGACTACCTCGGACTGGGGACGCCAGGCGTGCTCCCGTACCTAGACGGCGCGGCCGCCGCGCACAGCGTGATCGACATGGTTCGCGCGGCCCGCGCCGTCGACGCCGGTCTCTCGCGCACGTGGGCGGTGGTCGGGCTGTCCGAGGGCGGGCATGCCGCGCTGTTCACCGGTCGCCTGGCGACCGCGTACGCCCCGGAACTGGACTACCGGGGTGCCGTGGCGCTGGGTGCGCCATCGAACCTGGAGCGGGTGTTTCCGTTCGGCGGCCCCGGGTTTCCAAATCTGGGCCTGCAGGGCCTGACGACGTTCGGGCTGTTGACGGTCGTCGGGCTGAGGGCGGCGCGTCCGGACCTCCTGCTGGACGGATACTTGTCTCCACGCGGCAGGGAACTGGCCGATCTGGCGGAGCGGCTGTGCTCGATCGAACTCAGCGCCGCGGTGGCCGGAGTCCCGATCGGCGACGTGTTCTCGAAATCGTTGAACAACAGCGAGATTCGGTCGGCGCTCGCCGACTACCTGGCCGTGCCCGCTGCGGGGTACGACCGTCCGGTGTTCATCGGGCAAGGCCTCAGGGACCTGGTCGTGCCGTTCCCGCTGACGCTCGCCCTGGTCACGGAACTGAAGGCCAACCGGGTCAAGCTGACCTTCGTCCCGTACTGGGGCGCAGACCATGTCGGCACCCTGGCGGCCGCCTTCCCCGATACGGTCCGCTTTGTCGGCAGACTGATGCGTTGAGCCGGCCAGGGATAACCCGCATCGACCAGATGGGAACCACCGATGGATCGACAACGGATTCGGGCGCTCGCCTCCGTCCTCGTCGCGGTCGTGATCGCGGCGCTGGGTCTGCCCGCCATGGCCGGGGCCGGTCCCGGCGCAGCGGGGGAGGTGCTGAGCACTGAGAACCTCTCGGCCGCGGCGTCGATCCCCGGCGCCGGAGCCGGGCACCGGCTGACCTACCGCACGACCGACCACAGCGGCGCGCCGACGGTGAGCGGCGGTGCGATCCACGTGCCGCCTGGCCCGGCGCCCGTCGGCGGGTGGCCTGTCGTCTCCTACGCCCACGGCACCGTCGGCGTAGCCGACCTGTGCGCGCCATCCACGTCGGGTCAGAGCCAGGCCGAATCCGCCTACCTCGCGCGCTGGCTGGCCCGCGGGTACGCGGTGGTCGCCACCGACTACGCCGGACTCGGAACGCCCGGCTCGCTCGCCTATCTGGACGGCGTGGCTGCCGCGCACAACGTGATCGACATGGTGCGCGCGGCCAGGGCGGTGGTCCCCGCGCTCTCGCCCAGGTGGGTGGTCGCCGGGCTGTCGCAGGGTGGGCAGGCCGCGATGCTCACCGCGCGGCTGGCCACCGGGTACGCGCCCGAGCTCGATTACCGCGGCGCCGTCGCGCTGGGAGTGCCGTCGAACCTGGACCGGTTGTTTCCGCTGGCAGGCCCGGGGATACCCGACCTCGGCCTGGCCGGGCTGACGAAGTTCATGCTGTTCACGATGATGGGCATGCGGGACGCGCGCCCGGAACTGCACGTCGACCAGTTCCTCTCCCCGAAGGGTCGTGAGTTGGCCGCCACCGCGGAACGCGTGTGCACGGTTGCGCTGAACCCGTACGTCGCGGGGGTCGCGGTCGGCGATCTGTTCTCCCGGCCACTCGGCACCGAGGAGATGCGCCGGGCCATGACGGACTACCTGGGTCTGCCGACGGCCGGCTACGACAGGCCCGTCTTCCTCGGACAGGGCGCCCGTGATCTGGTGGTGCCGATTCCGTTGACCCTCGCGTTCGCCGGTGAACTCGCCGCGTCCCGCACGGATCTGACCTTCCTTACCTACCCGGGCGCGGACCACCTCGGCACTCCGGCGGCGTCGTTCGACGACTCGGTCCCGTTCGTCGATCGGTTGATGCGGTGATGACTGGGCGCTGATCCGGTGATGGCGGCGGGAGACGTCGACACGAAACGGACTGGACGAGTGTCCGGGGTTTGCGTCCCGGCCGCGCAGGAGTGACTACGCTGCTGCGAGTTCGGGACCGCACAATCAACAAGGGTGGGGAACACAGTGAAGCTCGAACTCAATAGCCGTGCCGGGCAACGTGCCAGGCTGCGTTTCGGAACCGCCGCACTTGCTCTCCTCGCCCTTGCAGTGCCTGCGACGGGGCAGGCCGCGGCGGACCCGGGCCGTGACCCCGGCACGGTGGTGGCCAACGTCGTCCTGCCGAAGTCCGCGGAGGTCGCAGGAGCGGCCGAGTCGCGGCAGCTCACCTACTGGACCGAGGGCCCGAGGGGCGAGGCCGCTCTCAGCACCGGTGCGGTGTACCTGCCGAACGGACCGGAACCCGAGGGCGGGTGGCCGGTGGTGTCCTGGGCCCACGGCACCACGGGCGTCGGAGACGACTGCGCACCCTCGCTGGGGTTCGACGTCACAGCGCTCACCCGTGACTACGTCTCCAAGTGGCTGGCGCAGGGCTACGCGGTGGTGGCCACCGACTACGTGGGTCTCGGCACCGACGGTGTCCACGCCTACCTGCACGGCAAGAGCGAGGGCCGCGCGGTGATCGACATGGTCCGGGCGGCGCGCGCGGTGACGCCCACGTTGTCACCGCGCTGGGCGGCCATCGGTCACTCGCAGGGCGGCCACGCCGCGATGCTCGCCGGGCACGAGGCGACCAGGTACGCGCCGGAGTTGGACTACCGCGGAACGGTCGCCACCGCGACCCCGGCGAACCTGGAGCAACTCCTCCCGTTCGGCGGGCCGGGCTTTCCGAATCTCGGTCTCAACGGGCTGACCGTATTCGCCGCCTACATCATCGACGGCGTCCGGGTCGCCCGGCCAGATCTGCGGGTCGACGACTACCTCACCCCGGCCGGAGCCGCAGCGGTCAAGGCCTCCGAGACCAGTTGCTTCCTGGATTTGCGGAAGCAGTTGGGCAGCCTCGGAGTCGGCGAGATGCTCTCCCGCCCGCTCGACACCCAGGAGTTCCGCGACGCCATCCGGGACTACCTGGCGGTGCCCACCACCGGCTACGACCGGCCCGTGTTCGTCGGGCACGGCATGACAGATCAGACGGTCCCGTTCCCGCTCGGGGCGAAGCTCGCGCTCGACCTGCAGCTGAGCGGCCAGCCCGTGACGTTCCGGGCCTATCCGGGTAACCACAGCACGTCGATAGCAGACGCGTTGCCCGATACGACCGCCTTCGTGCGGTCGCTGTTCGGCACCGCCTGACCGTCGGCGCTGACCTGCGGCGGCCCGCAATTCGCTCCTGGGCCGCCGTGGTTCGGGCCGTCGGCCCGTGTGGATTGGGGCGCCGCCCGCCGTCCCGATACTCTGGTCGCCATGGCGGAGTTCATTTACACGATGAAGAAGGTGCGCAAGGCGCACGGCGACAAGGTCATCCTCGATGACGTCACGATGAGCTTCTACCCGGGCGCGAAGATCGGTGTCGTCGGCCCGAACGGCGCGGGTAAGTCCTCCATCCTCAAGATCATGGCCGGACTGGACCAGCCGGGCAACGGCGAGGCGTTCATCGCCCCCGGCGCCTCGGTCGGCATCCTCATGCAGGAGCCGCACCTCGACGAGACCAAGACCGTTCGCGAGAACGTCGAGGAGGGCCTCGGCGAGACGATGGTGCAGCTCAAGCGCTACAACGAGATCGCCGAGCTGATGGCCACCGACTACTCCGACGAGCTCATGGAGGAGATGGGTGAACTCCAGGAGAAGCTCGACCACGCCGACGCCTGGGAGATCGACTCCCAGCTCGAGCAGGCGATGGACGCGCTGCGTTGCCCGCCCGCCGACGATCCCGTCACGCACCTGTCCGGCGGTGAGAAGCGCCGCGTCGCGCTCTGCAAGCTGCTGCTGAGCAAGCCCGACCTGCTGCTGCTCGACGAGCCCACCAACCACCTCGACGCCGAATCCGTGCTCTGGCTCGAGCAGCACCTCGCCGCCTACCCGGGCGCGATCCTGGCCGTCACCCACGACCGCTACTTCCTCGATCACGTCGCGCAGTGGATCTGTGAGGTCGACCGCGGCCGGCTGTACCCGTACGAGGGCAATTACTCCACCTACCTGGAGCAGAAGGCCGCGCGCCTCGAGGTGCAGGGCAAGAAGGACCAGAAGCTGCAGAAGCGCCTCAAGGAGGAGCTCGCCTGGGTCCGCTCCGGCGCCAAGGCCCGCCAGGCCAAGAGCAAGGCCCGCCTCGACCGCTACGACGAGATGGTCGCGGAGGCCGAGAAGCACCGCAAGCTCGACTTCGAGGAAATCCAGATCCCGACCCCGCCGCGCCTCGGCAACGTGGTGGTCGAGGTGGAGAACCTCGACAAGGGCTTCGACGGCCGACTGTTGATCAAGGACCTGTCCTTCACGCTGCCGCGTAACGGCATCGTCGGCGTGATCGGGCCCAACGGCGTCGGCAAGACCACCCTGTTCAAGACCATCGTCGGGCTCGAGGAGCCGGACTCGGGCACGGTCAAGGTCGGCGAGACGGTCAAGCTCAGCTACGTCGACCAGACCCGCGCCAACATCGACCCCACCAAGACGGTGTGGGAGACGGTCTCCGACGGACTCGACTTCATCGAGGTCGGCCAGAACGAGATGCCCTCGCGGGCCTACGTCTCCGCGTTCGGCTTCAAGGGTCCGGACCAGCAGAAGCCCGCGGGCGTGCTCTCCGGCGGTGAGCGCAACCGACTGAACCTGGCGCTGACCCTCAAGGAGGGCGGCAACCTGATCCTGCTCGATGAGCCGACCAACGACCTCGACGTCGAGACCCTCAGCTCGCTCGAGAACGCGCTGACGGAGTTCCCCGGCTGCGCCGTGGTGATCTCCCACGACCGCTGGTTCCTGGACCGCACCTGCACGCACATCCTGGCCTGGGAGGGCGCCTTCGGCGACAACGAGGCGGCCTGGTACTGGTTCGAGGGCAACTTCGAGGCGTACGAGGAGAACAAGGTCGCGCGGCTCGGCGCCGACGCCGCCCGCCCGCACCGGGTCACGCACCGCAAACTCACCCGGGGCTAGCGCGTGCCGAACAAGACCTTCACCTGCGAGGTTCAGGTGCGGTGGGGCGATTCCGATCGACTCGGCCATGTGAACAACACCCTCTTCCTCGAATACACGCAGGAAGCGCGGGTGAAGTTCTTCCATGAGCGGGTCTTCCCCGCGGGCGTGCGTCCCACCGCGATGGTGGTGCGCAAGATGGAGATCGAGTTCCTCAAGCCGATCACCGACCAGTCGGGGCCGGTCACCGTCGAGGTGTCCATCCTCGCGGTCGGGAACACCTCGTTCGGAATCCGTCACGTGATCCGCGACGTCCACGGGGTCACCTGTGGCGTCGCGGACGCCGTGATGGTGTGCTTCGACGTCAAGACCGAGACGTCGGTTCCGCTGACGGAACTGGTGCGATCGGTCCTGTCGGAGTACGCGATCACCGAAACGGCGCGCTAGAGGGCGCCGTCAGTTCACCTCTCGACCCGCTCCCCGCGGTTAGGCTCGAACGTGCACGTCACTTCGACCAGGGGAGTGGGCCGCGAGATGACCGAACCTGCCGATCGCTTGGATGACGGGGCTGATCGCTTCGACACAGGGACCGGGGCGGGCCTGCCCGCGGACCTCGCCTCCCACATCGACGAGGTCCGCGCGGCGTACTTCCGGAACATCGACTGGGCGTGGTCGCAGGGTCGCCTGCGCGCGGACGCCCTGACGGTGCTCGATCGACACCTCGAACTGGCGTTGCGGCGCACCGCCGGACACTCGGTGTCGCGGGTCCTGGAGCCTCGACCTGGCGAGCCCGCGGTGCAGATCGTCACCGACGACATGCCGCTGCTCGTCGAGTCGGTCATGGCGCTGCTCTCCCGCCTGGGCGTGACGGTCACCGAGCTGATCCATCCGATCCTCCAGGTCCGGCGGGACCGGGACGGCGGCCTCCTCGACGTTGTCGCCAACGGCACGGCGCCAGGCGAGGGGGCGGTCACCGAGTCCTGGATGCACGTACAGCTGCATCCGAGAACCGACCCTGGTCTGTTCGACCGGGTCGAGACGGCGGTCCGGAACGTGCTGTTCGACGTGCGGCAGGTGATGGCCGACGCGGACGCGATGCGCGACCGCCAGCTGGCGCTCGCCGACCAGCTCGACGCGCTGGCGGACAGCGAACCCCGCGGGTACCGGGCGCTGGACATCCGGGATACGGCCGCGCTGCTGCGGTGGATGTCCGAGGGACACTTCACCACATTGGGCTACCGACGGTACGAGTTCCGGGATCCGGGTGAACACGGTCGCCCGCTGGCCCACATCGCGGCAGAGAGTGGGCTGGGGGTGCTCGGCGCGGCCTCCGTGACCGACCACCGAATCGATCTGCCCGCACCCGAATTCAGTGTCGACCGACCCCTCCTGCTGCTCGCACAGGGGCCTGCGCCGGCCACCGTGCACCGGTCGGTGTATCCGTTCTTCGTCTCCGTCACCAGCGTCGACGGTGACGGGGCGATCACCGGCGAGCACCGGTTCGTCGGTGTGTTCACGGTGACCGCGCTGCACGAGAACGTTCTCGACATCCCGGTGATCGGGCGCCGGGCGCGCTCCGTCATCGAGCGGGCCGGATTCGAGCTCGATTCGTTCTCCGGCCAGCGGATGCTCGAGGTCATTCAGTCCTTCCCGCGCACCGAGCTCTTCTCCAGCGACACCGACACCCTTTTCGACACCATCACCGCCGTGCTCGCCATCGGCCTGCGCAGGCAGGTGCGACTGTTCCTGCGTGACGACCGTTTCGGTGGCTTCACATCCGCGCTCGTCTACCTGCCTCGCGACCGCTACACCACGCGGGTCCGCCTGGCGATGCAGTCGATCCTGCTGCGCGAATTGGGCGGGAGCACACTGGAATACAGCGCACGGGTGACCGAGTCGGATCTTGCGATGGTTCATTTCACCATCCGTAAGGGTGCGACCGCGGCCCCGACGTCGATGGAGGTCTCGGCCGGCGGCAGGGAGCGGATCGAGTCGATGTTGGCGGAGGCGACCAGGGCGTGGGAGGACGACCTTCTCGATGCCGTGGCGGCGGAGCCGTCGGTGACCTCCGTGACCGCGCAGCGCTTCGCGGCGGCCTTTCCCGAGGCGTACAAACAGGACTTCGGCGCTCAGCAAGCGGTCAGGGACATCGCCCGGCTGGAGGCCCTGACGGCCGGCGAGATCGATCTGAAGCTGTACCGGCACAAGGCAGCCCGGCCGGGTCAGTGGCGCTTCACCCTGTACATCAGCGGTGCGGGCGTCTCGCTCAGCCAGGTGCTGCCGGTGCTGCAGAGCCTCGGCGTCGAGGTGCTCGACGAACGGCCGTACCGAGTCGTCCGCCCGGACGTACTGCCGTGCTGGATCTACGATTTCGGGCTGTCCGCTGCGCCCGAGCTGGTCGACGCGACGGTGGGCGAGAACCTGGACTCCGAGCTGGACGAGGCCGACCGGATGATCGAATCCACCCAGGCGCTCGCCCTGCAACGCCGATTCACCGATGCCTTCACCGCGGTCTGGCACGACCGGTCCGAGCCCGACCGATTCAACGAGTTGGTGCTGCGCGCCGGGCTGGAGTGGCGGCAGGCCACCGTGCTCCGGGCGTACTCGAAATACCTGCGGCAGGCGGGGTTTCCGTACAGCCAGTTCCACATCGAGGGCGTGTTGCTCGAGCACGGTCAGACGACCAGGCTACTGGTCGAGTTGTTCCGGTCGATCTTCGATCCCGAGCTGGCATCGGCGCCGCGCGCGGAGGAGCTCGCGGTCGAGCTGCGCGGCCGGATCAACGAGGTGATCAGCCTCGACGCGGATCGCATCCTGCGCGGCATGCTGGGGCTCATCCTGGCCACGCTGCGGACGAACTTCTACGTGACCGACGAGTCGGGTAATCCCCGCGACATCCTGGTGTTCAAGGTCAACTCGCAGCAGATAGCCGAACTGCCAAGGCCGCGCCCGCGTTTCGAGGTGTTCGCCTATTCGCCGCGGGTCGAGGGGGTGCACCTGCGGTTCGGTCCTGTGGCCCGTGGCGGGCTCCGCTGGTCCGACCGTCGGGAGGACTTCCGGACCGAGATCCTCGGCCTGGTGAAGGCACAGGCGGTGAAGAACGCGGTGATCGTGCCGGTCGGTGCGAAGGGCGGATTCGTGGTCAAGCGGGCGCCCGCGCCGACGGGGGACCCGGCGGTCGACCGGCAGGCGCTCACGGCGGAGGGGCAGGCCTGCTACCGGTTGTTCATCTCCGGCCTGCTCGACGTCACCGACAACGTCGACCCCGCGAGCGGCGCGGTGCTGCCACCGGCGCGGGTGGTGCGCCGCGACGGCGACGACACCTACCTCGTCGTGGCCGCGGACAAGGGCACCGCCCAGTTCTCCGACATCGCCAATGATGTGGCGGCGCAGTACGATTTCTGGCTCGGTGACGCGTTCGCGTCCGGCGGCTCGGTCGGCTACGACCACAAGGAAATGGGCATCACGGCCAAGGGTGCCTGGGTGAGCGTCCGGCGGCACTTCCGGGAGATGGGCATCGACACCCAGGCGGAGGACTTCACCGTCGCGGGCATCGGCGACATGAGCGGCGACGTGTTCGGGAACGGGATGCTGCTCAGCCCGCACATCAGGCTGGTCGCGGCCTTCGACCACCGGCACATCTTCCTCGACCCGGACCCGGACGCCGCACGTTCCTTCCTCGAGCGCAGGCGGCTCTTCGCGCTGCCGCGGTCCTCGTGGGCCGACTACGACCCGACGCTCATCAGTGCTGGCGGCGGGGTGTGGGACCGCTCGCGCAAGTCGGTGCCGCTGGCCGGGCAGGCGCGGGCGGCGCTCGGTCTTGGCGAGGACGTCACCGAGTTGTCGCCGCCGGAACTGGTCCGGGCGATCCTGCGTGCGCCGGTCGACCTGCTCTGGAACGGGGGGATCGGCACCTACATCAAGGCCGCCACGGAGAGCCACGCGGAGGTCGGGGACAAGTCCAACGACTCGGTTCGGGTCGACGGAAAGGAGGTGCGCGCCAGGGTGATCGGCGAGGGCGGCAACCTCGGGGTGACCTCGAGGGGCCGGATCGAGTACGACCTGGCGGGTGGCCGGATCAACACCGACGCCGTCGACAACTCGGCGGGCGTCGACTGTTCCGACCACGAGGTCAACATCAAGATCCTGCTGGACACCGCCGTCAGCGGCGGCGCCCTGCCGCGGGCCGAGCGCAACGACCTGCTCGCGTCGATGACGGACGAGGTGTCGCGTCTGGTGCTGCGCGACAACATCGACCAGAACGAGCTGATGGGCACATCCAGGGCCGACGCCCCGGCGATGCTCGGGGTGCACGCGCGTCAGTTGGCCGACCTCGAGTCGCGTCGCGGGCTGGACCGGGACCTCGAGGCGCTGCCGGCGCCGGCCGAGATCGAGGCGCGCCAACAGGTCGGTCTCGGCCTCACCTCGCCGGAACTGGCCACCCTGCTCGCCCACGTCAAGCTCGCGCTGAAGGACGATCTGCTGGCCAGTGAGCTGCCCGACAGCGACACCTACGCGGTGCGGCTGCCCAGGTACTTCCCGCGGCCGTTGCGCGATCGGTTCGCCGGCCTGATCAAGTCGCACCGGCTGCGCCGCCAGATCGTGGCCACCATCCTGGCCAACGAGGCCATCGACTTCGGCGGGATCAGCTTCGCCTACCGGCTCGCCGAGGAGGCGGGCGCCAGCAGCACCGATTCGATCAGGGCCTTCACCGCGGCGACCGAGATCTTCGACCTGCGCACGGTGTGGAGCGACATCCGCGACGCCCCCGTCGATGCGGCGGTGGCCGACGAGCTGATGCTGGAGTCGCGCCGGATGCTCGACCGCGCGGCGCGGTGGTTGCTCTCGAACCGCCCGCAGCCGGTCGCGGTGGGTGCGGAGATCAACAGGTACGCCTCTCGGGTCCGCACGGTGACCCCGCAGATCCCGAGCTGGCTGCGCGAACACCACGTCACCTACCTCACCACCCGAATGGCGCACGTGGTCGAACGCGGCTGCCCCCACGACCTCGCCCGCCGGGTGTACGGGTTGCTCGACGGGTTCCCGGCACTCGACATCATCGACATCTCGGACATCAGCGATCGCGAGCTCGACGAGGTCGGTGCGCTTTACTATGCGCTCGACGAGCGCCTCGGCATCGACGGATTCCTCACCGCCATATCGGGACTCGAGCGCGGCGACCGGTGGCATTCGCTGGCCAGACTCGCGCTGCGCGACGACCTGTACAGCTCGTTGCGCTCGCTCACCCTCGACGTGCTGGCAGGCGGAGAACCCGACGAGACGGCCGAGGAGAAGATCGTGGACTGGGAGTCGACGAACTCGTCGCGGCTCAGTAGGGCAAGGGCAGCGCTCGGCGAGATCGTGGAGTCTGGGACGCTGGACCTTGCGACGCTCTCGGTGGCGGCGCGTCAGGTTCGCAGCATGGTGCGCGGAGCCGGCACCTGATCGGAAGGAAAACGAAGTTGAGCGTCGAGACGGCAGAGTCGGTGACCGGGGCTGCGGTCGGCTTCCACACGAAGGTCGGCGTGCGCTGGTCGGACATGGACGTCTTCCAGCACATCAACCATGCCAGGATGGTCACCCTCCTCGAGGAGGCGCGGATCCCGTGGCTGTTCGAGGACGGCAGGCCGACGGTGACCCTCCGGGACGGTGCGGTGATCGCCGACCTGCACGTGCGCTACCGCGGCCAGTTGCGGCACGACGACGGCCCGCTGGACGTGCTCATGTGGATCGAGGCGGTCCGTGCGGTCGACTTCACGATCGGCTACGAGGTTCGGGCAGGCAATGCTGACCCGGCGTCGACCCCGGCCATCGTGGCGTCCACCCAGATCGCCGCCTTCGACATCGATACCCAGCGGCTCCGGCGGCTCACGACGCCCGAGCGCGAGTACCTGGAGACCTTCAAGCGTGCATGAGCGGATGCTGAGCATTCCCGACGCGGGCGAACGGGAGAACCTCGCGACGTTCCTCGCGAGGGCGATCCGGCTCGACGAGGCGGTGATCGTCCGGATGAGGCAGCGGGACGGTGGGCAGCTGGTGGCCTTCGTCCCGACGGGATTCGATGCGCTGGCCGCGCGGGTGGTCTCGGGCCGGATCAGCCCGGACGACACCTCCGCCGCGGCGGACGTCCTGCTGCGCGGCGTGACGGCGGCCGAGGGCGCCGAGATCGACCCCGGTTTCTCGATGGACTCGGCGTGGCGGGGTGCGCTGCCGCCGGAGGCGGGCTTCACCCACGTCGACGACGTGCCAGCCCGGGTGCTGATCGGGCTGGCGCAGCAGGGTGCGACACTCGCCAAGGAGCACGGCGGGCCGAAGGGCCCACCCGCCTCGCTGCTCGCGCAGGAGGTGCTCGCGGTTGACGGCGGCGGCGAGCACGTCGTGGTCAGCATGCGGACCGTGTTCGCTCTGGCCGCAATGGGATTCGTCCCGCAGGTCGGTTCGGACCCGATGACCGCGGAGGTCGACCTGGACCGCATCGACGCGGCGGAGATGGTGCGGGTGCGCGCGACCAAGACCTGGCTGCGCCTGGACGCGCGCTTCGGCTCGGTGTTCGCCCGGCGCGGCGGGGAGATCGGACTGACCGTGCGCCGCTGAACCCGGCTGCGGTCAGACCAACCAGGCCGCCGCGTTCGGGGGCAGTTCCCCGTTCACCAGCGGGGCGCTGGACAGCAGCAGTTCCCCCGGCGGCAGCGGGATGGGTGCGTCCGTGGCGTTCAGCGCGCAGACCAGCCCGCCCCGCCTGCGGAACGCGAGGCAGCCGGAAGGGCTTCCATACCAATCGATCTCGTTGCCGGAGAACTCCGGTCGCTGGGCCCGCAGCTCGAGCGCGGACCGATAAAGCGACAGCATGGACGTCACGTCCTCGATCTGCGCCTCCACGGTGCGATCGGCCCATTCGGGCGGCATCGGCAGCCACGACGACTCCGCGGAGCTGAAGCCGAACGGCGGGGCCGAGCCCTCCCACGGCACCGGGACGCGGCAGCCGTCACGTCCACGCTCGGTGTGCCCCGAACGCTCCCAGACCGGATCCTGCAGTACCTCGTCGGGAAGTTCGACGTTCGGCAGGCCGAGTTCGGCGCCGTTGTAGATGAAGACGGCTCCGGGCAATGCGAATTCGACGACGGCCATCGCGCGCGCCCTGGCCAGTCCGGTTTCGCCGCCGCCATACCGGGTGACCTCCCGGGCGACGTCGTGGTTGGACAGCGTCCAGGTGGGGGTGCCGCCGACCGCGGCCACCGCGCCGAGCGAGTTCTCGATGGCCTCGCGCAGGCTGTCGGCGCCGAACTCGGCCTCGGCGAGCCGGAAGTTGAAGCCAAGGTGCAGCTCGTCGGGCCGGATGTACTCGCCGAACCGCTCGTTGTCGCGCACCCAGATCTCGCCGACGGCCACCGTGCCGGGGTACTCGTTCATCACCTTGCGCAGGCCGCGGTGGATCTCGTGCACGCCCGGGTTGTTGAAACGCGGATCGTTGTCGTCATTGTGCAGGAGCCGATTGGATTCCCAGTCGTAGTCCGGCAGCCCCTCGGGCTTGGCCATGCCGTGCGCGACGTCGATGCGGAAACCGTCGACCCCGCGGTCCAACCAGAACCGCAGCGTGGTGGCGAGGTCGTCGGCGACCTCCTGGTTCTCCCAGTTCAGGTCCGGCTGCTCGGGCGCGAATATGTGCAGGTACCACTGGCCGGGGGAGCCGTCCGGCTCGGTGACCCTGGTCCAGGCGGACCCACCGAAGATGCTCGGCCAGTTGTTCGGCGGCTCGGAGCCGTCCTCGCCCAGGCCGTCACGGAAGTGGTAGCGATCGCGTTCGGCGCTGCCCGGCTCGGCCGCCAGCGCGGCCGCGAACCACGGATGCTCGACACTGGTGTGGTTCGGCACCAGGTCCATGGTGACCTTGATCCGCCGCGCGTGCGCCTGCGCGATCAGTGCGTCCATCACCTCGAGGTCGCCGAACAGTGGATCGATGTCGCGCGGATCGGAGACGTCGTAGCCGTGGTCGGCCATCGGCGAGCGCATCACCGGGCTCAGCCAGATCGCGTCGACACCGAGCAGTTCGAGGTAGCCGAGCCGGTCGCGGACCCCGCCCAGGTCACCGACGCCGTCGCCGGTCGAGTCGGAGAAGGAACGCGGATAGATCTGGTAGAACACCGCGTTCGTCCACCAGGGATCGGTCGTCTCCGGCACGGTCTCGTCAGTGGTCACAGGGACACATAGTGCCAAACCACACCGGCCATCACGACTTCGAGCGCGATGTGCCAGGTCGCGTCGATCAGACCGGGGAGTTCACCATCGAGGCGGCGGCCATGTCCATGTAGTCGATGAGCGCGCGGCGATGGGCGTCGTCGAGGGTGACGTCGTCGATCGAGGCGATCGCGATGTGCATGCAGCGCAGCCAGGCGTCGCGCTCGAGCGGACCGATCCGGAACGGCTGGTGCCGAAGCCGGAGCCGGGGATGTCCGCGCTCATCGGAGTAGGTTCGCGGGCCGCCCCAGTACTGCTCGAGGAACATTCGCATGCGGCGTTCGGCCGGTCCGAGGTCCTCCTCGGGGTAGAGCGGTCGGACGATCTCGTCCTTCGCCACTTCCTCGTAGAACCGCGCGGTGAGTTTGCGGAACGTCTCGGCTCCGCCCACCGCTTCGTAGAAGCTCACTTCGGCATCAGTCATGTCGGCGTCCATTGTGCCCGTACTCGCGCCGTGACGTCGACGCACCGTCGTTGTCACCGGTTGTTCACCGAATGTCCTGCATCTTTGTGCGAAATGGACGTGCGCGAGCAGGTCATCCGTGGTCAACTTGGGAGCAATCTTCCCGGAGGTCGCATGAAGAACTCGCACAGCGCCCGAGCGCACCGACAACTCCAGCCCACTGATGCCCGCGCCCCGCGGGGATCGGGGGCTTCTTCGCTGCAAGTGCTAGACGAGGGCCTCAGACCCTCGACCCCAGGTGAGGACGACGCGGTGCCCGCCTGGGTGAAGCGCCGGGTGCTGCTTCTGAACGCCACCTATGAGCCGCTCACCGCGCTCCCCGTCCGGCGGGCCGTCGTGCTGCTGGTCTGTGAGAAGGCCAGCGCCGTCCACGAGGACCCGCTCGGGCAGGTCATCCATTCCGCGGGCTGGTCGGTGCAGGTCCCCTCCGTGATCCGGCTGCGCAACTACGTGCGGGTGCCCTATCGGGCCCGGATCCCGATGACCAGGGCCGCGCTGATGCACCGTGACCGTTTCCGGTGTGCCTACTGCGGCGACAAGGCCGAGACCGTTGACCATGTGATCCCGCGTAGCCGAGGCGGCGGGCACTCCTGGGAGAACTGCGTGGCCTGCTGCGCGCCCTGCAATCACCGCAAGGCCGACAAACTCCTCAGCGAGCTGGGCTGGACGTTGCGGGCCGCGCTGGTGCCGCCCAAGGGGCAGCACTGGCGGCTGCTGGCGAGCACCAAGGAGCTCGACCCGGTGTGGCTGCGCTATCTCGGCGAGGGTGCTGCGTAAACGTCCGATCTCGAGGTGGCCCCCACGGCACCTTCTCGGGCTTTGCCTCGGGTCATGACACGGTTTGTCGCGCACTGGGCTACGGTTTGGGACGTGAGCATTCTTGAGACATCGCTGATCTTCGTAGGGATCCCTGCGCTCATCACGGCGATCATCGCGGGGCTGTGCTACCTGGCCAAGCCGGTGGCAGGCACGACGCCCTCGCACTACTCGCTGGACGAGGAATGGACCCACAAGCCGGTTCTGTGGTCCGCGGTCGACGAGGTGACCGTCGGTCATCACGGCGCGCACGCGGCCATCGAGTCCGGATCCGCAGATCTGATCGGAGGTTCGGCAAGTGGCAGGTGGTAACCGTTTCCCGGCGGTGATCGAGGCAGAGCTCCCTGTGGGTTCGGTGGTGACCGCCAGCGGGCGCGTCTCCGGCGTGCACCGCATCGGCGATCCCTTCGATGACCTGCCGTTCAGCGTGGACGAGCTGGTGTCGCTGGATGACGCGTTGACCGACGCGACCAGGGCCACCAAGGTGCGCTTCAACGCCTACATCGGTGATCTCGGCGAGGACACCGCAGCAGGCGCCGACGCGCTGTTCCCGAAGACCCCCGAGTCAGAGCGGTCGGTGCTGATCGCGGTCTCGCCGAACCAGCGCTCCGTCGAGATCCGCTCCGGACGCAAGGTGGCCCACCGGGTCACCGACCGCGTCGCGCAGCTCGGCGTGACCGCCGCGGTGTCGTCGTTCGGGGACGCCGACCTCATCGACGGACTGGTCAGTGCGATCCGCGTGATGAGCGCGGCCATCGCGGTGCGCTGACAACCCACGGCACGCACTCCTGCTCAACCCCCGGTGACCCAATGTCACATTGATTCAGCTCAGCTGAACCAATGTGACATTGGGTCACTTGCGTTGGAGGTCAGCCGGCGTCGAAGGCGCGGGCCCTCAGCGAGCGCACGATCCCGGCCTTGCCCTCGACCACGAGCCGGCGCAGCGCGGGCGGATGGTCGCCTGCCAGGAAGTCGTCGGCCGCCGCGACCGACGCCTCCGAGATCGACCAGGCCGGGTACAGCCCGACGACCACGGTCTGCGCGACCTCGCTGGACCGGCGGGCCCAGACGCCCGAGATGTCGGCGAAGTAGCGGGCCACGTACGGCTCGAGTAGCTCGCCCTGGCCGGTGGGCGCAAATCCGGCGATGATCGCGCGGGCGGTGATGTTCGGGACGGAGTCGTCGCCGACCACGGTCGCCCACACCTGCTCCTTGACCGCTGCCTGCGGCCGCGCCGCCCGCGCGGCCGCCGCCTGCCGCACGCCTGCCGCGGTCGGGTCCCGCTCCGCCTCCGCGTCGATGAACGGCGTCTCGGGCCCGTCCGAGTCGACCTCACCTGCGGCCGCCAGCGCCTGCACCAACCGCCAGCGCAGGTCGGTGTCGACCACCAGCCCCGGCAGCCCGACGGTTGCCGGATCGGCGTCGAGCAGCTCCTGCAACACCTCGGTGTGCCAGGCCTGCAGGCGCGCGCCGGTCAGCGAGTTGACGAAGGCCAGCTGGTGGTCCGAACCCGGCTCGGCCTCCCTGGCCAGCTCGAGCAGCCGGTTCGCGAAGCCGGGCCAACCGGTCTCGTTCGCCCAGCCGGGTTCCGCATAGCTGCCGAGAGCGGTGTGCGCCTGCATCAGCAGCCGCAACGCGACACCGACCTCGGTCTCCGCGCCGACGCCACGCTGCACCAGCGCGACGAAGTCCCTGGCCTTGAGCTCGGCCTGCCGGGCCATCTCCCATGCCGCCGACCAGGCCAACGTGCGGGGCAGTGGCTCGGCGATGTCGCCGATGCGCTCGATCAGCACGGCCAGCGAGTCCGGGTCGAGCCGCACCGAGCAGTAGGTGAGGTCGTCGTCGTTGACGAGCACCAGCTTGCCGCGGCCGACCCCGACCAGCTCGGGCACCTCGGTCCGCGGGCCGTCGACGTCCAGCTCGATCCGCTCGGTGCGCACAAGCCTGCCGTCGACGTCGTCGTAGATGCCGACCGCGAGTCGGTGCACCCGGTGCTCGCCCGCGCCGGGGGCGGCGCCGCCCTGCAGCACAGCGAAGGACGAGAAGGTGCCGTCCTCGGCGACGGTGAACTCCGGGCTGAGGGTGTTCAGCCCGGTGGTCTTGAGCCACTGCGCGCCCCAGTCGGACAGGTCCCGGCCGGAGGAGCGCTCCAGCGCGGCGAGCAGGTCGTCGAAGGTGGCGTTGCCGAACGCGTGCTCCTTGAAGTAGGCGCGCAGGCCCGCCAGGAACGGGTCGAGCCCGACGTACGCGACGAGCTGCTTGAGCACGCTGGCGCCCTTGGCGTAGGTGATCCCGTCGAAGTTCACCTCGACCGCGGCGAGGTCCGGGATGTCGGCGGCGATCGGGTGCGTCGAGGGCAGCTGGTCCTGCCGGTACGCCCACGACTTCTCCGCGTTCGCGAAGGTGGTCCAGGCGTTGACGTACTCGGTGGCCTCCGACTGGCACAGCACCGAGGCGAAGGTCGCGAAGGACTCGTTGAGCCACAGGTCGTCCCACCACGTCATGGTGACGAGGTCGCCGAACCACATGTGCGCCATCTCGTGCAGGACCGTCTCGGCGCGGCGCTCGTACGATGCCCGGGTGACCTTGGACCGGAACACGTAGTCCTCGAGGAAGGTCACGGCACCCGCGTTCTCCATTGCGCCCGCGTTGAATTCGGGCACGAACAGCTGGTCGTACTTGCCGAAGGCGTAGGGCACCTCGAAGTTGCGGTGGTAGAAGCCGAAGCCCTGCTTGGTCTCGGTGAACAGCCGCTCGGCGTCCATGTGCTCGGCGAGCGACGCGCGGCAGTAGATGCCGAGCGGGATGTGGCCGTGCTCGTCGGTGTAGGCGTCGGTCCACCGCGCGTACGGCCCGGCGATCAGCGCGACGAGGTAGGTGCTCATCCTCGGGGTGGTGCGGAACTGGTGCAGTCCCGGTGTGGCGGCGAGGGTTTCGACGACGGCGGAGTTCGACACGACCTGCCAGTCGGTCGGGGCGGTGACGGTCACGTCGAAGGTGGCCTTGAGGTCGGGCTGGTCGAAGCACGCGAACATCCGCTTGGCGTCGGCGGTCTCGAACTGCGAGTAGAGGTAGACGGACCCGTCGGCGGGATCGACGAAGCGGTGCAGGCCCTCGCCGGTGTGCGAGTATTCGCAGTCCGCCTCGACGACGAGCTCGTTGCGCTCGGCCAGGTCGGTCAGCGCGATCCCGGTGGACTCGTCGTATCCGGACACATCGAGGGCGGCGCCGTTGAGGGTGGCGCTGCGGATGCCCGCCGCGATCAGGTCGATGAAGGTGGTGCCGCCCGGCGTCGCGCCGAAGGTGACCGTGGTGCGGGAGGCGAAGGTGCGCTCCCCGGGCCTGCCGCCGCCGTCGGTCAGATCCAGCTCGATGCGGTAGTTGTCGACGCTCAACAGCTCGGACCGCTGTGCTGCCTGCTCGCGGGTCAGGTTCGGTGGGGCCACGTCGGACGCTCCTCGTGATTGGGGACAGATGTGTGTCGGGACAATCCTGTTCGGGACCATCCCATCACGAGTGCCCCCGACGGCTCAGGCGGTGACGTCGGTGAGCGCGACGGCGGGGTCCGCGAGCAGGCCGGGATCCACCGGGGATCCCGACGCGATCAGCGCCTTGACGTCGTCGGTGACGTCCCAGATGTTCACGTTCATCCCGGCCAGCACCCGGTTGTCCGCGCCCAGCCAGAACGCGACGAACTCGCGTCGGGTCACGTCGCCGCGCACGACGAGACGGTCGTAGCCGCCTGCCGGTGCGTGCCCGACGTACTCCATCCCCAGGTCGTACTGGTCGGTGAAGAAGTAGGGCAGGTTGGCGTACTGGGCGGCCCTGCCGAGCATCGTCGCCGCGGCGGTGGCCGGCTGGTTGAGGGTGTTCGCCCAGTGCTCGACCCGAATCCTGGTGCCCAGCACCGGATGCTGCACAGCCGCGACGTCGCCGACCGCGACGATGTCGGGGTCGCTCGTGGCAAGGGAGGCGTCGACGAGCACCCCGCCGTCCACCGCGAGGCCCGCCTGTTCGGCGAGTTCGACGTTCGGCTGCGCGCCGACCGCGACCAGCACGGCATCGGCCGGCAGCACGTCGCCGGTCGCCAGCAGGACCCCGGTCGCGCGGCCGCCGTCGGTGGTGATCGCCTCCACCGTGGCGTCGAAGTGCAGGTCGACGCCGTGCTCGCGGTGCAGTTCCGCGAACACGGTGCCCATCTCGGGGCCCAGGGGGCCGAGCAGCGGCAGCGCCGCGGCCTCGATGACGGTGACCACCACCCCGCGCTCGCGGGCCTGGGCGGCGACCTCCAGCCCGATCCAGCCTGCGCCGATCACGACCAGGCGCGAACCCTCCACCAGCGCGCCGATCAGGGCGTCGGACTCCTCGATGGTGCGCAGGTAGTGCACCCCGGCGGCGTCCGAGCCCGGGATCGGTGGCCGGCGCGAGCGCGACCCGGTCGCGAGTGCGAGTTTGTCGTAGCCGAGAGTCGAGCCGTCGGGCAGCTGCACCTGGTGCGCCTCGCGGTCGAGCGCGGTGACGGCGGTGCCGAGCCGCAGATCGATGTGGTGGTCGCGGTACCAGTCCCCGTGGTGCACGGTGAAGTCGGCGAGCGACTTCTTGCCCGCGACGTGTTCCTTGGAAAGCGGTGGTCGCTCGTATGGCAGGTGGTCTTCGCCGCTGAGCAGGACGATGGAGCCGTCGAAGTCCTTCTCGCGCAGGGCTTCCGCGGTCTTGGCTCCGGCGAGTCCGCCGCCGACGATCACGAATCTACGGTTCGGTGACATGTCTTCACGCTCCGTTGTGACGCTGCGTTGTGACGTAACAGGTCCTGATGTCGCTGCCCTCGACAGTACTGCCGACGGTCGGCCGGCAGGCGGGTTCTCGGCCGGGAAGGATTCGGCGCGGTTGGTGGTTGTGTACGAGTGGACCCGCGGTGACGGGTCGATTTCGTGACGAGCGCGTCGTGAGCCGCGACGAGAACAGACAGGGGAGCAGCCCGTGAGCGAATCCAGGGATACCGCCGACTTTTGGTTCGACCCGCTCTGCCCGTGGTGTTGGATCACCTCGCGCTGGATCCTCGAGGTCGAGAAGGTCCGCGACATCGAGGCAAACTTCCACGTGATGAGCCTTGCGGTGCTCAACGAGGGTCGAGAGCTGCCCGAGGAGTACCGGGCGATGATGGAGAAGGCCTGGGGGCCGGTGCGGGTCGCGATCGCCGCGGCCGGCGAGCACGGCGACGAGGTGCTGCTGCCGCTCTACACGGCGATGGGCACCCGGATCCACGAGCAGGGCAACAAGGACTTCACCGTCGTCATCGCCGAGGCGCTGGCCGAGGTGGGCCTGCCCGCCGACCTGGCCTCCGCCGCCGATACCGACGTCCACGACGAGGCGTTGCGGGCGAGCCACAAGGCCGGGATGGACGCGGTCGGCGACGATGTCGGCACCCCGACCATCCACGTCAACGGCGTCGCCTTCTTCGGGCCGGTGCTCTCGCGCATCCCGCGCGGCGAGGACGCGGGCAGGGTGTGGGACGGCACCGTGGCGCTGGCCTCATACCCGCACTTCTTCGAGCTCAAGCGCACCCGCACCGAGGACCCCTCCTTCGAGTAGGCGCTCCGCGCCCGTGCGCGGTTGACGGGTCCCTGGACC
>NZ_JBHZBV010000004.1:103354-301649 GCF_042754885.1 Rhodococcus sp. NPDC059179 | reverse complement strand
TCGGCAGCTTCTGATGTGTATAAGAGACTGGCGTGTAGGGCCTCGGCAGCTGTGCGCGGTTGACGGGTCCCTGGACCCGTCAACCGCGCACGGGCGGCGAAGCCGCCTAGAACACGCGGCCGTGGCGGGAGCGGTCGCGCAGGGCCGCCGCCCGCCAGGTCAGCACCGGGTGGCTGGACAGGATGTTCACCAGCCAGGGGAAGAACCCGCGCTCGGTGCTCGCCCGGTTCGCCATCTCGTCGAAGCCGACCAGGCCCATCAGGTATTTGCCGGCGGCGAGCACCCCGATCGCCCCAGGCGCGCCGTGCGGTCGATTGCACAGCCCGTGGTTGTCGGCGGTGTACTCCTGAGCGCGCGACAGCGACGATCCGATCACCGGAATGTAGCTGGAGGCGAACATGCCGAGCTGCCGCCAGTAGGACGCGTGGCCCGCGGCGATGTGCCCGACCTCGTGTCCGATGATGAAGGCCAGCGCGTCGGGATTGCGTGCCTGGCCGCCGATCTCGAACAGGTCGCTGTAGACCACCACGTACCGCCGGAAGCCGTGACCGGAGGCGAACGCGTTGATCTGACCGTTGCCGAGGATGACGTAGCCGTCGGGCACCTGCGGCATGCCGAACCGGGCGGCCGCCTCGACCAGCATCCGGTAGCCGTCCGGGAACTGGGTCGGCGTCATCTTCACACCGTTGACGCGCTGCGAGGCGTACATCTGGCCGCGCGCGAGGAACAGCAGGATCGGCGCGAGCAGCACGAGCACCACCCAGGTGTCCAGCGTTCCCGACACGATCAACGCGATCGACACCAGGTAGGCCAGCGTGGTGGTCGCGATCGACAACACCAGCAGGGGAATCTCGAGCCAGTGCCGGATCGGCATTCCCCACGGCGAGAGCCCCCTGGCCGGCAGCATCTGCGGCGGCGGGAACCCCGGCGCCGGGTGGACGGGGGAGTGATGCACGACCGCGGGCGAGAACTGCTCCATGTGGACAGACCCTATTCGTGGTCGGGTCCGAGCTCGCCGCGCCGACCTGTCAGAATCGACACATGCGCGTATACCTAGGTGCCGACCACGCAGGCTTCGAGCTCAAGAACCAGATCAAGGACCATCTCACCGCGAACGGTCACGAGGCCGTGGACTGCGGCGCCCATGTGTACGACGCCGTGGACGACTACCCGGCGTTCTGCGTCGAGGCCGCGCGCCGAGTGGTCGAGGACGAGGGCAGCCTCGGCATCGTGCTCGGCGGCAGCGGAAACGGCGAGCAGATCGCCGCGAACAAGGTGCCAGGCGCCCGCTGCGCACTGGCGTGGAGCGTGGAGACCGCGCAGCTCGCGCGTCAGCACAACAAGGCTCAGCTGATCGGTATCGGCGGCCGGATGCACTCGCTCGAGGAGGCCCTGGCCATCGTCGACGCGTTCCTCGAGACGCCGTGGTCGGGCGAGGAGCGTCACCAGCGCCGCATCGACATCCTCTCGGAGTACGAGCGCACCGGCGTGCCGCCTGCACTGCCCGAGGCCTGAGTGCCTGAGGGCCACACACTTCACCGGCTCGCACGGGAGCACCAGCGACACTTCGCCGGTGCTCCCGTTCGCGTGTCCAGCCCGCAGGGCAGGTTCGAGTCCGGCGCCTCGAGCGTCGACGGCCGGGTCCTGGTCCGGGCCGAGGCGTGGGGCAAACACTTACTGCACCACTACGAGTCGGGGCTGATCGTGCACGTGCACCTCGGGCTGTACGGCAAGTTCACCGACCTCCCGCTGCCGATGGGCACGCCGGTGGGTCAGGTCCGGATGCGGATGGTCGGGGCCGAGATCGGCACCGATCTGCGCGGGCCGACAGCCTGCGAGATCTACGACGAGTCCCAGCTGCGCGCGCTGGAGGACCGGCTCGGTCCCGACCCGCTGCGACCCGACGCGGACCCGACGCGGGCTTGGCGTCGGATCTCCAAGTCGCAGACCGCGATCGGCGCGCTGCTGATGGATCAGCAGGTTCTGGCCGGCGTCGGCAACGTCTACCGTGCCGAGGTGCTGTTCCGGCACGAGATCAACCCGAACCGGTCGGGGGCGCAGCTGACCGCAGCGGAATGGGATGCCCTGTGGGGCGATCTCGTCGCGCTGATGAAGGTCGGTGTCCGACGCGGGAAGATGCACGTGGTGCGGCCCGAACACGACAACGGCGACCCCTCGTACGCGAAGGATCGCCCGCGGACCTACGTCTACCGGAGAGCCGGATCGGCGTGCCGCGTCTGCGGCACGCCGATCGCTCACTCGGTCATGAAGGCGCGCAACCTGTTCTGGTGCCCGACCTGCCAGACGGCCTGACCCGTCAGACAAGTTCGGCAGGGTTTCGCCCGTAAACCGGGTGAAACCCTGCCGAACTTCGTTGAACAGTCCTAGAAGCCGTCGAATCCGCCGAAGTCGCCGCCGAAGTCGCCCCCGCCGCCGAAGTCGCCGCCCGAGTCGCCCATGGCGCCGTACTCCTCGCCGCCGCCCATATCCTCGCCGCCGCCTTCGCCGCCCTCAGCACCGGCCTCGCCGCCGCCTTCGCCGCCCTGATCGCTGCCGTCGCCTTGGCCGTTCTCGAACTGCTGCGCGTCGTAGTTCACCCCGGCCATGCCGCTGAACATCGCGGAGAACAGGAACATCGAGCCGACGCCCCACGCACCCGCGACGAGTGCCGGCTTCCACCACGGCTCGGAGTACCAGCCCGCGGGGACGGGCCGACCCGCGACGCGACCGCCCGGGTAGTAGTTCGGGGTGCGCTGTGACGGGCTCGGTGAGGCCGAGACCTGGCGGCCCTCGAACTCGATGTCCCTGTTCTCGGTCACCTCGCCTGCGGAACGCTGGCCGTCGATGCTCGGAACCTCGGGGCCGGGGTCCATTCCCATCGCGGTGCGTGCGGCACGGATGTAGTAGAGGCCCTCCAGTGCAGTCTGTTTCGCGAGTCGGGCCTGCGCCGGGCTGTTGGCCTGGTCGATCTGCGAGCCGGCCGCGATGTGGCGCTCGGACGCGTCGGCGAGAGCCTGCTTCGAGGCCATGTCGGTCCCGGTCAGGTTGTAGACCTGGCCGCCGAGTCGCTCGATGGCCTGGCGCGCGTCCGCCTTGGCGTCCTCGAGCTGGTTTGTGGTGTGGCCGACGGAGCGTTTCTGGCTTTTCATCACCAGGAACACGACGACACCGATGACGGCGAGGATCAATAGGAGTTCCACTTGCGGCCTTCCCGAAGGGACAAATCGGACGGTTCCCAGCCTACCGGCCATCCGGAGGTGTCCGCCTCCGCGGAGTTGCCGCCTCGATCCCGTCGCTCTAGCGGCCGCGCACCCGGTCGCCCTCGAGGGTTCGACGAATTGCGCTGGTGCCGAGCTCCATCATGGCGGCGGTGCGGTCCGCCAACGCATCAGGCAGCAGGTCCGCGACCCAGACGAATCGGGTGCGCCCATCGCTCTCGGCGAACACCTGGGCCGACGCGTTGTGGTGCTCGTACGGGCCGTCGACGACCGACCACGACAGCCGGCGGGCGTCCTCGTCGAGTGCGACCTTCCGTTCGCGAACCACCGAGCCGTCGCGGAAGGTCACGATCCGGTCGTCCCCGTCGATCCTGGTGTCCGTCACGAACCCGACGACCAGGCGCTCGTGCAAAGCGCCCCAGTCGCGGAGCGCATCCCAGGCGCGTTCGGGGGTGGTGTCGACGAGTGTTTCGGTGCGTATGTATGCCATGGCTCGAGCCTGCCCGCCCGGTGGTCGGATCGTCTTGAACATTCTTGCGGAGCGGTGTCGGTGCCCGGGCGTAGCGTTTCTGCCATGCAATCGGCGACGCGGATCGCGGAGCTGCCGCAGGTCAGCGCCTGGGCCGTGACCTGCGGCGGTGAGCACACGGCGTGGTCGCAGACGGAGTGCCGCGACGATCACCGGCTGGTGCTCGTGCGGGCGGGACGATTCCTGCGACGGGCGGACGGGGCGGAGTCGGTGCTGGACCGGACGACTGCGTACCTCGGCCGACCCGGCCAGGAAGAGCGGTTCGCACACCCGACAGGCGGCGACGTCTGCACCTCGATCGATATCGGCGCCGAGCTGTGGCACTCGATCGCAGGCGACGCCGCGACGCCGCGGGCGGCGGATATCTACGTCGACGCCCGGGTGGAGCTGTTGCATCGACGGTTGCTCGGCGTCGCGGGAAACGGAGACGCCCAGTTCGCACTCGCCGAAGAACTGGTGGGCCTCGTCGCGGAGATCGCTCCGCGCGTCTCGAGCGGCGCGGTGCCGACGCGGATCCGGTCCGGCGCGCGCGGTCGTGCGCTGGCAGCCACAGCCCGGGCGGCGATCCTCGACGACGCCCCTGCGTCGGTCGGCCTGATTCCGCTGGCCGACGCCCTGGCGGTGTCGCCATTCCTGTTGAGCCGCACCTTCACTGCGGTCACCGGCGTCTCCCTCACCCGCTACCGCAACCGGGTTCGGGTCGGCCGGGCGCTGGCGCGGCTCGAGGACGGGGAGCGGGACCTCGCCGGGCTGGCCACGGATCTCGGGTTCGCCGACCAGGCCCACCTGACCAGGACGATGCGGGCACACGTGGGTCGGACGCCGACCGCGGTCCGAGCGCTGCTGTCGACCTGACGGGCATGCGGTCGGAGACCCCACTGTCGGTGCCGGATGCGAACATGTGTTCGTGTCCGATCGTGCCTGGTTTCCCCCGCCGCAGCCCGCCGAGCCGACCCTGGAGCAGGGCCGGGCCGACGCCACGATCCTGCATGCGGATCTCGACGCCTTCTACGCCTCGGTCGAGCAGCGCGACGATCCCTCGCTGCGGGGCCGGCCGGTCATCGTGGGTGGGGGAGTCGTGCTCGCCGCCAGCTACGAGGCGAAGGCCTACGGAGTCCAGACGGCAGGCAGTGGCGCGCAGGCGCTGCGGCTGTGTCCGCAGGCGGTGGTGGTCCCGCCGCGGATGTCCGCGTACGCGGAGGCGAGCCGGGCGGTATTCGAGGTTTTCAGGCAGACGACCCCGCTCGTCGAGGGTGTGTCGATCGACGAGGCGTTCCTCGACGTCGGGGGATTGCGGCGGGTCTCTGGTAGCCCGGTCGAGATCGCGTCCCGGCTGCGCGCCGACGTCCGCGAGAAGGTCGGACTGCCGATCACGGTCGGGATCGCCAGGACCAAGTTCCTGGCCAAGGTGGCCAGCGCGGTGGGCAAGCCCGACGGGCTGCTGCTCGTCCCGTCGGACCGTGAGTTGGAGTTCCTGCACCCGCTGCCGGTCGAGCGGCTGTGGGGCGTCGGTGCGGTCACGTCGCGCAAACTCCGCGACTACGGCATCGGGACGGTCGGCCAGATGGCCGTGCTGCCGGAACGCGAGCTGATGGCCGTGGTGGGTCAGGCGGCAGGCCGCCACCTGCACGCGCTGGCCTGGGCGAGGGACCCGCGGCGCGTGCAGACCGGACGTCGCCGCCGCTCGATCGGCGCGCAGCACGCCCTCGGCCGTCGGCCCAGGACTCTCGATGAGATCGACGCGACCGTCGGCGCGTTGGTGGACCGGGTGGTCCGCCGTCTCCGCGCGGCGGGATGTGTCTGTCGCACGGTGGTGTTGCGGATGCGGTTCGCGGACTTCACCCGCGCCACCCGTTCGCTCACCCTGCCGCAGGCGACCGCGCGCACCGAGACGGTCCGGTCCGCGGTGCGCGCCCTGCTCGCGCAGGTCCGGTCCCTGATTCTCGGGCAGGGGTTGACGCTGGTCGGCGTCGCGCTGACCAACCTCGACCGGGACGGCGCCGAGCAGTTGGCGCTGCCGTTCGAGCCCGAGACCACGGCGGTGGACCGCGCGGTCCGCGACGCCACGGCCCTGGACACCGCACTCGACTCGGTGCGCGACAGGTTCGGTTCGGTCGCCGTCACGCGGGCGGCAATGCTCGGGAAGGACCGCGGCGACACCGTCCCGATCCTTCCCGAGTGAACGGCCGCGTCAGGCGGTCGCGGCCGCGTTCAGCTGCTCGAGGGTGCCGGTCGCCTCGAGGTACTCCTGCACCCAGCGCTCGATGACCGCCGAGGTCTTCTCGACCTTGGCGAACTGGCCGACGACCTGACCCACCGGGTTGAAGGCGACGTCGACGGTCTCGTCCGGGTATTTGTGGGTGGCGGCGACGGCCATACCGGAGACCATGTACTGCAGCGGCATGCCGAGCGGCTCCGGGTTGCCCTCCTTCTCCCAGGCCTCGGTCCAGTCGTTGCGCAGCATCCGGCAGGGCTTGCCGGTGAACGATCGGCTGCGGACGGTGTCGCGGCTGGACGCGTCGATGTACGCCTGCTGCTGGACGGTGGTGTTCTCCGCCTCCTCGACCATCAGCCACTGCGAGCCGGACCAGGCGCCCTGCGCGCCCATCGCCAGCGCCGCTGCGATCTGCTGGCCGCTGCCGATGCCGCCCGCGGCGAGCACCGGGACCGGGGCGACCTCCTTGACGACCTGCGGCCACAACACGATCGAGCCGACCTCGCCGCAGTGGCCGCCGCCCTCGCCGCCCTGCGCGATGATGATGTCCACGCCTGCGTCCGCGTGCTTGCGCGCCTGGTACGGCGAGCCGCACAGTGCCGCGACCTTGCGTCCCGCCTGATGGATGTGGTCGATCATGTCGGCCGGCGGGGTGCCGAGTGCGTTCGCGATCAGGGTGACCTTCGGGTGCTGCAGCGCTACCTCGACCTGCGGGGTGGCCGTGGCCTCGGTCCAGCCCAGAAGTTGCAACGCGTTCTCGCTGCCGTCGTCGGGCAGCGGCACCCCGTGGTCGGTCAGGATCTTGCGGCCGAACTCGAGGGTCTCCTTGGGGACCATGTTCTGCAGCATCGTGGTGAGTTCGTCCGCGGACAGGTTCGAGTCCATGCCCTCGTACTTGTTCGGGATGACGATGTCGACGCCGTACGGATGGTCGCCGATGTGCGCATCGATCCAGTTCAGCTCGATTTCGAGCTCCTCGGGCGTGAACCCGACCGCGCCGAGCACGCCGAAGCCGCCTGCCTTGCTGACGGCAACCACGACGTCGCGGCAATGGGTGAACGCGAAGATGGGGAACTCGATGCCGAGTTCGTCGCAAAGAGGGGTGTGCATGCGGAATTCCTTCACTGGGGCGGCGACAGACTGAAACAAGTTGCACCCTAGTTGGAGCGGGTCTGACGCGGGGTCGTCTACCGATTTCCGGATGAAGTTCGCCCGAGGCCGGCCCGGAACACGACAAAGCCCCCCACCTGTCAGACCAGGTGAGGGGCTTTGGGTGGCCGATCGGCCGAAGTGAGGGGATGACGGGAATCGAACCCGCATCATCTGCTTGGAAGGCAGAGGCTTTACCACTAAGCTACATCCCCGTGCATACGACAACTTGGGATCGCCATCGATGTCGTCTGCGTTGAGAGACTGTACCCAACCCCGTTCCGGATTCGCCAATCGGGTGGCCGGGAGTTCGCCAGATCGGGTGGCCGGGAATTCGTCGAACGGGTGCCCGTAGGATTCACCTTTGGCGGCAGCCGCGCGGTTCTCCCGCGCGGTCGCCGTGTGCGGACCTAACGGGGTGTAGCGCAGCTTGGTAGCGCATCCGCTTTGGGAGCGGAGGGTCGCAGGTTCAAATCCTGTCACCCCGACCAGGGACAACGTCATAACAGCGCGGAACTGAAGATCAGGGCCGCGACGCAACGAGTAAGACCATACGAAGGAGCATGTCCGTGAAGAGCACCGTCGAGCAGCTGAGCCCGACGCGGGTCCGTATCAACGTTGAGGTGCCCTTCGAGGAGCTCAAGCCCGATTTCGACAAGGCGTACAAGGCCCTCGCGCAGCAGATCCGTCTCCCCGGCTTCCGTCCGGGTAAGGCTCCGGCCAAGCTGCTCGAGGCCCGCGTCGGTCGCGGCGCCGTGCTCGAGCAGGTCGTCAACGACACCCTTCCCGCTCGCTACTCCGAGGCTGTGACCACCGCAGGCGTCAAGGCGATCGGCCAGCCGGAGATCGACATCACCAAGATCGAGGACGGCGAGCTGCTCGCGTTCACCGCCGAGGTGGACGTCCGCCCCGAGATCGACCTGCCCGACTACAGCACCCTCGCTGTCACCGTCGACCCCGTCGAGATCGCCGACGACGCCGTGGACGAGCAGCTGCTGTCGCTGCGTCAGCGCTTCGGCACCCTCACCGGTGTCGAGCGCGCCGTGCAGGACGGCGACTTCGTGTCGATCGACCTGTCGGCCGCCATCGACGGCGAGGCCGTCCCGGAGGCCACCGCTTCGGGTCTGTCCCACGAGGTCGGCTCGGGCCAGCTGATCGAGGGTCTCGACGAGGCGATCGTCGGCCTCAAGGCCGGCGAGTCCAAGGACTTCACCACCAAGCTCGTCGCCGGTGAGCACGCCGACCAGGACGCGGTCGTCACCGTCACCGTCGGCTCCGTCAAGGAGCGCGAGCTGCCCGAGGCCGACGACGAGTTCGCCCAGATGGCGAGCGAGTTCGACACCCTCGATGCGCTGAAGGACGACCTGCGCGAGCGGGTCGGCCGGGTCGCCAAGGTCGAGCAGGCCGGTCAGATCCGCGACAAGGTCCTCGAGACGCTGCTCGAGACCATCGAGGTCCCGCTGCCCGAGACCGTGGTCAAGGCCGAGGTCGACGCGCAGCTGCACGAGGCCGTGCACGGCCTCGACCACGACGAGGAGCAGCTCAACGCCCTCCTCGAGTCGCAGGGCACCACCCGTGAGCAGTTCGACAAGGACGCCACCGAGGCCGCCGAGAAGTCCGTGAAGACCCAGCTGCTGCTCGATGCGATCGCGGACGCCGCGGGCACCGAGGTCGGACAGCAGGAGCTGACCGAGCGGATCATCTTCCAGGCCCAGCGCTACGGCATCTCTCCTGACCAGTTCATCCAGCAGGTCCAGCAGGCGGGCCAGCTCGGCGCCGTGTTCGCCGACGTGCGCCGCGGCAAGGCGCTCGCGACCGTCGTCGACCAGGTGGCCGTCACCGACACCACCGGCGCGACCGTCGACACGGCGGAGCTGTTCGGCACCGCGGAGGCCGACGAGGCCGAGGGCGCGGACGAGAGCTAGATTTCACGCCAATAGCGAACAGGGACGGCACCGGGACTCCGGGGCCGTCCCTGTTCGTTAGTGTCAGTGTCAAGAACAAACGAATTCAGTTATGGAGAAGGCAGGTACCGTGACTTCACAGAACCCGGGGGCTTCGTTGGGCCCCGCCATGACTTCAGCCACCTCTGGTCTGAATCTCAGCGACTCGGTGTTCGAGCGCCTCCTTCGGGAACGCATCATCTTCCTCGGTACCCAGGTCGACGACGACATCGCGAACAAGCTGTGCGCGCAGATCCTGCTGCTCTCGGCCGAGGACCCGACCAGGGACATCTCCCTCTACATCAACTCGCCCGGCGGTTCGGTGACCGCTGGCATGGCGATCTTCGACACCATGCAGTTCGCCGAGTGCGACATCGCGACCTTCGGCATGGGCCTGGCCGCCTCGATGGGTCAGTTCCTGCTCTCCGCGGGCACCAAGGGTAAGCGCTACGCCCTGCCGCACGCGCGGATCATGATGCACCAGCCGTCGGCGGGCATCGGTGGTTCGGCGAGCGACATCGCGATCATGGCCGAGCAGTTCAAGCACACGAAGCGCGAGATGGCCGAGCTGATCGCGGAGCACACCGGCCAGACAGTCGAGCGGATCAACACCGACTCCGACCGTGACCGCTGGTTCACGGCAACAGAGGCGCTCGAGTACGGCTTCGTCGACCACGTCATCTCCCGCGCGCGGCAGGCAGGCGGAACCGGCAGCAACTAGCCGAACCCGCCCAGACGCACCTCACCCTTTGGAGAACTGATGACCAACCTGTTTGATCCCCGTGCCGTGGGGGGCCAGGCCCCCGCCGGACCTCAGAGCCGCTACATCCTGCCCTCCTTCATCGAGCACTCCAGCTACGGAGTGAAGGAGTCGAACCCGTACAACAAGCTGTTCGAGGAGCGCATCATCTTCCTCGGCGTGCAGGTCGACGACGCCTCGGCGAACGACGTCATGGCCCAGCTTCTGGTGCTCGAGTCGCTCGACCCCGACCGCGACATCACGATGTACATCAACTCGCCGGGTGGCTCGTTCACCTCGCTGATGGCGATCTACGACACCATGCAGTACGTCCGCGCCGACATCACCACGGTCTGCCTCGGGCAGGCCGCGTCCGCGGCGGCGGTGCTCCTCGCGGCGGGCACCCCTGGTAAGCGTCTCGCGCTGCCGAATGCGCGCGTGCTGATCCACCAGCCGTCCACCGGCGGCATTCAGGGTCAGGTCTCCGACCTGGAGATCCAGGCCGCCGAGATCGAGCGGATGCGCCGGCTCATGGAGGCGACGCTGAGCAAGCACACCGGCAAGGACGCCGAGGTGATCCGCAAGGACACCGATCGCGACAAGATCCTCACGGCCGCGGAGGCCAAGGAATACGGGATCATCGACGACGTGTTGGAGTACAGGAAGCTCTCCGCCCAGAAGTAGTCGTCGGCCTCCTGGCCGACGGGAGTCGGTTCGGCTCCGCGACACGCCGCGTTCGCAGGGATGCGGCGGGTCGGGGAGCCGACCGGTCAGGCTGAGACCCCCGGTCGGAATCGGAGTGGCACGGTCGTCGAAGTTTCGCCCCGGCTGCGCGTCGAGTCGAATCATCGGCAACAGGTCGACCTCGTTCCGGAACTACGGGTACGGTCACATCAGGGGCTTTGTCCGCCGCCCAGAGATGTGGGTCGCGAAGACCACATGCGGGGCGGGGGACGGTCACCACGCTGAGAAGGAAGTAGGGACCTGACGAGATGGCACGCATCGGTGACGGCGGCGACCTGCTGAAGTGCTCATTCTGCGGCAAGAGTCAGAAGCAGGTGAAGAAGCTCATCGCGGGACCAGGGGTCTATATCTGCGATGAATGCATCGACCTGTGCAACGAGATCATCGAAGAAGAGCTGGCCGAGTCGAGCGAGGTCAAGCTCGACGAGTTGCCCAAGCCCGCCGAGATCCGAGACTTCCTCGAGAACTACGTGATCGGTCAGGACGCGGCCAAGCGCACCCTGGCGGTCGCGGTCTACAACCACTACAAGCGCATCCAGGCAGGCGACAAGGGTCGCGACGCCCGCGGCGAGACCGTGGAGCTGGCCAAGTCGAACATCCTCATGCTCGGCCCGACCGGCTGTGGCAAGACCTATCTCGCGCAGACGCTGGCGAAGATGCTGAACGTGCCGTTCGCCATCGCCGACGCGACCGCGCTGACCGAGGCGGGCTATGTCGGCGAGGATGTCGAGAACATCCTGCTCAAGCTGATCCAGGCCGCGGACTACGACGTCAAGCGCGCCGAGACCGGCATCATCTACATCGACGAGGTCGACAAGATCGCCCGCAAGAGCGAGAACCCGTCGATCACCCGGGACGTGTCCGGCGAGGGCGTGCAGCAGGCGTTGCTGAAGATCCTCGAGGGCACCCAGGCGAGCGTGCCGCCGCAGGGTGGGCGCAAGCACCCGCATCAGGAATTCATCCAGATCGATACCACCAACGTGCTGTTCATCGTGGCGGGTGCGTTCGCGGGCCTGGAGCGGATCGTCTCCGACCGGGTCGGCAAGCGCGGCATCGGTTTCGGGGCGGAGGTGCGCTCGAAGGCGGAACTGGACACCCAGGACCACTTCGCCGAGGTGATGCCCGAGGACCTGATCAAGTTCGGCCTGATCCCGGAGTTCATCGGCCGCCTGCCGGTCGTGGCATCGGTGACCAGCCTGGACAAGGAATCCCTCGTGCAGATTCTGTCCGAGCCGAAGAATGCCCTGGTCAAGCAGTACACGCGACTGTTCGACATGGACGGTGTGGAACTCGAGTTCTCCACGGATGCGCTCGAGGCCGTCGCGGATCAGGCGATCCTGCGCGGTACCGGCGCCCGCGGTCTGCGCGCGATCATGGAAGAGGTCCTGCTGCCGGTGATGTACGACATCCCGAGCCGCGACGACGTCGCCAAGGTGGTCGTGACGGCCGAGACCGTCAATGACAACGTGCTGCCGACCATCGTCCCGCGCAAGCCCGAGCGGCCAGAACGACGCGACAAGTCGGCGTAGTCGATCCGCAATGACACGAGAACGGCCGGTGGGAATGATCCCACCGGCCGTTCTCTTTTCTGTCGGTGCCGGCGCGAGATAGCCTGTCCCGCATGGCGACCGCAGGCCCGATCCTTGTGCTCAACGGACCCAACCTGAACCTGCTCGGGCAGCGGCAACCCGACGTGTACGGGTCCGCCACCCTCGACGACGTGGTGGCGCTGTGCCGTGAGGCCGCCGCCGGGTTCGGACGGGAGGTCGACGCGCGGCAGTCCAATCACGAAGGCGTGCTGATCGATTGGATCCACGAGGCGCGCGAGGGCGCATCCGGTGTGGTGATCAATCCGGGTGGGTACTCGCACACCTCGGTGGCGCTGCGCGACGCCCTGGCCACTCTCGAGGTGCCTGTGGTGGAGGTGCACATCAGCAACATTCACGGTCGCGAGGATTTCCGCGACCGATCGCTGGTGTCGCCGGTAGTCGACGGCGTGGTGTGCGGTCTCGGCGTGGAGGGCTACCGCGCAGCCGTCGAGTGGCTCTGCCGGCTGCAGCGGGGGTCAGGCGGCGACGTCGCCGAGCGAGGCGATCGCCGCACGTAGCCGGGTGGTGGCCTCCGCGGCGACGGCCTCGAGCGCGGGTTCGCCCGTGACCTGCACCATCAGTTCGGGATTCATCGCCTCCACGATGACGCCGCTAGCGACTGCTTGCAGGTCGCTCGAAACGACACCGCCGTCGGAATCGGAATCGGAATCGGCGCGAACGATCACGTTGCACGGCAACAGCAGCCCGATCTGCCGGTTGATGGTGACCGCTCGGTGAGCGAGCGGCGGGTTGCACGCGCCGAGGATCAGGTAGTCCCCGATGTCCTCGTCGAGCTTCGCCTTGAGGGTGGCGCGCATGTCGATCTCGGTGAGCACGCCGAAGCCCTGTTCCTGCAGTGCGATTCGGGTCCTCGCGACCGCGTCGGCGAAGGAGGTCCGCAGTGTCGTAGACAGTGCCAGGTTCATGAGTTGACTCCGTTCTGGAGGGTGTCGTCGAGTCGTTTGAGGCCAAGGCGCTGCATCAGCAGGCTCGCCGGGCACCATCCGACTGCCGAGTAGAGGAGCAGGTTCGCGGCGACGAAACCGGTGAGGATCAACCACCACGACGAGAACGCGAGGGTGAGCGCGACGCTGACCAGGACAATGGCGCCTGCGAGGAGCGGAACCAGTCTCTCGACCGTCCATCCGCGGTGGCGGGGAAGCGTTGTCATGCGAGATTCCTTCCGTGACACTGAGGCAATTATACCTATAGGGGTATACGCGTGGGCGTGAGATCGCCCACGCGCATACCGTCGGGTCAGCCGTGCGAGAAGCTGATGTTCGGCAGGATCCGTCGCAGCCAGGCGGGGGACCACCAGGCTGCGTGTCCGGTCAGGCGCAGCAGCACCGGCAGCAGGATGAGCCGGATCAGGACCGCGTCGAGCAGGACGGCGACGCCGAGGATGATGCCCATCTCCTTCGGCGGAAGCGGATCGGAGAGCGCGAAGGTGAAGAACACCGCCACCATGACCGCCGCCGCGGCGAGGATGACCCGCCCCGAGTGCGCGAGGCCCTCCACCTGAGCCGTTTTCGGGTCACCTGACCTCTCGTACTGTTCCTTCGCGGTGGCGAGCAGGAACACCGTGTAGTCCATCGCGATGGCGAAGATCATCGCGAAGAAGAACACCGGCCCCCATCCGTCGAGGAATCCCTGCGGGGTGAATCCGAGCAGGCTCGCCCCGTGTCCGTCCTGGAAGATCAGCTTGGCCACCCCGAACGCCGCTGCGGTCGAGAGCAGGCTCACCACCGTGCCCAGGAGCGCGATCAACGGAGCCTGCAGCGCGACCAACAGCAGCACGAATCCGAGGACCAGGATGATGCCGATGATCAGCGGCAGGTAGTCGTTCAGCGCCTGCTGCAGATCGAGATTCTCGGCAGGCGCGCCGCCCACCAGCGCGTGCTCGGGCAGGTCCGAACGCAGCTGGGTGAGGATCGAGCCCATTGCCTCGTCGGAGGGGTCGACGCTCGGGATCGCCTGCAGCATCACGTAATCGGAACCGTCCATCGCCTGCTGCGGCGGGGTGACCATCGCGATCCCGTCGACTCCGGCTGCGGCGGTCGCGGTCGCGTCGGCGTCGACGGCCGGTGCGACGATCTGCAGCATTCCGGGCGCGCCCTCGCCCAGCTGTTCCTGGACGAGTTCGTAACCCTGCCGGACGGGCGCGTCGGTGGGGACCACCTCGATGGAGGGCATCGCCACCTTCAGGCCGAGCACGGGGAGGGACAGTGCGATCAGCACCAGGAGCGAGCCGATCGCGAACGGCCATGGGTGCTTGTGCAGCAGATTGCCCCACGCGGCGAAGCGTGGGGAGCGGTGCTGCTGCCGCTTGGCGTACGGGAGCGAGCCTGCGTTGACCTTGCTGCCGAGCTTGCCGAGCACCGCCGGGAGCAGGGTCAGCGTGGCCGCGAGGACGAAGGTGACGGCGAGCATGATGCCGACGGCCATCGTCCGCACCGCGGGGGCGGGGACCAGTAGCACGGCGGACAGGCTCACCAGCACGGTCAGCCCCGACAGCACGACGGCCTTGCCCGCGGTGTCCATCGTCTCGGCGACGGCCGCACGTGGGTCACCGGTCTTGCTCAGTGCGTCCCGGAACCGGGAGACGATGAACAGGGCGTAGTCGATGCCGAGGGCGAGCGCGAACATCATGGCGAAGTTCATGGCCCACACGGAGATCGGCGTGACGGCGTTGAGCAGCACCAGCCCGCCCGCGGACGCGATCAGACCCGCCATGGTCAGCAGCAGCGGCAGTCCCGCCGCGACCAGCGACCCGAACGCCAGCACCATGATCGCGAGCGTCACCGGCCAGGAGAGCATCTCGGCCTGGATCATCGCGTCGTGATTGGCCTTGTTGAAGTCGCTCCACAGCGCCGACGCGCCGGTGGGGTAGACCTCGATCTCGTCCGTGGACAGCGCGCCCAGTTCGCCCTTGAGTTCGTCGACGGCCTTGACCATGTCGTCGGTACCGGCGTTCGCACCCGCGATCAGGATTCCGGTGTGTCCGTCCGGGCTGATGGACATGCCGGGCTGCGGGGCGATGATCTCGCCGAACCGCTGATCGCCCGCGAACGCCGCGGTGGCGTCGGCGAGGACCTGCTGCACCTCCGGGTCGGCGACCATCAGGGAGTCCGAGTGCACGACGACCTGCACCGCGGCGGAGGAGTTGCCCCCGAAGTGTTCCTGCGCGAGCTCGCGGACCTGCACGGATTCCGAGCCGTTGGCCTGCCAGCCGGCACCCGCCAGTGACGTGAACACCGACGGCGCGGCGGCGCCGAGCGCGACCAGTGCGATCAGCCAGATGCCGAACACCCACCGTGCCCGCCCGACCATCGCCGCGCCCAGCCGGCCCAGGATGCCGCCGGTTTCCGCGTTCGCGGGCGCCGTGCCGCCGCTCTCCTGCAATGCCGAGCGGTCGTCCACCTCGGCTGTGGTGCTTCTCATGCGACTCTCCTCGATATGCCCTGGGGGGTATCTGTCCGATGGGATCAACCATACCCTAGGGGGTATATGCACAGGAGGCGAGAAGCGTCACAGGGACGGGGAGCGGCGGCGTCAGGCCAGCTTGATCCGGGCCTCGCCGCTGTAGACGTTCATGGTCTCGCCGCGCAGGAACCCGACAAGACTCAGCCCGGATTCGATGGCGAGGTCGACGGCGAGAGAGGAAGGGGCGGACACGGCCGCCAGCATCGGGATCCCCGCGACCACCGCTTTCTGGACGAGTTCGAAGGATGCGCGCCCGCTGACCACCAGGATCGACTCACGCAGCGGGACACGGTCGTCGGTCAGCGCCCAGCCGAGTACCTTGTCGACGGCGTTGTGTCTGCCCACGTCCTCCCGTACCGCGAGCAGGGCGCCGTCCGCGGTGAACAGCCCGGCGGCATGGAGACCGCCGGTCGAGTCGAACACCCGTTGCCGCGCGCGCAGGGTGGCGGGCATCGCGGCCAGCGCCGAGGTGCTCACCAGGAGTCCGGACTCGGTGAGGTCGTATGGCGAGCGGACCCGGACGGCGTCGAGCGAGGCCTTGCCACACACCCCGCACGCGGCGGTGGTCAGGAAGTGGCGGTCGGTGACGATCGGTTCCGGCACTCCAGGCGCGAGGGTCACGTCGAGCACGTTGTAGGTGTTGGCTCCGTCGGAATCGACGCCGTCGCAGTACCGGATGACCGCGACGTCGGCGGACCCGGCGATGATGCCCTCGCCGAGCAGGAACCCGTGGACCAGGTCGATGTCGTGCCCGGGGGTGCGCATCGTCACCGTCAGCGAACGTCCGCCCAGCCTGATCTCGAGGGGTTCCTCGACGGCGAGGCTGTCCGGCCTGCGGACGGTGGCATCGTTGGATATCCGCAGCACCTGCCTGCGGGCGGTGACCCGGCCCATCAGTGCGCCCCTGCCGGTTCGAGTCGCACCACCACGGCCTTGGACACCGGCGTGTTCGACTTGGCGGCAACGTGATCGAGCGGGATCAGGGGATTGGTCTCCGGGTAGTAGGCGGCAGCGTTGCCCTTGGGGGTGCTGTACTCCACGGCCCGGAAATCTCGCACGCGCCTCTCCTGCAGCACGCCGTCGGGACCCGTCCACTCCGAGACGATGTCCACCGCGGCGCCATCGGCCAGGCCGAGTTCCGCGAGGTCGGCCGCGGACACGAAGATCACCCGGCGCCCGCCCTTCACACCGCGGTAGCGGTCGTCGAGCCCATAGATGGTGGTGTTGTACTGGTCGTGGCTGCGCAGGGTCTGCAGGATCAGCCGGCCGGGGGGAGTGGGGAGCCACTGCAGCGGGCTCGCGGTGAAGTTGGCCTTGCCGGTGCTGGTGGGGAACTCGCGGCGGTCCCGCGGCGGATGCGGCAGCTGGAACCCGTCGGGCCTGCGAACCCGCTCGTTGTAGTTCTCGCAGCCCGGCACCACCCGGGAGATGGAGTCACGGATCCGGTCGTAGTCCGCCATGAACGCCGACCAGGGCACCGAATGGTCGGGGCCGAGCAGGTGCTGCGCGAGCTCGCAGACGATCGCGACCTCGCTGCGCAGTTGGTCGCTGACCGGCGTCAGGCTGCCGCGCGAGAGGTGCACCATGGACATCGAATCCTCCACGGACACCATCTGTTTCCCGCCCGCCTGGATGTCCTTGTCGGTACGCCCGAGGGTGGGCAGGATGACGGCTGTCGTGCCGGTGACCACGTGCGAACGGTTCAGCTTGGTCGACACCTGGACGGTCAGCGCGCACGAGCGCAGCGCGGCCTCGGTGGCATCGGTGTCCGGGGTGGCCCGGATGAAGTTGCCGCCCATCGCCACGAAGACGCCGCCGCGGCCGTCTCGCATGCCGCGGATGGCGGAGACCGTGTCCCAGCCGTGCTTTCGGGGGCTGACGATCGAGAACTCGCGGTCAAGCGCGTCGAGGAACGAGTCCGGCATCTTCTCCCAGATGCCCATCGTGCGGTCGCCCTGGACGTTGGAGTGCCCGCGGACCGGGCAGACACCCGCGCCTGCCTTGCCCATCATGCCGCGCATGAGCAGCAGGTTGGTGATCTCCTGGATGGTGGCCACACCGTGTGCCTGTTGGGTGAGCCCCATCGCCCAGCACGCGATCGTCCGCTCGGAACGGGCCATCGCGTCGGCCGTCTCGCGCAACTGCGACATGGTGAGGCCGGTGGCCTCGAGGACGACGTCGAGATCGACCGCGCGGACCTGCCGCTCGTACTCGGCGAATCCCGCACAGTGCTCCTCGATGAAGGCTCGGTCCACCACCGAGCCCGGGTTCGCGTCCTCGGCCTCGAGCAGCAGTCGGCCCAGTCCCTGGAACAGGGCCATGTCGCCGCCGAGGCGGATCTGCAGGAACTCGTCGGCGATGTCGACGCCGCGCCCGATCACCCCGCGCACCCGCTGCGGGTCCTTGAACCGTCGCAGTCCGGCCTCGGGCAACGGGTTCACCGCGATGATCTTGGCGCCGTTCTCCTTTGCCTTCTCCAGCGTGGAGAGCATCCGGGGATGGTTGGTGCCGGGATTCTGGCCCGCGATGAGGATCAGGTCGGCGTATTCCAGGTCCGGCACCGTCACCGAACCCTTGCCGATCCCGATCGACTCGGTCAGCGCGCTGCCGGACGATTCGTGGCACATGTTGGAGCAGTCCGGCAGGTTGTTGGTGCCGAAGCTGCGGATCATCAGTTGGTAGAGGAACGCGGCCTCGTTGCTGGTGCGCCCGGAGGTGTAGAAGACGGCCCCGTCGGGACTGGGCAGCGCGCGCAGGTGGTCGGCGATCAGACGGTAGGCCTCGTCCCACTCGATCGGCGTGTAGTGGGTTGCGCCCTCGCGCAGCACCATCGGGTGTGCCAGGCGGCCCTGCTGTCCGAGCCAATAGTCGGTCTTGTCGGCCAGCTCCGCCACCGAGTGCTCGGCGAAGAATTCGGGGCCGATGTGGCGCAGCGTCGCCTCCTCGGCGACCGCCTTGGCACCGTTCTCGCAGAACTCGGCTGGCCGTCGGTGTCCGGGGGTTTCGGGCCAGGCGCAACCGGGACAGTCGAATCCGTGTCGCTGGTTGAGCCTGGTCAGCGTGCGGGCGGTGCGGATCGCGCCCATCTGCTCGATACTGCGCTGCAAGGAGACCAGGACCGCGGGAACGCCCGCCGCGTGGTCCTTGCTGTGCGTGACGACCAGCTCTGATTCGTCGATGTCGCGTTCCGGTCCCTTGCGAGTCATGCCTCCATACTGGTCCCGCGGCAGGCCCGCCGAAAGTGGGCTCACCCACTCTGCCTTATATTTCGGCTAGCCTTACCTAGCTTTGTTGACGATGGAGGAGAGTCGATGGCAGACGTCAGTAAGTTGACGCGGCGGGGATTTCTGATCGGGACGTCGGGCGCGCTGCTCGCGTTCGCCGCTGCCTGCAGCAGCGACGGTGACGGCGGATCGACGTCCGGAGGAACCGGCGCGACCATCGGCAACAAGTACGGGGAGACCCAGGTCCCGCTCGACCCGCAGCGAGTGGTCAGCGTCGGATACAACGACCAGGACGCGATCCTGGCGCTCGGCTCCACCCCGGTCGGCGTGTTCGACTGGTACGGCAACTACCCGAATGCGGTGTGGCCGTGGGCGCAGGGACTGCTCGCGGGGGCGACACCCGCCATCATCGGCAGCGCGAGCACCGGCATCGACATCGAGAAGGTCGCCGCCACCAACCCGGACCTCATCGTCGGCACCTACTCGGGGCTGACCAAGGACCAGTACAACAAGCTCAGCGCGCTCGCGCCGACCGTCGCGCAGCCCAAGGAGTTCGCCGACTACGGGGTGCCGTGGCAGGACCAGACCAGGATCATCGGTGAGGCGCTCGGCAAGCAGGACAAGGCCAAGGAGTTGGTGACCTCCGTCGAGAAGCAGTTTACCGACGTCGCCGCCGCCAACCCGGCCTTCGCGGGCAAGACGGTGATCGTGGGCGCACTCAAGGGCCCCGGCCAGTTCGGTGTCTACGGACCGGAGGATCCGAAGGTCCGTTTCTTCACCGAGCTCGGATTCGTCAATCCGCCTGTCACGCAGCAGATCACGACCACCAACTTCGCCCCGATCAGCACGGAACAGCTCTCGCTTGCCGACGCCGACCTGCTGGTCTGGTACGCGGGCGGCGGCTTCGGTGACAAGCTGCGGGCGGAGCTCGACAAGACGCCGGTCTATCAGGAGCTGAACGTCGTCAAGGACGGCCGGACGATCATCCTCGAGGACGAGGCCGCCGAGGCGATGACCTGGAGCACCGTGCTGTCGCTGCCGTACGCGCTGGAGAACATCCCGCCGCGGATCGCGCCGCTGCTCACCAAGTAGCTTGTCGGCGACGCGCTAGGGGACCAGGACGACCTTTCCGACGTTTCGGCGTTCGGTCAGGATCCGATGGGCCTCTGGCGCGTTGTCGAACGGCACCGCGTCGGACACGACGGGCACCACGACGGCGTCCTCAATCAGGGCACGCAGCGGCGTGATCCAGGGCTCCAGGGTGCCGCGGTCGTCCCACAGCCGCAGCATGTTCAGGCCGATGACCGCCTTGGACTCGCTCATTTGGTCGATGAGGTTGAACCCCCGCAGCATGCGCAGCGCCTGCGGCGCGGCCCGCAGCAGGCTGCGCTTGTCGCCCGACACCACCGAGCTGGCCCCGAACGCGACCAGTCGGCCGCCGGGCCGCAGCAGGCCGTAGCTCCGCCTGAGCGAGGCGCCGCCGATCGCATCCATGATCACGTCCATCGGGGGAAGTCCGTTGTCCGAACCGTGTTTTCGGTAGTCCAGCGCCACGTCGACACCGAAACTGCGGATCGCGTCGTGCTTGCCGGGTGACGCGGTTCCATACACCTGCGCGCCGCGATGCTTGGCGATCTGCGTCGCCGCGATCCCGACGCCACCCGCGGCCGCCTGGATCAGGACCCGCTCTCCCTCTTGGAGATTCCCGTAGCCGATCAGCCCGGCCCACGCGGTCGCGTAGTTGACGGGGATGGCGGCGCCCTGCTCGAAGCTCAACGCGTCGGGCAGCGCGATCACATCACGAGGGTCGGCACACACCTCCTCGGCGTAGCCACCGAACCGCGTGCCCGCGATCACCCGGTCGCCGACGGCGAAGTCGACGACATCGGGAGCCACCTCGCTGATCGTGCCCGCGACCTCGTAGCCGACGACGCTCGGCAGCGGCGGGGCGTCCGCGTACAGGCCGAGTCGGGCCATTACGTCCGCGAAGTTGACCCCCGCGGCCCGGACGGCGATGCGAACCCCGCCCCGGCGGAGCGGCGGCGATGGGCGTTCCTGGACCTCGAGGACGTCGGCGTCCCCGTGTCTGGTGATCACGACTGCGCGCATGTGGGAAGGCTAGTGCCGATCGGGTGGCGCCGGCCGCAGTTACGGAAACCCCTTGCGTGCGGCCCATTCCCGAGTAGACTCGAACATACGAGCGAATCCGGGGGGGGTGACGGCGATGACAGCATCGGCGGTGGCGGCCGTGACCGACCGCGAACGGTCCCTGCTCGAGGCGATCACCGAGACCTCCCGCACCGAGAATGCCGCGGCCGCCCGGCTGATCGCGCAGATCATGGACTACACCAACTCCCGCGGCACCTTCGAGCACCGCGCACCCGGCGCCGGTTTCGATACCGAACAGGCGGAGCGGTCCGCCATCGCGGAGATCGCGTTGGCGTTGTCGAGCACCTACAGATCGGTCTCGTCGCTGATGCGGCTCGGTTTCACCCTCGAACGGATGCCGCAGGTCCGCGGCGCCGCCGCCGCGGGCGAGGTGTCGCTGGCGAAGATCCGGGTCATCGACGAACACACCCGCAAGGCCACCACCGCCGCGATGCTGCGGCTCGACACCGCCATCGCAGCCGCCGCGACACGCCTGGCACCTACCCCACTTGGGATCGAGATCGACCGGTTGCTGATCGAGGACGACGCCGCCTGGGCGCAGCGCGCCCGCGAGCGGGCAGAAGCCACACGCAAGGTCCGCTCACACCGGCTGCCGCACGGGATGGGTGTGCTGTCGGTGACGTTGACCGCCACACAACTGACCGCGGTCACCGGGATGATCGTGAAGGTCGCCAAGACGGTGTGCCGGGCCGATCCGCGCCCCCTCGACGTGCGATGCGCGGATGCGTTCCTTGCCGTGATCGGCGGCCGGCGGATTCTGGCCTGCGAATGCGGCGATCCCGAATGCGCGGCCACCCGCAACCCGACACCCGCCCAGCCGCAGGTTCATCTGAATCTCATGTGCGGCCTCGAAACGTTGCTCGGGCTCGCCGACAACCCCGGCTACCTCGAGGGCTACGGATACTTGGATGCCGGTCAGACCCGCACCCTCGCCGGGGACGCCACCTGGCAGGCGATCATCGACTGCGCCACCAAAGCCCTCGAATGGCTGAGCAACCAAGACGGGATCAACACCGCCACGGCCGCCGACAGCCTCGACAGGCCCGAAGGCAATAACGCCGACGCCGAAGCTGACACGGCTGCGTCCGTCGACACAGACGAAAGCGTCGAGACCAACGCCGACACCGACATTGATGTCGACAGCGACAGCGACACCGACGGCGACACCGACGGCGACGCCGCGGATGGCCATGCCCACAACGCCGCCATTAACAACGGCAACGGCGTGACCGAATCCGTCCAAGAATCGCGAACCGCAACGGAGTCTCCGTCCGACGTACAAGAAACAGATACCGCACGCAACGACGGCGACCGGTCCGAACCCGAAGGGCACGAACCCAATCCGTCGGACCCGCCCGACGCGGACGACCCAGAGAATCCGCCAGGTCCCCCCGCGCCGCCAGAACCACCCGACCCACCAGATCTAGCCGGCCCGACCGCTGCCTCAAAAACCAATCCCGAACGGCAACCCGACCCCGGACTGATCGTGTTCCGGAGCCGAAAGCTGCCCGCCGCCGCGATCGCCCTACCGGCCCGCAAACTCCCGCAACCCGGCATCACCTCACCCGCTGCCACCCTCGACGACCTCAACCGCAAGATCCTGACCGACCCAGGACAGATCCGGGCGGCTTTCCCCGACGGCCACGGCGGCTTCACGCAGCCACCACCGGGCGCCCTCACCTACCAGCCCAGCGACCTACTCGCCGCCGCCGTCCGACTCCGCGACGGCACCTGCCGACACCCTGGCTGCACGGTGCCCGCATCCGACTGCCAGATCGACCACATCGTCGCGTTCCTCAAGGCCAACCCCGCCCTCGGCGGCTGGACCATCCTCGCCAACTTGCAATGCCTCTGCGTCCTGCACCACCAACTCAAGACCGCAGGCCTCTGGCACCACGACATGCTGACCGGCGCGATCATGCACATCTACAACACGATCGGGCAGCACGCACTGACTCTTCCCGTCAGGCGATAGGGCTCCGGATGCCACCCCTACTCATGCACCGTCTGCCGCAGGTTCAGGATCACCACGCCTGCGATGATCAGCGCGAGCCCGAGCACCTTCATTGCGGATGCCTGCTCGTCGAGGAAGGTCATGCCGATGACGGCGACCGTCGCGGTCCCGATCCCGGACCACAGCGCGTAGGCCAGGCTCACCGGCAGCGACCGCAGCGCTTGGGCCATGCAGGCGAACGAGGTCGCATAGCCCAACAGGACCGCGATCGTCGGCAACGGCTGGCTGAACTGCTCAGTACTGCCGAGGAACACGGTCGCCAGGATCTCGCAGGTGATCGCTCCGCCGAGGAATACCCACGCCCGCCGACGGTCGCTCATCCGACGCCGCCGAGGTTGAGCGCGACCACGCCCGCGATCACCAGGGCGATACCGAGGACCCGACTCGCGGACCGGGGTTCACGCAGGATCAGCATTCCGATGGCCGCGATCGCGGCGGTGCCGACGCCGGCCCAGATCGCGTACGCCACACCGACATCGAGGGTGCGCAGGGTCTGCGACAGGCAGTACAGGGCCACGCAGTACAGCCCGAGGACGGTCGCGGTCGGTACCGGTCGCCTGAACCCGTCCGTCCGGGACAGCAGGCTCGTCGCGAGCACTTCTGCGCAGATCGCCACCGCCAGGAACACCCATGCCACGCTCATGCGCTACAACCTAGGCTGCGAGCCCGGGCGATGCCGCCCCGCACCACCGGGTTTTCGGCGCGCCGCCGTCGCAGGGCCCCGGTAGCCTCACGGCATGGCCGCCGTCTCGGTACGACCCGCCGTTCGCCCCGATGTCCAGGTAGCCGCTCTCGTGCTCGCAACGGCCTTCCATGACGACCCGGTGATGGTCTGGTTGTGGCCGGACGGCGCGGCCCGCCGGTCCGGCCTGAAACTGATGTTCGGAGCCCTCATCCGGCACCACCATCTCCCGCTCGGCGGTGTCGAGATCGCGGTCGCGCGCGGCGGCGTGACGGCGGGTGCCGCGCTGTGGGATCCGCCGGGCCGCTGGCGACAGTCGTTCCTGAGCCAGGTGCGCACCGCGCCGTCGATGATCCGTGCCTTCGGGGGCCGGATGAAGGTGGGCGCCGAGGTGTCGGACGCGGTGGAGCTGGTACACCCGGAAGAACCGCACTGGTACCTCAGCACGATCGGCACCCTTCCCTCCGCACGTGGCGGGGGACTCGGAAAGGCGCTGCTGAGCTCCCGGCTCGACCGATGTGATGCCGAGCATGCGCCCGCCTACCTGGAGTCGAGCAAGGAGTCGAACGTCCCGTACTACGAGCGGTTCGGCTTCGAGGTGACGGGTGAGATCGTCATCCCGAACGGCGGCCCGACGCTGTGGGCGATGTGGCGGACGCCGCGCTGACCGGACGGCGGTGTCGGGGGAGCCCGCGGGTTCTCTAGAATCACCGGGTGACCAGTGCCGTGCCGCAGGACCCCATGAACCCCGCCGACGCCCTCCCGAAGAGCTGGGACCCCAGCGCGGTAGAGCAGGAGTTGTACGAGGGTTGGGTGGACGCCGGCTACTTCACGGCGGACCCGACCAGCGACAAGCCCGGCTACTCGATCGTGCTGCCGCCCCCGAACGTGACCGGCAGCCTGCACATGGGCCACGCCCTCGACCACACCCTGATGGACGTGCTCTCGCGCCGCAAGCGCATGCAGGGCTACGAGGTGCTCTGGCTGCCTGGCATGGACCACGCAGGCATCGCCACCCAGAACGTGGTGGAGAAGCAGCTCGCGGCGGACGGCAAGAAGAAGGAAGACTTCGGTCGCGAACTGTTCATCGACAAGGTCTGGGACTGGAAGCGTGAGTCCGGCGGCACCATCGGGGGCCAGATGCGCCGACTCGGCGACGGCGTCGACTGGAGCCGGGACCGGTTCACCATGGACGAGGGACTCTCGCGCGCCGTCCAGACCATCTTCAAGCGGATGTACGACGCGGGGCTGATCTACCGGGCCGAGCGCCTGGTCAACTGGTCGCCGGTGCTGCAGACCGCCATCTCCGACATCGAGGTCAAGTTCGAGGACGTCGAGGGCGAACTGGTGTCGCTGCGTTACGGCTCGCTCGACGACAACGAGCCGCATGTGATCGTGGCCACCACCCGCGTCGAGACGATGCTCGGCGACACCGCGGTCGCGGTGCACCCCGAGGACGAGCGCTACCGGCACCTGCTCGGCACCACCCTCGAGCACCCGATCACCGGCCGCCAGATCCCGATCATCGCCGACGACTACGTCGACCCCGAGTTCGGCACTGGCGCGGTGAAGATCACCCCCGCGCACGACCCCAACGACTTCGAGATGGGCCTGCGGCACAACCTGCCGATGCCCACGATCATGGACAAGACCGGCAAGATCGCCGACACCGGAACGCAGTTCGACGGCATGGACCGGTTCGAGGCCCGCGTGAAGGTGCGTGAGGCGCTGGCGGAGCAGGGTCGGGTGGTCGCCGAGAAGCGCCCCTACCTGCACAGCGTCGGGCATTCCGAGCGCAGCGGCGAGTCCATCGAGCCGCGGCTGTCGCTGCAGTGGTGGGTCAAGGTCGAGGAGCTGGCCAAGGCGGCAGGCGACGCGGTCCGTAACGGCGACACCACGATTCACCCCGCCAGCCTGGAGCCGCGCTGGTTCGGCTGGGTCGACAACATGCACGACTGGTGCATCTCGCGTCAGCTGTGGTGGGGCCACCGCATCCCGATCTGGTATGGCCCCGAGGGCGAGGTTCGCTGCGTCGGGCCCGACGAGACCGCGCCCGAGGGCTGGGAGCAGGACCCCGACGTCCTGGACACCTGGTTCTCGTCCGGGCTCTGGCCGTTCTCCACGATGGGCTGGCCCGAGCAGACTCCCGAGCTCGAGAAGTTCTACCCCACCAGCGTTCTCGTCACCGGCTACGACATCCTGTTCTTCTGGGTGGCCCGGATGATGATGTTCGGCACCTTCGTCTCCGAGGACGACGCGATCAGCACAGGCGAGGGCAAGTCCGGCCCGCAGGTGCCGTTCAAGGACGTGTTCCTGCACGGCCTGGTTCGGGACGAGTTCGGCAGGAAGATGTCCAAGTCGAAGGGCAACGGCATCGACCCGCTGGACTGGGTGCGCGAGTTCGGCGCCGACGCGCTGCGCTTCACGCTGGCCCGCGGCGCCAACCCCGGCAGCGACCTCTCCGTCGGCGAGGATCACGCGAAGGCCTCCCGCAGCTTCGCCACCAAGCTGTTCAACGCCACCAAGTTCGCCCTGATGAACGGCGCGGCGCCCGCGCCGCTGCCCGCCGAGCTCAGCGACGCCGACCGCTGGATCCTGGACCGGCTCGAGCAGGTGCGGGCCGAGGTCGACGCCGCGTTCGACCGCTACGACTTCGGCAAGGCCTGCGATGCGCTGTACCACTTCGCCTGGGACGAGGTGTGTGACTGGTACCTCGAGCTGGCCAAGGTGCAGTTCGCCGGCCCCGAGTCCGAGGGCACCAAGGCCGTGCTCGGCTCTGTCCTCGACGCGCTGCTGCGCATGCTGCACCCGGTGATGCCGTTCGTCACCGAGACCCTGTGGAAGGTGCTGACCGGCGGCGAGTCCGTGGTGATCGCCCAGTGGCCGACCGAGACCGGCGAGGCCGCCGATGCCGTTGCCGCGCAGCGCATTGCCGACGTGCAGCGACTCGTCACCGAGATCCGCAGGTTCCGCAGCGACCAGGGCCTGAACCCCGGCCAGAAGGTGGCCGCGCGGCTGCACGGTGTCGTCGAGGCCGACCTCGACGGCAAGCAGGCCGCCGTCGCCGCGCTGGTCAAGCTGACCGACCCGGCCGACGACTTTACTGCCACAGCTTCACTCGAGGTCCGGCTCAGCCGCGGCACCGTCACGGTCGAACTGGACACCTCGGGCACCGTCGACCTGGTCGCCGAGCGAAAGCGCCTCGAGAAGGATCTGGCGGCCGCGGAGAAGGAATTCGCGGGCACCGCGGCCAAGCTGTCCAACGAGGCCTTCCTCGGTAAGGCGCCGGACAACGTCGTGGACAAGATCCGTGCCAGGCAGACCCTGGCCGCCGAGGAAGTCGAGCGGATCACCGCACGGCTCAAGGCCATGGATCTGAAGGGCCAGGCGTGAACGCCGAGACACCCGAGCGCTGGGACGGGGGATCGCAGCCCACGCCCGTCGATCTGGCCGAGCTCGCCCTGGTCGAAGCCGAGCTGGACAAGCGCTGGCCGGAGACCAAGATCGAGCCCTCCACCGCCCGGATCGCGGCCCTGATGGATCTGCTCGGCTCCCCGCAGCGCAACTATCCGGCCATCCACATCGCGGGCACCAACGGGAAGACCTCGGTCGCCCGGATGATCGACGCCCTGATGACGCGGCTGCACCGTCGAGTCGGGCGGACCACCAGCCCGCACCTGCAGCTGGCGACCGAGCGGATCAGCATCGACGGCAAGCCGATCTCGCCGCGCCTGTACGTGGACACCTACCACGAGTTGGCGCCGTACATCGAGATGATCGACGCGCAGTCGAAGGCGGCGGGTGGCCCCGCGATGAGCAAGTTCGAGGTGCTCACCTCGATGGCGTTCGCGGCCTTCGCCGAGGCGCCGGTGGACGTCGCGGTCGTCGAGACCGGACTCGGGGGCCGCTGGGACGCAACGAATGTCATCGACGGACAGGTCGCGGTGATCACCCCGATCGGGCTCGATCACGTCGAGTTCCTCGGCAATGACGTCACCGGCATCGCCGCCGAGAAGGCCGGGATCATCAAGAAGGCGCCCGAGTCGCTGGTGCCGCACGAGACCGTCGCGATCCTCGCGGAGCAGACCCCCGAGGTGACCGAGGTGCTGCTGCGGCGGGCCGTCGAGGTCGACGCCGCGGTGGCCCGCCAGGGCTCCGAGTTCACGGTGCTCGCCCGCCGGATCGCCATCGGCGGACAGCAACTCGAACTGCAGGGACTCTCCGGGGTCTACAGCGACATTTTCCTGCCGCTGCACGGCGAACACCAGGCCCGCAACGCCTCGCTGGCGCTGGCTGCGGTGGAGGCGTTCTTCGGGGCAGGGGCGGACCGCCAGCTCGACGTCGACGCGATCCGGGAAGGGTTTGCGTCGCTGACGAACCCGGGACGCCTCGAGCGGGTTCGCAGCGCGCCCACCGTGTTCCTCGATGCCGCGCACAACCCGCACGGTGCGCAGGCGCTCGCCGCTGCGCTCACCGCGGAGTTCGACTTCCGCAAGCTGGTCGGTGTCGTCGCGGTGATGGCGGACAAGGACGTGGCGGGGATCCTGACCGCGCTCGAGCCGGTGCTCGACGAGATCGTGGTGACGCACAACGGATCACCGCGCGGCATGGATGTCGAGGAGCTCGCCAACCTGGCGGTGGCCCGGTTCGGCGACGAGCGCGTCGTGGTGGCGCAGACGCTCCCGGATGCGCTCGAGACCGCGATCGGGCTCGCCGAGGAGGTCGCCGAGCCCGGTGAGGCAGTATCGGGGGCGGGCGTGGTGGTCACCGGATCCGTGGTGACCGCGGGCGTGGCCCGCACCCTGTTTGGAAAGGACCCGGCGTGAGTACACCTGAGGGCGGCGCGAGATTCAGGCCGCCGGTCAACGACCCGTGGAAGGGCTTCCGCGGTGTCTGTGCGGGCACCCTGATCCTGGAGGCGATCGTGGTGCTGCTGGCGCTGCCGGTGGTCGCGACCGTCGGCGGGGGCATCACCTGGCTGTCCGGGGCCTACCTGGTCGGACTCGCGGTGTTGATGGTGCTCGGCGGTGGTGTCCAGGGCAAGCCGTGGGCGATGGCGTACAACTTTGCGTTGCAGGCCGCGCTGATCGCCGGCTTCGCCGTGCATCCCGCGATCGGCGCGGTGGGGCTGCTGTTCGCCGCCGTGTGGGCGTACCTGCTGTATCTCAAGCGGGACCTCACCGACCGGATCGAACAGGGTCTGCTTCCGGGCCAGCGGGACTGACCCCTTAAGCTGTGCGCCGTGACTGAGCGCACCCTGGTACTGATCAAGCCCGATGGCGTCGCCCGCCGATTCGTCGGAGAAATCCTTTCCCGAGTCGAGCGAAAGGGGCTGTCCATCACGGCCCTCGAGCTGAAGTCCGCGGACGAGGCGCTGGCCGGCCAGCATTACGCCGAGCATCTGGGCAGGCCCTTCTACCCGGGGCTGATCGAGTTCATCACGTCCGGACCCCTGGTCGCCGCGGTGCTCGAGGGCCCGCGCGCGATCGCGGCGTTCCGGCAGATCGCGGGCGGAACCGACCCGGTCGAGAAGGCTGTTCCCGGCTCCATCCGCGCCGACCTGGCGCTGGACGGCCAGCAGAACCTCGTGCACGGCTCCGACTCCGTCGAGTCGGCAGAGCGCGAGATCGCGCTCTGGTTCCCCGAGCTCGCCCGCGGCTAGTCGGACCATCCCGGTGCGCCGTTGGCGTGGTCGGGCCCACCGGTGTGGGATACTGATGACGGTCGACCCAGATGTGTTCCATATGGGTCCGACCGGATGACACCACGGTTCGATGCCCGGTCATCGCTGCCACGGCGCGCAGGAAATCCCTCGCGGGTCGTAGGCATGCTGGATTGATCAGGCGCACGGACCAGGGAGTACGGCCATCCAGCCAGGCGCCGTGCGAGCTGGCAGTGATTTAACGGGTCACTGCGAGACGTGCGGGGCGAGACCAGACAATCTCATGCCCACCGGTATGAGTACACAAGCAGCGCCCTCGCGTGGCCGCGTCACACCCAGTACGACTCTGGGTGGACGCGCCCGGGGGTCCGAGGAGACTACGTGGCCGATCAAGCGCCGCCCGAAAATTCACAGACTTCCGCAGCGAATGCGGTGCCGACCTTCCCGGACAAGATTCGGGTACACGCACTGGCGAAGCTGCTGGGACTGACCAGCAAGCAGGTGCTCGCGCAGGTCGCCGAGTTCGGCGCCGAGGTGCGCAGCGCGCAGTCCAGCGTGGACCGAGCGCTCGCCGAGCGGGTGCACGCCGCACTCTCGCCTGCCGCGGAGCCGACGACCGAGGCGCCGGCCGCCGAGGTTCCGGCGGTCGAGGTTCCGGCCGAGCCCGAGGCCGTCGCCGCGACCGAGGCCGTCGCCGAGGCGGCCCCCGCGTCGCTGTTCACCAACATCGAGCCCGAGGTGCACCACGTCGTCGCCGACGTCGCACCCGTGTTCCAGGCGCCGCTGTTCCTGCAGCCGGACGCCGCCGCCGAGGCCGCGCCCCGACGTCGTCGCGCACGCCGCGGCGCCGCGGCCCCGAGCGAGGACGCACCCATCGAGGTGACCACCGTCGTCGAGCACGAGGAGCGACAGGCCCCTGAGGCCGACACCTCCGTGACCGAGGAGGTCGCGCAGGCCGAGGTCGAGACCGACGAGGAAGCCGAATCGCAGAGCCGTCGTCGTCGACGCGGCCGTCGCGGCCGTGGTCGTGGGCGGGGCGAGCAGGCATCCGACGACGAGCAGAACGAGTCCGACGAGGCGACCGAGCGCGGCGAGGCCGCCACCGAGGGCGCCGAGCCGGCCGAGCAGGCGGAGTCCGCCGAGCCGGAGACCGAGGCCGAAGCCGAGTCGGAGGAGGCGGAGGAGACCGGGGACGGATCCAGCCGTCGCCGTCGTCGTCGCCGACGTCGCAAGGGCAGCGGCGAGGGCGGAGAGGCAGCCGCCGAGGACGACGGCGTCACCACCGTCGTGCACGAGCGCGAGCCGCGCACCAAGGCCCGCGTCAAGGACGAGGTCCAGGGCATCTCCGGGTCCACCCGACTCGAGGCCAAGCGTCAGCGTCGCCGCGACGGGCGCGACGCCGGTCGCCGCCGCCCGCCGATCCTCACCGAATCCGAGTTCCTGGCGCGCCGCGAGGCCGTCGACCGGGTCATGGTGGTCCGGGAGAAGACCGGCGCACACGCCGAAGGACTGACCCAGGTCGCGGTGCTCGAGGACGGCATTCTCGTCGAGCACTTCGTCACCAGCTCGGCGTCCGCGTCGATGGTCGGCAACGTCTACCTCGGCCGCGTCCAGAACGTGCTGCCCTCGATGGAGGCCGCGTTCATCGACATCGGCCGCGGTCGTAACGGCGTGCTGTACGCGGGTGAGGTCAACTGGGAGGCCGCGGGTCTCGGTGGCAACAGCCGCAAGATCGAGCAGGCACTCAAGCCGGGTGACCAGGTCCTGGTCCAGGTCAGCAAGGATCCGGTCGGACACAAGGGTGCCCGCCTGACCACGCAGATCTCCCTGGCCGGACGATTCCTGGTGTATGTGCCCGGTGGCAGCTCCACCGGCATCAGCCGCAAGCTGCCCGACACCGAGCGCAAGCGACTCAAGGAGATCCTGCGCGAGATCGTGCCGCCGGAGGCGGGTGTCATCATCCGCACCGCGTCCGAGGGCGTGAGCGAGGAAGAGCTGGCCCGCGACGTCAAGCGCCTGCAGTCTCAGTGGGACGACATCGAGAAGCAGGCCGCGGCGGCGGACAAGGGCAAGGGGAGCAACCCGAAGGCCCTGTACGAGGAGCCCGACCTGCTGGTCAAGGTCGTCCGCGACCTGTTCAACGAGGACTTCGCGAAGATCGTCATCGAGGGCGAGAAGTCCTGGTCGACGGTGGAGACCTACATCAAGACCGTCGCCCCGGACCTGCTGCCGCGAGTCGAGAAGTACGAGGGCAACGGCGGCCCCGATGTGTTCGAGGCGAAGCGGATCGACGAGCAGCTGGCGAAGGCGCTCGACCGCAAGGTGTGGCTGCCCTCCGGCGGCACCCTGGTGATCGACCGCACCGAGGCCATGACCGTGGTCGACGTCAACACCGGCAAGTTCACCGGTGCGGGCGGCAACCTCGAGGAGACCGTCACCAGGAACAACCTGGAGGCGGCCGAGGAGATCGTGCGCCAGATGCGGCTGCGCGACATCGGCGGCATGATCGTGGTCGACTTCATCGACATGGTGCTCGAGTCGAACCGGGACCTCGTCCTGCGCAGGCTCACCGAGGCGCTCGGCCGCGACCGCACCCGGCACCAGGTGTCCGAGGTGACCTCGCTCGGACTGGTCCAGATGACCCGCAAGAAGCTGGGCACCGGTCTGGTCGAGGCGTTCTCCACCAACTGTGAGCACTGCCACGGCCGCGGCATCATCGTGCACGCGGAACCGGTCGAGGTGCGCTCCGGCGACGACGGTGCCCGCGCGGGCGCGCCGAAGGGCGAGTCAGGCGGCCGCAAGAAGCGTGGACGCGACAAGTCCGGTGCCGCGGAGACCGCCGCCCCCAAGAACGGCCAGGCACCCGCTGCCGAGGTCGATGCGACCGTCAAGCGCGCCCACCCGGTGGCGCTCGCGATGGCGGCGCATCACCACGACGACGACACCGCCGAGCATCAGCCGGAGCCCTCGGCCGCCGAGGCCGTGTCGGAGCCGACGGCCGCTGAGGTCGTGTCGGAGCCGGTCGTGGAGGTCGCGACGGCGCCGACGCCCGACGTGGCGCCCGAACCCGCCGAGGTCCCCGCGAAGGGCAGGCGCCGTTCCCGACGCGCGTCCCGTTCCTCCGCGGCCCCCGCCGCAGAGTCGCAGGAGGCGGCCGACGCCGGAACCGTGGTCGTGATCGCGGCTCCGGAACCGGTCGAGCAGAAGGCTGTCGAGCAGAAGGTCGTCGAGCCGAAGGTCGTCGAGCCGAGCGTGGTCGAGACGGTGCAGGCCGCCCCGACCGCCGCGGCGCCGGTGTCTGCCGAGGGGGACGGCGCACCCGCCGCACCCGCTCGGAGGCCCCGTCGACGGGCTGCGGCACGGCCGGCGGGACCGCCGGCGGACGTCGACGCCTGACCGAGGCCGGTCGGGTCGGGATCCGTGGGGCGCCAGTTTGACCCTACGGTTCTCCATCCCGTAACCTTGACCGGTCGCTACCCGGCGATATCGCTCTGCTGCGCCCGCGAGGGCGGCGGCGGGCGTACCCGAGGTAGCAAGCACACCAGACCAGTCGCGCGGCTCAAGCCGCGCGAGCACGTTCGAAGAAGCAAGGGGTAGCCCTCCGATGGCAACGTACGCGATCGTCAAGACCGGCGGAAAGCAGTACAAGGTCGCTGTCGGCGACCTCGTCAAGGTCGAGAAGATCGAGGGTGAGCCCGGCACTGCTGTCTCGCTGGTCCCGGTTCTCGTCGTCGACGGTTCCGAGCTGACCACCGATGCGGTCAAGCTGGCCAAGGTCTCGGTCACCGGTGAGGTCGTCGAGCACACCAAGGGCCCGAAGATCCGCATCCACAAGTTCAAGAACAAGACCGGGTACCACAAGCGCCAGGGCCACCGTCAGAAGCTGACGGTGCTCAAGGTCACCGGCATCAAGTAACCAGCTTTAGTACCCAGGAGGGTTCGACATGGCACATAAGAAGGGTGCATCCAGCTCCCGTAACGGTCGCGATTCGAACGCACAGCGCCTCGGCGTGAAGCGCTTCGGCGGCCAGTCCGTCAGCGCCGGTGAGATCCTGGTGCGTCAGCGCGGAACCCACTTCCACCCCGGCGTGAACGTCGGCCGTGGCGGCGACGACACGCTGTTCGCTCTCTCCGCTGGTGCGGTCGAGTTCGGCACCAAGCGTGGACGTAAGACTGTCAACATCGTTCCGGCCGCCGCAGAGGCCTGATTCTGCTGCGTCGCTCGTGTCACCGTCACGGTGACCGATGACAGTTCTAAGCTCCCAGTAGGGGCGGGCCAGGGTCTCATACCCTGCTCGCCCCTATTTGCTTTTCACCCTGAGGAAGGGATCCGGCAGTCATGTCCCGATTCATTGACCGCGTGGTGCTGCACGTCAGCGCCGGAAAAGGCGGCAATGGTTGCGCCTCCGTTCACCGCGAGAAGTTCAAGCCGCTCGGCGGGCCCGACGGCGGCAACGGCGGGCGCGGCGGTGACGTGGTGCTCGTCGTCGACGAGAACGTGCACACCCTGCTGGACTTCCACTTCCACCCGAACGCCAAGGCGAGCAACGGCACGCAGGGCGCAGGCAGCAACCGCGAGGGCGCGAACGGTCAGGATCTGATCCTCAAGGTCCCCGACGGCACCGTGGTCCTCGACTCCGAGGGCAATGTCCTCGCCGACCTGATCGGCACGGGCACCCGGTTCGACGCAGCCCCCGGTGGCCGCGGCGGACTGGGCAACGCGGCACTGGCCTCGAAGGCCCGCAAGGCGCCTGGCTTCGCGCTGCTCGGCGAGGAGGGCGTTGCGCGCGACCTCGTCCTCGAGCTCAAGTCGGTGGCCGACGTCGGACTGGTCGGCTTCCCGTCCGCGGGCAAGTCCTCCCTGGTCTCGGTGCTCTCGGCAGCCAAGCCGAAGATCGCCGACTACCCGTTCACGACGCTGGTGCCGAACCTCGGCGTGGTCTCCAGCGGCGACACCACCTTCACCGTCGCGGACGTGCCGGGACTGATTCCGGGCGCGAGCGAGGGACGCGGTCTGGGGCTCGACTTCCTGCGCCACATCGAACGCACCGCGGTGCTGGCGCACGTGGTGGACTGCGCGACCCTCGAACCCGGCCGTGACCCGGTCTCCGACGTCGACGCGCTCGAGGCCGAGTTGGCCGCCTACAAGCCCGCCCTGTCCGGCGACGCGAGCCTCGGCGACCTGGCCGACCGGCCGCGCATCGTGATCCTCAACAAGGCGGACGTGCCCGACGCGGCCGAGCTCGCCGAGATGGTCACCCCTGAGTTCGAGGCGCGCGGCTGGCCCGTGTTCACCATCTCGGCCGTGAGCCGAGAAGGGCTGCGGCCGTTGACCTTCGCGCTCGCCAAGCTCGTGGAGGAGTACCGCGAGGCGCATCCCAAGGCGGAGCCGAAGCGTCAGGTGATCCGTCCGGTCGCCTCCAACGCGAGCGACTTCAGCGTCATCGCCGATCCCGAGACCCCTGGCGGCTTCATCGTCCGCGGCGTGCGGCCCGAGCGCTGGATCCGTCAGACGGCATTCGACAACGACGAGGCCGTCGGCTACCTCGCGGACCGGCTCGCCCGGCTCGGCGTCGAGGACGCGTTGGTCAAGCACGGCGCGGAGCCGGGCTGCTACGTCACCATCGGCGACGTCAGCTTCGAATGGGAGCCGCAGACCCCGGCGGGCATCGACATGACCCGCACCGGTCGCGGCACCGACCCGCGACTCGATCAGGTGGAGCGCATCGGCGCCTCCGAGCGCAAGCATGCGCACCGGATCCGGCGGGGCCTCGAGGGCCTGGATCCCGAAGAGCAGTGAGCACCGAGCTAGGTGGCGCGCTCTCGGAGACGCGCGCCACCATCGCCGCTGCGCGCAGCGTGGTCGTGAAGATCGGGTCCTCCGCGCTCACCAGCATGGAATCGGGCATCGACCTGAGTGCGCTGAACGCCCTCGCGGACGCGATCGAGGCGAGGATGCGGGCGGGCTCGGACGTCGTGGTGGTGTCCTCCGGCGCGGTCGGGGCAGGCATCGCCCCGCTCGGGTTGACCAAGCGGCCAAGGGATCTCGCCACCAAGCAGGCCGCGGCGAGCGTCGGGCAGCTGGCGCTCGCGCACGCCTGGGGGACCTCCTTCGCACGGTTCGGCCGAACCGTCGGGCAGGTGCTGCTCACCGCCGACGACATCGCCCGGCGGACCCAGCACCGCAACGCGCAGAGCACCCTCGACCGGCTGCGCGCCCTCGGCGCCGTCGCGATCGTCAACGAGAACGACACTGTCGCCACCACCGAGCTGCGGTTCGGGGACAACGACCGGCTCGCCGCGCTGGTCGCACACCTGGTCGGGGCGGACGCGCTGGTGCTGCTCTCCGATGTCGACGGCCTGTACGACGGTGACCCCCGCAAGGGCGGCGCGACCCTGATCCCGGAGGTGACCAGCCCTGAGGACCTCGACGGCGTGGTCGCCGGGTCCGGCGGAGCGCTGGGCACCGGCGGCATGGCCTCCAAGCTGTCCGCGGCCCGGCTCGCGGCGGACTCGGGGGTGCCGGTGTTGCTGGCCGCCGCCACCGAGGCAGCCGACGCGCTCGCGGGCGCGGGCGTCGGGACCGCCTTCGCGGCGCGGCCGACCCGGATGTCCGCGCGCAAGTTCTGGGTGCGCCACGCCGCCGACACCCGGGGAGGGCTGCATCTGGATGCCGGGGCCGTGCGGGCCGTGGTGGACCGGCGGCGGTCGCTGCTGCCCGCGGGGATCACCGGCGTCGACGGGCGGTTCTACGGCGGGGACGTGGTGTCACTGTTCGGGCCCGACGGTTCGCCCGTCGCGCGCGGTGTGGTGGCGTACGACTCGACCGAGCTCGGCGAGATGCTGGGCCGGTCCACGGTCGAGCTGCCGTCCGAGCTGCAGCGGCCCGTGGTGCACGCCGACGACCTGGTCCCGCTCTAGCGGCCGGTGGGCAGGGCCTCGAGGGTCTGCGAGCAGCCGCCCTCGAGCTTGATGGTGGCGTACTCGTCGCCCCTGGTCGGACCGCGGTTGACGATCGCGACGGGGATGGCGGTCTTGGCTGCGCGGCGCACGAAGCGCAGACCCGACATGACGGTCAGCGAGGACCCGAGCACCAGCAACAGGTCGCAGTCGGCGACCATGTCGAAGGCCGCCTCGACCCGCTGCTTCGGGACGCTCTCGCCGAAGTAGACGATGTCCGGCTTGAGGATCCCGCCGCAGCGTTCGCAGCCAACCATCCGGAAGTGCGCGGTCTCCTCGATCACCGCATCGGCATCCGGAGCGATCTCGACTCCCGTTGCCGCGGAGACGGATTCGGCGAACCCGGGATTTGCGGCGTCGAGGCGTTGCGCGAGGGTGAACCGAGAGATGCGGGTTTCGCACCCCATGCACCGCACCTGGGCGTAGCTGCCGTGCAGGTCGATCACGTTTCGGCTGCCCGCCTTGGTGTGCAGCAGGTCCACGTTCTGGGTGAGGACGCCGCGGACCACGCCCGCCCGTTCCAGCCTGGCGAGCGCGCGGTGACCTGCGTTGGGCCGGGACGCATCCATGTACCGCCAGCCGAGGTGGTTGCGGGCCCAATAGTGCCTGCGAAACGCGGCGTCGCCCATGAACTGCTGAAAGGTCATCGGGGTGCGCGGCGGGGAATCGGGACCCCGGTAGTCCGGGATGCCCGAGTCGGTGGACATCCCCGCGCCGGTCAGCGCGACCACCCGGCGGCCGTCGATCATGTCGACCAGACGGTCGAGATCCTCCAGCGCGTTGTCGAGTGGGGGAGCGGACATGGCATCCAGGCTAACCCGGCGACCCGAGAGCGACGGCTGGTCAGTCGGTCCCTGGCTTGCGCTGCGGTTCGTCGACGACCTTCGGTGGTCCGTCGGGGTGCAGCGCACCGCCCTCGTTCACCCAGTCTGCGATATCCGCGGCGTCCTCAGTGGTGACGGGCTTGCGCCTGCTGAAGAGCGACTTCACCTTCTCGCTGAATTTCGACATGTCTGACTCTAGCCCCGCGGAACGACCCTGCGGATCGAGTGGAACCGGCGGGTCGCGAGTACGGTCGATCGCATGGGTGTTTTCGGTGAGCTGTTCCCAGGGAAGAAGCTGGAGAACGACGGAAGCGAGGACGGTGGCGGGCAGACATATCAGCCGCGCATCGAACTCGACCTGGACGCGGGCGTGATCCGGCTGTCGCCGGCGAAGCCCGCCGTCACTCCGGACGCGGAGTCAGGGGCTCAGTAGCGTTTGTGGCATCGGGCTCGAGTGATGTGCTTGCATCGCGACTAGCTTCGAATCAGCCTGTCAGACAGGCGAGTTTCATACGATGACCGGATCGAGGGATCGCATCGGTCCTGTCCTGTCGTGGTGTGCCGGTAGCAGTCGCGGTCCTTGTTGACGATCTGTCCGCAGTAGCGGCATTGATCACCGTGGGGGCCGAATCGGATGGTCTCGACCGTGGGGTAGGTGTTGGCGGTCATGGTTCTCGTTCCTTTGTGGTCATACGTATTCGGCGGTCGGGTTCACGGTGTGTGGCAGGTCATATCTTGTCCGGCCGTGGGCTGCGGGGCATCGGTCGAATCACCCGGGGGAATACCTGTTTTCTGGCTCACGTAGCCATTCAGGCCGGATCGGTGACCGGGGCACCGCCCGCACAGGTTCTGATCACTGCTCCCGCTGAGTGGGACCCACTTTCTGTGGCCCCGTGACCACGCGCGGGGTGCATCCTCTCGATCCAAGCGGGGGAGTCCGATCCGTCGCGACGGCCTCCGGGGCTTCGTCCTCGCGGGTTCCGCCGTTCCCCGCCCGGGGACGGCGAATGGGCAGGTCGCTGGCGGTTTTCCGGCCCCGGTGTGCCCATTGGACGATGCGGCCTGCACGACTGCGGTTGCGGCCCCAATTCACATTCCGTTATCTGCCGTGGGGCGATGGAAGCGCTCTGACGTGGGCATATCCAGTCAAGATCATATTCAAAGAAACGATTTGAACACATTGCGAGCATCGATATCGTTTTGTTACTTTCGTCCTCGGCGGGGGGACCGAGGCCGCGAATCTCAGGAGCGCGGGCCTAGCCAACGAAGATGAGGTAAGAACTGTGGCCAAGCACCGCAGGACGGAAGATCGTTCTAGTTCAATCACCAGCCGCCTGAAGATTGCGGCCGTCGCCGCTGCGACCGGCGCCACCCTGATCGGCGGCGCGCAGTTCGGCGCCTCGGCGGCGTCTGCCCGAGCGCTCGAGATCCCGCCGGGCCTGCTGCCCGCCGGCATCCAGGTTCCCGCGATCGAGGTGCCCGACCTCTTGACCGCCCCGCCGACGTCCGTCGCGGGGCCGATGAATACCGGCAGCTCCGCCCCGCTCAGGGCCGGCACCGTTCAACCGGTCTCCGGCACGTTGAGCTCTGGTTACGGCCCACGCTGGGGCGCGCACCACGGCGGTATCGACATCGCGGCCCCGATCGGAACCCCGATCTCCTCCGCGGCCGACGGCGAGATCGTCTCTGCCGGACCGGCTTCCGGCTTCGGACTATGGGTGCGGGTGCGGCATGACGACGGCGCCGTCACCGTGTACGGCCACATCAACGAGTTCGTCGTCCACGTCGGCCAGCGCGTCGCCGCAGGCCAGCAGATCGCCACCGTCGGCAACCGAGGCCAGTCGACCGGCCCGCACCTGCACTTCGAGGTGTGGGACGCCAACGGTAACCGGCTCAACCCGAGCCAGTGGCTGCGCGACCGCGGTGTCTCGGCGACCTGGGGCGTCGACTAGCGGTGTTCGCTTCCCTCCAGGATGCCGGCCCCGCGGATCAGTAGCCGGCGACCGGGTCGATCACGGCCAGTAGTTCCTCGCCGGCCACGAAGCGTCGCACGTTCGTCGCGACGTGGTCGGCGAACGCGGGCGGCCGGACCGCGGGCGGGTTCGAGCAGTGCGGGGTGATGATCGCGTTCGGCAGCATCCATAGCGGATGCCCGTCGGGCAGTGGCTCCGGGTCGGTGACATCGAGCCCCGCGCCGCCGATCTTGTTGTCCCGCAGGGCAGTCACCAGGGCGTCGGTGTCGACGAGCGAGCCGCGGGCGACGTTGATCACCCACGACCGCGGTCCCAGGCGGCGCAACTGTTCGGCGCCGACGAGGTGACGGGTGTCGACGGTCGCGGGGGCCGCGATCACCACATGGTCGATCTGGCCCCACATCTCGTCGGTGCGGTCTGCCGACAGGGTGGCGTCGGCGCCGGGAACCGGTGTGCCGGAACGGTTCACCGCGACGACGGCGGCGCCGACGGCGGTCAGCATCGGGATCAGCGCGCGCCCGATCCCGCCGGCGCCGAGGATTCCGACCCGGCTCCCGCGCAGCGTCCCGACCTTGCCGAAGAACTCCTGTTGGCGCCAGGTGGTGGCGGCGAGCTGCTCGGGCAGCGCCCGGACACCCGCCAGCAGCATCGCGAGGGCGTGCTCGGCGACGCTGGCCGAGAACGCCCCCGCGGCCGAGGTGAACACGACACCCGGATTCCGCTGGATGATCCCGGCACCGAACCAGTCCTCGACGCCCGCGGAGTACAGCTGCACCCAGCGGATCGACTCCGGCAGGTCGTCGGGGAACCGGTCGGGCTCCGCCGCCCAGACCAGCGCCTGGGCGTCGACCATCGGCGCCCACTCGCCCCCGCCCCGCACGAGGGCCTCCATCAACAGGGGATCGGCGTGGGGGCCGAGGGCGATGGGCACTGGCGTCATGACTGTCTCCTCGGGCGGTCCCCGTCAGCCGGGGACCTCGATCAGCGGATAGACGCCATTCTCGTCGTGGACCTCGCGACCGGTGACCGGGGGGTTGAACACGCACAGCATGCGCATCTGCGTGACCGGCTCCACCCGGTGCCGCTCGTGGCCGTCCAGCAGGTACATCGAGCCGGGCCCGAGTTGATGGACGACGCCGTTGTCCAGGTCGGTGAGGATGCCGTCGCCCTCGATCAGCCAGACCGCCTCGATGTGGTTGGCGTAATGGAACTCGTTGACCGACCCGGCCCGAATGGTGGTCTCGTGGAACGAGAATCCGACGCGATCCGCGCCGAGCACGATGCGCTTGCTGCGCCAGTTCCCGTCGGCGCTGGTGATGTCGCGCTCGGTGCCGGTGATCTCTTCGGTGGTGCGGACGATCATCTTCGGGCCCTCCTCAGGCGCAGACTTTGGCGGTGGCCTCGGCGAGAATGCTCAGGCCGTGGTCGAGTTCGGCCTCGGTGATGGTCAGCGGCGGCAGAAGCTTCACCACCTCGTCGGACGGACCGGAGGTCTCGGCGAGCAGGCCCTCGTCGAAGGCGAGCCCGCACACCTTGACGGCCCGGCCCGGATCGTCGAACACCAGGCCCTGGACCATCCCGCGGCCCCGGGTACTGACCCCGTCGAACCGGTCCGACAGGTTGGCGAAGATCTGCGAGATGCGTTTGCCCTTCGCGGCGGTGGAGCGCGCCAGCGCATCGTCGGTCCAGTACTGCTCGATCGCGGCGGTCGCGGTCACGAACGCGGGGTTGTTGCCGCGGAAGGTGCCGTTGTGCTCGCCGGGTGCCCACACATCGAGCTCGGGCCGCATCAGGGTCAGGGCCATCGGCAGGCCGTATCCGCCGATCGACTTGGACAGCGTGACGATGTCGGGCGTGATGCCCGCGACCTCGAAGGAGAAGAACGGACCGGTACGCCCGCAGCCCATCTGGACGTCGTCGACGATGAGCAGGATGTCGCGGCTCCTGCAGAGTTCGGCGAGCGCGCGCAGCCACTCGGGCCGTGCGACATTCACCCCGCCCTCGCCCTGTACGGTCTCCACGATGACGGCGGCGGGGCGGTTCAGCCCGCTGCCGGAATCGTCGAGTACCCGCTCGAACCAGTGGAAATCCTCGGTGGCGCCGTCGAAGTAGTTGTCGAAGGGCATCGGGGTGGCGTGGACCAGCGGAACCCCAGCCCCCGCACGCTTCATGGAGTTGCCGGTGACCGAAAGGGCGCCCAGGGTCATGCCGTGAAAAGCGTTGGTGAAGTTGATGATCGACTCGCGGCCGGTGACCTTTCTGGCCAGTTTGAGTGCGGCCTCGACGGTGTTCGCGCCGGTCGGGCCGGGGAACTGGACCTTGTAGTCGAGTCCGCGCGGCTCGAGGATGTATCGCTGGAAGGTCTCGAGGAACCGCCGCTTCGCCACGGTCGACATGTCGAGGCTGTGGGTGATGCCGTCGCCGACGATGTAGTCGACCAGGGCCTGCTTGAGCGCCGGATTGTTGTGGCCGTAGTTGAGCGCACCCGCGCCCGCGAAGAAGTCGAGGTAGTCGCGGCCGTCCTCGGCCCGCATCCAGGAACCTGACGCGGAACTGAACACGGTCGGCCAGTTCCGGCTGTAGCTGCGGACCTCGGACTCGAGTGTGGCAAAGATACTGGTGTCTTCCAGGGTGGTCATTGCTCTCCTCCGGTGTTGTCATCGCCGATGATGTAGAGCTCTTCGGATTCGTGCTGGTCGGGAAAATGATTGTTGGTGAACAGTTTTCGACTCGTGATTGCGGCGTATCGCATCCGCGCCAGCGAGGTGAACAGGGCCTTGGATGCGGCGTTGTCCGGACTGATCGTGGTCTCGAGCCTGGTGACGCCCTGGTAGGCGAGGTGATCGAGCAGGTCGCTGAGCATCGTTGCCGCGACGCCGCGGCCGCGCAGCGATTCGTCGACGGCCACCTGCCAGACGAAAACCGTCCGGGGATCTGCAGGCCGGACGAACCCGGTGACGAAGCCGCCGACGCGGCCGTCCTGCTCCGCTACCACCGACGTGTCACGAAAATCCCTGCACCACAACAGGTATGAATAGCTTGAATTCAGATCGAGCACCTGCGAATCGCGGGCAATCTCCCACATGCGCACGGCGTCATCGATATCGGGCTGCCTTGTCGTCACCGCTCCGGGAGCGGTGGTTGGGGTCGCGCTCTTTGTAACGGGTGTCATCTGTCGAACGAACGTAACAATGGGGGCAATGGATTTCAGCTGCCTCCACCGATGACGGCGGAAGAATCATGCTCCCGCACTGGTGAGCACTGCTAAGTGATGCTCGTCACATCGGCGTGCTCAGTTGACGCTCGCCAGGGCAAAAGGCAGGACGGCCGGAGCCCCTGCCGCGCGGAGTTCGCGGGCCGCCATGGTGAGCGTCCAGCCGGTGTCGGCGAGGTCGTCGAGCAGCAGGATCGGGCCGTCGGCGCCGCCGAGATCCGGTGCCAGCCAGGCCCCAGCGAGTCCGGCGACGCGATAGGCGGAGTTGGCCGCGGACACCGGTGGGCGCTCGGGGTTCCGGGCGAGGGTGCCGAGGTTGCGGAGCCTGCCGACCTGCGCGAGCCGATCGCCCAGCGACGAGACCAACTGCGGGCGGGTCGCCGATTCGAGGGCCATCACCGCGGTCGGCCGCTGCCGCCAGTCCCAGGCGGCGAGCACCTTGACGCAGGCGTCGACGATCGCGTCCGGCACCGGCGCGTCGGGCTCGTCGAACAGCGCGCGCAGGCGCTGGCCCCAGCCGAGGTCGGACAGGCGGCCGAGCACCCGGCCCGTCTCGGGGCCGTCGGTGATCTTGCCGGACAACGGGACACCGAGCTTGGCGAGGCCGGTGGGCCACTGCTTGCGCGGTGCCAGGTCGACGCCGGGCCGGTCCAGTCGGGCCCGCGCCCGCGCGATGGCCTCGTCGTCCACCTCGGCGGTGTGCGCGGGGCCTGCGCAGTTGTCGCAGCGCCCGCACGGCTGCGGGTCCGCGGTCAGACCGGGGTCGTCGAGCTGACGGCGCAGGAACTCCATGCGGCACATCGGTGTTCGCTGGTACTCGACCATCGCCTGTTGCTCGGACTCGCGGGCCTGCTCGAGCCGCTCGTAGCGCTGCGCGTCGTACTCCCACGGCTGCCCGGTGCTGATCCAACCGCCGCGAACGCGCTTCACGGCACCGTCCACGTCGAGCACCTTGAGCACCATCTCCAACCGATTCCGGCTGAGTTCGACCAGCGGTTCGAGCGCCTGGGTGGACTGCGGTCGCTCGGGGTCGAGCACCTCGATCACCTTGCGCACCAGATGCTCGCGCGGGAAGGCGACGCTGGCGAAATAGCTCCAGATCTGCCGGTCCTCGAACCCGGGCAGCAGCACCACCTCGGCGCGGTCGGTGGAGCGGCCTGCGCGGCCGACCTGCTGGTAGTAGGAGATCGGCGAGGAGGGCGCTCCGAGGTGGACGACGAAACCGAGGTCTGGCTTGTCGAAACCCATCCCGAGCGCCGACGTCGCGACCAGGGCCTTGACCCGGTTGCCGAGCAGGTCGGCCTCGAGGCTCTCGCGTTCGGCCGGGTCGGTCTGACCGGTGTAGGCGGCCACCTGGTGGCCCTGCTCGGCGAGCAACCCGGCCAGGTCGCGGGCCGCGGACACGGTGAGGGTGTAGATGATGCCGGAGCCGGGCAGGCGATCGAGCTGCTGGCCGAGCCAGGCGGCGCGCTTGCTCGCCTCGTCGATGTGCACAACCGACAGCCGCAGCGACTCCCGTTCGAGGCCGCCGCGCAGCACCAGGGTCTCTGACCCGCCGACCCCGAGCTGGGCGGAGACGTCGGCGACCACCCGGTCGTTCGCCGTCGCGGTGGTGGCCAGCACGGGGATGCCCTCGCCGAGCTCGCCGATCAGGGTGCGGATCCGTCGGTAGTCCGGACGGAAGTCGTGGCCCCAGTCGGAGACGCAATGCGCTTCGTCGACCACGACCAGGCCCGCGTCCGCGGCGAGCGAGGGCAGCACCTGGTCGCGGAAGTCGGGATTGTTCAGCCGCTCCGGGCTGACCAGCAGCACGTCGACCGTGCCGTCCGCGATGGCGGCGTGGATCTCGTCCCACTCGGTGACGTTGCCGGAGTTGATCGTCGCGGCGCGGACCCCGGCGCGTTCGGCGGAGGCGACCTGGTTGCGCATCAGGGCCAGCAGGGGGGAGACGATGACGGTGGGTCCGTGCCCGCGTGCCCGCAGCAGCTTGGCGGAGATGAAGTACACAGCGGACTTGCCCCAGCCGGTCCGCTGCACCACCAGCGCGCGTTTACGCTGCACCACCAGCGCCTCGATCGCCGTCCACTGGTCCTCGCGCAGCGTGGCGTCGGGTCCGGCGAGCTCGCGCAGCAACCGTTCCGCGTCGGCACGAAGGTCTAGGGCTGCGGGCTCCGTGGCTGTGGTCATGGCGTCCATGGTGCCCGACGGCTACGACATCGGGTCACCGTCGCCCGAGGACCGCGTCCACCTCGGCGCTGGTCGGCGACGAACCCGCGCCGTGCCTGGTGGTGGCGAGCGCCCCAGCCGCACAGGCCCGCGCCAGCGCGACGCCCATCCCGAGGTGCCAGGACGCGGCGAGAGTGCCCGCAAAGGCGTCGCCCGCCCCTGTGGTGTCCACGACCTCGACGACCGGCGGCTCGGCTCGCAGCACCACGCCGCCGTGACCGCGCGCGGTGGCGCCGCGCGCGCCGAGGGTGGTGACGACGTGGGCCGCCCGGTCCAGGGTCGCGGTGCCGAGCTGCGTGGCCTCGGTCTGGTTGACGATGAGCACGTCGACGCACTCGAGCAGCCCGTCAGGAAGCGGCCGCACCGGTGACGGGTTGAGGATCACGGTGGTCCCGTTCGCGCGCGCGTGCCGAGCGCCTGCCGTGACGACGGTGAGGGGCAGCTCCAGCTGGGCCAGCAGCACGTCGGCGCCCGCGATCGCGGCCAGCTCGTCGTCGGTGAGCCCGGCCACCGATGAATTCGCGCCGCCGACGACGATGATGGAGTTCTCGCCCGAGTCGTCGACCGAGATGAGCGCGACCCCGCTCGGCCCAGGGGCCTCGCGCAGCAGCGCGGTGTCCACCCCCGCGCCGACCAGGGCGGCGCGCAGCTCTGCCGAGAAGGCGTCGTCGCCGACCGCGCCCAGGAACCGCACCGCGGCGCCTGCGCGGGCGGCGGCGATCGCCTGATTGGAGCCCTTGCCGCCTGGCCCGGTGGAGAAGGTGTGGCCGAGGATGGTCTCGCCGGGCGCGGGCAATCGCGGCGTCGTCGTGACCAGGTCCATGTTGATGCTGCCGAGGACGGTGATCCGGGGAGCTGGCATGGGCCGAGACTAGTCGGGTGTGGGCTCGATCCGGACGCAGCAGTACCCGTCCGCGGGGGCCAGGCGTGCGCGGCGGCCGACGCATTCGGCGCCGGCGAGCAGCCCACCGATCAGCTCGAGGTTCATGCCGCACACCATCTCGGTGTGCTGCTCGGCGAGGGTGTGGAAGGGGCAGTTCACCAGGGCGATGTCGTCGCCCTCCTGGCGCGGTTCGTAGCCGCACCGCTCGAGCGCCGCGACGATCTCGTCGTCGGTCGGCCCGGCATCGGCACCGAGGGCGAGGCCGAGGTCCTTCGCCCGCAGGCCGAGGGTGGTGCGTGGCGATTCTCCCGTGCGTTCGGCGTCGTCGATGGCCTGGGCGAGCAGTTGCCCGGCGAGCTCGTAGGAGCGTTCGGGGAGCTGGACCGCCACCTCGCGGTCGGAGCGCCGGTACAGCTTGGCTGGGCGGCCCGCACCCGGGCCGGTTCGCCCGCTTCGCCGCGCGAACGCGACCGTCAACAGGTCCTCGTCGACCAGCTTGTCGAGGTGGAACGCGGCGGTCTGGCGCGCGAGCCCGAGCGCCTCGGCGGCCTGATCGCGACTCACGGGCTCCGGGTGCCTGCGGACGAAGTCGTACAGCCGTCGACGGGCCGGTTCGTCGAGTGACGAGACGGCCGAGATGTCCGAGTGCTTGGCCGGATCCATGCTCGCCATTGTAAAACCAATCGCCGTTGACGAAATTCTGCTCGGAGTTCTATAGTCAATCTACATTGATTTTAGAAGGAGGAAGTCATGTCTATCGACTCGACGGGCCAGGTGAGCGGTGTTTCGGCCCGGCTCGCCGACCCCGGCTATCAGGCCTTCCTGGCTCTGCGCACGGTCTTCACGGTGGCGCCGATCCTGTTCGGCCTGGACAAGTTCACGAATCTGCTCACCGACTGGCCGCAGTACCTGGCGCCGTGGATCGACGGAATCCTGCCGGGGACCGCGCAGCAGGGGATGTACGTCGTCGGTGTGATCGAGGTGATCGCGGGCATCGCCGTCGCGGTGGTACCGAGATTCGGTGCGTGGCTCGTCGCCGCCTGGCTGGCGGGGATCATCGTCAACCTTCTGACGCTGTCCGGCTACTACGACGTCGCGCTGCGGGACTTCGGGTTGATGGTCGGCGCGATCGCACTCGCGCGACTGGCCGTCAAGTACGCCGCTCCCGCCCGGGCGTCCCGATGAGCGCGTCGGTCGACGCACTGGCGACGGTGGTGCGCCCGACGACACAGGTCCGAGCCGGCCGTCTGCGGCCGGCCGTCGACCTGCCCGCGGCCGAGCGTGCGGTGGGCGACCTGCTGCGGGCCCTGGGGCGGGACCCGGACGGCGACCACCTGTCAGATACGCCGAGGAGGGTGGCCGCGTCGTACGAGGAACTGCTCACGCCCCGGGATTTCGACCTGACGACGTTTCCCAACGACGCCGGCTACGACGAGCTCGTCCTGGCCCGCGACATCCCGATGACGTCCCTGTGCGAGCACCACCTACTGCCATTCCGCGGCGTCGCGCACGTCGGCTACCTGCCCGGCGGGCGGATCCTCGGGCTGTCGAAGCTCGCCCGTGTGGTCGAGCTGTTCGCGCGCGACCTCCAGGTGCAAGAGCGGCTCACCATGCAGGTGGCGGACTGGCTCTCGGAGCACCTGGACCCGCGCGGGGTCGGCGTCGTGATCGAGGCGGAGCACATGTGCATGTCGATGAGGGGAGTGCAGGCGGCAGGCACCCGGACGGTCACCTCGGCGGTTCGGGGCACCCTGCGCGCCGATCCCGCGGCTCGTCGCGAGTTCCTCGACCTGATTCGCGGATGACCCGCGTCGCTCAGAGCCCTTCGGCTCGGCGCCGGGCGTTGAGCAGTGCGTACCCGCCGCACACCGCGGCCCCGAACACGGCGCCGACCACCAACGCGATCCGTCCGGTGGAGGTGAAGAAGAGCAGCACCACGACCATCGCGAGGAACGCGAGGGCGAGCCAGTTGGTGACCGGCGCCCCTGGCAGCCGGTAGTCCGCGGCGGGCAGCAGGCCGGCGCGGACCGCGGACCGGTACCTGAGGTGGCAGACGAGGATGGTGCCCCAGACGAAGATGATGCCTACCGTGGACACCGAGGTGACGTAGAGGAACGCGCGGTCGGGCGAGACGATGTTGACGATCACCCCGATCACCATCGCCGCGGCGGACAGGGTGATGCCTGCGAACGGGACCGCCCGCTTGCTCAGCGCGCCGAGCGCCGCCGGTGCCTCGCGGCGCAGCGACAGGCTCCGCAGCATCCGGCCAGTGGAGTAGATGCCCGAGTTGCACGAGGACAGCGCCGCGGTCAGCAGCACGAAGTTCATGATCCCGGCCGCCGCGGGGATGCCGATCTGCTGCAGCACCTCCACGAAGGGGCTCACGCCCGCGTGGAAATCGCGCCAGCTCGCCACCGAGAGGATCACCACCAGCGAGCCGATGTAGAACAGGCCGATCCGGAACGGCAGCGTGTTGATCGCCTTCCGCAGGGTCTGCCTCGGGTTCTTCGCCTCGCCCGCGGTCACGCCGACCAGCTCGACACCGACGTACGCGAACATCACGATCTGCAGGCTCATCAGCGAGGCCCCGAATCCGTTGGGGAACACCCCGCCGTCCGCCCACAGGTTGGTCACCGTCGGGTTGGTGGCGTGACCGAAGCCGAGGGTGAGCACGCCGATGCCGATCAGGATCATGCCGAGGATCGCGGTGATCTTGATTGCGGCGAACCAGAATTCGGCCTCCCCGAACAACTTGACCGAGATCAGGTTGGCGCCGAACAGCACGATCAGCACCACCAGCGCGGTCAGCCAGGTCGGCACGGACGGCCACCAGAACTCGACGTATTTGCCCGCCACGGTGATCTCGGCCATGCAGGTGGCCACCCACACCGCCCAGTACGTCCAGCCGGTGACGAAGCCGAAGAAGTGGCCGAGGAACTCCTCCGCATACTCGGCGAAGCTGCCCGAGACGGGTCGGTAGCTGAGCAGTTCGCCCAGCGCGCGCATGATCACGAAGATCACCAGCCCCGCCGCGAGATAGGCCAGGATCAGCGACGGCCCGGCGTCCTCGATCGCGCCGCCCGCGCCGTAGAACAGGCCGGTGCCGATGGCGCCGCCGAGCGCGATCATCTGGATGGTCCGAGAATTCAGTCCGCGGCTATAGCCCTCGGACGGTTCCTCGATGAGCGCCTCGGTGTGGGGCTGGATCATGGGACGTCGTTTCCTCTGTTAACTACTTGGGCGGAACGATTATGCGCCCGACCGGTCGCTACCCTGTACTCATGACCGCGGTGAGCAAGATGGTGGAGACAAACGGCGCTGCCCAGGGCGATGACGGTGCCCGCGAGGCCGTGCACGAGGCCGCCCGCCGCGCCCGCGTGGCGTCCCGGGTGCTGGCCCAGCTCACGACCGCGGCGAAGAACACGGCCCTGAACTCGGCGGCCGACGCCGTGCTCGCCGCGACCGATGCGGTGCTCGCCGCCAACGCCGCCGACATCGAGGCCGCCAGGGCGGCAGGCACCGACGAGAGCCTGCTCGACCGGCTGCGCCTGACCGCCGAGCGGGTCGGGGGCATTGCCGCTGGCCTGCGCCAGGTGGCAGGCCTCGCGGACCCGGTCGGCGAAGTGGTGCTCGGCGCGACGCTGCCAAACGGCCTGGAGATTCGGCAGGTGCGGGTGCCGCTCGGCGTGATCGGCATGGTGTACGAGGCCCGCCCGAACGTCACCGTCGACGCGTTCGGCCTCGCGCTGAAGTCCGGGAACGCGGCGCTGCTGCGCGGCTCGTCCTCGGCCGTGCACTCCAACGCCGCGCTGGTCGAGGTGCTGCGCGCGTCGCTCACCGCACAGGGCCTGCCCGCCGACGCCGTGCAGCTGCTCTCCAGCGAGGACCGCTCCAGCGTGACGCACCTGATCCAGGCCCGCGGCCTGGTGGACGTGGTCATCCCGCGCGGCGGCGCGGGACTGATCAACGCCGTCGTCCGCGACGCGACAGTGCCCACCATCGAGACGGGCGTCGGCAACTGCCACGTGTACGTGCACGCCGCGGCCGACCTCCCGATGGCCGTCAAGATCGTGCTGAACTCCAAGACCCGCCGCCCGAGCGTGTGCAACACCGCCGAGACCGTCCTCATCGACCGGGCCATCGCGGAGACCGCGGTGCCCGCCGTGACCCAGGCACTGCAGTCGCAGGGCGTGATCATCCACGGCGACCTGCCCGGGCAGGTTCCCGCCACCGAGGCCGACTGGGCCGAGGAGTACCTCTCGCTCGACGTCGCGCTGAAGGTGGTCGACGGGATCGACGACGCGATCGACCACATCAATCGCTACGGCACCGGGCACACCGAGGCCATCGTGACGGCCGACCTGGCCGCCGCCCGTGCGTTCACCGCCCGCGTCGACGCGGCCGCGGTGATGGTCAACGCCTCCACCGCGTTCACCGACGGTGAGCAGTTCGGGTTCGGCGCGGAGATCGGCATCTCCACGCAGAAGCTGCACGCCCGCGGGCCGATGGGCCTGCCCGAGCTGACCTCCACCAAGTGGACCGTCTGGGGCGACGGGCACACCCGACCGGTGTAGGACCAGCCCCGCAGGACCGACCGACACAGACGAGTACAAGGAGCGAGTGTGGACCGCGCACTTCCGACGACGCCGCCGATCTTCGCGAGCGTCGATGAGGTGATCACCCGGCTCGCCGAGACCGGCTACCTCTCCGACAAGGCCACCGCCACCGCGGTGTTCCTCGCCGACCGCCTCGGCAAGCCGCTGCTCATCGAGGGGCCCGCGGGCGTCGGCAAGACCGAGCTGGCCCGGGCGGTCGCGCAGGTCTCGGACGCGGAGCTGGTGCGCCTGCAGTGCTACGAGGGGGTGGACGAGTCCCGCGCGCTGTACGAGTGGAACCACGCCAAGCAGATCCTGCGCATCCAGGCCGGCAGCGACAATTGGGATTCGACCAAGCAGGACGTGTTCTCCGAGGAGTTCCTGCTGCCGCGGCCGCTGCTCACCGCGATCCGGCGCGAGGACCCCACCGTGCTGCTGATCGACGAGGTCGACAAGGCGGACGTCGAGATCGAGGGACTGCTGCTCGAGGTGCTCAGCGACTTCGCGGTGACCGTCCCCGAACTGGGCACCATCGTCGCGACCCGCAAGCCGTTCGCGGTGCTCACCTCGAACGCCACCCGCGAACTGTCCGAGGCGCTCAAGCGTCGCTGCCTGTTCCTGCACCTCGACTTTCCCGACGCCGAGCTCGAGCGCCGGATCCTGGCGAGCCGGGTGCCCGAGCTGCCGGAGGCGGTCGCCGAGCAGCTGGTCCGCACCATCCGGGTGCTGCGCGGCATGCAGCTCAAGAAGCTGCCGTCGGTCGCCGAGACGATCGACTGGGGTCGCACGCTGCTCGCGCTCGGCATGGACACCCTCGACGACGACGCCGTGCGCGCCACGATGGGCGTGATCCTCAAGCACCAGTCCGACCAGCAGCGGGCCGCGGCCGAGCTGCGGCTGAACTAGCTCCTGGCGAACCGAGAGGACGGAACCCGACGTGGCCGCAACGCCCCACACACCCGGTGCCCTCGCGTCGCCGCACGGGTTGCCCGGTCATCTCGTCGACTTCGTCGAGGCGCTGCGCAAGCGGGGGATCGCGGTCGGACCATCGGAGACCGTCGACGCGGGCCGGGTGATGGCGGTCCTCGACCTGCTGGATCGGGAGTCGCTGCGCGAGGGCCTGGCTTGTTCGCTGCTGCGCAGGCCAACCCACCGCGCGACCTTTGACGCCCTGTTCGACCTCTGGTTCCCCGCCGGGGTTGGCTTGCGGGCGGACGGCGGCGCCGAGGTGTCGGTGCCGCGCACCCCGGACGGCGAGGTGGATTACGACGCCCTGCGCGAGATGATCGCGGGGCTGCTCGCCGACGGATCGCCGGAGTCGCTGGCGCTGACCGAGCTGCTCACCGCGCAGATGGTCGAGGAGCTCGGCAAGTACGAGTCCTCCAAGGGGCCGTCGTTCTCCGCCTATCAGGCGCTGCGGGACGTGGCACCGGAACAGCTGCTGTCCCGGATCCTCGACGGCCTGATCGGGAACAGCATCGACGGGGAGCACCCGGACGGCGACTACGCCACCGAGGTCGCCAAGCGCACCGCGGCGCAGCGGATCGCGGACTTCCGCAAGATGGTCGAGGCCGAGACCCGCCGCCGCTCCGCCGAGCAGCTCGGCAAGGAACGGGTGGCCACCTACGGGGTCCCGAAGCTGGCCGAGGAGGTCGATTTCCTGCGGGCGTCGGACTCCGAGCTCGTCGCGTTGCGCCGCAGCGTCACCCCGCTGGCGCGCAAGCTGGCCAGCAGGCTCGCCGCCAGACGCAAGCGCAGCCGGGCGGGCGCGATCGACCTGCGCAAGACGCTGCGCAAGTCGATGTCCACCGGCGGAGTGCCGATCGATCTCGTGCAGCGCAAGCCGAGGCCCGCCCGGCCGGAGCTGGTGGTGCTGTGCGACGTGTCGGGATCGGTGGCGGGCTTCAGCAACTTCACCCTGCTGCTGGTGCATGCGCTGCGCGAGCAGTTCTCCCGGGTTCGGGTCTTCGCGTTCATCGACACCACCGACGAGGTCACCCGGTTCTTCGATTCGGGCGCGGACCTGGGCGCGGCGATGTCCCGGATGCTCCGCGAGGCGGAACTGATCACCTACGACGGACACTCCGACTACGGCAACGCGCTCGGGGTGTTCGCGGAACGGTTCGCGCACAGCCTGACCAGCAAGAGCTCGCTGCTGATCCTCGGCGACGCCCGCAACAACTACCGGGATCCGAACCTGGCCGCACTGACCCGTCTGGCGGCGATCGCAAAGCACACGCACTGGCTCAACCCGGAGCCGCGCGGACAGTGGGGCAGCGGCGACTCGGCTGCCTGGGTGTACGCGGACGCGGTGACAATGCACGAGTGCCGATCGGCTCAGCAGCTCGCCGCGGTGGTCGCGGGGCTGCTCCCCGTGTGAGCGGTGCACGGGGAGCGGAGCGGCAGACAGTAAGCTCGACACTCGTGCAGCAGGAACCAGGAACCGTGGGGGCAGGAGCGGCTCGGCGACCGCGTCGCCTCGGTGTGATGGGCGGCACCTTCGATCCGATCCATCACGGCCACCTGGTCGCGGCCAGCGAGGTCGCGGCCCGGTTCGCGCTCGACGAGGTGATCTTCGTTCCCACCGGGCAGCCGTGGCAGAAGGCCGCCCGCAGCGTCAGCCCGGCCGAGGACCGCTACCTGATGACCGTCATCGCGACGGCCTCGAACCCGAGTTTCTCGGTCAGCCGGGTGGACGTGGACCGCGAGAAGGCCACCTACACCGTCGACACCCTCCGTGACCTGCGCCGCCAGCATCCCGACGCCGAACTGTTCTTCATCACCGGCGCGGACGCGCTGGAGAGCATCCTGTCCTGGCAGGATTGGGAGGAACTGTTCGATCTCGCGAAGTTCGTCGGCGTGAGCCGCCCGGGCTTCGAGCTCGGCGTCGGACACCTGGCCGAGCACCTGGTGGGGCACCCGAAGGACGCGCTCACCCTGATCGAGGTCCCCGCCCTGGCGATCTCCTCGACCGAGTGCAGGCGCAGGGCCGCCGAGAACCGTCCCGTCTGGTACCTGGTGCCCGACGGGGTCGTGCAGTACATCTCGAAACGCAATCTGTACCGACCGCACGATTCCGAGCGCCTAGACGGCGCCGTCACCGTGTCGCAACCGGCACCGCACAAGATCAGTACCCATCCGCAGAACCGGGAGAACACGTAGTGAGCGCATCCGCCGAAGCCATCGAAATGTCGCGAATCGCGGCGCTGGCAGCAGACGAGAAACTGGCGACCGATGTGGTGGTGCTCGACGTCTCCGAGCAGCTCGTCATCACCGACTGTTTCGTCATCGCGTCCGCGCCGAACGAGCGTCAGGTCAACGCCATCGTCGACAACGTCGAGGAGAAGCTGCGCGAGGCCGGGCACAAGCCGGTCCGCAAGGAGGGCACCCGCGAGGGTCGCTGGGCGCTGCTCGACTACGTCGACATGGTCGTCCACGTGCAGCACACCGAGGAGCGGAACTTCTACGCCCTCGAGCGGCTGTGGAAGGACTGCCCGGTGGTCCCGGTCGACGGCATCGAGCCGCGTTCGAGGATCGCGGGCACCCCCGAGGACGAGGCCGTGGAGTCCCCCGACTACCCGGAGTCCGCTCAGTGAGCGAAAGCCCCACCGCCGGCCGGTCCGTCCGGCGCTTGATCCTGCTCCGGCACGGCCAGACCGAGTACAACGCCGGCGACCGGATGCAGGGTCAGCTCGACACCGATCTCTCGGAACTCGGTCGGGTCCAGGCGAAGTCGGCGGCCCGGGTGCTGGCCGATCGCCGCCCGATCTCCATCGTGTCCTCGGACCTGCGACGGGCCCGCGACACCGCGACCGCGTTGGGGGAGCACGCAGGCCTCGAGGTCGGGCTCGACGAGCGGCTGCGCGAGACACACCTCGGTCAGTGGCAGGGCCTCACCCATTCCCAGGTCGACGAGCGGGACCCGGGCGCGCGGGTGGCCTGGCGCGCCGATGCCCGCTGGGCCCCACCCGGTGGTGAGAGCCGGATCGACGTGGCCAGGCGCGCGACGCCGGTGGTGTCCGAACTGGTTGCCCGGCAGGAGCACTGGGGCGATGAGCCGATCGTGCTGGTCGCGCACGGCGGGCTGATCGCGGCCCTGACCGCCGCGCTGCTGGATCTGCCCGTCGACCGCTGGGCGGTGTTCGGGGGCCTGGGCAACACCAGTTGGGTGCAGCTGAGCGGGCACGGCGATCCCGACGCGCCGAGCTGGCGTCTCGACGTGTGGAACGCCTCGGCGACGGTGGCAAGCGATGTCCTCTGAACTCGCGGCCGAACTCCCCGCCGACTCCGGGCGGCCGGTCCTGTTGGTGCTGGCCGATTCGCTGTCCTACTTCGGTCCTAAGGGCGGGCTGCCAGCCGATCACCCGCGGATCTGGCCGAACATCGTTGCCGCCGAACTCGGTTGGGACGTCGAACTCGTCGCGCGAATCGGCTGGACGAGCCGCGACGCCTACTGGGCGCTGATCCAGGACCCGCGGGTGTGGGCGACCGTGCCGCGCGCGGGTGCCGTGGTCTTCGCCGTCGGCGGGATGGACTCGCTGCCGTCGCCGCTGCCCACCGCCCTGCGCGAGCAGATCCGGTACCTGCGGCCGCCCGCGCTGCGGCGCGTGGTCCGGTCCGCCTACGGCTGGCTGCAGCCACGTCTGGCGCCGCTGGGCTGGCCGGTCGCGCTGCCGCCGAAACTGAGCGTCGAGTATCTCGAGAGTGCAAGGAACGCACTGGAATACATGCGCCCCGAGCTCCCGGTCATCGGCACCCTGCCGTCCGTGCACGATTGTGATGCCTACGGCAAGGTGCATTCGGGCCGGCCGGGCGCCGTCAGTGCGCTCGAGGCATGGGGCGCCGAGAAGAACGTGCCGCTGGTCGACCTCGCCGATGCGGTACGCGAGAACGTCTTCTCGGAGCACGGCAACCCGGACGGCATCCACTGGGGCTGGGAGGGACACGAACGGGTCGCCGCGGCCATGTTGAGCACGATCCGCGCCGCGCATCCGGACCTGAATGCGGTGGAAGGCATACGGTAGCCCCGTGCCCGTCGTCGTCGTCACCGACTCCTCGGCCTGTATCGCTCCCGACGTGGCGCAGCGGTACGGGATTCGGGTCGTGCCACTGCACGTCCTCGTCGACGGCCGCGATATCCGGGAGGGCGTCGACGAGATGCCCCGCCCGCTCCCACAGGGTGCGACCGTCACCACGTCGGGGGCCTCGCCCGGCGAGCTGACCGAGGCGTACGCACGGGCACTGGAGGAGAGCGAAGGCGACGGCGTGCTCGCCGTACACATCTCACGTCAGCTCTCCGGCACCTGGGAGGCGGGACGTCAGGCTTCGCAGGGCTTCGGCGGGATGGTACGCATCGTCGATTCCCAGTCGACGGCAATGGGATTGGGATATCCGGTACTTGCCGCCGCGCGCGTGGCGAAGGCGGGGGGCGACCTGCGGGCCGTCTATCAGCGGGCGGTGGACGTCGCGCACCGTGGCCGACTGCTGATCATGGTCGACCGGCTCGATCACCTGCGCAGGGGCGGCCGCATCGGTACCGCGGCGGCGTTGCTCGGCACCGCGCTGGCCATGAAGCCGGTACTGCACCTGGTGGACGGCAAGCTGGTGCTCAAGGAGAAGACGCGCACCGCCACCAAGGCGTTGGCCAAGATCGTGGAGAGCGCGGCCGAGTACGCGGGCGACGGGCCCGCCGCGGTGGCTGTGCACCATCTGCAGGCGGCGGACCGCGCCGAGGAGATCGCGGCCGCGTTGCGTGAGCGGATCCCGTCGATCAGCGAGATGGTGGTCTCGGAGATCGGGTCGGTCATCGGCGCGCACGTCGGTCCTGGCGCGATCGGCGTGCTGGTGTGCCCGGGTGGCGCGGGCGGCGGGAACACCGGGGCGGACGACGCCGAGCAGGGCGAAACCGTTCATCCACAGCCCGAGAATTGATCCACAGGCGGCCCGGATTCGGGGCCGGGCGGCCGGATTCGGGCGGACGGCGGTCCTAACGTCGCTGCCATGCGCAGCACCGACGAGACCCGTGACCGGATCAGGCAACGACTCGACGCGATCGCTGCCGGGGGGCGGGCCGGGCAGGCGGACCCCGGGGGAGACGGCGATCCGGGCCTGCGCACACCGGAGTGGCTGACCGAGCAGGCGACCCCGGTGCGGCCGCGGCTGGCACCGGGGCGCCGCGGGGTCGCGGCGCTGGCCGCGGTCGCGCTCGTCGCGGCGGTGGTCGGGGTGCTGGGCGCCTGGCGGGACCGGCCCGTCGCGCAGGCGGTCGAACCGCTGACGGCGGCGTCGGCCCCGGCGTCGGGGTCGGGGCAACCGGAGGTGACGCCGCCGCCCGCCTCGACACCGACGGAACCCGCCGGTGCGCCGCCAGCCGAGCTCGTGGTCAGCGTCGTCGGACTGGTGCGGACCGCGGGCCTGGTGCGCCTGCCCGCAGGCGCACGCATAGCGGACGCGCTCGCGGCGGCGGGCGGCGCCCGCGACGGCGCCGACCTGCTGGGGCTGAACCTGGCGCAGCGCCTGAGCGACGGCGACCAGATCCTGGTCGGGCTTGCGCCGCAGGACGGGGCACCCGTCACGGTGGGCAGCGCCACCATCGGGGCGGGCGCTGCCGGGGCAGGCGAGGGACGCCCGCCCGATGCGGTGGGGCCGGGCCGGGTGAACCTGAACACCGCGTCCGAGGCCGAGCTGGACGAGCTGCCGGGGGTCGGACCGGTGACGGCGGCCGCCATCATCGCGTGGCGGCAGTCCAACGGGCCGTTCACCGACGTCGAACAGCTCGGCGAGGTGGACGGGATCGGACCCGGGCGGCTGGAGAAGCTGCGCGAGCTGGTGGCCGTGTAGATGGCGGCACCCGAAGCCTCGATTTCCGACGGCCGAGCCCTCGACCTCCGGCTGTTGCCGTCGGCTGCAATGTGCTGGGGCGCAACGCTGGTGGGGATCGAGCTGGGCTGGCGGGCCGCGTTGTGGACGGCGCTCGGTGCGCTGGCCGCGGTGGTGGCCGCGGTGGTGGTGGCGGTGGCGAGCACTCGCAGGTCCGCCGCGGGTGTGCTGATCGCGGCGCTGCTGATCGGTGCCGGTTTCGCGGTGGCGGTCGCGGCCCGCGAACGCGCGGTCGCCGAGCATCCCCTGGCCGCGGTGGCGTCGCGCGGGGGATACGCGAGCCTCACCGTCGTGCCGGTGGACGATCCCCGGCGGGTGAGCTCCCCGGCGGGCGACACCGTGATGGTCCGGGCGTCGCTGCGGTCGATCGATGCGGGCGGTGGGGCCGGCGGGCATGCGGTCGGCGGTTCCGTGCTGATCTTCGCGCCTGCCCACGGCTGGCAGGACCTGCTGCCCGGACAGCAGGTGAGCCTGCGGGGGAAGGCGAGCCGACCGCACCACCGCGACCTCACGGTCGCGACGGTCCGCGCGACCGGGGCGCCCCTGCGCGTGGAGGGGGCGCCGTGGACGCAGCGGGCCGCGGGCGCGGTCCGGGATCGCTTCGCAGCCGCGGCGCAGTCGGCGCTGCCGCCCGACGCCGCCGGGCTGCTGCCGGGACTGGTGGTGGGGGACACCTCCGCGCTGCCGGGCGGGGTCAGGGACGACTTCACCGCGGCCGGGCTCTCGCACCTGACCGCGGTCTCCGGTGCGAACATCTCGATCCTGATCGGCGCGGTGCTGTTGCTCATGCGGGCGCTGGCGTTGGGACCGCGCACGTCGGCGGTGGTGGCGGCGCTGGCGTTGGCGGCCTTCGTCGTGCTGGCCCGGCCGTCGCCGAGCGTTCTGCGGGCCGCGGTGATGGGCTCGATCGGGTTGCTCGCCCTGATGACCGGCAGACGCAAGCAGGCGATGCCTGCACTCGGGGCGGCGGTGATCGTGCTGCTGGCGTTGTTTCCGGCGCTGGCAGTGGATTTCGGGTTCGCGTTGTCCGTGGCGGCGACCGCGGCGCTGGTGCTGGTCGCGCCCGGGTGGGTGCGGTGGTTGCGGGCGCGTGGGTGGCCGCGGGCGCTGGCCGAGGCGGTCGCGGTGGCCGCCGCCGCGTACGTGGCGACGGTGCCGATCGTGGCGGCGATGTCGGGGACCCTCAGCACGGTGGCGGTCGTCGCGAACATCGCGGTCGCCCCGGTGATCGCGCCGGTCACCGTGATCGGCGCGGTCGGTGCCGTGGGCGCGGCGGTGTGGCTCCCGCTCGGAGAACTGACGGTGCGGGCGACCGGGCCGCCGCTGTGGTGGCTGCTGCGGGTCGCCGAGTGGGCGTCGGGGGCGCCAGGCGCCACGGTCTTTGTTCCCTCCGGGTTTGGCGGCGCCGCGGTGGTGGCGGGGATCGCCGCGGCGCTGCTGCTCGCGGTGCGGTCGCGGTGGCTGCGGCGGGTGCTCGCGGCGGCGGTGCTGGGGCTGGCGCTGGTGTGGGTGCCTGCCCGTGTGCTGTGGCCGGGCTGGCCGGTGCGGGACTGGGTGCTGGTGGCCTGCGACGTCGGGCAGGGCGACGCGATGGTGCTCGCCGCGGGCGACGGCACCGCGGTGGTGGTCGACGCGGGCCCGGAGCCGCGGCTCGTCGACGGCTGCCTCGATCGGCTGGGCGTGCGTTCGATCGAGGCGGTGGTGCTGACCCACCTGCACGCCGATCACATCGACGGACTGCCGGGGGTGCTGCGGGGACGCCGCGTGGCTGCGGTGATGCTCGGCCCGATGCGGTTGCCGGAGCGCGGTTTTCGTCAGGTACGCGAGCAGTCTGCGGCCTCCGGCGTGCCGATCCGGGAGGCGCGGGCCGGACAGGAGTTGCGGCTGGGGACGCTCACGTTTCGGGTCCTCGGCCCGACGCTTCCGGTGCCGCGCGGCCCGGCGGCGGGAGCCGAGATGTCGAACGACCAGTCGCTGGTGCTGTCGGTGGACACCGCCGCGGGCCGGGTACTGCTCACCGGCGACGTCGAGGCGGAGGGTCAACGGGATCTGCTGCGCGATCGGATCCCGGTCGCGGCGGACATCCTCAAGCTGCCGCACCACGGCTCGCGCACCACGGCACCGGAGTTCCTGCGGTCGGTCGGGGCGCGTCTGGTGGTCGTCTCGGTCGGGGCCGACAACACCTTCGGGCACCCGCATCCCGCGGTGCTGCGGACGATCCGGGAGACCGGTGCCACCCTCGCCCGGACCGACCGGGGCGGCGACGTCGCGGTGAGCAGGTCCGGCGGCGGGGCCACCGCCGTCGGACGGCCATGATGGCCCGGCCCCGATCGTTAGACTCGGCCCATGTCGATCACCGCGAAGCGGCCCGAGGAGTCGCCGTCTCCCAGCGGTCACGAGGCCCGCTGGGAGCAGCACAACCTCGAGCGGCAGACGCGGATCCTCGAGGCGGCGGTCGCCATGATCGAGGAGGGTCCGGCGGGCGCAGACATTCCGGTGCAGCAGATCGCGAAACGCGCCGGACTCGCCAAATCGGTGGTGTACCGGCAGTTCGACGGCCGCGAGGATCTGGATTGCCGAATACGGTCGCACCTCATCGACGAGTTCTCCCGCACCCTGGACGCGCAACTGGACATTTCCACGGGGTCCGTCGAGGAGATCCTCGTCCGGACCATCCGCGCGGTGGCGGACTGGATGACCGACCACCCGCGCCTGAACGAGTTCGCCCGCACCGGGCCGATAGCGCCCGAGGCGGACATCGACGCGGTCAGCAGCCTGAAGGCGCGGATGTCGGTGCGGGCCAGGGAGCTGATCTCGTCGATCGCGACGCAGATCGACGTCGACGACAGTGCCTTCGACTCCGTGCCCCTCGCGGTGGTGACCATGGTCGAGGGCACCCTCACCCAATGGGTGAGCGATCCGACGCCCGCGCGCGACCGGGAAGAGATCGTGGCCGATCTCGCGAGGTTCGCCTGGTTCGTGTTGGACGGCGCCGCACGCTCGGCCGGGGTGACCGTCGACCCGAAGGCTGACCTGGTCTCCGTGATCGCGCAGTTGTCGGGAGCGGGCGGCGACGTGGCGGTCTGACCGCGGCCGGCGGCGTCCGGCAGTCAGGCGGCGTGGTGAGCTTGACGGTCGGGCTCACTGCGGTAGCGAGAGGGCGGACCGTCGATGTGCAGCCGTCGCCACAACCGCCTGGTGGCGGCGTTCATCAGGCCCAGCTCCTCGGCGAGCGCCCGCATGTCGCCGAAGTAGCCGCGCAGGATTGTTCGCGAGTGTGCGCTCCGCCAGAACGCCTCCTTCATCACCGAGCGCGGGATCCCGAATTCCGTGGCCAAAGCCTTTGGCGGAGTCATGATCTCGCCGGCGAGCCACCGCATCGCGAGGGGGAAGGTGACCGCACACACCGCCCTGGAGGCGGTGCCCATCCTGCCGACGTGTGCTTTGAGGAACTCGCCCGCGAACGAGATGTGCCGCGCCTCCTCGGCGATGTGGATCTCCATGGTGCGCAGCACGGCGGGCGGGATGTCCACGCCCCGCCGGATCAGCGCCTTCTGGTAGTGGTCGATCGGCTCCTCGCCGCCCAGGATGCCGATGAACAGGATCACGTGCGCGTAGCCGCCCGCCACTCCGATCAACGGGGACAGGGCCCGGAACGGCTTCCGCATGCCGGGGACGTCGACGCCGATTCGGTTGACCAGTTCCTGGAACATCTGGATGTGGTTGCACTCCTCGGTCATCTCGTGGAGGCAGTAGCGGAACTCCGGCGACTGGTTCGGGAGCTTCATGATGTACTGCATCATTCCGCGGATCAGGATGCTCTCGAACGCGGCGCCGACCTTGATCGAGTTGGCCTGGCGCCACCTCCCGATCGCGATCTGCCGGTCGAGCGGCTGCTCCCGGTACCACGCGGTAGCGCCGAGTGGGTCGATCTCGGGGGAGAGGACCCAGCGCGGGTCCGCGGGGTCGAGGGCGAACTCCGGTGCGTCCCAGTCGATGTCGAGGTACGGGTCGAAGCGTCGGTGCACCGATCCCTCGGACAGCGTCTGCAGCAGATCGCGGTAGGCGGGATCGAGCAACTCGGAAGTGGGTGTCGTAGACGGCGCCATCGATGCTCTCCGTGGTCGTGGCCCGGCGCGGGTCCGGGCACTGCGGTGGTGTCTCAAATTTACTGAGACACCGCGTCCCATGCAAGACCCTTCGGAGGTGACGGGACGCGTGTCGGCGGAGCGTGGGACCATCGTCTGGTGAGTCCCGCATCCCCCGCGCCCGCGCCGCTCCACCTCGTGCTCGGTGACGAAGAACTCCTGGTCGAGCGAGCGGTCGCCGCGATCGTCGCCGCGGTCCGCGCGAACTCGGCGAACGCCGACGAGCTGCCCGTGACCCGGCTCCGGGCAGGCGACGTCAGCGTGTCCGAATTCGCCGAGCTGCTCAGCCCCTCGCTGTTCGCCGAGGACCGGGTGATCGTGCTCGAGGCCGCAGCCGAGGCAGGCAAGGATTCGGTCGCGCTGGTCCTCGATGCGGCGGCGGCACCCCCCGAGGGGTTCGTCCTGGTGATCCTGCACTCCGGCGGCGGCCGCGCCAAGGCGATGGTGGGAGCGCTGCAGAAGTCCGGCGCCGTCGTGCACGAGTGCGCGAAGTTGGCCAAGAACGCCTCGGGCGACCGCGCCCGCGCAGACTTCGTGCGCGCGGAGTTCCGGAACGCGGGCGTCCGGGTCGCACCCGAGGTCATTCAGGTCGTGCTGGAGTCGGTCGGCTCCGAACTGCGTGAACTGGCTGCGGCCTGCTCACAGCTCGCCGCGGACACCGGCGGACTGATCGATGCGGCCGCCGTGCAGAAGTACTACACGGGCAGGGCCGAGGTGTCGGGGTTCGACGTGGCGGAGCTGGCGGTGACCGGGGACCGGACCGGTGCGATGGAGGCGCTGCGGTGGGCGATGCTGCGCGGGGTCCCGCACGTGCTGCTCGCCGACGCCCTCGCCGACGCCGTGCACACCGTTGCCCTCGTGGGGTCCGCCAGGGGTGGCAACGAGTTTCAGCTGGCCTCCGAGCTGGGCATGCCGCCCTGGAAGGTCAAGAAGGGGAAGGCGCAGTCCCGCGGCTGGGGTCCCGAGACGATCGGTGAGGCGCTCGGGGTCGTGGCCCAGCTCAACGCCGACGTCAAGGGCGCGGCCGCAGACCCGGACTATGCCGTGGAGTTCGCGGTGCGACGGGTCGCCGAGCTGCACAGGTGAGCCCGGCCCTCGACGACATCGTCGAATGACCGACGGCCGAGATTCACTTCGTCGAAGCGCCACCCGCCGCGCGGCGGAATCTCGTCGCGAGGCGATCGAACGCCACCGCGAGCTCGTCTCCGTCGATCACCTCGATGTCGACGTCGAGTTGTGTCAGCGAAAGCGCGAGCCGGTCCGGGTCGTCGGAACCCAGCTCGACACGGCACGTTGACTCGTCGACGACCTCGATATCGACCGGGATGGGGACGGGGATCTTTGCGGCGACCGTGGCGGCGGGAGCATGCACGAGTACCCGGGCGCGGTACTTCCAGGCCGCCTTGCTGACGCGTCCGACTACGTACTCGACGACTTTGTCCTCCGGGATCACGCGCGGCTGGAACCGTGCACCCGTCGGTGCGTGCGGAACCATGCGGTCGACACGAAAGATCCGCCAGTCGTCACGGTCGAGATCCCACGCGAGCAGGTACCAGATCGGCCCCCAGCTCACCAGCCGTTGCGGTTCGGTGTGGCGGGCCCCTTCACCGCCCCCTGGCTTCGTATATCCGAACCGGAGCCGTTCGTGGCCGCGGATCGCGGCAGCGACCGCGCCGAGAACCGAGAGATCAAGCGGCGGCTGCGCCCCTGGAACGACGCTCGTCGCCTCGCGTACCGCCTCGACGCGCCGACGCAGGCGCGAGGGCAGTACTTGCTCCAGCTTCGCGAGCGCGGTGAGCGATGTCTCTTCGACTCCGAGCCTTTGGGTCGCGACCGCACGCAGTCCGACCGCGACGGCGACGGCCTCGTCGTCGTCGAGCAGGAGTGGGGGCATCGCCGTCCCGGCGGCCAGCCGGTACCCGCCCGCGACGCCGGGGCGCGCGTCCACGGGATAGCCGAGCGACCGCAGCTTGCCGATGTCGGCGCGCACAGTCCTCGTGCTCACATCGAGCCGGCAGGCGAGCTCGGAGCTCGTCCAGTCCCGCTTGAGCTGGAGTAACGACAGCAGTTCGAGCAGGCGGGCCGAGGTCTCCAACATGTTCTCGATCATTCCAGCAATTGCGGAAGCTAACCTGCCGCATTACCCGGGAACGTGGGTGTCATGAACGAGAACAACGCACTCGCACCTTTCCGCATCGACATCCCGCAGGCCGACGTCGACGACCTTCGCGACCGGCTGACACACACGCGCTGGCCGATCCCCTTGCCGGGCCGAGACGATCGCACCGACTTCAGCCGCGGCATCCCGCTGGTGTACCTGAAGGAGCTCGCCGATTACTGGCGCGACGGGTTCGACTGGCGTGCGCAGGAATCGAAGCTCAACGAGTACGAGCAGTTCACGACGGTCGTCGACGGACAGACGTTCCACGTCGTCCACGTGCGATCGGCGAACCCGGACGCCACCCCGCTGATCCTGAACCACGGCTGGCCGGGCTCGTTCGTCGAGTACCAGCAACTCATCCCGCTGCTGACCGACGAGTTCCACGTGGTCATCCCGTCGCTGCCCGGCTTCGGGTTCTCCGCCCCGCTGTCGGCGCCCGGTTGGGAACTGGCGCGGACGACGGAGGCCTACGCCGAGATCATGACGCGTCTGGGCTACGAGCGGTTCGCGGCTCACGGCACCGACATCGGTTCGGGCACCACCGGCCGCCTCGCGGCGCTCTACCCAGAGCGCGTCATCGGCACGCACATCGGCGCAGACCCCCGGTTGCTCGGGTTGGTCGGCGACAAGTTCCCTCTCCCCGACGGCCTGTCCGACGACGAGATCGCCCAGCTCGAGGCAGTGCGCACCGAGGATGCGGCCGATCTCGGATATCTCCTGATGCAGAACCACCGACCCGACACGATCGGCCCGGCACTCACCGACTCGCCGGTCGGTCAGCTCGCGTGGATCGCCGAGAAGTTCAAGACCAGGGCCAGCGGCGACGACCGGACGCCGGACGAGTCGGTCGACCGCGACCAACTCCTCACCAACATCAGCCTGTACTGGTTCACCCGCAGCGGCGCGTCGAGCGCGCAGTTCTACTACGAGGCCGAGCATTCCGGGCTCGACCTCGTCATGGCCGCCGGTGTGCCGTCCGGCTGGGCCGTGTTCGACACCCACCCGCTCGTGCGCCGCACGATGGACCCGTGGAAGGCGATCGGCCACTGGAGCGAGTTCGCCGAGGGCGGTCACTTCCCCGCGATGGAGGAGCCCAAGCTGCTGGCGGACGACATACGCACCTTCTTCCGCGGCATTTCCTGACCTCGCGTCAGGGCCGCCGGGCCGCGAGACCCCACTCACGGCCCGGCCGGCCCTGCGCGTCCAGGATCTCGTCGACCTCGAACCCTGCGGCGCTGCGCGACGCCTCGATCTCGTCCCGCTCGTCAACCGCAGGGTCGAGACCGAGGTGACCACGTCGCCGCCACCGACGTTGACCGGGAAACGCGAAAACCGCCCGGTCGAGGACCGGGCGGTTTCTGCTGAGACGGTTTACGTCAGAGCTTGTTGGCGGCCAGCGCGAGGGCCGACTTCTTGTTGGCTGCCTGGTTGGCGTGGATGACGCCCTTGCTGGCTGCCTTGTCGAGCTTGCGGCTCGCGACCAGGAGGAGCTCGCCGGCCTTCGCCTTGTCGCCCGCGGACGCAGCCTCACGGAAGGAACGAATCGCGGTACGCAGCGAGGACTTCACCGACTGGTTGCGCAGTCGCTGGCGCTCGTTGGTAGCGATCCGCTTCACCTGGGACTTGATGTTGGCCACGCGTAGAATCCTGTCGTTTTCGCTCGGTTTCTTGTCTAAGAAGCTTTGGGCGCACTTGGGCGCCGACGCTCGAGATTACCAGGGATGCCGGTGTGAACCCAAACTGGCGCGCGTTCCCCGAAACGGCCTCGATGTCGTTGTGCACTGTACCGGCCTCGCGTAGCGTCCGGCCCGAGTCCTCTATGTACGCCCTGAACCGATCTCATCGAAGGTGGCACATGTCTCCAACTGCGCAGGAAATCGCCGAGAAGGAACCGATCTCGGACGCCAAGAAGTACATCGCCGAGGGCATCGGCACCTTCGTCCTGGTGTTCGCGTCCGTCGGCACCGCGGTGATCGCGGGCGACAAGGTCGGAAACCTCGGCGTTGCCCTGGCGTTCGGCCTCACGCTGCTTTTCCTCGTGTATTCGATCGGACCCATCTCGGGCTGCCACGTGAACCCGGCGGTCACCTTCGGCCACTTCCTGCTCGGCAGGATCGGCGCGGCCAAGGCAGGCCTGTATGTGGTTGCCCAGTTGCTCGGCGGACTGCTCGCGGGCGTCGTGCTCTACGCGGTCGCGAAGTCGCTGCCGTCCTACGACCGCGCGGCGTCCGGACTCGGCGCGAACGGATGGGGTGCGCACAGCCCGTCGGCGATCAAGGGTCCGCTTGGCGGCGTCCTGGAGAACGGGTACGGCCTCGCCGCGATGATCATCATCGAGGTGCTGCTCACCGCGCTGCTGGTGTTCGTGGTCATGGCCTCGACCGACCAGATCTCGGACGTGCCGCTGGCGGGCATCTCCATCGGTTTCACCCTCGCGGTGATCCACCTGGTGTCGATCCCGATCGACAACACCTCGGTGAACCCGGCCCGCAGCATCGCGGTGGCGCCCTATCAGGAGGGCGCGCTCCCTCAGCTGTGGGCGTTCATCGTGTTCCCGCTGATCGGCGGCGCGCTCGGCGCGCTGGCGTACCGCGGGGTGTTCGGTCGATACGACCGGATCAACATCTAACGGAGTCCGACAGCAAAGTTCCGAGGGACCCCCTGGCGCGCATCGCGGCAGGGGGTCCTTCCCTTCTGCCGCTCAGCTCCAGCTGAAGTCGGACCGCAGGCGGGCGGCGACCTGATCGAACCGCCGCTGGTCGAGGATCGCGCCCTCGCGGCGAATGCCGGCCTCCGGGACGTCGAGCACCCGGTCGAGGCGCACCCAGCTCGGGCGGCCGTCGCCGTCCCAGGCGCCGGAGCCGACTCCCAGCCAGTTCCGGTCGCCGTCCCGTTCGGCGTTCGAGGACAGCATCAGCCCGAGCAGGGTGTCGCCGTCCCGGCCGACGACAAGGACCGGTCGGTCCTTGCCCTTGTGGGCGTCCTCCTCGTAGGTCACCCAGGTCCACACCACCTCGCCCGGATCGGCCCGGCCGTCCAGGTCGGGGGAGTACTCGACCCGCCGGGCGCGGTGCGCGGTCGGCACCGCGGTGGACGCGACCGGCCGGCCGGGGGTGATCGTCGACGGCTTCGGCTTCGCAGCGGTGCGCGCCTTGCCGGGCAGCACGCCGGACTTCTGCAGTTCCTTGAGAAGTCGCGGTGCCTGCGCCAGCGCCAGGGTGCCGAGTTGCTTGCCGATCGAGGTCCAGCTTCGTGACATGCGCTCAAACCTAGGCGCGGCGCGCAGCCCGGGGCCACTTGGATATCCTCAGTGGTGACAGTGACCCGAATTCGGGTCGGTGCCAGTCCAGCTAAGGGGCCCCGAAATCAGCAGCTTCGCCGACACGACGTTCACGGATCCCGCACGGATCCGGAACTTCTGCATCATCGCGCACATCGACCACGGCAAGTCGACTCTCGCGGACCGGATGCTGCAGCTCACCGGAGTGGTTGATCCGCGGCAGATGCGCGCCCAGTACCTGGACCGGATGGACATCGAACGTGAGCGTGGCATCACCATCAAGGCGCAGAACGTGCGGCTGCCCTGGGTCGTCACGAACGAGGACGGCACCGAGGAAGAGATCGTCCTGCACCTGATCGACACGCCCGGTCACGTCGACTTCACCTACGAGGTGTCCCGCGCGCTGGAGGCCTGTGAGGGCGCCGTGCTGCTGGTGGACGCCGCGCAGGGCATCGAGGCGCAGACGTTGGCGAACCTGTACCTGGCGATGGAGAAGGACCTCACCATCATCCCGGTGCTCAACAAGATCGACCTGCCCGCGGCCGACCCGGACCGCTACGCCGCGGAAATCGCGCACATCGTCGGCTGTGAGCCCGGCGACGTGCTGCGGGTCTCCGGTAAGACCGGGGTCGGGGTCAAGGAACTGCTCGACGAGGTCGTCAAGCAGGTGCCCGCGCCGGTCGGCGACGCCGACGGCCCGGCGCGCGCGATGATCTTCGACTCGGTGTACGACGCGTACCGCGGCGTGGTCACCTACGTGCGAGTGGTGGACGGCAAGATCCGTCCCCGCGAGAAGATCACGATGATGTCGACCGGCACCACGCACGAACTGCTCGAGGTGGGCATCATCTCGCCCGAACCCAAGCCCACCGTCGGGCTTGGCGTCGGCGAGGTCGGCTACCTGATCACCGGCGTCAAGGACGTCCGCCAGTCGCGGGTCGGTGACACCGTCACCACCTTCCGCAACGGCGCGACCGAGCCGCTGGTCGGCTACCGCGACCCCAAGCCGATGGTGTACTCGGGCCTGTACCCCATGGACGGCTCCGACTACCCGGTGCTGCGCGACGCGCTCGACAAGCTGCGGCTCAACGACGCTGCACTGGCATACGAGCCGGAAACCTCTGTGGCCCTTGGCTTCGGCTTCCGCTGCGGCTTCCTCGGGCTGCTGCACATGGAGATCACCCGGGACCGGCTCGAGCGTGAGTTCGGCCTCGACCTGATCTCGACGGCGCCGAACGTGGTGTACCGCGTGACGATGGAGGACGGCACCGAGCACGAGGTGACCAACCCGTCGTACTGGCCGGAGGGCAGGGTGCGCGAGGTGTACGAGCCGATGGCCAAGTGCACCGTCATCGCTCCGAGCGAGTACACCGGCGCGATCATGGAACTGTGCCAGTCCCGCCGCGGCGAGCTCGGCGGCATGGACTACCTCTCCGAGACCCGGGTCGAGCTGCGCTACACGCTGCCGATGGGCGAGATCATGTTCGACTTCTTCGACGCCCTCAAGTCGCGGACCAAGGGCTACGCCAGCCTCGACTACGAGCCGACGGACGAGCAGCAGGCCGCGCTGGTGAAGGTGGACATCCTGCTGCAGGGCGAGGCCGTCGACGCGTTCAGTGCGATCGTGCACAAGGACGCGGCGTTCGCCTACGGCAACAAGATGACCACCAAGCTGCGCGAGCTGATCCCGCGCCAGCAGTTCGAGGTGCCGATCCAGGCGGCGATCGGCGCGAAGATCATTGCGCGCGAGAACATTCGCGCGATCCGCAAGGACGTGCTCGCCAAGTGCTACGGCGGCGACATCAGCCGCAAGCGCAAGCTGCTGGAGAAGCAGAAGGAGGGCAAGAAGCGGATGAAGACCATCGGTCGGGTCGAGGTCCCGCAGGAGGCCTTCGTGGCGGCGCTGTCGAACGAGTCGGTGACGGACAAGCCCAAGAAATAGGCGCTGCGCGCCCGTGAGTCCTTGTGGTCCCCATGCGGGCCAGAAGGACTCACGGGCGGCGTAGCCGCAGAATGGAGACGGCGTGCTCGAGACCTGGTTGACACGGGAACTGCGGATCGAGGTGCCGATCCTCGGCGCGCCGATGGGCGGCCGGGCCGGCGGCGAACTGACCGGCGAGGTGTCCAAGGCGGGCGGGCTCGGGTTGCTCGGCGCGGCCCGGTACGCGACCCCGCAGTGGGTGGCGGACGAGGCGGCGGTGGCCCGCCGGATCGGCGGACGGTTCGGCGTCGGGCTGATGACGTGGGCGCTCGACGACGACGACACCCTGCTCGACGCGGCGCTGGCGGAGCAGCCGGCGCTGGTGTCGCTGTCCTTCGGCGATCCGGCTGCCTATGTGCCGCGGGTGCACGCCGCGGGCATCCCGGTGGTGTCTCAGGTGAACACCCTCGACGACCTGAGGGTGGCAGAGCGGGCCGGGGTGGACCTGGTGATCGCGCAGGGCGGCGAGGCGGGCGGGCACACCGGCCGGATCGGCACCCTGCCGCTGCTGCAGGAACTGCTCGACGCGACGGACCTGCCGGTGGTCGCGGCCGGCGGGATCGGGACCGGCCGCGGGCTGGCCGCGGTGATCGCGGCGGGCGCGGAGGGCGCGCTGATCGGCACCGCCCTGCTCGCCAGCCCGGAGACCATCGGGCCCGGCTACGCACGCGACCGGGTGGTCGAGGCAGGCAGCGCGGACACCGTCTACACCTCCGTCTTCGACCAGGCGCGCAGCCAGCCGTGGCCGAGCCGCTGGGGAGGTCGGGCGATCGTGAACGAGTTCACCGACACATGGCACGGCGCGGACGGCAACGACGAGACCCTCGCGGAGGCGTACGACCCGGCGGACCCGCAACTCGGAGTGGTGTATGCGGGCGAGGCGGTCGGTCTGGTGCACGCGGCGCGGCCCGCCGGTCAGATCGTCCGGCAGATCGCGGACGACGCCGAGCGTCTGCTCCGCCGCTTCGGCTGAGCAGCTCAATTCTCCGCGGGCGGGTGGTTCAGGGGCCGACGGCGACGGCGAAGATCGCCCTGTCCCCGTAGTTGCAGGCGGCGATCGAGCCCAACAGCGTCGACCCGTCCTCGACGAGGCGCCCGTCGCGGTAGTAATCGGGCGACCACGGCGTGAACGCGATATCGCAGGCGACCCGGACCGAATGGTAGACGCCCTTCTCCTTGGTGCAATATGGCCGAACCGGCTCCTCGGCCGTCCTTGGAGTACACGACCGAGGTTCGGCACGGTCTCGCCTCCGCGGGCGCGGTCGTCACAGCGATCGCCACTCCCATGGCCGCCGTGGTCAGCAGTCCGGCTGTGATGCGGCGCAGTGTTGTGTTCATCTCGATGTCCCGTCCTCGTGTCGCCGATCGGCCGGCCGTGAATCCTGACAACCCAAGGGTGGCAGGACGATTGGCGCTCGGTAAGAACACAAGGAGTGAACGTTCACCCCACTGGGGCGGATGAATTTCATCCGTCGGTGTGAGCGTATCTCGTGTCGAGAGCCGGTCAGGTGGGGCCGTGCGCGGGCTGGAACGCGCCGGTGTCGCCCGCCTCCTCGGCCCGGATCACGTGCACCACGGCGTTGATCAGCGCCAGGTGCGTGAACGCCTGCGGGAAGTTGCCCAGGTGTCTGCCGGTCCGCGGGTCGATCTCCTCGGCGTAGAGCTTGAGCGGGCTGGCGAACCCGAGCAGTCGCTCGCACAGCCGCTTGGCGCGGGGCAGTTCACCGATCTCGACCAGCGCCGACACCAGCCAGAACGAGCAGATCGTGAACGTGCCCTCCTCGCCGGTCAGGCCGTCGTCGGTGGTGTCCACCCGGTATCGCAGCACCAGGCCGTCCTCGGTCAGCTCATCGGCGATGGCGAGCACGGTCGCGCGGACCCGACGGTCATGCGGGGGCAGGAAGCGCAGCAGCGGGACCAGCAGCAGCGAGGCATCCAGTGAATCGTCGCCGTAGCGCTGGGTGAAGACCCCCCGAGCGTCCACCCCGTGCTCGAGGATGTCGGCCTTGATCTCCTCGGCGATCTCCGCCCACTGCCTGGCGTACGCCTTCTCACCGTGCAGGATGGCCAGCTTGCAGCCCCGGTCGAGGGCGACCCAGCACATCACCTTCGACGACGTGAAGTGCTGGGGTTCGCCGCGCACCTCCCAGATGCCGCGGTCCGGCTGACGCCAGTGCTTGATCGCCTCCTCGACCTGCCGCTTGAGCAGCGGCCACAGCGATTCGGGGACCCGGTCGCGCGAGCGCACATGCAGGTACACCGAGTCGAGCATGGTGCCCCAGATGTCGTGCTGGTTCTGGTTGTAGGCGCCGTTGCCGATGCGTACCGGTCGAGCCCCGTCGTATCCGGACAGGTGGCTGAGTTCCTCCTCCTCGAGGGTCTTCTCGCCGCCGATCCCGTACATCACCTGCAGCGGGTTCGGGTGACCGTCATCGGACTTCGACACGTCGGAGATGAACGAGAAGAAGTCGTTCGCCTCCCGGTCGAGGCCGAGGGTGTACAGGCCCCACAGTGCGAAGGTGGAATCGCGCACCCACGCATACCGGTAGTCCCAGTTGCGCTCGCCACCGGGGGTTTCCGGCAGGGAGGTGGTGGACGCGGCGAGCAGGGCACCGGTGGGGCTGTAGGTGAGACCCTTGAGCGCGAGCGCGCTGCGCTGGAGGTATCCGCGCCACGGATGGTCGGGGAAGCGGCCGATGGTGATCCACTGGCGCCAGCATTCGGCGGTCTTCCACATCTTGTCCGTGGCCTCCTCGAAGGTGCCAGGCGCGGGCACGTCCGCCCAGGACAGTGCGATGAAGCCGTTGTCGCCCTCGCGCATCCGGGTGCGTACCCGGGCCTCGCGGCCCTCGAGGCCGAGCTTGAAGTTGGTGGTCAGCCGCAGGGTGGGATGCGCGCCGAGGACGCTCCCGTCGCAGGTGGCGGTGGCCTCCTCGTACACCTTGCCGGTGTACTCCCACTTCGCGGGGGCACGGTGGTAGTCGAAGGCCGGCTCGCAGCTCATCTCCAATTCGATGGTCCCGCTCACGCATTTGATCGTGCGCAGCAGGATGCCCTCCGCTTCCCAGTCGGTGGGGGTGCGCCGATAGGTCCGCGAGCGCTGTTCGGTGTTGTGCCACGGTCCCATCACCAGGGCGTCGCGCACGATCAGCCAGCCGGTCTCGGTCTGCCAGGTGGTCTCGACGATCAGCCCGCCGGGCAGGTAGCGTCTGGCCGCGGGCACGTTCTGCCCGTAGGGGCCGATCCGGAAATGACCCGCGCTCCGATCGAGGATCGCGCCGAAGACGCTCGGCGAATCGGGCCGGGGCACGCACATCCACTCGACCGAGCCGTTGCGGGCGATCAGGCAGGTGGTCTCGCAGTCGGAGAGGAAGGCGTAGTCGTCGATCGGCGGGAACGTGCTGCGATGGTCCGTGTCGATGAGTGCCGGCAGGTTCACCGGCACCACCTCGTTGTCGGGGAGCTTCTCGGTATCCAGGTTCTCGAGGTCGCTGCGGGGGCCCATCTGATCATCATCTGCCCGACGGGCGTGGGCGTCCACCGCAACGAGGGCGATAGGGTGGGCTGGTGACGCAGATTGCCAGTTGGTGGGACGGACTCGAGCTCTGGGTGATCGGGCTGCCCTTCATCCCGCAGCTGATCCTGGTGATGGCGGTGATGATGCCGCTCGCGATCGGGATCGCCAGCGGAATCGATCTGCTGCTCGCCCGAATCTTCGTGCTGCTCGGCCGGGACCGCGTCGCGGCGGCCGCGCCGGTGGACGGTGCCCGCTGATGCCCCGCTCACGAGTGACCCTCGCCCTGATCGCACTGATGATCCTGATCCTGATCGGCTGGCTGCTGACCAGGTAGGCGGCCGGTGTCCGCTCCGTTTCGATCCGGGCCGACAGCTCTGATACATTCGTCCGCGTGTCTGCAACCGTCGCGCACCAGGTCCGCCATGAACTGGCGTTGATCGCTGTCGGCATGCTTGCAGTCGCCGACATCGACTGTTGTCGATAGCGGAAGCCGCGCGAGCCATCTGAGCCGCGGCCGGACCGCCCCACGTAGCGGGCGACAACCCAACTTCTGTGTCACGCGAGACCACGCCGTCGTCGGCGGTGGTCCTGCGCTGCGGTCTGACGACCGGACACCACCTCTTGCCCTTGTGGCACACCTGTGAAAGGTATTCCCAATGAGCGCGCGCTCCCGATTCACTCGTTCCGGCCTCCTGCTGGCCGCCGCCGTCACCGCCGGGTCGGTCGCCCTGACCGCGTGCAGCGGCGGATCGAGCGACACCGTCGGCGCCGAGGGCGGGTCGGGTGACGGCAGCGGCGGCACCGTCAGCCTGTTCGCCTACGCGGTCCCCAAGCCCGGCTTCGACAAGCTGATCCCCGCCTTCAACGCCACGGAGGCGGGCGATAACGTCGAGTTCCTGCCGTCCTACGGTCCGTCGGGCGACCAGTCCCGCAAGGTCAAGGACGGCGCGCAGGCCGACTTCGTCAACTTCTCCGTCGAGCCCGACATCACCCGCCTCGTCGACGCAGGCCTGGTCAGCGAGGACTGGAACAAGGACGCCTACAACGGAATCCCGTTCGGCTCCGTCGTGACCGTGGTGGTCCGCGAGGGGAACCCGAAGGGCATCAAGGACTGGGACGACCTGCTCCAGCCCGGCCTCGAGGTGGTCACGCCCAACCCGTTCAGTTCGGGCTCGGCGAAGTGGAACCTGTTGGCGCCGTACGCCGCCAAGAGCGACGGGGGCAAGAACCCGCAGGCCGGTCTCGACTACCTCAACGCCCTCGTCACCGATCACGTGAAGGTGCAGCCGAAGTCCGGCCGCGAGGCCACCGAGACCTTCCTGCAGGGCACCGGCGACGTGCTGCTCAGCTACGAGAACGAGGCCCTGTTCGCCGAGCGCAACGGCGACCCGGTCGAGCACGTCACCCCGCCGATCACCTTCAAGATCGAGAACCCGGTCGCGGTGATCAACAGCAGCAAGAACCTCGAGAAGGCCAACGCGTTCAAGGACTTCCTCTTCACCACCGAGGGCCAGAAGCTGTGGGCCGAAGCCGGATTCCGTCCGGTCGATCCCGGCGTCGCCGCCGAGTTCGCCGCCGACTTCCCGGCGCCGGCCACGCTGTGGACGATCGCGGACCTCGGCGGCTGGAAGGCCGTCGACGAGAGCCTGTTCAAGAAGGACACCGGTTCCATCGCGGTGATCTACGACAACGCCACCAAGTAATCTGACCGTGATCACCACTACTGAAACGACGACGGGGGGACTGGTGTCCGAGACCGTAGGACAGCAGTCGACCGAGGCCGGTCCCCCCGCTCGGCCGGCCCGCGCGAAGAAGCGCAGGTGGACCGCCGTCACCGGCACCGTCGGCCCCCTTGGTATCGGCGTCGCGATGCTCTGGCTCAGCGTCATCGTGCTGCTCCCGCTCGCGGCGCTCACGGTGACCTCGTTCGAGGACGGCATCGCCGGGTTCTGGGATGCGGTGACCAGTCCGGTCGCGCTGGCCTCGCTCCGGGTGACAATCCTGGTCTCCGCGGTCGTCGCGGTGATCAACGTTGTGATGGGCACCCTGATCGCCTGGGTGCTGGTCCGTGACGAGTTCCCCGGCAAGCGAATCGTCAACGCGCTCATCGATCTCCCGTTCGCGTTGCCGACCATCGTGGCGAGCATCGTGCTGCTGGCGCTGTACGGGCCGAACAGCCCGATCGGTGTGCAGCTCAACGCCACCCAGCCCGGTCTGATCGTCGCGCTGGCGTTCGTCACGCTGCCGTTCGTGGTCCGGTCGGTGCAGCCGGTGCTGATCGAGACCGACCGGGAGGTGGAGCAGGCGGCCGCCTCCCTCGGCGCGAGCAACTGGACCATCTTCCGGAAGGTGGTGCTGCCGATCCTGTCGCCCGCGATCATCAGCGGCGCGGGCCTGGCGTTCGCCCGGGCCATCGGCGAATACGGCTCGGTCGTGCTGATCGGCGGCAACATTCCGCGCGAGACGCAGGTGACCTCGCAGTACATCCAGCAGCAGATCGAGATCGACCGGCCGGTCGATGCCGCCGCGGTGTCGGTGGCGCTGCTGGCGATCGCGTTCGTCACCCTGTTGGTGTTGCGGCTGCTCTCGAGCCGCAATCAGCGCCGCGAGGAGCAGGCCCAGTGAACCTCTCGACCGGATCGAAGATCGGCATGCGGGTGGTCGCGCTCGGCTACCTGTTCCTGCTGCTGCTGGTGCCGATCGGCGTCATCCTGTGGCGCACCTTCGAGCGGGGCATCGGCGCGTTCATCGATTCGATCTCCACCCCGGCGGCGATCTCCGCGCTGAACCTGTCGCTGCTGATCGTGGCGATCGTCGTGCCGATCAACGTGATCTTCGGCGTCGTCACCGCGCTGGCGTTGGTGCGGGGCAGGTTCCCCGGCCGCGGCCTGGTGCAGGCGGTGGTGGACCTGCCGTTCGCGGTCTCGCCGATCGTCGTCGGCGTCTCGCTGATCCTGCTGTGGGGCGTCAACGGGTGGTTCGGCGCGCTGGACTCGATCGGTTTCCGGGTGATCTTCGGCCTGCCGGGCATGGTGCTGGCCACCATCTTCGTCACCCTCCCGTTCGTGGTCCGCGAGGTCGAACCCGTGCTGCATGAGATCGGCGACGAACAGGAGCAGGCCGCCGCGACCCTCGGCGCGTCCAAGTGGCAGACCTTCTGGCGGATCACGCTGCCCGCGATCCGCTGGGGCCTGACCTACGGCGTGGTGCTCACCGTGGCGCGTTCGCTCGGCGAGTTCGGCGCGGTGATCATGGTGTCCTCCGGATTCCCCGGCGTCTCCCAGACGCTGACCCTGCTCGTGCATTCGCGCTACATCGACGATCACAACACCTACGGGGCCTACTGTGCGGCGACCCTGCTGATGGGGATCGCACTGGTGACCCTGCTGCTGATGACGCTGCTTGACCGCAAGAGGAGCAACACATGATCACGGTGATCGGCGCCAACAAGAACTTCGGGGACTTCGCCGCCCTCGACAACCTGTCGCTGGAAATCCCGTCGGGCTCCCTGACGGCGCTGCTCGGCCCGTCCGGCTCCGGCAAGTCGACGCTGCTGCGGTCGATCGCCGGGCTGGAGAACCCCGACTCGGGGACCATCACCATCGCGGGCAAGGACGTCACCGGCGTGCCCCCGCAGAAGCGCGACATCGGCTTCGTGTTCCAGCACTACGCGGCGTTCAAGCACATGACCGTCCGGGACAACGTCGCGTTCGGGCTGAAGATCCGCAAGCGGCCGAAGTCGGAGATCGACAAGAAGGTCAACGAGCTGCTGGAGATCGTCGGCCTCGACGGCTTCCAGCACCGCTATCCGGCCCAGCTCTCCGGCGGGCAGCGGCAGCGGATGGCGCTGGCCCGCGCGCTCGCCGTCGACCCGCAGGTGCTGCTGCTCGACGAGCCGTTCGGCGCGCTCGACGCCAAGGTGCGCGAGGACCTGCGGACCTGGCTGCGGCGGCTGCACGACGAGGTGCACGTGACCACCGTGCTGGTCACCCACGACCAGGAGGAGGCGCTGGACGTCGCCGACCGGATCGCGGTGCTGAACAAGGGGCGGATCGAGCAGGTCGGCACCCCGCGCGAGCTGTACGACAGCCCCGCGAACGACTTCGTGATGTCCTTCCTCGGCCCGGTGGCGAAGCTCAACGGCCAGCTGGTGCGTCCGCACGACATCCGGGTCGGACGCGACCCGAGCATGGCGGTCGCGCAGAAGGCGGGCACCGCGGAGTCCGCAGGCGTCACAAGGGCGACGGTCGAGCGGGTGGTGCACCTCGGTTTCGAGGTGCGGGTGGAGCTACGCAACGCGGCCACCGGCGACCTGTTCGCCGCGCAGGTGACCCGCGGCGACAGCGAGGCCCTGCAGCTCAAGGAGGGCGAGACCGTCTACGCCCGCGCGACCCTGATCCCGAACATCCCGGCGTAGGCGGCTTCGCCGCCCGTGAGTCCTTCTGGCCCGCGCAGGGACCAAAAGGACTCACGGGCGCCGGAGGCGCATAAAATCTTCGTGGACGTGTCGATTCGACCGGATCCCGTTCGTCGTCATTGAGTACGGCAATCCGCCGCACGATGAAACGACAGGAGTCGAACCATGAAGTACATGATGCTGATCAACGCAGCCTCCACCGATCCCGTCGCAAACGGGTGCACCCCCGAGGACTGGATGGTCTACGACAAGCAGGTCAGCGAGGCGGGGATCTTCGTCTCCGGGGAATCGCTTGCGGACCTGACCACCGCCACGGCGGTGCGGGTCGGCCCGGACGGCGAGCGGACCGTCACGGATGGACCCTTCGCCGAATCCCGGGAGGTGCTGGGCGGCTTCTACGTGATCGACGTGCCGAACCTCGACGTCGCGCTCGACTGGGCCGCCCGCTGCCCCGGTTCGCGTGGCGGCGGGTCGGTGGTGGTGCGGCCGATCGCCGACTTCGGGGAGTGACCGCGATGGCCGAGCGGGCTGCCGCGGAGTCGTCCGTGGAAGCGGTGTTCCGGGAGGAACGCGGCCGCCTGCTCGCCGCCCTCGTCCGGCGTTTCGGTGACCTCGACCTGGCGGAGGAGGTCACCTCGGAGGCCATCGAGGCCGCTCTGGTGCACTGGCCGGTCGAGGGTGTGCCTGCCAAGCCCGGCGCCTGGTTGATGACGACGGCGCGGCGGCGGGCCGTCGACCGGCTGCGACGGGACCAGGCGTATGCGGCGCGGCTCGCCGTCCTTCAGGTGGAGGCGGACCGGGCGGACCCGGCGCCGCCCGCGGATGCGCTCGGTGACCTTCCCGACGAACGGTTGCAGCTGTTCTTCACCTGCACCCATCCCGCGCTCGCCGCCGAGGATCGCGCCGCGCTGACCCTGCGCTGCCTGGCGGGCCTGACGACGCCGGAGGTGGCGAGGGCGTTCCTCGTGCCGACCGCGACGATGGCGCAGCGGATCGTGCGGGCCAAGAAGAAGATTCGCGAGGCCCGGATCCCGTTCCGGGTGCCAGGGGCAGACGAGCTGCCGGAGCGCCTGCCCTGGGTGCTCCAGGTGATCTACTCGATCTTCACCGAGGGCTACGCGGCCAGCTCGGGCCCGGAGCTGCAGCGGCTCGATCTGGCCGAGGAGGCCATCCGGCTGGCGCGGATCCTGCGACGGCTGCTGCCGGCCGAGCGGGAGGTCGCGGGTCTGCTCGCTCTGATGCTGTTGGTGCATGCGCGGCGCGAGGCACGGACTGATCCGGGCGGCGAGATCGTGCTGCTCGACGATCAGGACCGCACCCGCTGGGACCGCCCGGCCATCGAGGAGGGCAGCGACCTGGTGGTCGCCGCGCTGACCGGCGGCCCGCCAGGCGTCAATGGCGTGCAGGCCGCGATCGCGGCCCTGCACGACGAGGCCGCGGACGTCGCGACGACGGACTGGCCGCAGGTGGTGGCGCTCTACGACGTGCTGCTCGCGCTCGCGCCGTCGCCGGTGGTCGCGCTGAACCGGGCAGTGGCGGTGGCAATGCGGGACGGTCCGGCGGCCGGCCTGGTGCTGCTCGAAGGGCTGGCGGGGGAGCCGCGGCTGCGCGGCTACCACCCGTTCTTCGTTGCCCGGGCGGACCTGCTGCAGCGGCTCGGCCGGCTGCCCGAGGCGGCGGCGGCCTACCGGAAGGCGCTCGAGTCGGTCGGCACGGAGCCGGAACGGATGTACCTGAGGCGCAGGCTGAACGCAGTGGGGCCGCCCGGCTCGGACGGTTCGACCGACCTCTACGAGTAGAGCTGCTCCACAACCCAGTTCGCGGCATCCGGGCTAGACCGAAGGCTGGAATGGTCCACGGCGGGACTGCCGGGGAAGACGTCTTCGTAGAAGACGTTCGTGACGCCGGGCTCGGTGATGAACGAGCATGTGCCTGGGGGAGTGGCGATCGCGTCGTTCTTCGTCGCGATCACCGCGTAGCGCACCCCCGGCTGGGTGAGGGACCCGTCTTCCATCACTGCCCGATAGACCTCGGAGACCGGGGTCAACTGCAGCGCGGGGCCCATGTCGGGCATCAGAGTCGTCAACACCGGCAACAGGAATGGAGCCGATTGCAGGACCTGCACCGGCGTGACCGGCAGGTCCTTCAAGCCGTACTGGGCGAGGAAACCCGCGCCGTCGCAGCCGCGCGCCTCGGGTGCCAGCAGGGCCACGCTGTGTACGGCCGCGCCGCCGCCGAGCACCTTGAGGAAGTAGTTCGCGACGAAGGATCCCGCCGAGTGCGCGACGATATCGACCTTGGCGGCCCCGGTGGTCGCCTTGACCTTCGCAACGAACTGTTCGAGCTGCCGAGCCGAGGCGGGCATGTCGCCCGCCCACCGCTTTCCGTTCACGATCCCGCCCTGGAACACCAGGGTGCACGCGCCCTGCTGGCGCAGTGACGAGACCACGACCTCCCACTGGGATGCCGTGTCGGCGGTGGTGCCGTCGGCCCCGGGCAGCACGATCACCGGATTCGGTCGGGAGCTACTGGGCAGGCAGTCGACAGCGGGCTCGACCACCGTTCCGGCCGGCACCACCGGGTCGGCCGAGCCGGTCCCGGGATCTGCACCTGCGGGTGCCGTTGAGATCGAGAGGGCACCGAGGAGTGCGACGCCCAGAACCCCCACCCGCATCGACGTGGAACGCCAGGATCGCTTGATCGCCATGTGCTGCAAAGCCTTTCGTCAACGCTCCAGCGAACGGAGACCGCCGACCGTACCGGCCACGCGACATCCCCCACGAGAAGAGCGAACCAACCGAATCTTGACTCCCCGCCAACACCCTTCGCCTGCTATGCCAACAGACCACGCGGGCGATGTCAACGCGGGCGCGCAGGGACTCCTGGGTGCAGCCATTGGACGGACCAGCTTCGCCGCCCGTGCGCGGTCAGCGGGTCTCTGGACCCGTCAACCGCGCACGGGTGCCGCAGGCGCCTAGGCTGAGAGTTCGACTCGCGTGCAGGAGAGCAGTTCGGCTTGGACGCGGTACCGGTCGAGCGCGACCTCCGCGAGCAGGGGATGGTCGCCGATCACGTCGGCGCGCAGGGACCCGGGGGCGCAGCCATCGGCGGATCGGCCGATTCGATCGGTGAGCAGGCCGGGGGCCAGGAACCACGGGGCGACCACGATCGACCGCGCACCGCGGGAACGGAGCGTCGAGACGGCCTGCGGCAGTCCGGGTTCGGTGGTGGCGAAGCAGACCTCGACGCCTGCCCACGCGGTGCCGGAGTGCAGGCGCGGACCGATCCGCGTCGTCAGCTCGTTGGCGGCGGCGGACGACGACCCGACCGCGGCCAGGACAACACCGATCTCGGGATCGCCGAGCGCGACACCGGTGTCGGCGACACGATCACGCACGGCCGACACCAACCGGGCGTCGTCACCGAGCACATCGGCCTGGATGAGAGAGAGTCCGGGGTGCCTGCGGCTGCCCGCCGCGAGCAGCGCGGGCAGGTCCACTCGCGCGTGGAATGCGCTGCCGAGCAGCAACGGGACCACGACAGCGGACGAATGTCCGTCGGCGGCAACCGAATCGATCGCCTGGTCCACCGAAGGGGCGGACAGGTCCAGGAAGCAGAGCCGAACGTCCAGGTCGGGGCGCTGTGCCCGGATCACGTCCACGGCCGCCGCGACCGCCCGCGCGGAGCGGGGGTCACGGCTGCCGTGCGCCACCGCGATCAGCGGCGCCGGGACGGAAATCGGGGACGCGTGAGCCCCGACCTGGACGTCGAACACGACGCTAGACGCGCTCGAGTTCGACGGCGGCGATCGCGTCGCCGACCAGGCCGGCCGCGAGGGTGTTGCCACCCGCCGGGTCGATCAACAGGAAGCTGCCGGTGTGCCGGTTGACGGTGTAATCGTCCGCCACGATCGGCTCCGCGACGCGCACCGAGATCTTGCCGATCTCGTTGAGCTCGAGGGTGTCCGGGCTCTGCTCCGTGGTGAGGTCCTGCTCGTCGAACCGCTCGACGATGCCGCCGACGATCGCCTGCGTGGTGCGGGTGCCGTGCTTGAGCAGCAGCCGGGCGCCGGGGCGCAGTGGCTTCTCGGCGAGCCAGCAGACGGTGGCGTCGAACTCGCCGATCGGCTCCGGCGCGTCCTCGACCGAGGCGATGGTGTCGCCGCGCGAGACGTCGACGTCGTCGGCCAGGATCAGCGTGACGCTGCGTCCCGCGTTCGCGATGTCGAGTTCACCGTCGGCGGTGTCGACGCGCTCGACGGTGGTGCGGGTGCCGGACGGCAGGATCACCACCTCGTCGCCCGGGCGGACCGAGCCCGCGGCGACCTGACCGGCGTAGCCGCGGTAGTCGAGGAACTCGGCGGTGCGCGGACGAATCACGTACTGGACCGGGAAGCGCAGGCCCACCCGGTGCGGCTCGGCATCCACCGGAATCGACTCGAGATGCTCGATCAGGGTGGGGCCGTTGTAGTACGGGGTCTTCTCGGACCGGACGGCCACGTTGTCGCCGTGCAGCGCGGAGACCGGGATCTCCACGACGTCCTCGGATGCCCACCCCAGTGAGGTGGTCAGCGCGTTGAACTCCTCGGAGATGTCCGCGAACACCTGCGCGGGGTCGTCGACCAGGTCGATCTTGTTGACCGCGAGCACCAGCTTCGGCACGCCGAGCAGCGCGAGCACGGCGGCGTGTTTGCGGGTCTGCGAGATGACGCCCTTGCGCGCGTCGACCAGCAGGATCACCAGCTGCGCGGTGGACGCGCCGGAGACGGTGTTGCGGGTGTACTGCACGTGGCCGGGGGTGTCCGCGAGCACGAAGGTGCGGTTGGGCGTCGCGAAGTAGCGGTACGCCACGTCGATCGTGATGCCCTGCTCGCGCTCGGCGCGCAGGCCGTCGACCAGCAGTGAGAGGTCCGGGGTGTCGAGCCCACGGTCCACCGACGCGCGGGTGACTGCGTCGATCTGGTCGGCGAGAACGGATTTCGTGTCGTACAGCAGCCGGCCCACCAGGGTGGACTTGCCGTCGTCGACGCTGCCCGCGGTGGCGAGTCGAAGGAGGTCGCTCATCAGAAGTAGCCCTCTCGCTTGCGGTCTTCCATGGCCGCTTCGGAAACTCGGTCGTCGCCGCGGGTGGCGCCGCGCTCGGTCAGTCGGGACGCGGCGACCTCGGCGAGGATGGCCTCGTTGTCGGCCGCATCGGAGAGCACGGCTCCGGTGGTGGAGCCGTCGCCGACGGTGCGGTAGCGCACCGACAGCGTCTGCAGCTCCTCGCCGTCGGCCGGGCCGCCCCAGACGCCGGGGGTCATCCACATGCCGTCGCGCTGGTACACGGGACGCTGGTGGGCGTAGTAGATGCTGGCCAGTTCCACGTTGTCGCGGGCGATGTAGCGCCAGATGTCGAGCTCGGTGAAGTTGCTCAGCGGGAACACCCGGACCTGCTCACCGGGGGAGTGCTTGCCGTTGTACAGGTTCCACAGCTCGGGCCGCTGCTTCTTCGGGTCCCACTGGCCGAACGCGTTGCGCAGCGAGAAGATCCGCTCCTTGGCGCGGGCCCGCTCCTCGTCGCGGCGGGCGCCGCCGAACACCGCGTCGAAGCGGTTCTCGGAGATGGCGTCCAGCAGCGGCACCGTCTGCAACGGGTTCCGGATGCCGTCGGGCCGCTCGGTGAGCCGGCCGTCGGCGAGGTAGTCCTCCACCTTGGCCACGTGCAGGCGGAGGTTGTACTTCTCGACCACGTGGTCGCGGAAGTCCAGCACCTCCTGCAGGTTGTGGCCGGTGTCCACGTGCAGCAGCGCGAACGGCAGCGGCGCAGGCCAGAAGGCCTTGATCGCCAGGTGCAGCAGCACCGTGGAGTCCTTGCCGCCGGAGAACAGGATCACCGGGCGCTCGAACTCGCCCGCCACCTCGCGGAAGATGTGGATGGCTTCGGACTCGAGCGCAGCGAGAGTGTCGAAGTCGCTGCCGTCGAGTTGCGGTCGGAGGTCGGTCAATTCAGCAGTCATGAGGCGTGCAACCCGCATTCTGTCTTGGCGTTACCGGCCCACCGTCCGCTGCGCGGATCGGAGCCGGGGGCTGGCTTGGCGGTGCACGGCGCGCACCCGATTGATGGATAGCCTTCGTCGACAAGTGGATTCACCAGAATGGAGTGCTTGTCGATGTAGGCCTGCATGTCGTCGTCGGACCACGCGGCGATCGGGTTGATCTTCACGAGCCCGAACGCGTCGTCGAACGAGATCAGCGGGGCGTTGGCGCGGGTGGGGGATTCGACCCGGCGGATGCCGGTCACCCAGGCCTTGTAGCCGGCCAGGGACTTCTTCAGCGGCGCCACCTTCCGCAGCGCGCAGCACCGGCCCGGGTCGCGGGCGAACAGGTCCTTGCCCTCGGCGGCGTCCTGCTCGGCGACGCTGGCCTCGGCCGCGACGTTGATCACGTTCACCCCGTACACCGCCTCGACCGCGTCGCGGGTGCCGATGGTCTCCGCGAAGTGGTAACCGGTCTCGAGGAACAGCACGTCGACGCCGGGATGCACCTGGGCGGCCAGGTGCACCAGGACGCCGTCCTGCATGTTCGACGCGACGATGTAGTCGGTCCCGAACGTGTCCTCGGTCCACTGCAGGAGTTCCTGCGCGGTCGCACCCTCGAGACTTGCCGCCCCCTGCACGGCAAGTGCCCGGAGGTCGTCCGCGGTGGCCGTGGCCAGATCAATGCTCATCGCAAGTCTCCCTCGTCTGCCCGAACGGCCCATTCGGCGAAGCGCTCGCCCGCATTGCGGTGCTTGACGAACTGCCGGACCACCCGGTCGATGTAGTCGCCCATCTCGGTGCTGGCGACCTTGTGCTGGCGCAGCTTGCGGCCGAACGCCACGTCGAATCCGAGGCTGCCTCCCAGGTGAACCTGGAAGCCCTCCACCTGATTCCCCTCGCCGTCGTCGATGAGCATGCCCTTGAATCCGATGTCCGCGACCTGCGAGCGGGCGCAGGAGTTGGGGCAGCCGTTGATGTTGATGGTGATGGGAACGTCGAGCTGCGCGTTGATGTCCGCGAGGCGCTGCTCGAGCTCGGGCACCAGCACCTGGGACCGCTTGCGGGTCTCGGCGAAGGACAGCTTGCAGAACTCGATGCCGGAGCAGGCCATCAGGTTCTGCCGCCAGTGCGAGGGCCGCGCGGGCAGGCCGAGCTCGTCGAGGTCCGCGATCAGCTGATCGAGCTTGTCGTCGGCGACGTCCAGGATGATCAGCTTCTGGTACGGCGTGAACCGGATCTTGTCGCTGCCCGCCCTCTCGGCGGCGTCGGCGACCTTCGCGAGGATGGTGCCGGAGACCCGGCCGGCGATCGGCGCGAAGCCGACGGCGTTGAGGCCGTTGCGGGTCTTCTGCACGCCGACGTGGTCGATGGGCCGCTTGGGCTGCTCGGGCGCGGGGCCGTCGATCAGCTTCCGCTTGAGGTACTCGGTCTCGAGCACCTCGCGGAACTTGTCGATGCCCCAGTCCTTGACGAGGAACTTCAGCCGCGCCTTGGAGCGCAGTCGGCGGTAGCCGTAGTCGCGGAAGACCGAGACGACGGCCTCCCACACGTCCGGCACCTCGTCCAGCGGCACCCACACGCCGACTCGCTGCGCGAGCATCGGGTTCGTGGACAGGCCGCCGCCGACCCACAGGTCCAGGCCGGGTCCGTGCTCGGGATGGTTGACGCCGATGAACGCGACGTCGTTGATCTCGTGCACGACGTCCTGCTGGCCGGAGATCGCGGTCTTGAACTTGCGCGGCAGGTTCGAGTACTCGGGCTTGCCGATGTATCGCCGGACGATTTCGTCGATCGCCGGGGTCGGGTCGAGCACCTCGTCGAGCGACTCGCCCGCCAACGGGGAGCCGAGGACGACGCGCGGGCAGTCGCCGCACGCCTCGGTGGTCTTGAGTCCGACGCCTTCGAGGCGCTTCCAGATCTCCGGGACGTTCTCCACCTCGATCCAGTGGTACTGGACGTTCTCGCGGTCCGAGAGGTCCGCGGTGTCGCGGCCGAACTCGGTGGAGATGCCCGCGATGGTGCGCAGCTGCTCGACGTTCAGGGCGCCGGCGTCGCAGCGCACCCGCATCATGAAGTACTTGGCCTCGAGCAGGTCGATGTTCTCGTCGCCGGTGAAGGTGCCGTCGTAGCCCTGCTCACGCTGGGTGTAGAGGCCCCACCAGCGCATCCGGCCTCGCAGGTCGGACTTGTCGATGCTGTCGAATCCCTGCTTCGAGTAGATGTTCTCGATGCGGGCGCGGACGTTGAGCGGGTTGTCGTCCTTCTTGGCCTGCTCGTTGGCGTTCAGCGGCTCGCGGTAGCCGAGGGCCCACTGGCCTTCGGCGCGGCGCTTGGCCGGCCGCGGCGCGCGGGCGGGCGGAGGAGTGTCGACACTTTGCGACATCGGAGGCGCTCCAGAATCTTCTTCGGTGCGCCGGTCTGTGTATGGCATCGCCGACGGGGAGGGCTGTCCCCGCAGGCACATCCGAGACCGGCCGGGACTGAGAGGGGGCTGGCGGAATGGCGTCTACGCAGGAAAGGGCAGACAGCTACAGACGCGCTTGAGATCCACATGGCGTCGAGCCACGAGTGCAATCCCAAGTCCGGTCACGCGGCCAATTGTGCCAGATCACCTCGCCGATTCCGACACCCGGTGGCTATTTCCCCTGAATCCGGGGGAAATGTGCAGGCAGGGCCGATGTGTGGTGCTCGTCACGTCGTCGTGTAGTGGGACACTGGTCGGGTGAGTGGATCGATGACCGAGTCGAGTGGAGCCAGCGGAATGAGCGGAAGCGCGGTGGCTGCTGCCTTTGCGCTGCCGGACCATGCCATGGCAGGAGTGGGGTCGCGTCCGTTCGGCATCTACATCCATGTCCCGTTCTGCGCGACGCGCTGCGGGTACTGCGACTTCAACACCTACACGGCGGGGGAGCTGGGCACTTCGGCATCGCCGCAGTCCTGGCTCGAGGGTCTGCGCCGGGAGCTGGACGCTGCCGCATCGATGCTCGACGCCGCGGGGGTGGTGCCCGCGGCGGAGACCGTGTTCGTCGGCGGCGGAACCCCGTCCCTGCTCGGCGGCGACGGGTTGGCCGACGTTTTGGGTGCGGTCCGCTCCAGCTTCGGCCTGGCCGCGGGCGCCGAGGTGACCACCGAATCGAACCCCGAGTCGACCTCGCCGGAGTTCTTCGGACGGCTTCGTGAGGCCGGGTTCACCCGCATCTCGCTTGGCATGCAGTCCGCGGCGCAGCACGTGCTCAGGATCCTCGATCGCACCCACACCCCCGGCCGCCCGGTCGCGGCGGCTCTCGAGGCGCGTCAGGCGGGCTTCGAGCACGTGAACCTGGACCTGATCTACGGCACGCCGGGCGAGCGGGACGAGGACCTCGACGCGTCCCTGGATGCGGTGCTCTCCGCGGGCGTTGACCACGTCTCCGCGTACGCGCTGATCGTGGAGGACGGCACGGCGCTGGCCAGGAAGGTGCGGCGTGGGGACCTGCCCGCACCCGACGACGACGTCCTGGCGGCCCGGTACGAGCTGATCGACGCGCGCCTCGCAGACGCGGGGCTGTCCTGGTACGAGGTGTCGAACTGGGCCAAAGAGGGTGCCGAGTGCAGGCACAACCTGGGCTACTGGGACGGCGGCGACTGGTGGGGCGCGGGCCCCGGTGCGCACGGCCACGTCGGCGGGGTGCGCTGGTGGAACGTCAAGCATCCGGCGCGGTACGCGGACCAGCTCGCGGCGGGCGAGCTGCCGGTGGCGGACAGCGAGCAGCTCACCGCCGAGGACCGGCACGTCGAGCGGGTGATGCTGACGCTGCGGCTGCGGTCGGGCCTACCGGTGTCGGACCTGACCGTCGACGAATTGTCTAGTGCCGAAAGGATTGTCGCGGACGGCTTGCTGCGCCGCGACGGCAACGCCCTGGTACTCACCGACCGTGGTCGGCTGCTTGCCGACGGCGTCATCCGCGACATCCTGAGCTGACCCGAACTGTGCGCGATTCTCACCCCGGGTGGGGTGAAGATCGCTCACGGGCGCGGAGCGCTGAGCACGCCGCGTTGTATCCACTCATGCCGTGCGCGCCGGCACCGGGTGGCGTCGAGGCCGAGCACAGGTACACGCCGGGCACTCCCGTGCTGTAGGGATCCCACGCGATCCTTGGCCTGAGTACCACCTGGGTCGCGGTGTTGGCGCCCCCGATGATGTCGCCGCCGACGTAGTTCGGGTTCGATGCGGCCAACGCCGCCGGACCGGAACCGACGGTGGCGACGATGCGTTCGCGGAATCCCGGCGCGAACCGCTCGATCTGGTCGACGATCGCTGCGGTGGCGTCGCCGGTGTACCCGTGTGGCACATGGGCGTACGCGTACACCGGGTGCAGATTGCCCTTCGACCGGCCTGGATCTGCGACGTACTGCTGCCCGACGAGGACGAAGGGACGCTCCTGCATCCGGCCGCTCGTGACGTCGCGTTCGGCCCGGGCGATCTCGTCGAATCCGCCGCCGAGGTGCACGGTGCCTGCGCGTCCGCAGTCGGGGTCGCGCCACGGAACACCGCCCTCGACGGCGAAGTCCACCTTGAAGGCGGCCGGCCCGTGCCGGTAGCGCCGGTACGCCCGCGCGACCCGGCCGGGCACACGGTCGCCGAGGATGTCGAGCGCGGCCGCGGGCGTGACGTCGAGCAGGACGATGTCCGCGGGCGGCAGGTCCCGTGCGTCGCGGACCCGGACACCGGTGGCGATACGCCCGCCCCGCTCGGCGAGCAGGGCGGCCAACGCGGTCGCGATCGACTGCGATCCGCCTTCCGCCACCGGCCACCCGTAGCGGTGACCGGCGGCGACGATCATCAACCCCACCGCGGAACTGGCCGGGCGGTCGAGGCGGTGGTACGCGTGCGCGGCGACCCCCGCGAACAGCGCCCGGCCCCGCTCGGTGCGCCACCACCGGGCAGTCGCGGTCGCGGGCAGCAGCGCGCGCGGCCCGAAACTCGCCAGCCGCAGGGGATGTCGCGGCACGTGCGCGATCGGCCGCATCAGGTCCGCGGCGAGGTCGTCGAAACCGTCGGCCAGGCCGGCGAACATCGCCCGCCAGCGCCGTCCGTCGGCGCCGAGTCCTGCGGCGGTCGCAGCGATCGACCGGTACAGCAGCCCCGTCTCGCCGTTGTCGAGCGGGTGTGCGCAGTTGATCTCCGGCCACTTCCAGGTCAGGCCGACCCGTTCGAGGTCGAGGGTCTGCAGGTACGGGGAACCCGCGCCCATCGGATGGAACGCCGAGCACTCGTCGTGCAGCAGGCCGGGGACGGTGAGTTCGGCGGACCGGGTGCCGCCACCGATCGTGTCGGCGGCCTCGAGCACCTGGACGTCGACCCCGTTGCCGGCGAGGTGGACGGCGGCGGCGAGCCCGTTTGGCCCGCTGCCGACCACAACCGCTGTGGTCACGGCCTGACCCGCGTCGGCTCGGGTGCGGGAGTCGTATCGGGCATCGTCGGGTCCTCCGATCGGGGCCGTGCGGGCGGGCGCAACCCGGCGTCCATTGTCCAGGTCACCTAGGTGCAGCGCAGGACAAGGTCAGCGTTTGCCGCCGGGAATCCGGTCGGTGAACCGGGCCAGTCGGCCGGCGTCGCGGGCCAGGATCTCGGCGTCGCGAGCGATGATCGCGGCGCTGCCGTCGATGCCCTGCGCGCTCACCGCGATCCGCTCGGCGCTCTCGGCGATCTGCCGGGCGGCGACCAACAGCTCGGAGAGGTCGTCGAGGGCCGGGCCGAGCCGGTCGATGAGCGCCCCGAGTTGCTTCGCGCGGTCGACGATCGGGGCGAACGCGTCGAAGGCGCTGCGGGCCATGACGAGGGTCGCCATGAACTGGCGTTCCAGGTCGCGGAGCTCGCCGAACCCGCGCGTGACCACGCGTTCGGGCAACATGAGTGCGCTGGCGATGTTGATGGTGGCTCCTTGCGTCAAGGGCGGCGCGGTCGGCAGGAATCATGCCAGTAGACGGACGGTGGGGTCGGTCGGACGCCGGTGCGCGCTGGGGCTACGGCTGGCCTCCACACCGGCGCAAGTCGATGCTCTGGGGGTACTTCGCGCGCACGGGCGGCGAAGCCGCGGGTGCGCTCAGCGGATGGCGTCGTAGTCGAAGACCCGGGCATGCAGCACGACCCGGTTGCGCAGGGCGGAGCGGACCGCGTGGTGCACGCCGTCCTCGAGGTAGATCACGCCGTCCCAGAGCACCGCGTGCGGGAACAGGTCACCGTAGAAGGTGGAGTCCTCGGACAGCAGACGATCCAGTTCGAGGACCTTGGTGGTGGTCACGATCTCGTCGAGGCGTATTTGCCGCGGCGGGATCTTCGACCAGTCGCGGATCGACAGCCCATGGTCCGGGTACGGCTTGCCGTCCCTCACGCCCTTGAAGATCATCGGTGTTCCGTCGCGGTAGTCGGGGGTGCTCGGTCGGGCACCTGGCGCCGTTCGCGCACCACACACAGTAAGGCCTCGGGGGAAGTGCCGGACGTGGCGATTAGACTGGTAGCCGGTCGCGGGGGTGTGCACCACGCCGACCGTGAGCAATGGTCTCGCCGGACTTCCGGACGGGGGAGTCGGGTGACGGAGGTGGCCGCTATGTCGAGTACCGATGAACGACGCTTCGAGGTGCTGCGCGCGATCGTCGCCGACTACGTCGCCACCCAGGAACCGATCGGCTCGAAGGCCCTGGTCGAGCGTCACAACCTCGGTGTTTCCAGCGCCACCGTGCGCAACGACATGGCCGTTCTCGAGGCCGAGGGCTACATCGCCCAGCCGCACACCAGCTCCGGTCGGGTGCCGACGGACAAGGGCTACCGGCAGTTCGTGGACCGGATCGCGGACGTCAAGCCGCTCTCGCCCGCCGAACGCCGCGCCATCCTGGAGTTCCTCGAATCCGGGGTCGACCTGGACGACGTGCTCCGCCGCGGGGTGCGGTTGTTGGCCCAGCTGACCAGGCAGGTCGCGGTCGTGCAGTACCCGACGCTCTCATCGTCCTCGGTCCGCCATCTCGAGGTGGTCGCGCTGACCCCCGCCCGGCTGCTGCTGGTGCTGATCACCGACTCCGGCCGCGTCGACCAGCGCATCGTCGAACTGGGCGACGTCATCGACGACGAGAACCTGTCCCGGCTGCGGAACCTGCTTGGCGGCGCGCTGGAGGGCAAACGCCTGGCCGCGGCGTCGATCGCCGTCTCGGAGCTCGCCGCCGACGCCCCGGACCACCTGCGTGACGCCGTGGTCCGCTCGGCGACCGTGCTGATCGAGACCCTGGTCGAGCACCCCGAGGACCGACTCGTGCTGGGCGGCACCTCGAACCTGACCCGCAACGCGGCGGACTTCACGGGGTTCCCCGGTTCGCTGCGATCCGTCCTCGAGGCACTCGAGGAGCAGGTGATCGTGCTCAAGCTGCTCGCCGCCACCGGTGATGCGGGCAAGGTGACAGTCCGGATCGGCGAGGAGACCCAGATGGAGCAGATCCGGGGCACCTCGGTGATCACCACCGGCTACGGCGCGGGCGGCAACGTGTTCGGCGGCATGGGGGTGCTCGGTCCCACTCGGATGGACTACCCGGGAACAATCGCGTCGGTCGCCGCCGTTGCGAGGTATATCGGCGAGGTGCTCGCCGAGCGCTGACGCGTGGGCGCGGACCGTGGCGAACGCCGCAAGCAGGACCTTTCATTGACAGCTGGATCTGATCGACAACGAGGACGAGAGACTTAACGTGGCACGGGATTACTACGGACTGCTGGGCGTCAGCACGAAGGCGACCGATCAGGAGATCAAGCGGGCGTACCGCAAGCTCGCCAGGGAGCTGCATCCGGATGTGAACCCCGACGAGGCGGCGCAGGCCCGCTTCAAGGACATCTCGACGGCCTACGAGGTGCTCTCCGATCCCGAGAAGCGCCGGATCGTCGACCTCGGCGGCGACCCGCTGTCGCAGGGCGGCGGTGGCGGCGCCGGATTCGGTGGCGCCGGCTTCGGCGGTGGCCTCGGCGACGTGTTCGAGGCGTTCTTCGGCGGTGGCGGCCAGACCAGCCGCGGACCGCGCGGCCGCGTGCAGGCGGGCGCGGATTCGCTGCTGCGGACCAAGCTGACGCTCGAGGAGTGCGCCACCGGCGTCACCAAGCACATCACCGTCGACACCGCGATCCTGTGCGACGTCTGCACCGGCGCGGGCACCAACGGCGACTCCAAGCCGGTGACCTGTGAGACCTGTCGCGGCGCAGGCGAGGTGCAGTCCGTTCAGCGCTCGTTCCTCGGCCAGGTGATGACCTCCCGTCCGTGCCCGACCTGCCGCGGCGCAGGCGAGACGATCCCGGATCCCTGCCACAAGTGTGGCGGCGACGGCCGGGTGCGGGCCCGCCGCGACATCGCGGTGAAGGTCCCGGTCGGCGTGAGCAGCGGGATGCGGATCCGGCTGGCCGCGCAGGGCGAGGTCGGCCCCGGCGGCGGCCACGCGGGCGACCTGTACGTCGAGATCATCGAGCAGCAGCACGACGTGTTCGTCCGCGACGGCGACGACCTGCACTGCACGGTCCGGGTCCCGATGGTCGACGCGGCGCTCGGCACCACCGTCACCGTGAACACCATCATCGACGGCCCGACGGAGATCACCATCCCTGCTGGCACGCAGCCGGGCAAGGTCGAGTCGGTGCGCGGGCACGGCATGCCGAAACTGCGTTCGGGTGTGCGGGGCGACCTGCACGCGCACCTGGAGGTCGTGGTGCCTTCGCGCCTCGACGGCAAGCAGACCGCCGCCCTGCGCGAGTTCAAGGACCTGCGCGAGAAGGACCAGGCCGAGGTCGTGACCACGGCGTCGCAGCACAACGGCGGGCTGTTCTCCCGGCTGCGCGACGCGTTCAGCGGTCGCTGACGGATCGGGCGAAAGATCATGGCCGCGACGGTGTTCTATCTGGACCCGCTGCCCGAGGTCGGCGCGGTCGCCGTGCTCGACGGCAAGGAGGGCAGGCACGCCGCCACCGTGCGCCGGATCCGGGTCGGGGAGCGGCTGGTGCTCTCCGACGGCCGCGGCGCCGTCGCGGACGCGGTGGTCGTCGAGGTCGGCAAGGACCGCCTGGACCTGGAGATCACCGCCCGCGACACCGTGCCCGCGGCCGCCCCGGCGGTGACCCTGGTGCAGGCGCTGCCGAAGGCGGAGCGCTCCGAGCTGGCGGTGGAGCTGGCGACCGAGGCAGGCGTCGATGCGATCGTGCCCTGGCAGTCCGCGCGATGCGTGGCCCGCTGGGAGGGGCCGAAGGCCGACAAGGGCGTGGCGAAGTGGCGCGCCGTGGCGGTGGCCGCGGCGAAACAGTCACGGCGAGCGCATATTCCGGAGGTTCTCGAGGTGCACCGCACGCCCGCGGTGGTCGAGCTGGTGTCGGGGGCGGCGGAAGGCGGCGGTGTCGTCGCGGTGCTGCACGAGTCGGCCACGACGGCGCTGGCGGAGCTGCCGCTGGCCACGGCCGCCCAGGTGCTGCTGGTGGTCGGGCCCGAGGGTGGCCTGGACGACGCGGAGGTCGACGCGCTCACCGCGGCGGGGGCGGTCGCGGTGCGACTGGGCCCGACGGTGCTGCGGACCTCCACGGCGGCCGCGGTGGCGCTCGGCGCGATCGGGGTGCTGACCGACCGCTGGTCCGCCCGGCCACTGCACTAGTCATGGGCCGTCAACGCGTCGACTACGGGCCGGAGCCGGCGCAGTTCGGGCACCTGTACCTGCCCACCGAGCCGGTCGCCGATCCGGTGCCGGTGGTGATGCTCATCCACGGCGGCTACTGGAGCGCCGACTTCCACCTGAACCTCGCGACCGCCCTCGCCATCGAACTGGCCCGGCTCGGGGTGGCGGCGTGGAACGTCGAGTACCGGCGGGTCGGCGCGGGCGGTGGCTGGGAACAGACCAGCGCCGACATCGAGTCCGCGCTGTCCGCCGTCGCGGACCTGCTGCCCGCACAGTCGCCGATCCCGCTCGACCTCGGCAACGTCCGCATCGTCGGTCACTCCGCGGGCGCCCAGCTGGCGTTGTGGGTTGCCGGACAACCGAATTCCCCGATTCGGCCCGAGCGGGTGGTCGCGCAGGCGGGCGCGATGGACCTGGCCGCCCGCGCGGCGGGCCGCACCGCTGGCGCCGCGTTGGAGGCGTTCTTCGGTGCCCGGTACGTCGATGCCCCGCAGCTCTACCGCGACGCCTCGCCCGTGTTCCGGGTCCCGATCGGTGTGCCGGTGGTCTGCATCCACGGCGCGCAGGACGTCCAGGTTCCCGTCGCCGCCAGCCGCGCGTACCGGGACGCCGCGGTGGCGGCAGGGGACACGGTGGCACTGTGGGAGGTGCCGGGCGAGGGGCACAACGACTTCCTGGCCCGCGGGTCCCGCAGCTGGGAGCTGACCCTGCGCGCCCTGCTCGACGACGACCCCTGGTCGGCGCCGGCGGGGTGACCTGGGAGGGGCTGGATGTCGATGACTACTGGTTTTCAGCGCTCGGTTCCCGCCTGTTCCACCACCCACGCGGCGATCTGCGCGCGCGAGGTGAATCCGAGTTTGGACAGCACGTGCTCCACATGGCCCTGCGCGGTGCGGGGCGAGATCACCAGGCGGGCCGCAATCGCCTTGTTGGTCAGACCCTCCGCGACCAGGTCGGCGACCTGCCTCTCCCGTTTCGTCAGTTTCGGTGATGGCCCGCCCTCGGGAGCCGGAGGTTCCGGGGCCCGCTCGCCGAGGGCGTACGCGACGGCGGCATCGAACCCCAGCCGCCCGCCCTCCCTGCGGGCCTCCTCGAATCCTCGCTTACCGAGGACGAAACGGCTCGTCCGCTCGCACTCCTCGTGGTGGACGCGCATGGCGGGAAACACGACGGCGTTGCTGTCGACCGAGCGCCCCAACTCCTCGGCGGCTCCCAGCATCACGGCGGCACGCCGGGCGTTCTGTTCGCCGGCAGCGATCCAGGCCAGCACCTCGAGGCTCGACGCGGTGGTGCGCCGGTTGTTCGCCTGCCGCGCCAGCCGCAACGACTGTTCGAGCGGCCCAACCGCCCCGTCTGCGTCGCCCTGCCGCCACACCGCAACGCCCATGGCCCACAGCGCATGCGACCGAAGCACGACTTCGCCGTGCTCCTTCGTGATGGCGAGCACCTGCTCGTAGTAATCCACTGCCCGTTCGGCCTCGCCGCGTAGTTCGTGGGCAAGTCCGAGCATGTTCAGCACGCCGGTGTGGAGGTGGCGGTCCTCCCCGGCGCCGAAGGTCTCGAGGGCGCTTTCCAAGCGCGAGCACGCGCGGGTCAGTTCACCGCTGAAGACCGCCTGGATGCCGTCGGCGTAGGCGACGAGGGCATGCACCATGGGGTCGGTCGACATTTCGGCGAGCGCGCGCCCCTCCTGCACGAGCGCGGCGCCTGCCTCGAGGTCACCTTGCACCTCGGCCAAAGCGCTGGCCGCGTACAGCGCCTTGACCCGGTCGACGCTCGGCCCCCCGGTCTGGGCGGCGAGGACGCGGGCGAGCCACCGGCGTCCCTCGCTGATCAGACCGTGGGAATTCCAGAACGGAAGCAGGGCGGTGGCGATCCGCAGACCCGTGTCCGGGCTGTCGGACACGCAGAACTCCAGCGCCTCCCGCAGATTCGGTTGTTCCCGCGCGAGCCGGGCGATCCAGTCCAGCTGCCGGGGACTGATCCAGTCGTCCTCTCCCGCGAGAACCAACCTCTCGTACCAGTCGCGGTGGCGCCGAACCATTTCCGGATACTCACCGCTCTGCTGCAGCTTCTCGCGGCCGTAGTCGCGCAGGGTCTCGAGCAGCCGGAACCGCACCGTCGTGCCGGATTCCTCCCGCATCAGCACCGACTTGTCCACCAGCGAGGCCACCGCATCGAGCAGCTCCTCCGGCTGCAGGCCGCTGCCGCAAATCTGTTCGGCGGCATCGAGACCGAAGCTGCCCTCGAACACCGCCAACCGCGCCCACACCAGTTGCTCCACCGGGGTGCACAGCTCGTGACTCCAGTCGATGCTCAATCGCAGGGTCTGCTGCCGGGACGGAGCCACCCGGCTGCCCCGGGTCAACAGCGAGAACCTGTCGGTGAGCCGGTCCAGGATCTGCTCCGGCGACAGCGCCTGCAACCGGGCCGCCGCCAGCTCGATCGGCAACGGCAACCCGTCCAGCCGTTGGCAGATCCGGGCGACCGCGGTCGTGTTCTCCTCGGTCAGCTCGAACCCCGGTACGGCGGTGGCGGCGCGGTCGGCGAACAACGTCACCGCGTCGTAACTGAGAATTCCCGACATCGGAGACTTCCGATCCGGAAGCGGCACGGCCAGCGAGGGTACCCGCAGCACCGACTCCCCGGCGATCCCGAGAGGCTCGCGGCTGGTGGCGAGAATCCGCAGCCCCGGGCAGGCCCGCAGCAGCGTTTCGGCGAGGTCTGCCACGGCGTCGACCACCTGCTCGCAGTTGTCCAACACCAGCAACAGCTCCCGGTCCGCCACGAACTCCACGAGCACCTCACGCAGCGGCCGCACCGAGTGATTTCTCAGCCCCAGCGCGGCGGCCACGACATCGGTCAGCAGCGACCCGTCGGACAGTTCACCCAACTCCACCAGCCACACCCCGTGACCGAAGGCGCCTCGCACGTTCTCGGCCACCCGCAGGGCAAGGCGCGTCTTACCGACACCACCGATCCCGGTCAGCGTCACCAGATGTGAGACGGACAGCGACGCCTTGGCGTCGCTGAGTTCGCTGCGGCGACCGACGAAGCTGGTCAGTTCGACCGGAAGATTTCCCGTGCCGTCCCGCACGGCATGCGGGGCGGGTGAGTACTGAACGATCGCCGCACGCTCAGCGGAATCGAAGACCGTGTGTGTGGGGATCGGCTCTCGCGGCGGTGCGCCCGGTTCAGCTTGCAGTGCCATCTCGTCGACCAGGAAATTGTTGCCGAGTTGGATCCGGCGCAGTTCGTCACCGAGCTCCAGAGCCGATGGCCGATCCTGTGGGTTCGCGGCCATCGCCCGTCCGATCGCCGCGGAGAAATCGTCGTCGATGCCGTGCTCACGCAGGTCCGGTACCGGTTGGGTGGTGATCCGCAGGAACTGGGCCACCACCTGCTCCCCGCTTCGCCGCTCGAAGGCCGCATGCCCGGTCGCGGCGCTGAACAGGGTCGCACCGAGCCCGTAGACGTCGGACGCACGGCTCGGCGGATCCCCCCGGAGCACCTCAGGGGCCGTGAATGCAGGCGACCCGGTCACGGTCCCGGCACGGGTCTCGAATCCGCCGGAGATGTGCGCGATACCGAAGTCGCTCAACACCGGCTCGCCGTAGTCGGTGAGGAGAATGTTCGCGGGCTTGATATCGCGATGCACAATCCCGAGCCGGTGCGCGGTCTCCACCGCACCGGCCAACTTCACCCCCAGCCTCAGCGACTCATCCAACGGAAGCGGACCGTGCAGACGGACCCGCGCCTCCAGCGAACCCTGCCGGATGTACTGCATCGCAATGTACGGCCGACCGCCCTCGGTGGCACCGACCTGCAGCACATTGACGATGTTCGGGTGCCCGCTCAGTCGGCCCATCGCCCGCTGTTCCCGGAGAAACCGCACCCGGTTGACCTCGTCCAGCTCGGCGGTGAGCACCTTCACCGCCACCATCCGGTCCAGCTCGGCCTGGACGCACCGGTAGACGACGCCGAAGCCGCCCCGCCCGATCTCCTCGGCATCCTCGAACCCGGCCGCGCCGAGCTCCGCGGCGACCGTCGGGACAACATGGCGCTGCGTCACAAGCGGATCAACATCTCGGGCCATCGGCAACCAGCGATCCGAATCATCCGATCCACGGCGCCGGGACGATCGGCGCCGCGCATACCTCACCTCAGACAGTGCCCCCAGGATACCGCCGCCATCCGCGCTGTCAGTCGGTCGATCGGCCCGGCAGGATCACCGCCACCACCACCGCGCCGATCGCGAGGGCGATCCCGCCCGCCAGGCTCGCGCTCACGATCGCGTCGGCGAACGAGGTCGAGGATGCCTGGAGGAGCGGGCCTGCGTACGAGGCCGACAGCGGATTGCCCGCCAGCTCCTGCGCCACGAGCGACGCGCCGCCGACCGATTCTCGCGAGACCTCCATCGCGTATTCGGCCTGCGCGGCGAGGTCCCCGCCGAGTTGAGGGAGCGGAGCGCCGTCGATGAAGCCCGCGATGGAGTCCTTGTAGCTCGCGGCCAGGATGGATCCGAGGATGGCGATGCCCAGCGATCCGCCCAGTTCGATTGCCGTGTCGTTGAGTCCGCCCGCGGCGCCGAGGTCGCTGTCGGGGAAGCTGCCCATGATCGCGTCGGTGGCGGGCGGCTCGCTCAGGCCGATGCCGACGCCGAGCAGCACCAGCGGGACGAGGAAGTCGAGGTAGCCCGAGCCGCCGTCGACCCGGATCAGCAGCAGCACGCCCGCCGCGGCGAGAACCATGCCGGCGACGATCGCGTTGCGGACGCCGATGCGCGGGGTGATCCGGCCGCTGAGGATCGCGCCCGCCGACACCGCCGCGGCGAGGGGCAGCAGCCGGACGCCGGTTTCGAGCGGGCCGTACCCGAGCACGAACTGGAACTCCTGCGCGATGAAGTAGATCGCTCCGAACGCGGAGAGGAACAGCAGCAGCACCGCGAGGGTCGAGCCGCCGACGGTGCGTTCGCTGAGCTTGCGGACGTCGAGCAGCGGCTGCGGGTGTCGCAGCTCCCAGGCGACGAACGCCGCGAGGCCGAGCGCTGCGACGGCGGCGCCTACGAGCGGGCCCGCGCCCCAACCGAAGTGGAAGCCGTTGATGATCGCGTAGACGAGCGCGCCGATCGCGACCACCGACAGCAGTCCGCCGATCCAGTCGATCCGGGCCATACCCTCCGCGCGGGACGGCGGCACGAGGAGCAGCGCGGCGACGGCCGCGACGGCGGCGATGGGGACGTTGATCAGGAAGGTCGCGCTCCAGGAGTGGCTCTCGAGGATCCACCCCGCGAGCAGCGGTCCGAGCGCGATGGCCAGCCCGGAGGTGGCCGCCCAGGCGGCGATCGCGCGGGAACGCTCCGACTTGGGGAAGGTCGCGACGAGCAGCGACAGCGTCGCGGGCATGATGATCGCCGCGCCGACGCCCATGATCATCCGGGCGGCGATCACCGCGGTCGTGGAGTCCGCGAGGCTGCCGAACACCGCGCCGCCGCCGAACACCAGCAGGCCGGTCAGCAGCGCGCCGCGGCGGCTGTACTTGTCGCCGATCACGCCGCACAGCAGCATCAGCGCCGCGTAGGGCACGGTGTAGCCGTCGATCACCCACTGCAGCTGCGCGCTGGTCAGGCCGAGGTCCCGGGTCATGTCCGGCGCCGCCACGATCAGCGCGGTGTTCGCCATCACCACGATCAGCAGGCTCAGGCACAGCACGCCGAGCGCGGCCCAGCGCCAGCGGTAGGGCTGCTCCATGCGGCTGACCGGTTTGGTCGCGAGGGTTGTCATCGTCGGCGCTCCGTTTCGGCGTCAGTCCGGTCCGAGGACCAGCTTGTCTGCACAACACTGTGCAAGTTAATAGCTTGCACAGTGCTGTGCAACTATGCTTGACGCAGATCACAGTGGGCCGGTTGAGAGGTGGATGCGGGGTGGCGGAGCCGGTCAGGCGTCGGCGCAGCGAGACGCGGGCCAATCGCGCGCGCATCATCGACGCCGCGATCGGCGCTTTCGCCGCCGATCCGGACGCGAGCATGGACGACGTCGCCCGCGCGGCGGGAGTGGTCCGCCGCACGGTGTACGCGCACTTCCCCAGCCGGGAGGCGCTCGTCGAGGGCATCGTGGACGAGGCCTCGGCCGCCATCGTCGCGTCGTTCGGTGGGGGTGGACCGCAGCCGGACCGTCCGGACGTCGCGGTCGCCGTCCTTGCCCTCCTGACCTGGCCGATCGGCGATCGATTCCGGATGCTGCTCACCTTCGCCCGCAAGGAACTCGGCGAGCAGCGAATCCTCGACCTGATGGAACCGGCGCGGGCGCCCTGCATCGCGATCATCGAGCGGGGGCAGCGAGACGGGACGTTCTCGTCGTATCTGCCCGCCGCGTCGCTGGTTGCGATGACAGAGGCGATGACCGTCACAATGCTGGATCAGGCCAACAAGGGGGCGATCAACGATTCCGGGGAGTCGATGGCGATCGCCTCCCTCGCGCTGGTCGGGGTCGTGCCCGACCGTGCGGCGGCGGTGGTCGACGACGCGTGGGCCTGGATCCGCGACACCGCGAACGCGCAGGCGCCCGGGCCCGCGCCTGACCGGCGGTAATCGTGTGGGCGGCGCGAACGACCCGCGATAGACTTCGAGGTATCAGGGCGGTGCGTCCGTCGGGACCGGGAACAGGAAAGCAGGCCATAGCTACCACGTGAGTGCAGACAGCGACATGGGCGATCAGTCGGACGACGCAGGGGGACGCGCTTCGCGCGCAGGGGCGAAGGCCAACAGCCAGGACCGCCCGGCGCAGCGCACGGTGCGGTCGAGCATGGAGGTCTCACCCGACGCGGTACTCCCACTGCTCGGTTCCTCGGATCAGAACCTCAAGGAACTCGAACGCGCCCTCGATGCCGACATTCACGTCCGCGGCAACGCGATCACCCTCACCGGCAAGGCCGCCGACGTGGCGCTGGCCGAGCGGGTGATCGGTGAGCTGATCGCCGTCGTCGGCGGCGGCAACACCCTGACCCCCGACGCCGTGCGGCGCAGCGTCGCGATGCTCACCGAGGGTGTCGCCGAATCGCCCGCCGAGGTGCTCAGCCTCGACATCCTGTCCCGGCGCGGCAAGACCATCCGGCCGAAGACGGTCAACCAGAAGCGCTACGTCGACGCGATCGACGCGAACACCATCGTTTTCGGAATCGGTCCCGCGGGCACCGGCAAGACCTACCTCGCCATGGCCAAGGCCGTGCAGGCGCTGCAGAGCAAGAACGTCAGCCGGATCATCCTGACCCGCCCCGCGGTCGAGGCGGGGGAGCGGCTCGGCTTCCTGCCAGGCACCCTGCACGAGAAGATCGACCCGTACCTGCGGCCCCTGCACGACGCGCTGCACGACATGATGGACCCCGAGGCGATCCCAAAACTGATGCAGGCCGGGGTAATTGAGGTCGCGCCGCTGGCATACATGCGGGGCCGGACACTCAACGATGCGTTCATCATCCTCGACGAGGCGCAGAACACCACCGCCGAGCAGATGAAGATGTTCCTGACCCGACTCGGGTTCGGGTCCAAGATCGTGGTGACCGGCGACGTGACCCAGGTGGACCTGCCCGGCGGCGCCCGGTCCGGGCTGCGCGCGGCCTCGGAGATCCTGACCGACATCGACGACATCCACTTTGCGGAGCTCACGAGTGCGGACGTGGTGCGGCACCGCCTGGTCTCCGACATCGTCGACGCCTACGAGCGATTCGAGACCGAGCGGATCGACGAGGTCAAGCTCGGCAACCGCTCGCAGCGGCGGTCCGCGCAGGCCCGCTCCACGCGGCGCTGACGGTGCCTGCCAGCTTTGACCACACCGCCCAACCCCGCAGTCCGCGGTCCCGAGGAGAACGACTGTCATGAGCATTGAGGTATCCAACGAGTCCGGGATCGACGTCTCCGAGGCGGAGTTGATCGCCGTCGCCCGGTTCGTCATCGGCCGGATGGACGTACACCCCGCGGCCGAGCTGTCGATGGTGCTCGTCGACCTCGACACGATGGCCGACCTGCACATGCGGTGGATGGACCTGCCCGGTCCGACCGACGTGATGTCCTTCCCGATGGACGAGCTCGAGCCCGGTGGGCGTCCCGACGCGCCCGAGCCGGGACCGGCGATGCTCGGCGACATCGTGCTCTGCCCGGCGTTCGCCGCCGACCAGGCCGCCAAGGCCGGCCATTCCACCGCGCACGAGTTGGCGCTGCTCACCGTGCACGGTGTCCTGCACCTGCTCGGCTACGACCATGCCGAGCCGGAGGAGGAGAAGGAGATGTTCGCGCTGCAGAACAGCCTGCTCGCCGACTGGTACGAGGACCTGCGCCTGGCCGAGCGGGAGGCGGAGTTGGCCGCCCGTGACCGCAGGCTGCTGGGCAAGACCGGGTTCGTCGACGGCCCCGAACTGTGAGTCGGAGCGTAGAACTCTCGATCGGCGCAGCGCAGTGAGCGATGAGCTGGTCCAGATCCTGCTGGCCGCCGTCCTGGTGCCGCTCGGCGGGCTGTTCGCCGCCATCGACTCCGCGCTCAACACGATCTCGCCCGCGCGGGTCGAGGACATGGCCAAGGACTCGCGGCCGGGTGCGCAGCGCCTGCTCGCGGTCGTGGCCGATCGGCCCCGCTACATCAATCTCATGGTGTTGCTGCGGATCCTGGCCGAGATCACCGCCACCGTGCTGCTCGCCGCCGCACTGCTGGACCTGCTCGAGCGGAGCTGGGCGCTGGTGATCACCGCCGTCGTCATGGTGCTCCTCGACTACGTGGCGATCGGGGTGGGACCGCGCACCATCGGCCGCCAGCACGCCTACTCGATCATGCTCGCCGCGGCGCTGCCGCTGCAGGTGATCGGCGTCGTGTTCTCGCCGATCAGCCGACTGCTCATCCTGATCGGCAACGCGCTCACGCCCGGCCGGGGTTTCCGCAACGGGCCGTTCGCCTCCGAGATCGAGCTGCGCGAGCTGGTCGACATGGCGCAGGAGCGCGGCGTGGTGGCCGACGAGGAGCGCCGGATGATCCAGTCGGTGTTCGAGCTCGGGGACACCCCCGCCCGCGAGGTGATGGTCCCGCGCACCGAGATGGTGTGGATCGAGGCCACCAAGTCGGCGGGGCAGGCCACCTCGCTGGCCGTGCGCAGCGGGCACTCCCGGATCCCGGTGATCGGCGAGAACGTCGACGACGTGCTCGGCGTCGTGTACCTCAAGGACCTGGTCCAGAAGACCTATCACGACGTCGACGGCGGCCGCGGCGTCACCGTCGCCGAGGTGATGCGTCCGCCGGTGTTCGTGCCGGACTCCAAGCCGCTCGACAGCCTGCTCGCGGAGATGCAGCGGGACCGCAACCACATGGCGCTCCTGGTCGACGAGTACGGCGGCATCGCCGGGCTCGTGACCATCGAGGACGTGATCGAGGAGATCGTCGGCGAGATCGCCGACGAGTACGACGTCGGCGAGATCGCACCGGTGGAGGTTCTCGGCGACGGCCGGTACCGGCTCTCCGCCCGCCTGCCGATCGAGGATCTCGCCGAACTGTTCGACGTCGAGATCGACAACGACGAGGTGGAGACGGTCGGCGGGCTGCTCGGATACGGGCTCGGCAGGGTGCCGCTGCCCGGCTCGGAGGTCGCCGCCGCCGGACTGCGGCTGCGCGCCGAGGGCGGCAGTGACGTCCGTGGCCGGGTCCGGATCAGTACTGTTCTTGCCTGGAGGACGCCCGAACCGGACGCCGAAGCGGTCGATGACGAGGGAGACGAGGGCCGACGTGACTGAGCATCTCGACGAGGAGGACGCCAAGCTGGTGGTCCTCGCCCGCGGCGCGATGGGCCGCACCGGCGGTGCGCAGGGCGCCGCGGTCCGGGACCTCGACGGTCGCACCTATGCCGCAGGCCCGGTCTCCCTCGAGGCGCTGAATCTGACCGCGCTGCAGGCCGCGATCGCCGCCGCGCTCTCGAGCGGGGCGGAGGGCTTCGAGGCCGCCGCGGTGGTGGGCGACCTGCCCGGCACCGCCGCCGAGATCGTCACCGCCGTCCGCGACAGCGAGCCAGGCGTGCTCGCCCTCACCGAGGTGAGCGCGTCCGCCAAACTCATCGCCGCCCGAGCCGACGGCTCGGACCCGTACGTCATGGGCTCGGAGCCCTACCGCCCCACTTCTGGAGATGCCCATGAGCACTGATACCGAATTCCGTTCCGGCTTCGTCTGTTTCGTCGGACGCCCGAACACCGGCAAGTCGACGCTGACCAACGCGCTGGTCGGCACCAAGATCGCGATCACCTCGTCGCGGCCGCAGACCACCCGGCACACCATCCGCGGCATCGTGCACCGCCCGCACGCCCAGCTGATCCTGGTGGACACCCCCGGCCTGCACCGTCCCCGGACGCTGCTCGGCCAGCGGCTGAACGACCTTGTGCGCGACACCTATTCGGAGGTCGACGTGATCGGCCTGTGCATTCCGGCGGACGAGAAGATCGGCCCCGGCGACCGCTGGATCCTCGAGCAGGTCCGTCAGATGGCGCCCAAGACCAAGCTGATCGGCATCGTCACCAAGATCGACAAGGTGAGCCGGGAGAAGGTCGCCGAGCAGCTGGTGGCGCTGTCGAAGGTGCTCGGCCCCGAGACCGACGTGATCCCGGTGTCCGCGGCGTCGGGGGAGCAGGTCGAGATGCTGGTCGACCTGCTGGCCAAGTCGATGGACGAGGGTCCGGCGTTCTACCCGGACGGCGAGATCACCGACGAGCCGGAGGAGACGCTGATGGCGGAGCTCATCCGGGAGGCCGCGCTCGAGGGCCTCGGCGACGAGTTGCCGCACTCGCTGGCCGTGGTGATCGAGGAGGTCATCGAGCGGGAGGGGCGCACCGAGAAGCAGGGCGAGATGCTCGACGTGCACGCGCTGCTCTACGTGGAGCGCCCCAGCCAGAAGGGCATCGTGATCGGCAAGGGCGGCGCCCGGCTGCGCGAGGTCGGCACCAAGGCCCGCACCCAGATCGAGAAGCTGCTCGGTACCCGGATCTTCCTGGAACTGCACGTGAAGGTCGCCAAGGACTGGCAGCGCGACCCGAAGCAGTTGGGTCGGCTCGGCTTCTAGGCGGCTTCGCCGCCCGTGCGCGGAAAAGGGGTCCAGGGACCCGCTATCCACTCACGGGCGCGCAGCGCCCACCAGTCGGAGGATGGCGGTCGAAACATCCTGGGCCGCGCCGGTGGCCAGACGGCGCAACTGCAGGCCGGCGATGGTCGCGACCAGCGTCGGCGCGACCGCGTCGGCATTCGGCACGCCGAGCGCCTCGAGGATCGTGACGGTGAGCGTGTCGTAGGCGGCGAAGCACTCGGCGGCCGCCTCGCGCAGGTCGGGGTCGCGGCCGGCCTGGATGTACAGCTCGAACGGCGCCATCCGCTCGGCGTCGAACGCGAGGTCCCTGACCACCTGCTCGGTCAGCGTCGCGGCGTCCTGCACGCTCAATCCCTTGTCCCGGTACTGCTCGGCCAGGTCGGTCAGCCGGGCGGTCTCCTCCGTGACGAACCCGAGCAGTGCGTCACGGAGCAGGTCGGTCTGGCTGGGGAAGTGGTAGGTGATCGATCCGAGCGACACCTCGGCCTGCGCCGCGATCCGGCGATTGGTCACCGCCGCGATCCCGTCGCTGCCGATGATGTGCAGCACGGCGGCGAGGATCCGCTCACGAACCGGGGTGTCGCTCACCTGTCACCACCACCGTTCGGGACGTTCACGGTCCCAACGTAGTTCACGTTCGAGTTGCGCCGCGAGCGAGACCAGCATCGGCTCGGAGTTGTCGTGGCCCATCAGCTGCACGCCGCGCGGCAATCCGTCCGAGGTGAACCCGGCGGGCACGTTGACGCTCGGCCAGCCGAGCACGTTCCACGGCCAGGTGTACGGGCAGGCCGCGGTGATCACCTTGTCGGTCTCGAAGTGCCCGGTGCGGTCGATCGCGTCGACGCCGGGCGGCGGGGTGGCCGTGGTGGGGGCGAGGATGACGTCGAAGTCGTTGAAGATGGCGCCGATCCGCCTGCGCATGCGCGGCTCGGCGGCGCGGGACGCGCGCAACGGCAGGCCCCCCAGTAGCCTGCCGGTGCGCGCGTTGGAGAGGGTGCGCGGGTCGAGGAGTGAGGGGTCGGGCGTCCGGGTGCGCCACTGCTCCAGCCCGGCCATCGAGCGCGGCATGAAGTTCAGGCCCAACAGGATTCCGTAGGCGGGGTCGGCGATGACCACCTCGTGGCCGAGCCTGCGCAGGGTGTGCGCGGTGGCCCCGATCGCGTCCTTGATCTCGGGGTGCAGCGTCCGGGGCGTCGCCGTGTAGGGGATCTTCAGGGACAACGCGATCCGCAGCCTGCCCGGCTCACGGTCGACGGCGTCGCGCACGGTCACCGGCGGCGGCTGGTGCAGGTCGCCGTCGTGGCTGCCGGAGACGAGGTCGAGCAGCAGCGCGGCGTCCGCGACGGTGCGGGCCAGCGGGCCGATCACGGTGATGCCGTTGAACGCCTCCGGGTCCGGCCAGGTGGAGATCCGGCCGCGCTGCGGCTTGATGCCGACCAGGTTGGTCCAGGATGCGGGGATCCGGACCGAGCCGGCGCCGTCCGAGCCGAGCGCGGCGGGGACCAGCCCGGCCGCGACCGCGGCGGCGCTGCCGCCCGAGGATCCGCCGGGTGTCCGGTCGCGTGCCCACGGGTTCCTGGTGTGCCCGAAACTGCCTCCGGTGAAGGGCCATTGGCCCAGCTCCGGGCTGTTCGTCTTGCCCACGATGATCGCGCCGGCCGCGCGTAGCCTTCGCACCACCTCGGAATCGGCTGTCTTGGCGGGGAATTCGCCCGGGCAGCCGAACGCGGTCGGCTCCCCGGTGACGTCCACGTCGTCCTTGACCGCGATCGGGACACCGAGCAGGGGGAGACGTTCGCCAGCCGCGAGCCGACGGTCCGCGTCGGCGGCCTCCGCGAGCGCGGCCTCCCGGCGCACCACCCGGAAGGCGTTCAGACCCGGCTGGCTCGCGTCGATCGCGTCGAGGCTGCGGCGCACCAGGTCGACGGCGGTGGCGGTGCCCGCGCTGAGCGCCCGCACGGTGTCCTCCAACCCCAACTCCTCGCGGTGCCGAGCCCCGGACCCGGAGGCCCGTGACCCGGGAACCCGCTCGGTCGTCACGCCGTCGTTCTCGATGTCGGTCGTCACCGCTCCACCCCTCCCCTGTTCGTTCGAACGAACAGTAGCAGTGGGGGGAGGTCGAGGGCGGAGTTTTCGCGCAGGCAGGGCTTTGTCCCCGCACCGTGGGACACTGTCCCGGTGAGGTTGTATCGGGACCATGCGGTGGTGTTGCGCCAGCACAAGCTGGGTGAGGCCGACCGCATCGTCACCCTGCTGACCCGCCAGCACGGACTGGTGCGGGCCGTGGCCAAGGGTGTGCGCCGGACCAAGTCGAAATTCGGGGCCCGCCTCGAGCCCTTCGCGCACATCGATGTGCAGCTCTACCCCGGCCGCAACCTCGACATCGTCACGCAGGTGCAGACCCTGGACGCTTTCGCCGGGGACATCGTCGACGACTACGGCCGGTACACCACCGCCTGCGCGGTGCTCGAGACAGCCGAACGGCTCGCCGGCGAGGAGCGCGCCCCGGCGCTGCGGCTGCATCAGCTCACCGTCGGCGCGCTGCGCGCGGTGGGGGAGCAGGCCAGACCGCCCGAGCTGATCCTCGACGCCTTCCTGTTGCGGGCCATGGGTTTCGCAGGCTGGGCACCCGCGCTGGAGGAGTGCGCGCGGTGCGCCGCCCCCGGCCCGCACCGGGCCTTCCACGTGGCGGCAGGCGGGGCCGTGTGCGTGCACTGCCGTCCGCCGGGCTCGGCGACCCCGTCTCCGGGGGTGCTCGACCTGATGGACGCGCTCGCGCGCGGCGAGTGGGCGCACACCGAGACGGCGACGGCCACGGTCCGGGGGCAGGCCAGCGGTCTGGTCGCCGCGCACCTGCAGTGGCACCTCGAGCGTCAACTGCGCACCCTGCCGCTGATCGAGCGGTCCCGGCCGCACGCCGCGATCGAGCCGGAGGCCGCCGATTCGCGGGCGGTGGCAGGTTCGACCCGTCCGGTCGGGCAGGATGGAGACCGTGATTCGACGACGCGAACCGCAAGCTCCGCCTAGCCGCGCGATCCGGCCCCCGAGCCAGCACCCATCAGGCGCCAGGGCGCCGATCCTGCAGTCCGAGCTGATCCCGCGGCACGTCGCGCTGGTGATGGACGGCAACGGTCGCTGGGCGCAGGAACGCGGACTGCCGCGCACCGCGGGCCACGAGCGCGGCGAGGCGGTGTTGATGGACACCCTCGAGGGCTGCATCGAGATCGGCGTGAAGTGGCTCTCGGCGTATGCGTTCTCCACCGAGAACTGGAAGCGCAGTCCCGAGGAGGTGAAGTTCCTGATGGGCTTCAACCGGGACGTGATCCGGCGTCGGCGCGACGAGATGCACGAGATGGGTGTGCGGGTGCGCTGGGCGGGGCGGCGACCCAGGCTGTGGGCCAGCGTCATCAAGGAACTCGAGGTCGCCGAGGAGCTGACCAAGCACAACACCACGATGACCCTGACCATGTGCGTGAACTACGGCGGTCGCGCCGAGATCGCCGATGCCGCACGGGAGATCGCGCGTCGGGTGGCGGCGGGAGAGCTGAATCCGGAGAAGGTGACGGAGGCGACCGTCGCCAAGTACCTCGATGAACCCGACATGCCGGACGTGGACCTGTTCCTGCGCCCCTCGGGTGAGCAGCGGACGTCGAACTTCCTGATCTGGCAGTCCGCGTACGCCGAGATGGTGTTCCAGGAGAAGCTGTTTCCCGATTTCGACCGCCGCGACCTGTGGGCCGCGTGCGTCGAGTATGCGTCGCGGGACCGAAGGTTCGGGGGAGTGAAGTAGTGAGCGCGGGGACCGCACAGCTGCTGCAGGACCGCGCCCGCGACGCGCTGGCACACTTCGTCGAGGTGCGCGAATCCGACGACGGCTCATTGGGTTTCGAGTATGCGGGCGCCCTGTGCTCGCTGCGCGCGGTGAATCTGTCACCGGGCCTGGACGTGTTGTCGGTGACGGCGGTGCTGGCGTGGGACCGCCCGATCAAACCCGCGCTGCACAAGAAGGTCGCCGAGAAGAACTCGATGATGCAGTTCGGGTCGATCACGGTGATCACCCGCGGCAAGCTGGCCGACGTGATCCTGCGCTACACCTTCCCGGCCGCCGGGCTGGGCGACGAGGCGCTGACCACCATGCTGTTGTTGGTGCTCTCGGGTGCCGACCAGGGTCGGCAGGGGTTGCTGCCTTAGGGCGTGTCTCCTAATCCCTCTCGGATGCACCTGGCGAGACAATCGTCGTCCGGCAAGACGGAGGAGGAGCCGATACCGCTGTTGTATCGGTGACGACGACAACGCCGCAGGGCGGCGATTGGACGTCAGGGGCGCCGAAATGGGGATTGGGAGACATGCCCTAGGTGGCTGCGCGGCGCGCATTGCCCGTCGTATGGTTGATCGAGATCCCACAGCCGAACCGAGGTGGCCGTGATGGGAATCGGGCAGGACACGGACGCAGCCGAGACGACGGTGGAGGTCGCCGCGATCATCGCGGACCTGCGGCGGGTGTACGCGACGGGCCGGACTCGGGGCGCGGACTGGCGCATCGCGCAACTCGAGGGCATCGAGCGTCTCGTGATCGAGCGGGAGGACGAGTTCGCTCAGGCGCTGGCCACCGACCTCGGGTGCAGCGCCTTCGAGTCGTGGATGTTGGCCGTCACCTCCCCCCGCGCGGAGGCCGCCTACGCGCGGGCTCGGGTGCGCAGGTGGATGCGCCGTCGCCTCCGCCCGCTGTCGCCGAGCATGATGCCCGCGCTCGGCTGGATCCAGTACGAGCCGCTCGGTGTGGTCTTGATCGTCGGGCCGTGGAACGGACCGGTGAATCTGGTGCTGAACCCCTTGGTCGCGGCGGTGGCGGCGGGCAACTGTGCGGTGGTCAAGCCGTCCGAGCTGACCCCGGCGACGTCGCGACTGTTGGCGCGGTTGATCCCCGAATACCTCGACCCCGGCGCGGTCGCGGTGGTCGAAGGGGACGGCACTGTCACTCAGGATGCGCTTGCTCAGGGCGTCGACCACTGCTTCTTCACCGGCGGCACCGAGATCGGACGGAAGGTGATGGCGGCCGCCGCACCGCATCTCACCCCGGTGACTCTGGAACTGGGCGGGAAGAGTCCGGTGATCGTCACCGCTGACGCGGATCTGGACGTGACGGCCCGCCGGATCGTCTGGGCGAAGCTGCTCAACTCGGGGCAGGTGTGCATCGCGCCCGACTACGTCCTGGCGGAGAGGTCCGTGCGCGACGACCTGGTCGCACGGCTGGTCGGGGCGGTCGGGGAGTTCCGTGCCGACGCGCCGGTGCGCGGCCTGAGGGTCATCGACGAACGCCACTTCGACCGATTGGCCACCGGTCTCGCGTCGACCCGAGCGACCGTCGCGGTCGGTGGCGGCACGGACCGTGCGAGCCTGACGATCGAGCCCACCGTGCTCGTGGACCCCGAGGTCGGCGAGCCGCTGATGACCGAGGAGATCTTCGGTCCGATCCTGCCCGTGCTGGCGGTGGATTCGCTGGACGAGGCGATCGCGTTCGTCACCGCGCGGCCGAAGCCGCTCGCCGCGTACCTGTTCACCCGATCGGGCGAGGCGAGACGCCGGGTGCTCGCCGAGGTCAGCGCAGGCGGCATCGTCGTGAACCACCTGACGTACCACTACGCGGCCCCACAGCTGCCGTTTGGCGGGGTCGGTGCCAGTGGGATGGGTCAGTACACCGGAAAGTGGGGATTCGAGGCGCTCAGTCACCGCAAGGCGGTGCTGGTCAAGCCCTTCAAGCCGGATCCCCGGTTCGCCTACCCGCCGTACTCCGACCGGGCCATCGCGCTCATGCGCCGACTGTTCTAGGGTGCGCCGGGGTTGAGGCGACCTTCACCGGCCTACGGCCATGCCCGTGAGATCGCCAGGTCCTCGTTGCACCGGACGGTTTCGACGACCGTCGTGTCGCCCGGGGAAGGCGCTTCCATATGCTTGATCCGCGCACGTCGTTTTCCGTGCCGGTCGGGACCTGGTTCTCAGTGATCCACAGCTGTACTGGCAGAATGACGCGCGTCCCAGTCAGCCCGGTATCCAACCCGCGGACACACAGTATGGGCCTCACGAAGGCCGCAGAGGAGCGCAGTGAGCACAGCGGAACTGACCCAGTGGAACTCCGAGGAGGCACTGGCGGAGGCGATGATCCCGATCATCGGCGGCCTGCACCGCAAGCACTCGGTGACCATTCTGCTTCACAGCCGCTCGCTGGTGAACAAGTCGGTCATCAGCATCCTGCGCACCCATCGCTTCGCCCGGCAGATCCGCGGCGATGAGCTGTCCGTCGAGGAGACGTTCCCCTTCCTCGAGGCACTGACGGAGCTCAACCTGCGTCCGTCGAAGATCGACCTCGGCCTGCTCGTGACGGCCTACCGCGCCGCAGGCGCCGGAGCGTCGATCCCGGAGTTCGTCGCGCAGAGCCTCGCCGACCTCGTCGGCGGCGCGGAGACCAGCCCGGCGAAGCCGCAGGACGTGGTTCTCTACGGCTTCGGGCGTATCGGTCGACTGGTGGCTCGGCTGCTCATCGAGAAGGCGGGTTCGGGTAACGGCCTCAACCTGCGGGCCGTGGTGGTCCGCAAGGGCGGCGACGACGACCTGGTCAAGCGTGCCTCGCTGCTGCGTCGCGACTCCGTCCACGGGCAGTTCAACGGCACGATCAAGGTCGATGCGGAGAACAGCGCCCTGATCGCCAACGGCAACGTCATCAAGTTCATCTACAGCAACGACCCGACGACCGTCGACTACACCGAGTACGGCATCGACAACGCCATCCTGATCGACAACACCGGAATCTGGCGCGACCGCGACGGACTGTCGAAGCACCTGCGCCCGGGTGTGGCGAAGGTGGTGCTCACCGCGCCCGGCAAGGGCGACGTCCCGAACATCGTGCACGGCGTCAACCACCGCAGCGTCGACCTGGACGAGAACATCGTGTCCTGCGCGTCCTGCACCACCAACGCCATCGTCCCGCCGCTGAAGACGATGGACGACGAGTTCGGCGTGTCGCGGGGTCACGTCGAGACGGTGCACTCGTTCACCAACGACCAGAACCTGCTGGACAACTACCACAAGGCCGACCGCCGTGGTCGCTCGGCGCCGACCAACCTCGTGCTCACCGAGACCGGTGCCGCCTCGGCCGTCGCGAAGGCGCTGCCCGACCTGAAGGCCAAGATCACCGGCAACTCGATCCGCGTCCCCACTCCGGATGTGTCCATCGCGATCCTGCACCTGCAGCTGAACCGTGAGACCACGAAGGAAGAGGTGCTCGAGCGGCTCCGGCAGGAGTCGCTCACGGGCGCGCTGAGCCGGAACCTCGACTACACGGCCGCAACCGACGCGGTGTCGAGCGACTTCATCGGCTCGCGTGCGGCGAGCATCGTCGACGCGAACGCGACGATCGTCGAGGGCGACACCGCCATCCTGTACGTCTGGTACGACAACGAGTTCGGCTACTCCTGCCAGGTTGTGCGCACCGTCCAGTACCTGTCGGGCGTGGAGTACCCCATCTATCCCGCGCTCGACGTCGCCGTCACGGCTAGCTGAGCCGCACGACGTTCTGCCGGTAGCGATCTGGATCGCTGAGAACCAGATCGCTACCGGCACACTCAGGCCGGCGCACGCGATCGGCTACGAGGAGCAGGTGCGGCAGGTGCCGAAGATCTCGACGGTGTGACTGACGTCGGTGAAGCCGTTCTCGTCGGCGATGGACTGCGACCACTGCTCGACCGTCGGGCCCTCGACCTCGACGGTGAACCCGCACGACCGGCACACCAGGTGGTGGTGGTGACCCGACGAGCAGCGGCGGTACACCGACTCGCCGGTGTCGGTGCGCAGGACGTCGACGGTGCCGGCCTCGGCCAGGGTCTGCAGCGTCCGGTAGACCGTCGTCAGGCCGATACCCTCGCCGCGCTTGCGCAGCTCGTCGTGCAGATCCTGCGCGGAGCGGAACTCGTCGATCTCGTCGAGCAGCGCCGAGATCGCGCTGCGCTGCTTGGTGGCTCGCACGCCGACTACGACGGGGCTGCGCCTGTCGTTCTTTTCGGTCAAGGTCTCGGTCCTTCCTCGGCGTGGGCGACGGCGTCGATCACGATGTGGGCGAGGTGGTCGTCGACGAGGCGGTAGAACACCTCGCGGCCATTGCGTTCGCCGCGCACGACGCCCGCCGACTTGAGTACTCGCAGGTGCTGGCTGATCAGCGGCTGGGTGACGCCGAGCGCCTCGACCAGCTCGTGCACGCAGCGCTCCGCATCGCGCAGCTGCAGCACGATGGCGATCCGCACCGGTGCGGCCAGCGCGCGCAGGATGTCGCCCGCCGCGCTCAGGGTGTCCTTGCCAGGCAGGGCCGCGGGCGGCGCGCCGCCGGACGGATCGTGCTCGGTGGTGTCGCCGTGGAGATCGTCGGCATCGCTGATGCTCACTCGTCGCCCACCCTCCGCGTCGGACCCGGCCCACCGGGCGCCCTTATTGCAAATCGATTCCATTTTGATATGCATGGATGCGCATGTCAAACGGGAGATTTCGGTCGGCCCGACGGGGCAGATAGGCTGGGGCCCAGAAAACCGCACGTGACCGCAGCATCTATTACCCAGATGGAGAGCTCCCCAAGTGGCACCCAAGTCCATGATCGAGACCGTCGCCAACCTCGCCAAGCGCAGGGGGCTCGTCTATCCCTGCGGTGAGATCTACGGCGGGACCAAGTCTGCCTGGGACTACGGCCCGCTCGGCGTCGAGCTCAAGGAGAACATCAAGAAGCAGTGGTGGCGCAACATCGTCACCAGCCGCGACGACGTCGTCGGCCTCGATTCCTCGGTGATCCTGCCGCGCGAGGTGTGGGTCGCGTCCGGTCACGTCGGGGTGTTCAACGACCCGCTCGTCGAGTGCCTGACCTGCCACAAGCGGCACCGCCAGGACCACCTGCAGGAGGCCTACGCGGAGAAGAAGGGCCAGGGCAACCCTGACGACGTGTCGATGGACATCATCGTGTGCCCCGACTGTGGCACCGTCGGCCAGTGGACCGAGCCGCGCGACTTCAACATGATGCTCAAGACGCACCTCGGGCCGATCGAGACCGAGGAGGGGCTGCACTACCTGCGCCCCGAGACCGCACAGGGCATCTTCGTCAACTTCGCCAACGTGCTCACCACCTCGCGCAAGAAGCCGCCGTTCGGCATCGCCCAGATCGGCAAGAGCTTCCGCAACGAGATCACCCCCGGCAACTTCATCTTCCGCACCCGCGAGTTCGAGCAGATGGAGATGGAGTTCTTCGTCAAGCCGGGCGAGGACGAGCAGTGGCACCAGTACTGGATCGACACCCGGCTCGCCTGGTACACCGACCTCGGCATCGACCCGGAGAACCTGCGGCTGTACGAGCACCCGGCCGACAAGCTCTCGCACTACTCGACCCGCACCGTCGACATCGAGTACCGCTTCCGGTTCCAGGGCAGCGAGTGGGGTGAGCTCGAGGGCGTCGCCAACCGCACCGACTTCGACCTCAAGACCCACTCGGAGCACTCGGGCACCGACCTGAACTACTTCGACCAGGCCAGCGGCGAGCGGTACACCCCGTACGTCATCGAGCCGGCAGCGGGCCTGACCCGCTCGCTGATGGCCTTCCTGGTCGACGCGTACTCCGAGGACGAGGCGCCGAACGCGAAGGGCGGCGTCGACAAGCGCACCGTGCTGCGGCTGGACCGTCGGCTGGCCCCGGTCAAGGCCGCGGTGCTCCCGCTCAGCCGCAACGCCGACCTCACCCCGAAGGCCAAGGATCTCGCGGCGCTGCTGCGCAAGAACTGGAACGTCGAGTTCGACGACGCGGGCGCCATCGGCCGCCGCTACCGTCGCCAGGACGAGATCGGCACCCCGTTCTGCATCACCGTCGACTTCGACACCCTCGAGGACCAGGCCGTGACGATCCGTGAGCGCGACACCATGGAGCAGGAGCGGGTCTCGCTCGACAAGGTCGAGGGCTACCTGGCCCAGCGCCTCCTGGGCGCCTAAGCGGCTCCGCCGCCCGTGCGCGGTTGACGGGTCCCTGGACCCGTCAACCGCGCACAGGCGCGTCAGCGCACGACGCGGGCGCGGGCGACGAGTTCCATCGTCACCGCCACCGCACAGGTCTGCGCCAGCAGCAGCCCGACGAGCACCAGGATCTGCACCGCACCCGCCTGCGCGGCGGACCCGGTGGCGAGCAGCACCCCGACGAAGGCGCCGGGAAGCGTCACCAGGCCCACCGTCCGGGTCTGATCGAGGCCGGGCAGAAGCGCGTCGGAGGCCGCCGTGCAAATCACCTCCATCCGGGCGTCCCGCAGGCTCAGCCCGAGGCTGAGGGCCGCCTCGACCTCGCCGAATCGCTGGTCGATGGCGTCGAGCGCCCGCTTGGCGGCCAGCGCGGTGGCGGTCATCGCGCCGCCGAGCACGATGCCCCCGATCGGGATCAGCGCGACCCCTTCGATCGGGACCACCCCGCTGATCAGCATCGGCGGCAGCGTCGCGGCGATTCCCCCGGCCAGAGCGATGCCCAGCCACGCACCGGAACGGCCGGCGTCCGCGCGACGGGCGGCGGTGACCGACGCCGCGACATACATCAGGAGCAGGATCGCGGCCGCCGACCACAGGTGGCGCAGTGCGGCAGCCAGCACGATCGAGACGGCGGCCAGCTGCAGCGCGCCGCGAAGCGCCGCGCCGGGCACCGTCAGCGGATGGTCAAGTGCCGCAACCCGGTACACCACCGCGGCGATCGCGGCCATCGCCATGCAGACGACCGCCAGCGCCAGACCGGGCTGCGCCAGCGCGGAGCTCACGGCCCGCCTCCGGCACTCGGCTCGCGCATCGGTCGGGCCCTAGAACCGCCCGCCGCGACTGATCCGGCCGGAGCTGCTCGGACCGCCGAACGAGCCAGGGCCGCGGCCACCGCCGCCCCCGAAGCCGCCGCCCCCGCGGTTGCCCCAGCCGCCGCTCATCCCGCCGCGCATCATCGACTCGATGAGGATTCCGCCGAGGATCGCACCGGTGTTGGAGCCGGAGCTCCGCGGCTGCCTGCTCGCCTCCCAGGTCTGCACGTCGCCCTGCGCGAGCCGCAGCGCCCTGGCGGCGAGGTCGCCAGCCGCCTTCGCGTGCTGCGACGCCTTGGCCGGATCGGACTGGCTCAGCTGGCGGGCGGCGTCGAGGTGGCGTTCCGCCTCCGAGAGCCGGGTGCGAGCCTCCGCGCCGACCGCGCCGCGCCGGGTGTTGACGTAGTCCTTGGCCGCGGTGACCTGTGACTGGGCCACCGTGAGGTCCTGGGCGAGGCGCTGGGCGGCCCGCTCGGTCTGTTCCTTGGCGTCCATCGCCGCGGCCAGGACGGTGTCGAGTTCGTTGTCCGCCTTCACGATTGCGGTGTAGGCCCCGAGCGGGTCGCTGTCCTTGAGGGCCTCGGCCTGTGTCAGCGCATTCTCCGTCGCGGCCTTGGCCGAGGCGAGCTGCTGGCCGCCGTGCTGGGCCAACCCGTCCGCCGCCGCGATGTCCTTGCGGGCGTCGTCGAGGACCGCGGGCAGCGTGGCGATGGCGGTGCGGATGTTGTCCGCGGCGTGGTCGACGCCGTCGAGCAGTTCGCGGACCTGCGCGATGGCACCCTCCGCGGCCCGGATCGCGACGACGGCTGGGCCCTGCTTGCCCGCGGGCAGCGCGGCGGCCTCGCGGCCGGCGGTGATGTTCTGATCCGCGAACGTCAGCTGTTGCTGTGCCATCGCGACGTTGCCGGTCACCGACGTCAGCGCGGGTGCCGGGAACTCGTTCTGCAGCCCGGCGAGGGTGGCCTCCGACTTCGGGACCCGGACAGTCAGCTCGACCACGTCCTGGGTGAGGGCGTCGAGGCGGGCGGGCGCATCGATGAGCAGATCGCGCATCCCGTCGAACTCCGTCACCCGGGAGTTGAGCTCCTTGTCGGCGCGGCTGCACGTCGAGATCAGCTGGATCAGCATGTCCCGCTTCTGGTCCGGGGTCTCGGGGACGTCGTCGTCCAGGCGTTGACGGAGGGTGAACGCCGAGGCGAGGGTGGACTTCGCGGCCTCGTAGGCGGCGGTGAACGGTGCGGTCGCCTGGTCGCCGAACTCGCCGCGGGCCAGGTTCAGCTCCTCCTCGCTGATCCGGATGGCGTTGTCGGTCTCGACCAGCACCTTCTTGCCGCGGGCGTCGAGGGTCTCGATCGGCAGGGCCGCGATGGCGGCCGGGTCCGTCCAGTCGACGTCCTTGGCCGCGTCGATGCCCTGGCGGATCCGCTCGCCCTTCTTCCGGCGCGAGTAGAGCACCACCCCGCCGGCCCCGATGACCACGACACCGCCGCCGATGAGGAGGTACTTGGCGGTCGATCCCGACCCCGACGAACTCATCGCGTCGCCGATGCCGCCGGCTGCGGCGATCGCGGCGCCGGACCAATCCTCTTGTCGCAGAGCGGGAACGATGGCATCCCGCTCGATGGCGTCGATCTCGGAGGTGCTGACGTTGCTCAGGTTCGACGGCAGGTCGAGGGCGTAGGCGCGGTCCCCGGTGGCCACCGCCAGCAGGGCGCTCTGGTCCCCGAGCCCGCTCTGCTGCGCGGTCTTGCTAGCCCACTGTGCGGCGTCCGTGCCGCCGAAGCTGTCCACGTAGGTCACCCACAGCTGCACGTGATGCGCGTCGAAGAGGGCGTCGAGTGCGGACCGCACATCGGCGCGCTCGGCGTCGTCCAGGGCGCCGACCCGGTCGGCGATCTGGCCGGGCATCCGGAACGGGGCCTCCGCGGCGGCGGTGCCGGGCAGGCAGATCAGGGCGAGCAAGGCCAGTACGGACGCCGCGGCTCCCGCGATCGAAATGCGGTGTGTGGATTGTCGTCCGCGAGCGCGCGGCTGTGCGAGTGCCATGCAGTGAATCTAGCGTCGATCGCGGGGTTCGCGCCGTGATCCGGGCGCGCCACACCGCGCTACGCGGGCGGCGGCTGGCAGACTTGCGGGGTGAGTTCAACAGCAGCCCGCGTGCGTGAGACCGACCGACTCGGTTTCGGGGGCACCCTTGCGCGGTGGACGCGCCGAACCGTCGCCGGTGCGGTGCTGATGGGCCTGTTGCTGGTCGGCGGCACCGCGGCCCGCGTGTGGCAGGTCGCGCGGATCGACGACCAGACCAAGGCCGACGCCATCGTGGTGCTCGGCGCGGCCCAGTACTCGGGGACCCCGTCCTCGGTGTTCGAGGCGCGCCTCGAACAGGCCGCCAAGCTGTTCGAGCGGGGCGTGGCGCCGACCGTGGTCACCGTCGGAGGCAAGCAGGAGGGCGACCAGTACACCGAGGCCGCGTCGGGGCGGAACTACCTGATCGGCCGCGGAGTCCCGGGCGACCGGATCATCGCCGTGGAGGAGGGCTCGGACACCCTGCGCAGCATCGAGGGGGTGAGCCGGGAGATGGGCGAGCGCGGCATGACGTCCGCGGCCCTGGTCAGCGACCCGTGGCATTCGTTGCGCACCAGGACGATGGCGCGCGACGCAGGCCTCGAGGCCTGGACGGCGCCGACCCGGCAGGGCCCCGCGGTCTTCACCAGGGAGTCGCAGTTGCACGGAATCGCCAGGGAGACAGGCGCGTTGATCTGGTATCAGCTCACCCACTTCTCAGCGGACTTCCCCTACACCGCGGGTCAGTGATGACGCCGGATCCCGACTACACCGAGCACGACCTGGAGCGGCGGGTGGCCGAGGCCCCGAAGACCGGCGGGCTGCCGGGCACCTCGGCGCGGCGCACCGATTTCTCGCGCGACCGGGCCAGGGTGTTGCACAGCGCGGCGCTGCGTCGGCTCGCCGACAAGACCCAGGTCGTCGGTCCGCGCGACGGGGACACCCCGCGGACCCGGCTCACCCACTCGATCGAGGTCGCGCAGATCGGTCGCAGCATCGCGGACGGCCTCGGCTGCGACCCGGACCTGGTCGACCTCGCCGGGCTCGCCCACGACATCGGTCACCCGCCGTACGGGCACAACGGCGAGAAGGCCCTCGACGAGGTCGCCGCGGACTGCGGCGGATTCGAGGGCAACGCCCAGAATCTGCGGATCCTCACCAGCCTGGAGCCGAAGGTGCTGGGCGCGGACGGGCGCAGCGTCGGGCTCAACCTCACCCGCGCGGCCCTCGACGCGTCCATCAAGTACCCGTGGACGCGGCCGGCGCCCGGCGCGAAGTTCGGCGCCTACGACGACGACGCCCAGATCCTCGCCTGGGTGCGCGAGGGCGCGCCCGGCACGCGGCGTTGCCTCGAGTCGCAGGTGATGGACTGGGCGGACGACGTCGCCTACTCGGTGCACGACGTCGAGGACGGGGTGATCGCGGGGCGCATCGACCTGCGCGCGCTCGCGGACCCCGCCGAGCAGCGCGCGCTGGCGGAGATGGGTGCCTCGGAGTTCCGCGGCCTGATCGTCGACGACCTGGTGGAGGCCGCGCGGCGGCTGTCCGTGCTGCCGGTGGTGGTGGGCGCGGGCGGCAGCTTCGACGGCACCCTGTCCAGCTCGGTGGCACTGAAGAACCTCACCAGCGAGCTGGTCGGCCGGTTCGCCACCGCGGCCGTCACCGAGACCCGCCGGGTCGCGGGCGAGGGCCCGCTCTCGCGCTACCGAGCCGAACTGGAGATCCCGCCCGTGGTGGGCGCGGAGGTGGCGCTGCTCAAGACCGTCGCTCTGCGGTACGTGATGTCGGACGCCGGGCACCGGACCAAACAGGACCGGCAGCGCGATCGCATCCATCGGGTGTCCGAATGGCTGCACCGCACGGCGCCGTCCGGGCTGGACCCGTTGCTGCTCTCTGCCTGGGAGCGCGCGGCAGATGATGCGGCCCGCACGAGGGTCATCGTCGACCAGATCGCCTCGTACACCGAGAGTCGCCTCGAACGCGTCGACAAGCAGAGTCTCGGCGCTCAGGCCGCCTGGGGCTAGCGCGGCTTCGCCGCCTGTGCGCGGTTCTGGTAGCGGGGGCTACCAAAAACGCGCACAGGTGCGAAGCGCCTACACTGCTCGGGTGGCCGGCCGAATTCCTGAACGAGACATCGCGGCCATTCGCGACCGGACCCACATCGAAGACATCGTGGGGGAGTACGTCGCGCTCAAGCGCAGCGGCGGCGACTCGATGAAGGGCCTGTGCCCGTTCCACGACGAGAAGTCGCCGTCCTTCCACGCGAGGCCGAACCACGGGACCTACCACTGCTTCGGCTGCGGCGAGGGCGGCGACGTGTACTCGTTCCTGCAGAAGATCGAGCACATCTCCTTCGTCGAGGCCGTCGAGCAGCTCGCCGACCGGCTGAACTACACCATCTCCTACGAGGGCGGCGGCCCCTCGGTGCAGCGTGACCGCGGCACCAGGGCGCGGCTGGTGGCGGCCAATGCGGCCGCGCAGGAGTTCTACGCGGCGCGGCTGCGCGAACCGGACGCGCAGACCGCCCGCGACTACCTCACCGAGCGCAACTTCGACGGGCAGGCGGCGGTCACCTTCGGCTGCGGTTACGCGCCGGACGGCTGGGACACCCTCACCAAGCACCTGATGGTCAAGGGGTTCGAGGCGAACGAGATCGTCGACGCGGGCCTGGCCACGCCGGGCAAGCGCGGCACCCCCATCGACAGGTTCCGGCGTCGGCTGGTGTGGCCGATCCGCAACCTCGGCGGCGACGTCATCGGCTTCGGCGCACGCAAGCTGTTCGACGACGACACCATGCCCGGCAAGTACATCAACACCCCAGAGACCATGCTGTACAAGAAGTCTCAGGTGTTGTTCGGTCTGGACCTGGCCAAGCGGGACATCGCGAAGGGCCACCAGGCGGTGGTCGTCGAGGGCTACACGGACGTGATGGCCATGCACCTGGCCGGGGTGAAGACCGCGGTCGCGGCCTGTGGCACCGCATTCGGCGAGGACCACCTGGCGATGCTGCGCCGACTCCTGATGGACGACAGCTACTTTCGCGGCGAGGTGATCTACACCTTCGACGGCGACGCGGCGGGCCAGGCGGCCGCGCTCAAGGCGTTCGAGGGCGATCAGAAGATGGCCGGGCAGACCTACGTCGCGGTCGCGCCGGACGGGATGGACCCGTGCGAGCTGCGTCAGGCGTCGGGGGACGCCGCGGTGCGCGACCTGGTCGCGCGGCGCATCCCGATGTTCAAGTTCGTGGTCCGATCCCTGCTCGCCGAGCACGACCTCGACACCGGCGAGGGCCGGGTCGAGGCGCTGCGCCGAACCGTGCCGGTGGTCGCCCGGATCAAGGACGAGGCACTGCGTGAGGACTACGCCCGCCAGCTCGCCGGCTGGGTCGGCTGGGACGACATCCCGACGGTGATCAAGCGGGTCCGCGAGGAGGCTCGCCGGAACGCGCCGAGGTCGGGCCGCGGACAGCAGCGGCAGGAGCGGACCAGGGTGCCGGAGCAGGGCGCGGCGGAGGCGCCTGCGGGTCCCGCGCGGCCGAACCCCACGGACCCGACGCTGTGGCCGCAGCGGGAGGCGCTCAAGTCCGCCTTGCAGTTTCCGGCGATCGCCGGCTCGGTGTTCGATTCGCTGCCGACCGAATCGTTCACCCACCCCGCCTACGCGTTGGTGCGCGACGCCATCGCGGAGGCAGGCGGGACCGGTGCGGGGCTGGGCGGGGCCGAGTGGATGGAGGCCGTCGGCAAGCGGGCCGAACCGCTGCAGTCGCTGGTGACCGAGCTGGCCGTGGACCCGATGCGGGCCTCGGACGTGCCCGCCTACATCCCCAGGGTGCTGGCCCGGCTGCAAGAGGTATGGGTGGGCAATCAGGTTGCCGACCTCAAGTCGAAGCTGCAGCGCATGTCGCAGGCCGATCAGCCCGACGAGTACATGTCCCTGTTCGGCGACCTGGTCGCGCTCGAGCAGTATCGGCGGAGCCTGCTCGAGCAGGCCGTCGGGGCTGACGACCTGTAGCAGCGGGCGGTTGCGTTACTTCTTGCGCTCGCGCGGGACGTAGATGGTGGTGTCCGCGTCGATGGCCTCGAGCGGCTCGAGGCGTGGCTGCGTGTTCAGGCTGTCGGAGAGCTTCTGCCTGCCCACGTCGATGACCTTCTTGGTGGCGGGGCTGGCCGCGACGGCCTTGGCGGCCTTGCTGATCTGTTCGTAGCGTGACCTGCCCGCCTTGGTCCCCAGCACGTACCCGACGCCGACAGCGATCAACAACCGCATCATCCCTGCTTTCCTCCTCCGACCAGCCTGTCGACAGTCTGCCTGACGGGCCTCCTGGCAGGCGATTTGGCACCAGGGTAGGGGGATGGGTTAAAGTTTCCCCGCGGCCAGACGAGAGCGCGAGGCCGTACGAAGTAATCCCCTGTAGCTCAATTGGCAGAGCTTCCGACTGTTAATCGGACGGTTACTGGTTCGAGTCCAGTCGGGGGAGCATTCCGGGAAGACCCCGTCACACAACGTGTGGCGGGGTCTTCTTGCATCCGGGGGCGCCGTCCGACCGCGGGCGGCGCACTCCGACACCCTGGGCAGACAATGGGGTGTGCGGGGCCGGTAGCATTTCGGCGTGCCGCGGGTGTGTTCGCTGCGGTGATGGGGCGGTAGCTCAGTCGGTTAGAGCCGTGGACTCATAATCCATTGGTCGCGGGTTCGAGCCCCGCCCGCCCCACCACGGTCCTCGATCTCGTCGAAAGTTGGCGGTACATCGGTTGCGCCGGTGTCCGCGCGATTCCTAGCCTGGACCGATGACGATCACGCCTGACACCAAGAACTGGACGTGGGTACTCGAACGTCCCTGCGCGGACTGCGGATTTGATTCCGGCGCCGTCGACTTCGACGACATTCCCGATCTTGTGCGCGCGAACGCGGCGGCCTGGCCCGCGGTGCTGGCGCGGCCGGGCGTGGCCGAGCGGCCGAACGAGCAGACCTGGTCGGCGTTGGAGTACTCCGCGCACGTGCGCGACGTGTTCCGGATCTTCCGCGAGCGGTTGGAGCTGATGCTCGCGCAGGACGACCCCCAGTTCGCGAACTGGGACCAGGACGAGACCGCGGTGTCCGAGCGTTACGGCGAGCAGGATCCCGCGACGGTCGCGGCCGAGTTGACCGCCGCCGCGGCTGCCGTGGCCGACGCCTTCGCGTCGGTCCCGCCCGCGGACCGGGGCAGGCGGGGGCTGCGCAGCGATGGATCCGCGTTCACGGTGGAGTCGCTCGCGCGCTATTTCGTGCACGACCCGATTCATCACCTGCACGACGTGCGGGGCTGAAGGACGCTCGTCCAGTTCGAGGGCCCCGACACGCACCCCCGACGGATCCGGAGCCGCCCGCGTGTCGGCCTCGGTACCCCGATTGTCCTGGGCTTTTAGAACTCCGTTAGACCATGGCACGAAATTCTTCTAGAACGTGTTCCAATTTGCCGAGATTCCGGCTATCGTGTGCGCTGTGATCGCCGTCACCTCGATCACGATTAGCGCACGCGGACGAAAGGCCGGAACGAAATGAAGACAAAAGGCGCGATTCTCTGGGGTCTCAACGAGAAGTGGTCGGTCGAGGAGATCGAGCTCGGTGACCCGCGTGAGGGCGAGGTGCAGATCCGCATGGAGGCGGCCGGCATGTGCCACTCCGACCACCACCTCGTCACCGGCGCCACCCCGGTGCCGTCCTTTCCGGTTCTCGGCGGCCACGAGGGTGCCGGTGTCGTCACCAAGGTCGGCCCGAACGTCAAGCGGCTGAAGGAGGGCGACCACGTCGTCATGTCCTTCATCCCGGCCTGCGGTGCCTGCGATCCGTGTACCCAGGGTCACTCGAACCTCTGCGACCTCGGCATGGGTCTGCTCACCGGCCAGTCCATCTCCGACGGTTCCTACCGCGTCCAGGCCCGCGGCCAGAACGTCATCCCGATGTCCCTGCTCGGCACGTTCTCCCCGTACATGACCGTGCACGAGTACTCCGCCGTCAAGATCGACGAGCACATCCCGTTCGAGGTCGCCGCGCTGGTCGGCTGCGGCGTCACCACCGGCTGGGGCTCGGCCACCAACGTCGCGCAGGTCCGCCCCGGTGACTCCGTCGCGATCGTCGGCGTCGGCGGCGTCGGCATGGCCGCGCTCCAGGGCGCGGTCGTCTCGGGCGCACGCCACGTCATCGCCATCGACCCGGTCGCGTTCAAGCGTGAGCAGGCCCTCAAGTTCGGTGCCACCCACGCCTACGCGAGCCTCGAGGAGGCCATCGTCCCGGTCATGGAGCTGACCTGGGGCAAGATGTGCCAGAAGGTCATCCTGACCATGGGCGAGATGGACGGCGCCCTGGTGGACCCCGCGCTGACCCTGACCGCCAAGGCCGGCACCTGCGTGGTGACGTCGATGGGCAACATGTCCGACATGGACGTGAAGATGAACCTCTTCCTCTTCGCGATGCTGCAGAAGACGCTCAAGGGCAACGTCTTCGGCGGCGCGAACCCGCGCCACGAGATCCCGCTGCTGCTCGACCTGTACAAGTCGGGTCAGCTGAACCTGCAGGACATGATCTCCAACACCTACAGCCTCGAGCAGATCAACGAGGGCTACCAGGACATGCTGGACGGCAAGAACCTGCGCGGCGTCATCAAGTACACCGACGCGGACCGCTAGCAACACCTCCACGGCGCCGGGCAGCTCAGTAGAGCTGCCCCGGGCCGCGGTGTATACGGGGATACCCCCCCCGAAGAGCTGGGCGACCCCGGGCGGCGCGTCGAGCGGGACGAATGCGCCACAGTCGTCGAGGATCTCGAGCCGGGCGCCCGGGATGTCGGCCGCCAGCCTGCGGCCCAGGTCGAGGCCGAAGACGCGGTCGTCAGTACCCCAGATGAGCAACGCCCCGCCGGTGAAGGTGCGCAGCTGCTGCGCGGCCTCCAGGGTGTGCGAGGCATCGATACCCGCGAAGAACTCGAGGGTGTCCCGGCGCAGCATCCGGTCCCGCAGTGGTCGGGTCCAGCCGGTGATCACGGCGTCGCTGACTCCGCGATGGCTGAGCGGGCGGGGTATTGCGAACCGACGTGCGGCCCGCAGCCGCATGAGCTGCCCGCCGAGGGCGAGGACGCCGGGTACCCTGCCGAGCGCGAAGAAGGCGCGCAGCGACCGGGGCGGAAACTGCTCGTAGGCATCGCAGGCGGTCAGGATCAGTGTCCGCACCAGATCCGGGTGTCGGACGGTCAGGATCTGGCTCAGGCCGCCGCCGGTGTCGTTGCCCACCACCGTGATCTGGCGGAGCCCGAGCTGGCCGACCACCTCGGCGGCGAGGTCGGCAAGGGCGGGTGGGTTCAGATCGGCGCCGGGTTTCATCGGCCGGGTGTGCGAGCCGAGGGGGAGCGTCGGTAGCAGGCACCGGTACCCGAGCTCGGCGGCCCGGGCGGCGACGCCGTCCCAGAGATGACTGTCGACGAGTGCGCCGTGCACGAACAGCAGCGGGCTGCCGGTCGGGGCGCCGAGCTCGCGCAGGTGCACGGGGCCCGCGGTGGTCTCGATCCAGCGTTCTACTTCCAGGGTGGTGCCGCTCTGCGTCATGTCGGGCTCCTGTATTGAAAGTGGATTCAATAGCGACTTCGACGGTAGCCTCTGTTGAACGTCATTTCAATAGCCTTCGGGCCTCTGGAGTGAGCGCGACCGAGGGGAGGGGGCGCCGATGCCCGAGCAACGCACCCGGCTGACGACCGAGCAACGTCGCGCCGAGCTGATCGAGGCGACCCTGCGGGCTCTGGCCACCCGGGAACCGGAACGGCTTTCCGTGCAGGAGATCTCGGCGGAGGCCGGGGTGTCCGTCGGGCTGCTGTACCACTACTTCGGCGGTAAGGACGCGCTCGTCTTCGCGGCGATGGAGTCCGCGGCCGACAAGATGATCGCGGACCTGACCGCGGCGACGGGTGAGGGGCCGCTGCTCGGCAGGCTGATGGCCGGGCTCGGGGCCTACCTGGACCACGTGCAGTTGCACAACGTCGGGTGGCAGGCCCTGATACGGGCGGGCGGGAGTTCGAGCCTCGCCGAACTCGGGCGCCGGGTGGACGCGGCCTCATTCGAGCTGATCCTCGACGCGCTCGGCATCGACGCGCCGAGCGAGATCGCGGTCACGGTGATCGAGGGCTGCCTGGCGTTCGAGAAGGCCGCGTGCCTGCGTTGGCTGGCGAGCGCGGACATCGAGCGGGCGACGCTCGAGCAGCTGCTCGCCGGTACGTTCCTGGCCGCACTCCAGTCCGCGTCGGGTGCGGACCCGGCGCTTGCGGCGGGGCTGGCCAGGTTGGCAGAGGCCTGAGTGCGGTCTCGTAGGCTGCAAAGGTGCACAGCCTGAATGCAATCGAACGGTGGCCCGTCGACCATGCCGCGGTGACCGTGGTCGGTCCGAACGGCGATATCGGCGCGGCCGGCGACCAGGACCGGGTGTTCGCACTCGCCTCGGTGACCAAGCCGCTCGTCGCGTACGCCGCCCTGGTGGCCGTCGAGGAGGGCGCGATCGAGCTCGATCAGCCCGCGGGGCCGCCCGGCGCCACCGTGCGGCATCTGCTCGCGCACACCTCCGGACTGGCGTTCGGCGAGCAGACGGTGCAGAGCGCCCCCGGCACCAAGCGGATCTACTCCAGCGCCGGATTCGAGGTGCTGGCCGACCTCATCGCGGGGGAGACGGAGATCGCGTTCCCGGAGTACCTGCGCGAGGCGGTGTTCGTCCCGCTCGGCATGGCGGCGTCGACGCTCGACGGTCCGGCCGGGCACGGTGCCCGGTCCAGCGCGGCGGACCTGTCCCGGTTTGCCCGGGAGTTGCTGGGGCCGACCCTGGTGACGGCCGAGACCGCGCGCGAGGCCACCGGCGTGCAGTTCCCCGGGCTGGATGGTTTGCTGCCCGGCTATGGCGTCCAGCGACCCAACGACTGGGGGCTCGGCTTCGAGATCAAGGCGGGCAAGGCGCCGCACTGGACGGGCGCGACGAACTCGGCGGCCACCTACGGCCACTTCGGCCAGTCCGGCACCTTCCTCTGGGTCGACCCGGCCCGCTCGCTCGCCTGCGTCGCGCTGGCCGACCGCGCCTTCGGTGACTGGGCCAAGGCGGCCTGGCCGTCGCTGAGCGAGGCCGTGCTGACCGAGCTCGTCGGGGCCTGATCACACCAATCCCGTCTATCACTGGCGTAACAGGGGGAGCACAGGGCACACTGGTGACGCGAAATGCGTGGCAGGCCCACACGAGGTCGTTGGGGAAGACGTCCCTCGTCTGAGCCGGAGGTGCCTTGTGCGCGCGTTGAAACAGTTCGCCGATGCGACGACTGGTGTGCTTTACGTGCATTCGTCGCCGGCCGCGGTGTGCCCGCACGTCGAATGGGCACTGACCGCCACCCTGGAGAGTCCGGCCAACCTCAGATGGACCTCACAATCCGCCGGGGCCGGTCTGCTGCGTGCGACCAGCAACTGGGTCGGTCCCGTGGCCACCGGCGCGCGGCTGGTCAACGCGTTGCGGCCCTGGCCGATGCTGCGGTTCGAGATCACCGAGGACGCCAGCGAGGGGGTGGACGGCGAACGGTTCAGTCACGTCCCCGGACTGGGACTGTGGCGCGGCGCGATGAGCGCGAACGGCGACGTGATCCTCGGCGAGATGCGGCTGCGAGCGCTGATGCAGGCGCACGGCAGCACCGGAGAACTGGCGTCGGAACTGGACACGGCGCTCGGCACCGCATGGGACGAGGCGCTCGAGCCGTACCGCAGTGGCGGCGAGGGCGCGGAGGTCACCTGGCTGCGCCGGAACGTCGGTTAGTAGCCCCGCCCGGGTCGCGGTGGCGCGGGACTGGGAGAAAATTTCTCACTTGGCGTGCGGACAGGAGACCCGCGTCCAGTGATACGTTGAAGACTGTCGGTTTGTGTTGCCGTCAGGTCGGGTCTGGGTCATGGATGACCACACCGTTTCGGGGCGCCTGCTCGCCATCATCGACGCGATCGCCGAACTCGACGGGCGCGCGTCCCTCGCCGCCCTCGCCGCGACCACCGGAATTCCCAAGCCCACGGTCATGCGTGTCGCCAATGATCTGGCTTCTCGTGGAGTGCTTCGGCGGGACCCGCGCGGATACCGGCTGGGCGCGAGACTGATCGACCCCGGTGCCATCGCGGCCATGCACCACGGCAAGCGCGACGCCGCGATGCCGCACCTGCAGGAGTTGTTCGCCCGGACGGGCGAAGTGATCGCCCTGGCGTTGGTGCGCGGCGACGATCTCGCCGAACTGGAACGCGTCTACGGCGACAACCGGGAAGGTATCGCCCAGCGATCGCTGATCAGCGGCCCGGTAACCGGCGCGGCCTCCACCGCCATGGGTCGCTGCCTCCTGTCCCACCGGCCCGACCTCGCTGATGTCGTACTCCACGCGCCGATCCCGCAACTGACTCCGTACACCGTCACCAACCCCCGCGAACTCCGCGACGACCTGAGCGCGGCCCTCGACGACGGATTCGCGGTGGAGTACGAGCAGACCCTTCCCGGATTGTGTTGCGTCAGCGCCCCGATCGTCGACGGGAACGGGGACGTCGTCGGTGGCGTGGGGATCGTGGGTCGACCGAGCGTCCGATTTACCCCGGACAGGCTGACCCGGTCGGTCCTCTCCGCGGCGACAGACATTGCCGCCGACTGGTCGAAGGCCAGCTCGGGAGCGAGCGGCGGTTAGGGCGGTTAGGTGCCGGCCCGCAGCTCGTGCGCGGTCCTCGCATCCAGCAGCTGGTCCAGGTGCTCGCGAGACCATGCACAGGCCGCGGCCATGGGCTCGAGTAGGGAGCGGCCGAGCGCGGTGAGCTCGTACTCCACCCGGGGCGGGATCTCGGCATGAGCAGTGCGGGTGACCAGGCCGTCGCGCTCCAGGGCGCGCAACGATTCGGTGAGGACCTTCGGGGTGACCGTCCGCAGCGGCACCTGCAACTCCGAGAACCGGCGCGGGCCGTCGCGCAGGCACGCGATGATGCGCGCGGTCCATTTGTCGCCGATCCGAATCGGTGCGGGGCCGGGCGAGCAGCCGTCGAACATGCCGGGGTCCAGAGGCTTCGTCACCAGGTCAGCGTAACTATCGTTGCGGTAACCGGCACCCTGCTCGCTATCTTCGGCGCCATCGGCCGGCAATCGTGCGCCGGCCCTGTCGAGCGGAGCCACACATGAGCAGGATCATCATCTTCGGTGCAGGCGGTCGCGCCGGACGTCGCGCGGTCGCGGAGGCGGTGGGCCGCGGTCACCGGGTCACCGCGGTGGTGCGCGACCCCGCGAGATTCCCGGAGCTCGCGGACGTGGGTGCGGACCTGGTGTCCGGCGATGCCACCAGCGCCGACAGCGTCGCCGCGCTCGCGGTGGACCACGATGCGGCGATCAGCGCGGTCGCCCGGATGGACCTCGGGTCGTCCGAGTTCTATGTCGCGGTCACCGAAGCGTTGCTCGACGGCCTCGGCCGGGCCGGTGTGGACCGGCTCCTCGCCGTCGGCATCGGCACGGTGCTCGAGACGGCGCCGGGTGTCAGGGTGCTCGATGCACCCGGCTTCCCGGCGGAGGCCAGGGAGTTCTCCCTCGGGCACGCGGCCGCGTTGGAGGTTCTCCGCGGCGCAGACACCACCGTCGACTGGGTGATGCTCGCGCCGCCGCCGGTCGTCCTCGACGAGGCGGCCGAGCCCACCGGGCGGTACCGGATCGGGGGAGGCGCCGTCCTCGCGGCGGACGAGGGGGCGCGGGCATTCTCCTATGCAGACCTCGCCGTCGCGCTCATCGACGAGGTCGAGCGTGCGCGACACAGTCGGGAGCTGGTTGCGGTCGGCTGACAGTTGACCCGCGAGGGGGAGGTTCTCGGGGATTCTCCATGCGCGCGGCCCGAATTCCGCCCCCTCGGCGATCTGTGGATGAGCGCACCGGTCATCCACAGATCGCAATTCCAGTCCCCGTTCGGGTCGCGAATCGGTCAGGGTCGAGGGGTGAGGCCATCGCACCCGTTCCGTGGAACCGTCGCGATGCGGCAGGGTGTCGTCACGGCGCACCAACTGCGACGCGACTTCGTGCGGCTGCACCGGGACGTCTACGTGCGCAAGGGAACCCAGCCGACGGCGGTCGCCCGCGCGCATGCAGCCTGGATGTGGTCGAAAGGAGAAGGCGTGCTCGCCGGGTTCTCCGCTGCGGCCCTGCACGGCAGCAGGTGGATCGATGCAAGTGAACCGGCCGAGCTGATCCGGTCCGGTCACGTGCGAGCGCCGAAGGGAATCGTCGTTAGGAAGGCGCAGTTGCTTAACGGTGAGACCTGTCGGATCGGGGACATACGAGTCACCACGCCGGCACGAACCGCCTTCGATCTCGGTCGCACGCTCGATTTCGACCGCGCCGTCGAGGTCCTCGATGCCCTGTGCAATGCGACAGACCTCGAACCGGCGCAGGTGCTCGAGGTCGCGGGGCGTCACCTGGGCGCCCGTGGGCTGGTCCAGTTGCGTGCGGTGCTTGGTCTGGTCGACGGCGGAGCGGAGTCCCCGCCTGAGACCCGAACCCGGCTGTTGATCGTGCGGGACGGACTGCCGCAGCCCGAGACGCAGATCAAGATCCGGGATCGTTCGGGGCGCATCTTCGCACGATCGGACATGGGGTGGGAGTGCTGGCGGGTGCTGGTGGAATACGACGGGGGACACCACTGGCTGGACGAGCGGCAGCGTTCTCATGACATCGACAGACTCGCGGACCTCGAGTCCTTGGGGTGGGCGGTGGTCCGGGTCAGCGCCGAGCTGCTGCGAGATCGGCCGTCGGTGGTGTTGGAGCGGGTCCGCGCGAAGCTGCGCGCGGCCGGTGCGACCGTGTGAGCGGCGCGAGGGGGAGGAAGCCGTGATGAAGGGGAGGTTCTCGGGTGAATCGGCGGGTCGGATCCCGAGAACCGCCCCCTCGGGAATGGATCCCTGGCCGAAGTCGTTGAACCAGGCGGTCGTAGTTTTGTGTGTTTGTGTTTTTCGCACGCTCGCAAGAACTCAAGTTGCGTGCGCTCTGTTTGCCTTCAGGAATCTGGAGACGCCGAGTCTCGAAGCGGCCCGGGCACCACACGGTGTGGGTCCCGTCATCCCAGCCCTGTAAGGAGCAAATATGAGTCAGGGAACAGTCAAGTGGTTCAACGCGGAGAAGGGCTTCGGCTTCATCTCCCGCACGGACGGACCGGATCTCTTCGTGCATTTCTCGGAGATCCAGGGTTCTGGCTTCAAGAGCCTCGAGGAGAACCAGCAGGTGGAGTTCGAGGTGACCGAGGGGCCGAAGGGTCCGCAGGCCACCGGCGTTCACATCCTCTGAGCCACCCGCTCAGCAACGAAGGCCCCCCGACCTCGGTCGGGGGGCCTTCCTCGTGCGATCAGATCAGAGCGGGATGTTCTTGTGCTGTCCACGGTTCGCCGGGGCCGCGGCGAGTGCGGCGGTGACCCGGCTGCGGGTCTTGGCGGGGTCGATCAGCTCGTCGACGACGCCGATCGACATCGCGCGGCCGACGCCGCCCGCGATCGCCTCGTGCTCGGCGGCGAGACGATCGTGCAGTGCCTCACGCTCCTCCTCCGGGGCCGCGGCAAGCGCCCGCTTGTGCAGGATGCCGACGGCGGCCTTCGCGCCCATCACGGCGACCTCGGCGTCGGGCCACGCGTAAACCGCGGTGGCGCCGAGTGCGCGCGAGTTCATGGCGATGTACGCGCCGCCGTAGATCTTCCGGGTCACCACGGTCACCCGGGGGACGGTGGCCTCGGCGAACGCGTGCAGCAGCTTGGCGCCGCGACGAACGACGCCCTCCCACTCCATGCTCACGCCGGGCAGGTACCCGGGGACGTCGACGATCACGACCAGCGGGATGCCGAACGCGTTGCAGAGCCGGACGAAGCGCGCGGCCTTCTCGGCGCTCTCCGAGTTGAGGCAGCCGCCGAGGCGCAGCGGGTTGTTGGCGATCACCCCGACGGTGCGACCGCCCAGCCGGCCGAGACCGGTGACGATGTTGCGGGCGTAGTTGCCCTGGAGCTCCTCAAGGGTCGACTCGCCCTCGACGTTGTCGAGCAGTTCGTGCACGATCGGGCGCACGTCGTAGGCGCGCTTGGCCGACTCCGGCATCAGCGCGCGCAGGTCGGTGTCGCCGTGTTCGGCTGCGGCCTGGTCGAAGGCGCCCTGGTCGCAGAACATCGACACCAGGCGGCGGGCGCGGCCAAGGGCGTCCTGTTCGTCGGTGGCCGCGATGTGCGCGACGCCCGACTTCTTGGTGTGGGTGTCGGGGCCGCCGAGGGACTCCATGTCGACCTGCTCGCCGGTGACCGAACGGACCACGTCGGGGCCGGTCACGAAGACCCGTCCCTCGGGCGCCATGATCACGATGTCCGTGAGCGCGGGGCCGTAAGCGGCTCCGCCCGCGGCGAAGCCGAGGACGACGGAGATCTGCGGGACCAGGCCGGATGCGCGCACCATCGCCTCGAACACGAGGCCAACGGCGTGCAGGGCCTCGACGCCCTCCGCGAGCCGCGCGCCGCCGGAGTGCCACACGCCGACGATCGGGGACTGCTCCTCGATCGCGGTGTTGATCGCGTTCACGATGTGCTTGCAGCCCTCGACGCCCATCGCGCCGCCCATGACGGTCGCGTCGGAGCAGTAGGCGATCGTGCGAACTCCGTCGATCTCGCCGGCAGCGGCGAGCACACCGGACTTGTCACGATCGTGCAGGGGGACGGCGGTCCCGGCGTCGAAGAGGTTCTCGAGTCGCGCCATCGGGTCGCGGGGATCGAGCTGAGCATCGGATCTGGTGATCGGGGCCAAGATGGTCATCGCTTGTCCTCCTTGTACAGGCCGCCTGCGGGCGGTTAGTCGGGGTGGGGGCCTCGGGGTTCGAGGCCCCCACCCGTCGAGCTAGTCCGACCGGTCAGGCTCGGCCGAAGGCGAGCGCGACATTGTGCCCACCGAATCCAAATGAATTGTTGAGTGCGAAATCGATCTGGCCGTAACGGGGTTCACCCTTCACGACATCGAGATCGATCTCTGGATCCTGGTTGTCGAGATTGAGCGTGGGCGGAATGACTCCGTCACGCACAGACAGGACCGTGAGCACCGCTTCGAGCGCACCCACGGCGCCGATGGAGTGCCCGAGCGCGGACTTCGGTGCGTACACCGCCGCGTGGCCACCGACCGCGGCCTTGATGGCCAGTGCCTCGGCCGTATCCCCGATCGGCGTCGCCGTGGCGTGCGCGTTCACGTGGGTGATGTCGGACTTCGCCAGACCTGCGGTCTGGATCGCCCGTGCCATCGCGCGGGCCGCGCCCGTGCCCTCGGGATGCGGCGCCACGATGTGGTAGCCGTCCGAGGTGATGCCCGCGCCCATCAGGCGTGCGTGGATGGTGGCCCCGCGAGCCTTGGCGTGCTCCTCGGTCTCGAGCACCATCAGCGCTCCGGCCTCACCGAAGACGAAGCCGTCGCGGTCCTTGTCGAAGGGACGCGAGGCGGCCCTCGGATCGTCGTTCCGCGTACTCAACGCCCGCATCATCGCGAAGCTCGCGATCGGCACGGGGTCGATCTGGCCCTCGACTCCACCGGTGACGACGATGTCGGCGTCACCCATGATGAGCATCCGGTACGCGTGCGCGATCGCTTCCGAACCCGACGAACACGCCGAGACGGGAGTGATCACGCCTGCGCGGGCGCCGAGCTCGAGCCCGACGACCGCGGCGGGACCGTTCGGCATCACCATCTGCACAGAGAACGGCGACACCTTCCGGTATCCCTGGGTCTTGATCTTGTCGACGGCGTCGATCAGTGCCTCGCCGCCCCCGAGTCCGGTGCCGAGGACCACGCCGAGCCGGTCCTTGTCCACCTCGGGGCTGCCCGCGTTCTGCCACACCTGGCGGCCGAGCACGAGAGCGAGGCGCTCCACGAAGCTCATCCGCCGGATCTCGACGCGGGAGAGTGCATCGTCGGGGCTCACCTTCAGGTGCCCGCCGATGCGGACGGGAAGGTCGTACTCCGCGATGAACGGATCTTCGAGGACGTCGATCCCGCTCTCGCCTGCGAGCAGGCCCTTCCACGTGGCATCCACGTCACCAGCGATCGACGTCGATGCCGCAAGGCTCGTGACGACGACGTTGGGGAAGTTCCTGGTGGAGGTCACGGGCCCGCTCACTCCCCGTTCGCGGAGTCGAGCTTCGCCTTGACGGCGTCAGCGGCGTCGCCGCCCTCGGCCTCGAGCTTCTGGATGTAGCTGACGGCGTCGCCGACGGTGCGCAGGCTGGCGAGATCCTCGTCGGGGATCTTCACGCCGTACTTGTCCTCGGTCTGCACGGCGATCTCGACCATGGACAGCGAGTCGATGTCGAGGTCGTCGACGAAGGACTTCTCGATGGTCACCTCGGACGGCTCAATGCCGGTGACCTCCTCGATGATCTCCGCGAGTCCGGCGATGATGTCTTCCTGCTTGGTGGCCACTGGGTGGCTCCCTTCTTGTTTGTTGTTACTTGGGTCTCGCCTTGACCGGTCGGCAGACCGGTCAACGTTTGTGTGTGAGGAACTGGTGCCGCGCGGTCGCGGCCGGCCTCATCCGAGCCCGGTGAGCTCGGACAGGGCCGGAATGTCACCCGGCGTCTTGAGTGCCAGCGTGGGGGTGCCACGCATCTCCCGCTTGGCGATACCCACCAGGGTGCCGGCCGGGGGAAGTTCGGCGATCGCGGTGACCTGAGCCGCGCGCAGCGATTCGGTGCACAGATCCCAGCGCACAGGCCTGGTCACCTGGGCGGCCAGCTTGGCCAGTGCGTCCGCGCCGGAGGTGACCGGCCGGCCGTCGGAATTGGACAATAGAGTGCGCGTCGGATCTGAGGGGCTGATTCGGGATGCGGCCTCGGTGACGGCTTCCTGCGCGGGCGCCATGAACGCGGTGTGGAACGCGCCTGCGACGGGCAGCGCCCGGACGCGGGCCTTCTCCGGCGGTGTGGCGGCGAGCTCCTCCAGCGCGCTGAGCAGGCCCGCTGCCACGATCTGTCCGGCTGCGTTCCGGTTCGCGGCCTCGAGGCCGAGTTCGGCGAGACGAGCGAGGACGACCTCCTCGTCGCCGCCGAGCACCGCCGACATCCCGGTCGGCTCCAGCGCGCAGGCCTTCGCCATTTCGGAGCCGCGGATCGCGGCGAGCGCGACGGCGTCATCGGAGGAGATCACCCCGGCGATGGCGGCCGCGGCCAGCTCGCCGACCGAGTGGCCAGCGGCGATCACGTCGGCGGGAACCAGCCCGCGGCGGTCGAGCTCCTCGAAGGCGAGCAGCGCGGCCGCGACCACCAGCGGTTGGGTGACCGCGGTGTCGGTGATCTCGTCGGCCGTGGCGGTGGTGCCGAGGCGTTCGAGGTCGAGGCCGGAGGCCTTCGACCAGATCGAAATGCGGTCTGCAGTGCCCGGCAGCTCCAGCCATGGGCTGAGCATGCCGGGGGTTTGGGAGCCCTGACCCGGGGCGAGCAACGAAATCACAAGACTAAGAGAACACTGTCCACCGGCATGTGGGTGATGTTTTTGACCATCAACCTTGGACAAGTGTTTTGGAGGGTTCCCACAAAATCGCATGTGGGGAACCGGCATCGGACGAGGGCGGCAGAACGTTACAAGTCGATTGCACGGTTTGTGAAGAATGTGACTGGAGTGACGGAACGGGTTGTTTCGTGACCGGCTTGAGTCAGTCGGCCCACCGTTGACGCGACTCTCAAGACGTAGGCATCTCGCGGGTTCATGGGATCGCGCCCGGTGATCTCGCTGATCCGTTTGAGTCGATACCGGACAGTATTGGGGTGGACGAACAGTTTGCGCGCGCAGGTCTCAACGGCGGCGCCGCAATCGAGGTAGGTCTCGAGGGTGTCGGTCAATGCCGAGCCCGAGGTGGCCAGTGGCCGCACGAGCGCATCGATGAGCAGATCGAGGGCCGCCCGGTCGCCGAGCAGGGCCCTCTCGGGTAGCAATTCGCCCGCATGGACCGGCCGCGGGGCGCCGCGCCAACCGGCGACCGCCTCCATCCCGGCGAGCGCCTCCACCGCGCTGAAGTGCGCGGCGCTCAGGGTGCGGGTGGTCGGCCCGATCACCACCGGCCCGTCGGAGAAGTTGGTCAGCAGGTCCACCATGAACTGGTCGCCGTGCGGGTCCTGCATGTCCCCGCTGACGACCATCACCAGGCGGGATCCCTGCACGACGGCGAGCGCGGCCCGCCCGTTCTTCTGGGCGATCGCGTGCACGGTGCTCACCACCGACACACCCTGGTCCGGCGGCGGCGTGCCGACGAGAACGGTCGCGGGGGCGGTGGCGTCCCAGTTGAGCGTCGCTGCGCGGGAAAGCATGTCGGAGCCGGTGTCGCCGCGGACCACCGCGTCGACGACGAGGGCCTCCAGTCGGGTGTCCCAGGCGCCGCGGGACTCGGCGGCGCTCGCATAGACCGAGGCGGCGGCGAACCCGAGCTCGCGGCCGTAGCGCAGCACCGCCTCCGTGAGCGCCACGAGCTGCTGGTCGTTCCTGGCCAGCGCCGGCAGCCACTGCTCGAAGAACTCCATGGCCACCCGCACCATGTCGACGGTCTGGCGCAGGGTCAATCGGCGGGCCAGGTCCTGGGGGATGACCTGAAAGGCCTCCATGCTGAAGCGGATGTCGCCCTCGGGGTCCTTGAGCCATTCGAGGAAGTTGACCACCGCGGTCTGCACGAGTAGTTGCACGCTCGCCCGCTGGGCCGCGTCGAGGTCGCTGACGAACGGGAGCTGGTCCTGCATCGAGGTGATCGCCTCGGTGGAAAGCCGGCCGGAGAACTGCTTGACCCGGCGCAGCAACGCGTCGGGTAGGGGATCGCGGGGCTGTCGCTGACGTACGAAAGCCGGCACGGCCGCCGCCGGTGCAACGTCGTCGGCGGGGCCGTCCATCGGGGGTTCCTGCTCGCCCATAGTCCCGAAACTTACGCCCAACGAGACTTCAGGCGCCCAGGGGCACGATTTCCGTGCTCCCCGGGCGCCTGATTTGTCAGGTGTCTATAAGCGTTCGTGCACAGATAACCGTCAGGCGCTGCCGGGATCCTTCAGCGACTTCGGCGCCGCCAGCACGTCGTCGATCCGGTACTGGCGGGCGGCAGCGGCGGGGGTGTTGTGCTCGACCTTGCCCTCCTTGGCGAGACCGGCCAGCACGGCCACCACGATCGACTCGGCGTCCACGTTGAAGTAGCGCCTGGCCGCGGTCCTGGTGTCGGAGAAGCCGAACCCGTCGGTGCCGAGGGTCGTGTACGCGCCGGGCACCCACTGCCTGATCTGGTCCGGGACCGCGCGCATCCAGTCCGAGGCAGCCACGAACGGGCCCTCCGCGCCGGCAAGGGCGGTGGTGACGTACGGCACCGCGGCGGTGGTCTGGGGGTTCCGCAGCGCCTGCCGCTCGCACTCGACGCCGTCGCGGCGCAGCTCGCCCCACGACGTCACCGACCACACATCGGCCGCCACGCCCCAGTCGGCGGCGAGCAGCTCCTGGGCGCGCAGGCCCTCCGGCATCGCGACGCCGGAGACCAGGATCTGGGCTCGCGGACCGGTGCCCTCGCTCCTGCTGTAGCGGTAGATGCCCTTGAGGAGGCCCTCGACGTCGAGGTTCTCCGGCTCGGCGGGCTGGACGTACGGCTCGTTGTAGATGGTCAGGTAGTAGAAGATGTTCTCCCCACCGAAGCCATCCACGCCGGGCGTGCCGCCGTACATCCGGCGCAGGCCGTCCTTGACGATGTGCGCGATCTCGTACGAGAACGCCGGGTCGTAGGTCACCGCGGCCGGGTTTGTCGACGCCAGCAGCAGCGAGTGGCCGTCAGCATGCTGGAGTCCCTCGCCGGTCAGCGTGGTCCGGCCTGCCGTCGCGCCGAGCACGAAACCGCGGGCCATCTGGTCGGCCGCCGCCCACAGCCCGTCGCCGGTCCGCTGGAAGCCGAACATCGAGTAGAAGATGTACAGCGGGATCATCGGCTCGCCGTGGGTGGCGTAGGAGGTGCCGACCGCGGTGAACGAGGCGGTCGAGCCGGCCTCGTTGATCCCCTCGTGCAGGATCTGGCCGATGGAGCTCTCCTTGTAGGCGAGCATCAGGTCGGCGTCGACCGAGGTGTACAGCTGGCCGTTGCGGTTGTAGATCTTCAGCGACGGGAACCAGGAGTCCATGCCGAAGGTGCGGGCCTCGTCCGGGATGATCGGCACGATCCGCTTGCCGATCTCCTTGTCGCGCAGCAGCTCCTTGAGCACCCGCACGAGCGCCATCGTGGTGGCGATCTCCTGCTTGCCCGATCCCTTGCGCAGGGAGTCGTAGGTCGAGTCAGCGGGCTGGGGCAGGGGAGCGACGTCCGTGTTGCGCGACGGCAGGAATCCACCGAGCGCCTTGCGCCGGGCCAGCATGTACTGGATCTCGGGGGCGTCCGCGCCGGGGTGGTAGTACGGCGGTAGGTACGGGTCCTTCTCCAGCTCCGCATCGGAGATCGGGATGTGCTGCATGTCGCGGAACGCCTTCAGGTCGTCCAGCGTCAGCTTCTTCATCTGGTGGGTCGCGTTGCGGCCCTCGAAGTGCTTGCCGAGCGTGTAGCCCTTGATGGTGTGCGCCAGGATGACCGTCGGCTGGCCCTTGTGAGCCATCGCCGCCGCGTACGCCGCGTGCACCTTGCGGTAGTCGTGGCCGCCGCGCTTGAGGTTCCAGATCTCCTGGTCGGACAGGTCCTTGACCAGTTCCTTGGTGCGCGGGTCGCGGCCGAAGAAGTGGTCGCGCACGTAGCCGCCATCATTGGCCTTGTAGGTCTGGTAGTCGCCGTCGGGGGTGACGTTCATCAGGTTGACCAGGGCGCCGTCCTTGTCGGCGTGCAGCAGCGAGTCCCACTCACGGCCCCAGACGACCTTGATGACGTTCCAGCCCGCGCCGCGGAAGAACGACTCCAACTCCTGGATGATCTTGCCGTTGCCGCGGACCGGGCCGTCCAGGCGCTGGAGGTTGCAGTTGACGACGAACGTGAGGTTGTCGAGTCCCTCGGTTGCGGCGACGTGCGCCAGGCCCCGCGACTCCGGCTCGTCCATCTCGCCGTCGCCGAGGAAGGCCCACACGTGCTGGTCGGCGGTGTCCTTGATGCCGCGATCGTGCAGGTAGTGGTTGAACCGGGCCTGGTAGATGGCGTTCATCGGGCCGAGGCCCATGGACACCGTGGGGAACTCCCAGAAGTCGGGCAGCAGCCGCGGGTGCGGGTACGAGGGCAGTCCGCCGCCCGCGTCGGCATGCGAGTGCTCCTGCCGGAAGCCGTCCATCTGCTCGGCCGGGATCCGGCCCTCGAGGAAGGCGCGGGCGTAGATGCCGGGGGAGGCGTGGCCCTGGATGAAGATGTGGTCGCCGCCGCCGGGGTGGTCCTTGCCGCGGAAGAAGTGGTTGAACCCGACCTCATAGAGCGCGGCCGAGGAGGCGTAGGTGGAGATGTGCCCGCCGACGCCGACGCCGGGGCGCTGCGCGCGGTGCACCATGACCGCGGCGTTCCAGCGGATCCAGGCGCGGTAGCGGCGCTCGACCTCCTCGTCGCCGGGGAACCACGGCTCGTTCTCGGTCGGGATGGTGTTCACGTAGTCGGTGGAGGTCAGCGCGGGGATGGACACGTGGTTCTCGCCGGCGCGCTCGAGCAGGCGCAGCATCAGGTAGCGGGCGCGCGCAGGCCCCGAGCGTTGCAGCAGGCCGTCGAAGCTGTCCAGCCACTCACCGGTCTCGTCCGGATCGATGTCGGGAAGATATGAGGCCACCCCCTCACGAATCACGCGAACGCGACCGTCGCCGCTGGGTGCGGGCTGCTGCGGTGGCGAAAACTGGTCCTGGGTGGGCTCGGACAACGTATGACTCCTTCATCGGGGAGGGCGCTCGGTGCGGCGTCCAATCCATGCGAACCGCCTGTGTGACGGCGGCCCGCTGTTCGCGTGATGGTGATCCACGTCAATCCTGCCGTATCGCCCAGAGAGGGGCGAAGGCGAGTCACAATCTGGTACGTCAGAAAATCTTTGTGCGTGTTTTCGGTGGCGTCGGCTTGCGCGAGAGCCGTTCACCCTGTTCGCTTTCACTACTGATCCATACGGACCGGGTGCTGGAGGGTCTTCAGCCCCGACAACAAAAGGAGGACACCACCGTGGTCGCCGCGGCGGACGCCCAGAACTATGCCCAGAAACTCGGCATCACCAATGACATGGTTGTTCAGGAACTGGGTTGGGACGAGGACACCGACGATGCCCTGCGGGTATCGGTGGAGGAGACCATCGGTGGGGAGCTCCTCGACGAGGATTCAGATGAGGTGATCGACGTGGTCCTGCTGTGGTGGCGGGACGGCGACGGTGACCTTGTCGACGCACTCATGGACGCGATCGGCCCCCTGGCCGACGAGGGTTTCGTGTGGGTGCTCAGCCCCAAGACCGGACAGCCTGGCCATGTCGAGCCCAGCGAGATCGCCGAATCGGCGCCGACGGCGGGTCTGACGCAGACCTCGGCGGCGAACCTCGGCTCTTGGAGCGGCAGTCGGCTGGTGCAGCCGAAGGCCCGCCCGGCCAAGCGCTGATCGCACTACTTCCGAAGGAAATCCCATGCCTCTCGACGTCGGTGCGATCGCTCCCGATTTCACCCTCAAGGACCAGAACAATCAGGAAGTCTCGCTCTCGGACTATCGGGGCAAGAAGAACGTCCTGATCGTGTTCTACCCGCTCGCCTTCACCGGCACCTGCCAGGGTGAGCTCTGCAAGGTCAGGGACGGGCTGCCGAAGTTCGAGAACGACGACGCCGCGGTGCTCGCGGTATCCGTCGGTCCGCCGCCCACGCACAAGATCTGGGCGGCGGAGCAGGGATACACCTTCCCGCTGCTGTCGGACTTCTGGCCGCACGGTGCGGTGGCCCAGGCCTACGACGTGTTCAACGACAAGGCGGGTTTCGCCAACCGCGGAACCTTCGTCGTGGACAAGGCGGGACACATCCGGTTCGCCGAGATGAACGGCCCCGGAGAGGCCCGTGACCAGGCAGCTTGGGAGAATGCGCTCGCCGCGCTAGATTCCTGAGTGCGATCCGGCGGTTGACCGCCGGATTTCGGGCGTGTAGCTCAGTGGTAGAGCTCTGGTTTTACACACCAGCGGTCGGGGGTTCGAAACCCTCCGCGCCCACCAATGTTCGTGCAGGTCAGCGACTTACAGTCGATCGGCTCGGATCGCGGACAGTGACCCCGTGTCCCAAGAATGTCCCAACGGGACGGAGAAACTCCGCTATCCGGTGGCCTCGTCGGCGTCGCCGAACAGCGCCGCGCCCGCCGACTTGAGCGTCTCGTCGTACACGTGGCGGAGCGTCATCGCCGGATCGTGGCGAGCCATTTCGCGGTGGCCTAGACCGAGTTACCCGCGTCGAGCATGATGCTAGCGGCGGTGTGCCGGGCGTCGTGCAGCCGGATCACCGGGACGCCCGCGGCCTTGGCCTGACGCTTGAACTCGTCGCCGTACCACTCGTGCCGGATCGGCAGCCCGTCCTCGTGCACGGCGACCAGCCCGGTATCCGGGTAGCCCGAGCCGAGCGCCAGACGCTCGGACGCCTGCGCGACCTTGAACGCACGCAGGGCGGCGGCGACGTCCGGCGGGATCGGCAGCACCCGACGGGAGCGCGCCGACTTGGGGTCACCGATCGCGGTCTCGCTGGAGTTCACGGCCACGCGGCCCTGGACGACGGCGACAGTCCCGGCATCGAGGTCGATCGACTCCCACGCCATGCCCAGCACCTCGGATCGTCGCAGCCCGCACAAGCTAAGCAGCCAGCACGCATAGAGACGGTCTCCGCGCACGTGCCGACGAAAGGCCGCGACCTGCTCGCGGGTCCACGTCTGCATCTCCGCGGCGGTGACCTTGGGTCGCTCGACTAGCCGCGCGACGTTGCGGGTTAGTAGCCCCTGCTCGACCGCGTCCTCCAGCGCCGCGGAGTGTTGCACGAGCATCGTGGTCACGGTGCGCTCGGACACGCCGCGCCGCTGCTCGGGCTGTGCCGGGCGCGAACATGTTTCGCCGGATTAGCGGACATCGATAATTTGGCGTACCGCGCCGGTAAGTTCCACGAGGTGCCGAAGCGGACGAACGAATTTCAAGAGATGGTTGCGATCATTCACTCCCACTTGAGTGGTGACGCAGTAATCACAGAGTCGAAGATGCTGAAGGATCTGGTCTCGGGCGAGGAACGAGAGGTTGACACCTGCATCGAGACCACCACAGCGGGGTATCCAGTGATCATCAGCATCGAGTGCAGGGACCACAAAAGGAAGCAGTCTGTGGGTTGGGTCGAGGAGATGAACAGCAAGCATCAACGGCTGCCCACCAATGTCTTGGTGCTCGCATCGTCCTCCGGGTTTTCCAAGTCGGCCATCACGAAGGCGAAGAGCTTCGGTATTACAACCGTAGTTCCGGGTGAGCTTGAGCCTGGCGCTTTCGGATCCGAGATCGTAGGCAAGCTCGACGCGCTATGCATGAAGACATTCGCACTTACGGCAGCCGAGTCACGGTTCTGGGTAGAGGGCACGGACGACAGTCCGGCGGAAACCGTGCTTGCGTTTCCCACCATGGCGATCTTCCGAGCGGACGGTACGGCGGTGGCGCTCGCGCAGAGCTTGGCAAACGCGATGGTCCAGAAGCTCAACGTAGACAACGATGCATTCAGGGACGCGCTGGGTGACGAGAAGTCCTTCACGGTCGGCACGGAGTCGCCGCACCTGTTGGATCCCGAGACCGGTAAGCCGCACGACATCTTCCTTCAAGCCGAGGAGCCGACTGGCCCTAACCTCCGGCGCATTGAGCGGATCGAGGTCACCGGCCCGGCCGATGTCGTGGTCGCAGAGATCCCGCTGACGCATCGGGAGCTCCAAGCCCAGAAGGCAGGAGAGTTCCAACGCACGGGCTACGCTGCCGGTTTGGCCGAGTTCGGCGATGGGAGCGTTCTGGTCGTCGCGACGGAGACACCGACCGGCGAACGGCGTGTTACGACGCGCGTGATCCCTGGCCGCCAGGCCGACAAGGACGAAGACGCGGCCTCCTGAGGAAGTGTCTGTGTGTCGAGTTCGAGAGTCCCACACCGTGTCCCACGAGTGTCCCAAGACGCGCACGTACTAACCCGAATCGCCTGGACGTATAAGGACAAATTAGGCCGCTGACCTGCACGAGAGAGGACGCCGCCGGACGGGGCGGGACGAACTCGGGCGCTTTTACACACCAGCGGTCGGGGGTTCGAAACCCTCCGCGCCCACCGCAGTTCGCGCAGGCGAGTCGTCAATCTCGCTGCCGGACATCGAAGAAGTCCCCCGCCTCGACGAGGCGGGGGACTTTTTGCTCAGGCGACGTCGGAACCGAGCCGGTTGGTCAGGAACCCAATGGGAGGTGGCCGAAGATGAATTCGTCCAGGCCGAACACACTGAGGGAACCGAAGTCCGTCGACCCTGCCGAGCCGAGGGGGTTCCCCTGCCGATGCCAGGTGGTGCAACCGACGGAGTCGAGCCGGTCGCCGACCTTCAGATCGACGATCTGGTACGTGAAGTCAGTGCTGTGGCTCGGCGGATTGTCGCCGTCGGGGGTCATGACGACCTTGCAGGTCCAGCGCGTGCTCTCCGTCATGCGGGAGTAGTACGACCCCGGCTCCACGTCGACGCCCGCCACATAGGAGTGGCTGGTGGTGCCGGGAATGCTCACCGGGAGCGCGCTGGCGACGCCGGCGGTGCCGATGGTGAGGCCGACGGCGACGATGGTGGCGCCGAGGATTCCTGCGGATCTACGCACTGTGGTTCTCCTGGTGGGTATTTGGAGTGAACCAGGACACGTTAACGGCCTCATGATGTGACGGTCGGGAAAGTCGGCAATTCGCCCAATGCGGTCGACGCGTGTGTCAGCCGCCGTACTGCGGACCCGTCCAGGCACCCTCGGCTGCGAGCCGATCGGCCACGGCTTGGGGCATCGCGGAGCAGCTCTTCGGGTCGCCGAGCGGATCGTGGTCGCCTGCCGAGTCTGTGATGCCCACCGTGGCGACCGCCCCCTCCCAGCCGCCCATCTCCTCGGTTCGCTGCGGCAACTTGTTCCGGGCGTTGGCGACCGTGCTGGCCACCAGCCAGGTGCCGTCGCTCTCGACGTCGACGCCTCCACCCGGCGCACGCCTGGCATCTTCACCGAGCGGCAGGAGTCCGGCCAAAGTCGCTGCATCCCAAGGGTTGCCCTCCCATGGCGGGCGGTTGAAGTAGTACCAGCTGGCGGAGCAGACGCCGTACAGGTTCGGCCCGAACTGGGCGTAGTTCAGGTACAGCTCGAGCTGCCGCTTGTCGCCCATGAGGTTGAACGGCCAGGACAACACGGCCTCGACTCCCTTGCGGAAGACTCGGGTCCCGACCCACTCGCCTCGGATGAGGAACATGTTCTTCACCAGCTGCTGGGGGATGGTCGAGCCGGAGAGATCGTCACCGGTCTCGAGGTAGGTCTCGGTCCGATCGATGAAGTCGCCCATGCGGAACGGGCCCATCCGCGTGCCCAGCTCGGCGTCTTCGTGGGCGAGCACGGCCGCGATGTAGTGCCTGCTGATGTGGTCGAGTGAGACCTCCTGGAAGACCGTCTCGCCCGGCGCGCTGTCGGTCAGCATGAACGTCGTGCGAGGAGGCGTCCACACGCGGTAGATCACGGGAGTCACGACGAGCCACACGACGAATCCGACCGCAATCCACTTCGTCCACCGCCACCAGGCGGGCCTTGGGGACGGGGGCGCTGTGGTGTCGGGGAGGCTCGGGGTCGGCGGGACCGGGGGTGTCGATCTCGGGTCCGGCGGCGGCCAGGCCGGGGCTCCAGGTGGGGGAGGCGGAGCGTACGGCGCGACGTCGGCAGGCCTCGGGGTGTCGCGCGGAAGCGCGGGCCATGGTCGGCGCGAGGTGGAAGCGGAGTATCGCGGCTCGGGCCGGGGCATCGGGCGATTCCGGCCGATGCCGAATCGTTTGTTCACGGTGTCGGAGAAAACGTGAGGGTGCGCCCGCGGTTCTTTTCCTCAGCGGCGCATCGCGCGTATCTCGTGAACACACCTAAAGGTTACCCACGGCGCGGAGTGGCGCAGATCACTCGACTCGGTCGTCGAAGCCCCCGGGCCCCTGCCCATTTCGCCGCCGCCGGTCGATCACGCGATCTGGTCGGTGCGTTCCGCCCGCTTGTCGTCGAGGAGCTGGTCGCGGGCGCCCGCCCGGCGGAGGCTCTCGAGCAGGTCCGGCGAACGAAGCAGGTAGGAGGTCTCGCTGAGGGCCTTGTACTGCGACACCGAGATCAGGACGGCCTTCTGCCCGTGCTTGCCGACGATTTCGATCGCCGCGGCGTCGTCGTTCACCTTCCTGATCAGCTTCTTCAATCGCTTCCGCGCGGTCTTCACCTTCATTGCGGCCACAACGCATCTCCATTCCCGACGGATCTGACTCGTGAATCCTGCCACCACGTGACCGGGTTGGACCCACTTCCGAGCCGTGGACACTCGCCTTTTTGTGTCCGGGTGTGAAATATCGCAGGGCACTAGGGTCGGTGGTGTGCGTCTGATCAACATCATCCAGTCCTGGCGGCTCGTCCCGGTGTGGCTGCGCATCCTGCTGCTGCTCGCCGGCGGGGCCAAGGTGTGGGGATCCGGGATCTACGCGGGATGTCACTTCGGTGGCAAGGACATTCGGCTGGGCCTGGGCACCTTCGTGAACCGGGGCGTGTTCTTCGACGGCACCGCGCCGATCACGCTGGGCAGGCAGGTCGCGGTCGGGCACCAGGTCGCGTTCATCACCAGCACCCACGAGATGGGCCCCGCGGACGGGCGCGGTGGGCGCGTCTACGACCTGCCGATCGTCGTCGGGGACGGCTGCTGGATCGGCGCGAGGGCGATCGTCCTTCCTGGCGTCACCATCGGATCGGGCTGCATGATCGGCGCGGGGGCGGTCGTGACCAAGGACTGCGCGCCGAACGGCCTGTACGCCGGGAACCCGGCGCGGCGGGTGCGCGACCTGCCGGTGTAGCTCCACCCTGTGGGAGGGTCCTCGGATGGTGAATTCGGTACTGACGGAGGCTTTTGCCCTGGTGCTACGCGATCTTCTGGTCGCCGGGGGCTGGACTTTTGAACTCCACGAGGCGGACATGGAGCACTCGCCTGAGACCGCGATCGCTCACCTTCGTGAGTCTGGGGGCGGGGGTGCCGGGGTGTACGTCGTGCTCGCGGACCCGCCGATCGATCGAATCGTGAAGGCCACCGACGACGCACAGGACATCGCGATCGAGGAGGCCTGGTCGAAGGGCGCACCCACCAACTGGCCGCCGTGCCCGTACCACCCGAATGGCCACCCCCTGAGGGCCCGCGCGATCGAGGGCGTCCCGACGTGGGTTTGCCCCACGGCCGCGACCCCGGTGTGCGCGGTCGGATCGCTTCGATAACGTCCGACCGACGCGAACACCGCCACCCGACGGGCCGGGCCTACTTGTCGCAGGCGATGCCGTCCTTGTCCCGGTCCAGCTTGGGGCTGTAGCCGGGATCGCCCTTGTACATCGGCGCCGCTCCGGCCGCGATCGCGTCATCGCATGATGAGAATTTGCCCGACGGGGAGGGCGCCTCCACGAGCGGCTGCGGCTTCGTGATCGCAGTCGGCGGCGCGGGTACCTGCTCAGACGGAGGTGCCGGAACGTAGGCGGGTGCCGGAGCGGTGACGGGCGCCGGGAGGTCATACGTCGTCGCCGGGAGCTCGGCCAGCGGTACCGGCTTCACCGGCGCGGACGCCGCCGGGGTGCGGACAGTCGTGGTCGCGGGCGCGGTCATAGTTTGGCGTGCCGCCGTCGTCGTGGGGACGGTCCTCGAGGTGGTCGTGGAGGAGGCGGGTTCGCTTGCCGACGAGCCCATGACGCCAGCGCCGATGGCGAGCAAGCCCACCGCCGCGGCGCCGGCCACCAGCAGCGGGACGGTCTTCGATCTCTTCCTCGGGGCTGGCTCCGGCTCGGGCATCGGCTCGGCCGGGATGACGGGCAAGAGGGTGGTGGCGGTCGAATCCGGCGGCACGGGGCGCGTTGTGAAGGTCCATTCGTCGCCGTTCCAGTACCGCTGGGATTCCATGGCCCCGTTCGGCTCGGGATCGGGATACCAGCCGGGAGGGGGGCCGGGGTTCGTCATAGGTGGCGATACTCCTTTGGGATGTGTGCCCGCAATGACTACCAGACGGAACGGGCGTCACCCACATCCCCGACCCCTGACCGTTCGCCGACGTACCCTGGACCGATGAAGACGGGAGCGGTGCTGACGCTGGTCGGGCTCGCGGTGCTGGCCTTCGGGCTCGGGCTGGCGGCGGCCCGGCTGGAGAGCGTCGGCGCGACCATCGCGCTCGGACTGCTGTGGTTCGTCATCGCAGCGGGCGCCCTCGCCCGGATCCGCCGCAGCGGCTGACGGTCCGGGTCAATTACCTTCCAGCGGGACCGAATCCGTCAGCCCGCGACAAGGTGGGCCCCACAGGCCCGCCCTCGTGGACCTGGCCTCGCCCTCGGCCCGCGCGATGTCCTCGGTCAGCCGGCCGGTGCCGCGGCCGTAGGTGTAGGCCTTGGCCATCCCGGCTCGGACGGCGCCGATCCCGTAGTCGGAGCCGTCGGGCAGCGTGAGGTAGGCCAGAGTGCGGCCGTAGTCGTCGACCGCATCCAGCCGGGGATCGATCGAGACCCGCACGGCGACGCCGTCGAGCGCGACGCGGGCGTAGGCGGTGGACTCGGGTCCCCAGCAGCCCACGGTGTGGCCCGCTTTCACGGTCTCTGGGGTGTCGATGCCCAGCACCCGGATCGTCAGCTCCCCGTCGGCGTCCCGCGCCCGCACCGTGTCGCCGTCGTACACGTACTCGACGGTCATCGCTCGCGGGTCGACCGGCGCGACGGGCTCGGTGGCCGTCCACCGGTTCGCCGCCAGCAATGCCACGCCCAGCGCGAGGACGGCCCCCGCGCCCAGGGCGAGGATCCACTTCCGCCGGGGCGCAGGGGCGTTCATCGGTCAGAGCCTAATCTGCGAGCACCCGGCGCATCACCGGACGAGCCACGAACACGCTGGCCAGCACCAGGGCGATGCCCGCGGCCAGCGTGACGCCGAGCTGGACCAGCGCCATCGGGGTGGTGAGGACGACGGCACCGGCGAGCGGGAACAGGAACAGCAGCGCGCCGCCAGCGCCGGCCAACGCCATCGCCACCACCGGGGTGCGGACCTGCCGCAGCCGCGCCGCGTCCATCACTTCGGTCGGGGTGCCGGCCAATGCGAGGGAGCGATAGAGCTGCCGGTTGTCCAAGATCGCGGAGACCTGGGTGAGCGCCGAGGAAATGGCGGCGAGCGTGAACGTCGCGCCGAGGGTGAACAGCACGCCGGTGCGCATGTCCGCGAAGATGAACTCCTCGCCTGGCCCGAGGTCCTGGCCCTCCCCATTGCCGATCGCGGCGAGCAACGAGGTCCCGGCCGCCACGAAGCTGGCCATGGTGACGCCGCTGACGGTGCGCCACACGGACTTCGGGTTGTCGAGCACCCGACGCGCGGCGATCAGCGACGCGGCGTCCCTCGATCGGGCGAGCATGATCCGGCCCAGCAGCGTGATGACGAAGGGTCCGATCAGGGCGACCATGCCGAAGCAGACGGCGAGGCCGACCAGGATCGCCGCGATGCCGGGCGCGGCGCCGCCGACGGCGGTCCACCCGATCAGCACCGCGACCGCGCCGATCGCGATGAGCGCCTTCGGTGCCTGCCGCGCGTCGCCCTGCGCCACCCCGAGCGGGCTGACGAACACCTGACGCATGCCGAGCATCGAGGTGAGCGCCGCCAGCACGGTCATCGCGAACACCACCGCGACCAGCGGCAGCGAGCCGACCCAGAGTTCGGCGATGTCGAAGGTGCGCCCCTGAAACCGCAACTGCGCCACCAGTGGTAGCGCGGCCAGGTACCCGATGACCCCGATCAGTGCGCCGGCCAAGCCCTGCGCGCCCGATTCGGCCGAGCACAGGGCGACGACCTGACGCGGCGTGACGCCGATCAGCCGGAGTGCGGCTAGGCGCTCGTCCCGGCGGCGCGCACCCAGCCGAGCGGCGGCCAGTCCGAGGGTGACGGCAGGAACCACCATGAGAACAGAGGCCACACCCGCGAGGGACAGGTATGTCTGCGCCGCCGGTTCGCCTGCGCGGTCCGCGAACGCGCCGTACCCGCCGAGCACGGTGAGCAGCAGCGCGGTGGAGGCGGCGAAGGCGGCGGCAGGAAGGGCATAGGTGCTCAACGCCTTTCGGCCCTCGCCCCGCACCGTCAGCAGGGCGACGCGGACGGTGGCGCTCATGCCGCCACCCGCGTCGCGACGAGGGAACCGGCCTGCATCACCAGGGTGCGGTCACACCAGCGGGCCACCTCCAGATCGTGCGTGACCACGACGAGGGCGGATCCGATCTGCCGCGCCGACTCACGCAGCAGTCGCATCACCTCCCAGCTCGTCTGCGCGTCCAGGGCGCCGGTCGGCTCGTCGGCGAACAGCACGGCGGGCCTGGTCGCCAGCGCGCGGGCGACCGCAACCCGCTGCGACTGCCCGCCGGACATCTGGCCCGGTCGGCGGTCCTGCAGGCCGTCCAGCCCGAGTGGGGCGAAGAAGGCATTCGCGGCGGCCTTCGCGTCGCGGATCGAGGCGCCGTTCAGGATCAGCGGCAGCGCGACGTTCTCGATCGCAGGCAGCTCCGGCAGCAGCTGCCCGGACTGGAAGACGAAGCCGAAGGCCTCGCGCCGGAGCCGGCTGCGGTCGTTCTCGCCGAGGTTCTGGATGTGCTGCCCGCCGAGCAGCACGGCGCCCGAGTCCGGCGCGACGATCCCCGACATGCAGTGCAGCAGGGTCGACTTGCCCGACCCAGACGGACCCATGATCGCGGTCGCGGTGCCCGCATGGATCTCCAGGCTGACGTCGCGGAGCACGTGGGTCTCGCCGAAGGACTTACCGAGCGCGTGCACGGACAGGACGGGTGGCGGGGTCGGGAGGCTCATGGCTCCACCGTCGCGGACGAGCGGGGTCCCGGTCATCGGACCGGGGCCCGATTCTCGTCGCCCGCGCGTCATGCCCAGGTATGACCCCGCCGGGGTCGACGGTGATCGGCAGCAGGTGCGGTTGGTAGAAATACCGTCGTGAGCAACAACGGTCGCGGGGCGGCGCGGGCGGCCGGGATCCTGCTCGGATTCGCAGCGGACAGGGCGTTCGGTGACCCGGTGCGGTGGCATCCGGTCGCAGGCTTCGGGCGGGTCGCCGGGGCACTCGAACGACGCAGCCACCGTGACGGCCGGGCCGCGGGCGTCGCGCACACCGGGCTGCTCGTCGGTGTCGTCGTCGCCGGGTCGTTCGCCGCGGCCCGATCCGCGCGGCGGCTGGGCTGGGCGGGGGAGACCGCGGTCACCGCGGCCGCGACCTGGACCGCCCTCGGCGGCACCTCCCTGACCCGGGTCGGCGCCGACATGGCCGCCAGGGTGGAGGGCGGCGATCTCGGGGCGGCCCGCGCGCTCATCCCGTCGCTGTGCGGGCGCGACCCGGAGTCCCTCGATGCCGCGGGACTGACCAGGGCCACGGTCGAATCGGTCGCTGAGAACACCTCCGACGCCACCGTCGGACCGCTCGTCTGGGCGGCGGTCGCCGGGGCGCCGGGGGCGCTGGGCTACCGGGCGATCAACACCCTCGACGCGATGATCGGCTACCGCTCCGAGAGGTACCTGCGCTTCGGCTGGGCGGCGGCCCGGCTGGACGACCTGGTGAATCTCGCACCCGCCCGCGCGACGGGTCTGCTGGCCGTGCTCACCGCGCCGGTCGTCGGCGGCTCACCCCTGGCGGCTGTGGCGGCGTGGCGGCGGGACGCAGCGGCTCACCCGAGCCCGAACGCCGGCGTCGCCGAGGCCTCGATGGCCGGGGCGCTCGGGGTGCGGCTCGGCGGCCGCACCGAGTACCCGCACGGGGTGGAGGAGCGGCCCACCCTCGGCGACGGTCCGCCGCCGGCGACCGCGGACCTGCGGCGGGTGGCGCGGCTCTCGTCCGCGGTGCAGATCGGTGCCGCGCTGGGGTCAGCGGCGCTTGCCGTAGCGATCGGCGAGCTTCGCTTCCGTCGCGGTCAACGCCGCGGGCTCGGCGGGCTGTGAGCGACCGAACCGGCGCCGCGGCAGCGTGATGTCCTCGGTCGTCGCGGCAGGTTCGGCGATCGGCGCCTCGGCGGTCGGGGCCGTCGCGGTCGGGGCCGTGGCGGGGTTCGTCGCACGCGAGCGGCGACGTTCCCGGATCTCGGCGCGCGCGAAGTAGGCCAGGCCGAGCGGGGCCATGATCCCGAACGCCAGCCACTGCAGCCCGTACGAGAGGTACGGGCCCGCGTCGAGCTGGGGAAGCGGGATCGGGGTCAGCACGCCCGGCTGGTCGGGGGCGAGCTGGAAGTAGGCGTCAGCCACCTCGAGGCCGAGCACGGACCCGATCTGGCCCGCGTCGGTGAAGTACACCTGCTCGTAGCCGTTCTCCCGGATCGGATCCTTGCCCGGCACGGTGCCCTCGGAGACCCGGGCCCGCGCGGTGACCGTCACCGGTTCGGTGGGCGCGGGCTCGAACGACGGCGGCACCGCGCCCTGCTCGGGGCGGACGTAGCCGCGGTTGATCAGGACGACCCGGCCGTCGGTCAGCCGCAGCGGGGTGAGCACCTCGTAGGCGGGTGCACCCTCGATCGAGCGCAGCCGGATCAGGACGTCGCTGCCCGGCAGGTAGCTGCCCGTCGCGGTCACCTGGCGCCACTCATCGCCTGCGGCCAGCGGTCCCGACGTCGGCAGGATCGACTCGACCGGCACCGGCTCGGCGTTGCTCGACTCCTCGATCAGCCGGTTGCGCTGCTCGGTGTCGGTGTTCTTGCCGAGCTGCCAGGGGGCGAGCACGGTGAAGCACATGTAGGCGAAGCCGGCGACGACGACGGCCAGCACCAACCAGCCCGGACGCAGCAGAAAGTTCAGCCTTCGCACGGTTCCACGGTACTTGCCGCACCGACCGCCCCGGTCCACCGGTGTCCTGGCTACTGGTGTTCGCGCACCCATTGCAGCAGTCCGGGCACGGCGGCCTCGATCTGTTCGCGGACGAGCTCGAAGTCGTCGTGGTCGCCGTAGTACGGGTCCGGCACCGAGTCGCCGTCCGCGTCGGGGTCGAAACTGCGCAACAGCCGCCGTCGCTCCGTCGGCACCCCGAGGTGGGCCAGCGCGCGGTCGTGCCCGGTGTCGAGCGCGACCACCAGGTCGGCGGCGAGATGATCGCGGGCGACCTGCGCGGCCCGGTGGCCGGTGGGGTAGCCGTGCCCGCGCAGCACCGCGTTGGTGCGCTCGTCGGCCTCGTGTCCGACGTGCCAGTCGCCGGTGCCCGCGCTGGTCACTCGGACCCGTGCGTCGAGCCCCGCCTCGCGCAGGTGCCCGAGCAGGATCTTCTCGGCCATCGGCGACCGGCAGATGTTGCCGGTGCAGACGAAGGTGATGTGCAGTGGGGCGTCAGTCCCGTCGCCTGTTGCTCCGCTCGCCTCAGCCTGCATGGAGGACCCTCCCGAGCTCGTCGACGGTGTCCACCGACCATCGGGCGCCCTCGGCCTCCGCGGCGCAGCCGTAGCCCCAGCCGACGAACACCGTCGGGATGCCCCAGTGCGCGGCGCCGTGCACGTCGTGGTCGCGGTCGCCGACCATCACGACGCCGGGGGTGCCGCCGCCCTTCGCGTCGACCGGGTCGATGCCGAGCCCGCGCAGCGCGTGCTCGATCACGTCGACCTTCGCGCGCCGCGTGGTGCCGTCGTCGGAGGCCCCGGCGATCACCTCGAAATGCTCCGCCAATTCGAAGTGCTCGAGGATCCGGCGCGCGAACCGCTCCGACTTGCTCGTCGCGACAGCCAGCCGCGACCCGCCCCGCGCGGCCTCGGTGAGCAGTTCGGCGATGCCGTCGAACACGGCGTTCTCGGCCCAGCCCACCGCGTCGTACCGGTCGAGGAAGCTGGCCATGGCGCGCTGGGTGGTCTCCTCGTCGAGGCCGAGGGAGCGCAGGGTGTCCATCATCGGCGGCCCGACGACCCGGCCGAGCAGGTCGCCGCCGGGTTCGGGGGCGCCGACCGAGGCCAGCGCGTGCCGGAATCCGGCCACGATGCCGGGCGCGGAATCGGTGAGGGTGCCGTCGAGGTCGAAGAGGGTCACGCGGGTGGTCACCCCTCCATCCTGCCCGTTGGCGGCCGGCACTCGGTGGCCGCCATAAACTCGCACCGTGGACACCCGCTCCCCGCAGTGGACCGACCTGCGGCATCACGGCGACATCGACGCCGAACCCGGACTGCTCGACTTCGCCGTCAACGTGCGCGGCGACGGTCCGCCCGCGTGGCTGCGGCAACGCCTGGTCGACGCGCTTGCGTCGTTGGGCCGATACCCGGAGGTGGCGGCGGAGGAGGCCGCACGGGACCAGATCGCCGCGCGGCACGGCCGCCGCCGCGACGAGGTGCTGCTGCTCTCGGGTGGGGCCGAGGGATTCGCCATGCTGCCGCGGCTCGAGCCCGCCCTTGCGGCGCTGATCCACCCCTCGTTCACCGAGCCGGAGTGGGCGCTGCGGGAGGCGGGCGTCCCGGTGGTCCAGGTGCTGCTCGACGAGCCCTACCGGCTCGACCCCGCCGCGGTCCCCGAGGCCGCGGACCTGGTGGTGATCGGCAATCCGACCAATCCGACGTCGGTCCTGCATCCCGCCGCGGACCTGCTGGCGCTGCGCAGGCCCGGCCGGATCGTGGTCGTCGACGAGGCGTTCGGGGACGCGGTACCCGGCGAACCGGAGTCGCTGGCAGGCCTGTCGCTGCCCGACGTGCTGGTGCTGCGCAGCCTGACCAAGACGTTCGCGCTCGCTGGCCTGCGCTGCGGGTACCTGCTCGGTCCGCCGGAGTTGTTGGCGCGCCTCCAGGTCGGACGGGCGCACTGGCCGCTGGGCAGCCTGCAGGTCGAGGCGATCCGGGCGTGCAGCGAGCCGGCGGCGGTCGCGTGGTCGCGCCGCGAGGCCGACGTGATCGCCGGGGAACGCGCGGAGATGATCGCGATGCTCGTCGACGCGGGCATCGCGGTGCACGAACCGGCGAGCGGGCCGTTCCTGCTGCTGCGGGTCCCCGACGGCGAGGCGGTCCGAGCGCGGTTGCGGGACAAGGGGATCGCGGTCCGCCGGTGTGACACGTTCCCGGGATTGGGTCCCGACCATCTGCGGGTCGCGGTCCGGGAACCGGCACAGGCGAGGGTGCTGATCGACGCGATGAGAGAGGTGCTGTGATGACCGTTCGGCTGGCCGAGGTGATCGAGGCGTTGGAGCTGGCCTATCCGCCGGCGCTGGCCGAGAGCTGGGATTCCGTCGGCCTGGTGTGCGGCGACCCAGCCGACGAGGTGAGCCGGGTGATGATCGCCGTCGACGCCACCGAGTCGGTGGTCGAGGAGGCGCTGGCCTGGGGTGCGCAGCTGCTGCTCGTGCACCATCCGCTGCTGCTGCGCGGGGTGGACACCGTCGGCGCGCACACCCCGAAGGGCGCGCTGGTGCACCGGCTGATCCGGTCCGGGTGCGCGCTGTTCACCGCGCACACCAATGCGGACTCCGCCGACCCCGGCGTGTCCGACGCCCTGGCGCGGGCGCTGGGGCTGACGGTGACGGGGCCGCTGGACCCGGCACCGTCCGAGCCGCTCGACAAGTGGGTGGTGATGGTGCCGGCGCCGTCGCGGAGCCCGCGGAGCGCCCAGATGGCGGACACCGACGCCGTGCGGCGGGCACTGTTCGACGCCGGAGCGGGCGAGGTCGGGGACTACCGCGATTGCAGTTGGACGGTCACCGGCACCGGACAGTTCCTGCCGGGCGCGGCGGCGAATCCGGCCTTGGGACAGCCCGGCTCGCTTGAGAGGGTGGTTGAGGATCGCATCGAGGTGGTGGCCAGGCGGTCGCTGCGGCGTCGGGTGCTCGGTGCCCTGCGCGGGGCGCACCCCTACGAGGAGCCGGCGTTCGACGTCCTCGAGCTGGCGGACACCGGGTCGCCGCGCGGCATCGGCCGGATCGGTGAGCTCGCGGAGCCGGAGACGTTGCGCCAGTTCACCGCCCGGGTGCGTGCCGCCCTGCCCGAGACGAGTTGGGGTGTGCGGGCGGCGGGCGACCCGGACGCCCCGGTGCGGACGGTGGCGGTGTGCGGCGGTTCCGGCGACTCGCTGCTCGGCGTCGCGGCCGCCCGCGGGGTGGACGCCTACGTCACGGCCGACCTGCGTCATCACCCGGCGGACGAGCACCTGCGCGCGGGCGGCCCAGCGCTGGTCGACGTCGCGCATTGGGCCAGCGAGTTCCCGTGGTGCGCGCAGGCCAGGGGAGTGCTCGACGCCCGGTTCGCCGGGACCTCGGGCTGGGCCAGCGCCGTCTCCTCGGTCCGCACCGACCCATGGACGCTGGGCGGCTGCTAGTGGGGAGGGATCGGCGTCGGTAGTGTCGGTCGGACATGGAGACGACCGCTTCCCCTGAGATGATCGCCGTCCCCGCGGGGCAGGTCACGCTGTCGGACCGGCGAACTCGCCGCAGCTGGTCTGTCGATGTGGGCGCCTTCGAGATCGCAGTCAATCCCCTGACGCAGGGCGAGTACGCCGAGATCACCGGCGAATGGCCCGGTGTGACCCGTGGGGCGCGCCTGCCGGTCGAAGGCGTGTCGTGGTGGGACGCGATCCTGTTCTGCAACAGCCTGTCCGAGCATGCCGGACTGTCCGCCGCCTATCGCGTGGTCGGCGACGACGTCGCGTGGGACTCCGCGGCCAACGGGTACCGGCTACCGACCGAGGCCGAGTGGGAACGCGCCTGCCGTGCCGGAACGTCCGGTCCGCGATACGGACCCCTCGACGCGATCGCCTGGTATCGCGACAACTCTGACGAGCGGCCACACGACGTGGGCGGGAAGCTGCCGAACGCGTGGGGCCTGCATGACACGTTGGGCAATGTCTGGGAGTGGTGCTGGGATCTGTATGACCCCGAGGTGTACGGCCCGTATCGGGTTCTGCGCGGTGGTGGGTGGTTCGACGAGCACTGGAGCTGCCGTGCCTCCGTCCGACGGCGCAGCCACCCGACCTATGGGATAGACGACGTCGGTTTCCGTATCGCTCGTGGATAGCCCGTCACCGCACGCTCGATCGTGCCCGAATTACTGAGCCGTATCGGTGGACCGTTTTCGCTGTCGAGCGCCGAGCGGCTTTTTGCTGCGCTGTGCCGCTACGCTCAGTCGCATCCCGATCAACCACGATGACTACTCGACGGCGTCGACGGCGCCTGGTGCAAGGAGAAGGCAGAGCATCGATGTGAACACCGCCAATGAAGTCGATTCGTCGTTCTGGGGGCGGCTGGACAAGGAGCTCGTCCGCCCAGTCTTCGATGGCACTACCTCCAGCCCAGGCATCGCGGACCCACGCTTTCCCTGGCTGAGGATCTACCAAGGCGGGCACGCATTTCAATCCGCGGTCACAGCAGCGGTCCGGGATCCCGACCAGCCGCCAACCCATGCGGTCACCATTCAGGGCAAGCGGTGTCAATCGTTGCCCGAGTTTTGCAACGCCTGGGGCGACGCGCTCGAGTTCCCCCATTACTACGGTCGGAATATCGACGCATTCAATGAGTGCTTTCGTGATCTATTGGACATCTCCGACGGCGGTTTAGGGAGCCAGTTTTGTGACAGACCCGGCCGCCCGGTCGAGCGATTGGTCATCTGCGTCGCCAATGCCGATCTGGTGCTGCGAGAAGCGGACTTGATCGGTCCCGAGGAAATCATCGAAATCATCGACTGGCTGTGGTTGGACGTCGATTCTCCGCGGTGCGACCTTCGAGTTGTCTACTGTCCCGGCACCGAAGTCAGCAGAGAGGCCCTCCAGCGACAAATCGGAATGACGAGCTCGGCAGCAGAGCGAGCGAAGTACCTCGAACGGAGGATCGACATCCTGGCTTCGCTCGTCGCGGCGCTCGACAGACGGGTCGAACTCTTCGACACGGTGGACCGCACCATCGGGAATGCGGAGACACGGACAGCGGTGCAGGAGCTTCTGCGTCTCTCTCCCGCCGGAACTGACGCAGTGCTTTCCATGCCGGTCACATCATTCAACACCTCCCATCAGCGCGGGTATCGGCGGCGGCTCGATCAGCTACGTGCCGAGCACGGGAAGCTGCAAACCACCACGGGCTAGGGACTCAGCGCATGACGGCCGATCGTGGAGCTCCCGCTGACCTGTATTGGCCGTGCCTCCCCGGGCGGTACGGTAGCGGGGCAAACTTCCCTTCTCAGCACAAGCAGGAGCCCGCCCGCGTGAACGTCGAACCCCGGATTCAGGCCAAGCTGCTCGATCTCGCCGCGGTGGATGCCGAAGTGGCCAGGATCGCGCACCGCCGCCGGACGCTGCCCGAGCAGGAAGAGGTGCAGCGCCTCGAGTCCGACCGTGTGGCACGCAAGGACGCCGCCGTCGCGGTGGAAATCGTGCTCGACGACCTGGACCGCGACATCAAGAAGCTCGAGGGTGAGGTGGACGCGGTCCGCCAGCGCGAGGAGCGCGACCGCAAGATGCTCGAGAGCGGTGCCGTGGCGGCCAAGCAGCTCACCGAACTGCAGCACGAGCTCGGCAGCCTCGAGCGCAGGCAGGGCGTCCTCGAGGACGAGCTGCTCGAGGTGATGGAGCGTCGCGAGGCCTCGCAGTCCGACTACGAGCACGCGGGCGCCCAGCTGAGCCAGATCGACGACGCCCTCATCGACGCGACCCGTCGGCGCGACGACGCCGCCGCCGACCTCGACACGGCCGAGCAGCGGTGCGAGGGCGACCGGGCCACCCTCGCGGCGGAGTTCCCGGCCGACCTGCTGGCCATCTACGACCGTCAGCGGTCCGCGGGCGGCCCTGGCGCCGCGCTTCTGCAGGCCAGGCGCTGCGGCGCGTGCCGGATCGAGATCGACCGCGGCGAGATCTCCCGCATCGCCAAGGCAGACCCCGAAACGCTGATCCGCTGCCCTGAGTGCAACGCGATCATGGTGCGTACCAAGGAATCCGGTCTGTGACTGACCCCTCGGGTCGCTCTGCTGCGAGCCCCGGACACGTTTTCGTCGAGGCCGACGGTGGCTCGCGCGGAAATCCGGGGCCGGCCGGCTACGGCGCGGTCGTCTTCGACGCCGACCATGATCGGGTGCTGGCCGAGCGCGGCGAGTCCATCGGTGTCGCGACCAACAACGTCGCCGAATACCGGGGACTGATCGCCGGGCTGACCGCCGCCGCGGAGCTCGGCGCCCGGTCGGTGTCGGTGCGGATGGACTCGAAGCTGGTCGTCGAGCAGATGTCGGGGCGCTGGCAGGTCAAGCACCCGGACATGAAGCCGCTGGCCCGACAGGCGGGCGAGCTGGCCGCCGGGTTCGACCGGGTGGACTACACGTGGATCCCGCGCGCCGAGAACTCGTACGCAGACCGGCTCGCGAACGCGGCGATGGACGGCGAACCGACGAACCTGACGGCGCCCGCCCAGGCTGCCGCGTCGACGGTCGCGCCGGAGAACGAGAAGTCGCCGGGATGGACCGGGGCGCTGGGGAAGCCGACCCGGATGCTGCTGCTGCGGCACGGGCAGACCGCGCTGTCGGTGGATCGGCGCTATTCCGGTCGCGGTAACCCGGAGCTGACCGACCTCGGTCTGGCGCAGGCCCGAGGGGCGGCGAAGCGGATCGGTGCCCGCGGCGGCATCGCGGCCGTCGTGTCGTCGCCGCTGGGCCGGGCGCGGCAGACGGCCGAGGCCGCAGCCGCGGAACTGTCGCTGCCGGTCCGCGTGCACGAGGGCCTGATCGAGACGGACTTCGGCGACTGGGAGGGCCTGACCTTCGGGGAGGCGTCGGCCCGCGACCCCGGGCTGCATCGCCGGTGGCTCGCCGACACCTCCGTGCGCCCGCCGGGCGGCGAGAGCTTCGACGAGGTGCGGGCGCGCGTCGGCCGGGCCCGCGACGACCTCATGGCCGAGTTCCCCGGCGCGAACCTGCTGCTGGTCTCGCACGTCACACCGATCAAGACCCTGCTGCAGATGGCGCTGGACGTCGGGCCGTCGCTGCTCTATCGGCTGCACCTCGACCTGGCCTCGCTGTCCATCGCCGAGTTCTACCCCGACGGCGGCGCCTCGGTGCGCCTGGTCAACGACACCTCGCACCTGTGACGCGACTTCGTCGCCCGTGAGTGATTTGTGCCCCGGTCGGGGTACAAATCGCGCACGGGTGCGAAGCGCATTTCTTAGCAGGAGTAACATGCTCCGGGTGAACTCGCTGCTGACCAGTCGACGGTATGTCGACAACTGTCTGCAGGCGAGCGCTGTCTGTACGCGCTGACCCATCCACACCCGCCGCCCGGTCGACGTCTGTCCCGGGCCTGGCCTCCGTCAGCACTCCCGCGCACCCACGCTCGCAGAAGCGTGCTCGTGGCGCGCACCCTTCACGAAAGGTCCGTCGCATGTCGGCCCCCACACTCACCCCTGCCCGCACCGGGCGCCTGCCCGGCTGGGCAACCTCCTTCGGACCGCAGATCGTCGCGGGCCTGATCGCCGGAGTTCTCATCGGACTGCTGGCCCGTTCGATGCCCAAGGCCGACGACGGCAGCGCGAACTGGCTGACCGGCACGGTCACCACGATCGGCTCCAGCTACGTCGCGCTGCTGACCGTCGCGGTGATCCCGCTGGTCTTCACGGCGATCGTCAGCTCCATCGCCAACCTGCGTCAGGTCGCCAACGCGGCGCGCCTCGCAGTCCAGACCCTGCTGTGGTTCGCGATCACCGCGTTCATCGCGGTCCTCATCGGCATCGCCGTCGGACTGATCGTGCAGCCCGGCTCCAACACCACGGTCGACGCGGCCACGGCGGCGGAACCGAAGTCGTCCGGGTCGTGGTGGGCGTTCCTGACCGGCCTGGTGCCGCAGAACTTCCTCGCGCTCGGGGCCAAGACCACGGTCACCGACGCGGGCGCCGCGACCACGTCGCTGAGCTTCAACGTGCTGCAGCTCCTGGTGATCGCGGTCGCGATCGGTGTCGCCGCACTGAAGGTGGGGAAGAAGGCCGAGCCGTTCCTGGAGCTGAACGCCTCGCTGCTCGCGATCGTGCAGAAGGTGCTCTGGTGGATCATCCGCCTCGCGCCCATCGGCACCGCGGCACTGATCGCGAAGGCCGTGGCCAGCTACGGGTGGGACGCCATCGGCCAGCTCGGGGTGTTCACCCTCGCGATTTACATCGGCCTGGCCATCGTGTTCTTCGTGGTCTACCCGATTCTCATTCGCGTGCACGGGCTTTCGGTCAAGCAGTTCTTCTCCGGCGTATGGCCGGCCACCCAGCTCGGCTTCGTGTCCCGGTCCTCGATCGGCACCCTGCCGCTGACCGAGCGGGTCACCGAACGCAACCTCGGCGTGCCCCGCGAGTACGCGTCGTTCGCGGTGCCGCTCGGCGCGACCACCAAGATGGACGGCTGCGCCGCGATCTACCCGGCCATCGCCGCCATCTTCGTGGCCCAGTTCTACGGCGTCGACCTGAGCCTGACGGACTACCTGCTGATCGTCGTGGTGTCGGTGATCGGGTCGGCGGCCACCGCGGGTACCACCGGCGCGACGGTGATGCTGACGCTGACCCTGTCCACGCTCGGCCTGCCGCTCGCAGGCGTCGGACTGTTGCTGGCCGTCGAGCCGATCGTGGACATGGGCCGCACCGCGCTGAACGTCACCGGTCAGGCGCTGGTCCCGACGATCGTGGCGAAGCGGGAGGGGATCCTCGACGAGGAGCTCTACAACGCGCCCCGGGGCGGCGATCCGTTCGCCGACGAGGACCCCGATTCGCCGCCGCCGTCCGTGGACAAGGTCTCCGCGACCGTCTAGCTCGTGAGGATGACCAGTCGCTGGGTCGCCCGGGTCATGGCGACATAGCGGTCGACGGCCCCCTCGATGCCCTCGCCGAACTGCTCGGGGTCGATGAGGACGACGAGGTCGAACTCGAGCCCCTTCGACAGCTCCGGGGTGAGCGACCGGACGCGCGGCGTCGCCCGGAACGTCCCGATGTCACCGGCGCCGATCACGCAGGCGATCCCGTCTGCGTGCTCGGCGAGCCAGGTGTCGAGGATCGAGGCCAGATCCGAAACGGATCCGTGGACGACGGGGACGCCGCTGCTGCGGATGGAGGTCGGCACGTTGGCGTCGGGGAGCTCGGCCCGGATGATCGGCTCGGCTTCGGTCATGATCTCTTCCGGCGTCCGGTAGTTGACGGTCAGGGAGGCCAGGCTGATCCGGTCGAGCCCGATCCGCTCGAGCCGCTCCTGCCACGACTCCGTGAACCCATGCCTGGCCTGGGCGCGGTCGCCGACGATGGTGAAGCTGCGGGACGGGCAGCGCAGCAGCAACATCTGCCATTGCGCATCGGTGAGTTCCTGAGCCTCGTCCACGACGATGTGCGCGAACGGGCCGGCCAGCAGGTCGTGGTCGGTGCTCGACAGTGCGGCTTCGTCGACCAGCATCTCCTGCAGGTCCTGCTGTCGCAGCTGCGTCATCAAGCCTTCCCCGTCGGCATAGGCGTCGGCCGCGATCAGGTCGTCGATGACCATGGACCTCTGCTCGCGTTCGGCGGCGACCGCGGCGTCATGGCGACGCTTGTGTCGTGATGCCTCGGGGTCGCCGAGCCGCTGCCGCGCCGCGTCCAGGAGCGGCAGGTCGGACACCGTCCAGCACTTGGCCTCCGGGCGCTGCAGTTTCCGAACGTCGTCGGCGCTGAGCCAGGGGGCACACTTGCGGAGGTAGGCGGGCACCGACCACAGGTCTGCGACGAGGTCGGCGGCATCGATCATCGTCCACGCGTTGTCGAGGGTGGCGCGCAGGTCGTCGTTCCGCAGCAACGACTTCCGCAGCTCGGCGACCGGGGCATCTCCGTCGTACTTGTCCATCAGGATCGTCAGCAACAGCTCCCAGATCTGCTCGCGCGCTTCGTTGTGCGGCGTGCCGGGTTCGGGTGCCTGGAACGCTTCGGCCCAGTCGTCGGCACTCAGCCAGATGTCGGACCAGTCGGTCGCGACCGTCATTCCCTTGGTGGGCGGCTCCTCGTAGAACCTGACGGCCGCGTCGATCGCCTTCACCAGGTTCGCGGACGACTTCAGGCGGGCCACGTCGGGGTCGGATTCGTTCGTTGCGGTCGCTCCCTCGGCGACGAGGTCCGCAAGGGTGCAGAGCTGCACGCCCTCCTCGCCGAGGCTGGGCAGGACGTCGGCGACGTACGCGAGGTAGGGCTCGTGCGGACCGACGAACAGCACGCCGTGACGGAGTCGGGGGTCGGAGTAGAGCAGATACGCGGCGCGGTGCAGCGCGACGACGGTCTTGCCCGTGCCCGGACCGCCGTCGACGACCAGTGCGCCACGCGATCCCGCGCGGACGACGGCGTCCTGGTCGGCCGCGATGGTGCCGAGCACGTCGCGCATCCGGGCCGACCGGTTGCTGCCCAGGCTGGCGATGAAGGCGGACTGGTCATCCAGTGCGGCGTCGTTCTCCAGCCCTTCCGCGGTGAACACCTCGTCCCAGTAGTCGCTGATCCGACCGCGCGTCCACCGATACCTGCGGCGGCGCGTCAGACCCATCGGGTTGCCGTGGGTCGCACCGAAGAACGGCTCGGCCGCGGGGGTACGCCAGTCGACCAGCAGCTGGCGACCCGCGCTGTCCATCAGGCCGAGGCGTCCGATGTACACGGGCTCGGGGTTGTCCGCTCTGACGATGTGTCCGAGGCACAGGTCCAAACCGAAGCGACGCAGGGCGCGCAGCTCAGCGGCCAGCCGGTGGACCATCATGTCCCGCTCCATCGCCTCCTGGCCCAGGCGGCGGGGTGCCTTGCGTTCGGCGTCGATGCGGTTGGTCAGGTCGGCGATGGACTGCTCGAGGCTTTCCGCGATGGCCGCGAAATGCTGCTCGTCGCCGGCGATCAGCGCCGGGTCGGCCTTGTGGCTGAGGTGGTCGGGAAGGTCGAACGCCCCGGCGCTCAAGGGGTTCACGTCATCACACATCGCGCGCATCTCGCTCCGTTTCCGCAGGTTCTGGCTTCGGCGGGCCATTCTGCGGGATGACCCGGGTCTTGCCGCAAGCCCCCCGGTGCGCTATAAATTGGAAATGGAAAGGAGTCTGTACTCCTTTCCATTTCTCGTATTCGCCAGCCGATCCCGGGAGCGCTACAGCAGCTTGCGCAGTGTGCGCAGGTTCCGGTTGGTGGTCGTCGACTTGTATTTGGTCTTGGCGCTGAGCTTTCCGAACGGGCTCTGCAACGTCTGGCCGCGTTCGACATGCCAGTACAGGACGCCGTCGCCGAGCGCGACGGCCTCCTCGCCGAGCGCGAGAGACTGTGCGGCCTCGAGCATGTCGTCCAGGGAGGCCGGGTCGGAGGACAGCAGTACGTACGGATGCCACCCGTCTCGGTCGGACTCGAACGGGAACGCCTCGACGATCGAGGCCAGCGTCGGCCGGTCCACCAGCACGATCCAGGCGTCGTATCCGAACCTCTCCCGCAGGCACGCCTCGATGTCGGACTTGATCCCGGCGCGATCGGTGCGGTCGGAGTCGAAAAGCACGTTGCCCGAGGCCAACACGGTCTTCACGTTGTCGAAGCCGAGCCCCGAGATCGCGACCTTGAGGTCCGCCATCTTGATGTTGATGCCGCCGACGTTGACGCCCCGCAGCAACGCGATGTATCGAGCCATGGGTAGACCGTAGGTCAAGGGTCCGTTCGTGGCGAGGTCATTGCCTCGGGGTCAGGCTTCGCAGGGCCAGGGCGAGAACACGCTGCATGTCCTCGACCTGATAGCCCGTCCCTGGCTCACACATCTTGTCCGAGACAAGGTGGTTGGACATCGCCAGTCCGTGCAGCAGCACCCAAAGCATGGGACCGACGTCGCGGGGGTCGTCGGCGACGAGGTCGCCGGTCCGCTGCGCCTCGACAACGAGGTCGTTGAAGTGCCTGGTGAAGTCGTTGGCTGCGTCTACCAGTACCTGGCTCGGTTTGGTCACATAGTCGCTTCCGAACTCGAGTCGGTAGTGGTTCGGGTATTCCCAGGCGACGCGCACATAGGCAAGGCAGGCGCGAAACAGCGGGGTGGTGTCCGACGTGGTGGCCGCGACTGCGCGCTGCATCTCCGCCTTCAGCACGGCCAGGTTCTCGGCGGCCACCGTGCTGAGTAGGTCGTCCTTGTCCTGGAAGTGGCGGTACGGCGCGGTCCGCGAGACGTCGGCGGCCGCGCCGACCGCTCGCAGTGTGACGTTGGCCGGTCCACCCCGCGCCAAGAGGTCGCTCGCCGCGGCGATAAGGGCGCGGCGCGTGTCCCGGGTCTTTTCCTGCACCTCCCGAGGATAGAAGGATGTTGACGCTGTCAACAAGCCGGTGCTAGGTTGACGCCGTCAACCTAATGGCGGGGGCTCAATGACATCGACATCACAGGCGAATCCTCTCGACGTACTCCGCTCGGATGTCGCATCCTGGAATTCGCTGCGGGCGGTCCGAGACTCGGAAAGCATCGGCCTCGTCGATGCCGATCTGAGGGGCGCACACCTGGTGGGTGCAAACCTGGCGGGCGCCGACCTCACCGGCGCCGACCTGTCGGGCGCCGACCTCACCGATGCCACCCTCGCGGGCGCGAATCTGACCTCCGCCGAGTTCGTCGGCGCCGACCTGGCGAGGGCCGATCTCACCGGCGTGGTCGCTCACGACGCCAATTTCACCGGCGCGTATCTCACCCGGGCTGACCTGCGGGACGCCGACCTGACGATGGCCTTTCTGACGTCAACCTTCCTCGGGCGCGCGGATCTCACCGGCGCGGACCTCTCCGGCGCGTACATGACCGGCGCCTACCTCGGCGAGGCCGATCTGTCGGGCGTCACCCTGATCGATGCCTACCTGGGCAAGGCCAATCTGACCGGCGCGAACGTCACCGCTGCCGTGCTGGCCGGCGCCGATCTCACCGAGGTCACCATGCCGGACGGCACAGTGCTCGACTGACCGACAGCGATCGGCACGGTGCGAGTCCGGACGCATCTTCCCGTCGGCGTCCTGGCGAGACCGTAGCGGGACGCACCCTCGGCGTTCGGGTGTCGGAGCTGCCCGTGGCAGGCAGTAGTCTGTAGCGGCGGACGAGTTGGTCGGGCGGCCGCGGCTCGGGGAACCGTGCGCTCACGCGCGCAGGCCCAGGGCCGAGGAAAGTCCGGACTCCACAGAGCAGGGCGGTTGCTAACGGCAACCCGGGGTGACCCGCGGGACAGTGCCACAGAAAACAGACCGCCGGCGCGCGAGCGTCGGTGAGGGTGAAACGGTGCGGTAAGAGCGCACCAGCACCCCAGGTGACTGGGGTGGCTAGGTAAACCCCGCCCGGAGCAAGGTCGAAGGCCGCACCTTTTCGAAGGTGCGGCTGCGCAGGTGTTCGAGGGCTGCTCGCCCGAGCCTGCGGGTGGACCGCTCGAGGTACCCGGCAACGGTGTGCCCAGATGGATGGTCGCCACCCGGTGCCTCGGCATCGGGGACAGGATCCGGCTTACAGACCAACTCGTCCGCCCGCTTCCCGACAGATCACGGATCGACAGTCGATACTCTCTGCCGATGACATTGCTCAAGTCGTCGAGGGACGCCTTCCTCACTGTCGCATCGCTCGTCTTCCTGGCGGCCTACGCCCTGCCGATCCTGGTGGTCGACCTGGCATGCCACCGACGAGATCCACCGGCTCACTGCGGAGATCGCGGACCTCAACCGCAGGTTGGCGGAGCAAGCCATGGCGCCGAGCGCGCACAAAAATGCCCCCGCCGAAAAGGCGGGGGCATAGATGCTGACGTCCGCCCTCAGATGGGGTTGACAACCAGGGTGGTCGCCCAGTGGGTGGCGGCATCGGCTCCGAGATGCGGGAGGAGGGCATCGTAGAGCAGGTAAGACATGGGGGCCATGCGGGTATTTCTCCATTCATACGGGTTTGAGGCGGTGCAAGCGCGGATCCTCTCGGATCCTCGGTACGGATGTGGTGGATGAGACAGTCCGTACCTCGCCGCGCGTAAGAGTCTCATGGTTGCTTGCAGTCCTCAAGTGAACGGGCCGAAAAGGTTTCGAGTCCTCGGTTCGGATGATGAGGTGTCCGGAAACCGGGCACACTGAAACCATGAGCGACGACGACGAGCACCTCTGGTACTACTGCGTTTCGGACGGTTCGGTGCGGCAGGGCAAGGACGCCCGCGGACTCGACCGGATGGGCCCCTATCCGGATCGCGAGACGGCGGAACGGGCACTGCAGATCGCCGCGGAGCGCAACAAGGCCGCGGACAAGGCCGAGGACGACTGGAACAACTGACGGCCGTATCGGCACTAAGCTCGGCACTTGTGATGACGCGTATCTCTGCCCGCGGGATCGATTTCGGTGCCATCCGAACCGACTTCTCGCTGACCGCCGACTTCCCGCCGAGGGCCATCGCCGAGGCGGAGTCCGCGGTCGACCGGTTCGCGGCCGAGCGCGCGGATCGAACCGACCTGGCGCTGGTCACCATCGACCCGCCGACCTCGATGGATCTCGATCAAGCGCTGCACCTCGAACGCACGCCCACCGGGTTCGTGTTGCACTACGCGATCGCCGACGTCGCGGCCGTGGTGGTCCCGGGCGGCCACCTGGACGTGGAGGTCCGGCGGCGCGGTCAGACCTTCTACCTACCGGACGGGTCGTTGCCGTTGCACCCGCGGGTGATGTCCGAGGGCGCGGCCAGCCTACTGCCCGATCTGGTGCGCCCCGCCGCGCTGTGGCGAATCGAGTTGGACGAGCGGGCGGAGCCGGTCTCATTCGAGGTCACCCGCGCATTGGTCCGTTCCGTCGCCCGGTTCGACTATGCGGGGGTACAGGCGGATTCGGAGTCCGGCTCGTTGCATCCCTCGATCGCGGCGCTGCCCGAGTTCGGCAAGCTGCGGCTCGCGTCTGCGCTCGAGCGCGGCGCGATCGAGCTCAAGCTGCCCGAGCAGGAGGTGGTCGGCGACGGTGACGGCTGGCGCCTCGAGCTGCAGCCGCGTACCGAGGCCGACGACTGGAACGCCGAGGTCTCGCTGCTCACCGGGATGTGCGCGGCGAGGCTGATGATCGACGGCGGCGTCGGGCTGCTGCGCACGCTGCCTGCACCCCCGCCAGGCGCGGTCGAGGCCCTGCGCAGGGCCGCGAAGGCACTCGGCATGGACTGGCCCAAGCAGGTCTCGGTCGGGGAGTTCCTCGCGGGCCTGGAACCGAACACCCCCGACACGCTGGTGATGATGACCGAGGCGACCGCGCTGCTGCGGGGAGCCGGCTATGCCGCATTCGACGGCGAGATCCCGGAGCTGGTCTCGCACTCCGGGATCGGCGCCCCGTACGCCCACGTCACGGCGCCGCTGCGCCGGCTCTCGGATCGGTTCAGCACCGAGGTCTGCCTGGCGATCTGCGCGGGAACGCCGGTGCCGCAATGGGTTCGCGATGCCCTGCCCTCGCTGTCGGAGCTGATGAAGGGCTCGGACACCCTGGCCAACAAGGTCGATCGGGCGTGCGTGGACCTCACCGAGGCCACCCTGCTGGCCGGGCGCGAGGGCGAGGTGTTCGACGCGGTGGTGCTGCGCGGGATGGACGGCAAACGCGAGGCCGAGGTCTTCGCGCCGCAGGCGACGGTGATCGGCAAGTGCCTCGGCGACCCGCCGGAGGGGGCGGCGGTGTCGGTGCGGCTGGTTCAGGCCGACGTCACCGCACGGACGGTGAAGTTCGGCTACCCGGCTACAGCTTCTGGCCCGCAGAACTGATCTTGCGCACGAGCTTCCGCGCCCGCGGCACGGCGCGTCGAACGCTGTCGGCCTCGACGGCGGTCAGCACGCCGTAGGTGAAGGTGTCCTCGCCTGCGCCGCGGGCCAGGTCGGCCGCGGTCAGCAGACGGTGCTGGGCGACAACGGAATCGTGGTGTTCACCGAGCGCGGTCTGAAGTCGCTTGGCGGCCCTGCCCGCCTTCGCGGGCGACGGACGGGTCGATCCCGCCGCCTCGGCGGCATAGCGCAATGCCTTGGCGCGCTTGCGTACCGTGTGCAGGCGCTCGGGAGTCGGCTCGCCGCTGCCCCGTGCGGTGAGCCCCGCCTTTCTCGCGGCCTTGCCCAGCGCGCGGCAGGCGTCGTGCAGCCCGGACCGGACCGAGTCGTCGGCACAGCCCGGGCTGGACGCGAGCACCGCGTCAAGAGCGGCCAGCAGCGCCTCGTAGCGCGGTCCGTCGAGCGCGACGACCACGTCACCGTGCGCGGCGCGGTAGGCGTCCTCGTTGGACCCGATCAGGCGATGCCGGACTGGACCGCGCACCAGTTCGGGCGGCTGCGCGTCGAGCAGGTCGCGAAACCGCTGCGCCAACACCTCCGCGTCGCGGGCGTCGCCGAGAACCGTGCCCAGCCATCGGAGTTCGGCCCGCACGCCGTCGGTGGCACCGTTCGGGAAGAGCGACCGGAAACTGCCGAGCACGCTGCGCAGGCGCCGCGTCGACACCCGCATCTGATGCACCGAGTCGGCCTCGTCGCGGCGCACGTCATCCGCGCGTGCATCCAGGTCGTCGGCGTAGTCGCGCAGCGCCGACAGCACGGCCGCGGCCCCGTCCCGTGTGCGCCCCTCGCCCATACGTCAGGTCTACCCGCATGAGCGCGTCGGAGTCGAGGAACGCGGCCGTGTCAGCCGCGAAAGGAGTCCGTTGCCTCGATCAGATGGTGGGTGATCCCCGGTTCGTTGGCGGCGTGCCCCGCATCGTCGACGATCACCAGCCGGGCCGACGGCCAGGCCTTGTGCAGGGCCCACGCGCTGGTCGCCGGGCACACCACGTCGTATCTGCCCTGCACGATCACCGCGGGGATCGATTCGATCGCGGCGACGTCCCGCAGCAGCTGGGCCTCGTCGAGGAAGCCGCCGTTGCGGAAGTAGTGGTTCTCGATCCGCGCGAACGCCAGGGCGAAGCGCGGCTCGGCGTTCTCCTCGACGTGTGCGGGCTTGGGAAGCAACGAACTGGTGGCGCCCTCCCAGGTGGACCACGCGACGGCGGCGGCCAGCGCGACGTCGGCATCGGGGGAGTGCAGCAGCCGGTGGTAGGCCTCGACGAGGTCGCCGTCGCGCTCGGCCTCGGGGACCGGCGCCAGGAAGCCCTCCCACAGGTCGGGGTAGATCGCACTGGCCCCGCCGTTGTAGTACCAGTCGATCTCGCTGCGGCGCAGCAGGAACACCCCGCGCAGGACCAGCTCGGTGACCCGGTCGGGATGCTGCTGCGCGTATGCCAGGGCCAGCGTCGAACCCCAGGAGCCGCCGAACACCTGCCAGCGCCGCACGCCGAGATGGGTGCGCAGCGCCTCGATGTCGGCGATCAGGTGTGCCGTGGTGTTCACCGACAGGTCCGCGCCGTCGGCCACGTGTGGCGTCGACCGCCCGCAGCCACGTTGATCGAACAGCACGATCCGGTACTGCTCGGGGTCGAAGAACCGACGGTGGTCGGGGTGGGTGCCGCCACCTGGCCCGCCGTGCAGGAACACCACCGGCTTGCCGTCTGGGTTGCCGCTGACCTCCCAGTAGAGGCGTTGCCCGTCCCCGACGTCGAGGTGCCCGGCGCGGTGCGGCTCGATCTCGGGGTACGGGGCCCGCATCGTCGTCAGAACCCGATCAGGCCCGAGGCCAGGTCCGGGATCCGCAGCGACTCGATGGCCTCGGCCCGCACGTCCGCGCACTGCGCCTGGGTGATTGCGTCGATCCGGGCCTTGTTGGTCATCAGCTCGATGACGTTGATGCCGTTCTGGGTGGCCCAGGTGCCGACCACGGTGTTCAGCCCGCCCTTGCCGATGGTCGGCGTGTAGGTGCGCCAGCTCTGCAGCTGGGCCTGCATGTCCGCACACAGCTTGGCGGCCTGTGCCTCGGTGACGCCGCCCGCGACCGCGCCGCCGGGCGCCGGGGCGACCGTGGTGCTGGGCAGGGCGCCCGCGCCGCCGCTCGGTGCGGGGGCGGGCGCGGTGTCGGTGGCGCACCCGGCTGCGAGCGCGACGACCGCGGCGGCTCCGGCGACGGTGACCGCGAAACGACGATGGAACATGTAGGCACCCTGTCTTTCGGTTCAGTGTCGTTTGGTGATGGGTGTGGCGGCCAACGGGTTACCCGCGTGTGCCGTTGCATCGAGTGTGCCATTGCGCGGCGACGACCCACCCCCGCGAGAGGGGCGGGTCGCGCCGCGGATGAACCGGCGTCAGAAGCTGTGTTCCTCGGCGGGGAAGGTGCCGGACCGGACCTCGGCGGCGTAGGCGGCTGCGGCGCCGCGCAGGTCGTCGCCGACGGCGGCGAACTTCTTGACGAACTTGGCGGTCTTGCCGCTGGTGTACCCGGCCATGTCCTGCCAGACCAGCACCTGCGCATCGCATTCCGCGCCCGCGCCGATACCGACGGTCGGGATGGTCAGCTTCCGGGTGACCTGCCCGGCGATCTCGGCGGGCACCATCTCCATGACCACGGAGAATGCGCCTGCCTCCTGCACGGCGATGGCGTCGGCGACGAGTTGCTCGGCGCCGTCGCCGCGGCCCTGCACGCGGAACCCTCCGAGGCTGTTCACCGACTGCGGTGTGAAGCCGATGTGCGCCATCACCGGGATGCCTGCGGCGGTGATCGCGGCGATCTGCGCCGCGACGCGCTCGCCGCCCTCGAGCTTGACCGCGTGGGCCTGGCCCTCCTTCATGAACCGGGTGGCGGTGGCCAGTGCCTGTTCGGGGGAGGACTCGTAGCTGCCGAACGGCAGGTCGGCGACGACCAGGGCGTGCGGGGCGCCGCGGACCACGCCGCGGACCAGCGGGATCAGCTCGTCGATGGTGATCGGCACCGTGGTGTCGTAGCCGTACACGACGTTGGCGGCGGAGTCGCCGACCAGGAGTACCGGGATGCCGGCCTCGTCGAAGATCCGCGCGGTCGAGTAGTCGTAGGCGGTGAGCATCGCCCAGCGCTGCCCCTCGGCCTTCATGGCCTGCAGGTGGTGGGTGCGGATCTTGGTTCGCTTGGCGGCCGGCTGAGCGGGCGCGGAACCGTAGACAGATGCGTTCTCGGACATCAGTGTCCCTTTCGTGCCTCGAGGCCCAGTGCGGGTCCCCGGGTTGTGGGTGATGACGTAGCCCAGTCTGCCACTGGCTGCCGAACCCGAGAACAGAGCGGTGACGTGCTGTTGGTCACAGCAGGTCCGGCAGAGTTATGCCCGGTTTCCGGGCACAACTCTGCCGGACTGATCAGCGCGGGCCGAGTGCTGTCCGGATCTCGGTGAGGACGCCGTCCGGGTCGTCTGTCAGCCGGTGCCAGGTGAACCGCAGCACGTGCCATCCCGCATTGACCAGTATGTTCTGGCGTTCCGCGTCGCGGTTGAACCGGGCGGCGTCGCGATGCCAGGCCCAGCCGTCCACCTCGACCGCCACCCGTCGCTCCGGGAATGCGACGTCGATTTCGAAGCCGTGACTCAGCACGTGTGGACGCCACCCGGCCAGTCCCGACGAGCGCAGTATCCGCAACAGCATCCGCTCGGCCTCGCTGTGCCCGCCCTCTCCGGCCGCCCGTAGGAGTCGTGCCGCGGCACCAGCGCCGCGGCGCCCGCGGTTTCGCTCGTGCACGGCGGTCAGGATGGGCAGCGTGGTGTGACGCTGAAGGGCGCGGTCCATCAGCACCGAACCGCGCGGAAGTTCGACGGCGGCCTCGAGCACTGTGAGCGGGAGTTCCGTCACCGCGAGGTTTCGGACCCGGCCGACGTCTTCCCAGACCAGATCCCGCCGGCGCATCCGAACCGCAGGATGCGCGGACGCCGGATTGCCGCGCGGCACCGTCACCCAGTGCCGGTCCGGCGGCCGATCGGTCAGGCCGTGCCACCACGCCGCGCTCGGACCGTGCGCGACGGCGTCCGGGCCGGACCCGTACACGGCGCAGCGCAGGCGCACCGCGGGGGTGAGCGCGCGATCGGCGCGGAGGTAGACGCCCCGGCGCCGGCGTGTCCATTGCCCGGTCGTGCAGCGCCGGCTCACCGCCGAGTCACTCATCCCGGCAGCGCGGGCCTGCCCAAGGGTGATCACTCCGTCCTGCCGCGCCATCAACGCATCCACGCTCCTCATGTCCTATTGGACTGACGCGATCGCGTTCCGGTTCCCGAACCTGACCAACTCGGCAGAGTTCTGCCCGGTTTCCGGGCGTAACTCTGCCGAGTCGCCCGGTCCGAGCCACGTGGCACCATCGATGGCATGCCGATGTCGCGCCGAGTCCCTGTCGCCCTGGCCGTGGGGGCGCTCGTCGCAGCCCTGGCCGCCGGATGCGCGAGCACGGTCGACGGTGCTCCGCAGGGGGAGTCGGTCGGTCTGTCGTCGGGCGACTTCCGCGCGGGCGCGGGCGTCGTGCCCGCGGGACTGGAGCAGTTCTACACGCAGGCCCCGCAGTGGGAGTCGTGCGAGGGCTACAGCACGGACGGGCAGCCGCTGGCCGGCCGGCTCGAGTGCGCCAAGATCACGGTGCCGGTGGACTACGCGGACCCGTCGGGGGACACCGCGCAGGTCGCGGTGTCCCGCAACCGGGCGACCGGCGCGAAGATCGGCTCCGTCCTGGTGAACCCCGGCGGGCCAGGCGCGTCCGGATTGGCCATGGCGACCGACGGCGCGGGCACCGGGTTGGGCGAGCGATTCGACGTGATCGGTTTCGACCCGCGCGGCATCGGGGCGTCCACCCCGCAGGTGCGCTGCCTGACCCCCGCGGAGATCGACGAGAACCGCGCGGACCCCGCCGTGGACATGAGCCCGGCCGGGATCGCCAGGATCGAGGCGAAGAACGCCGACTACGCCCGCAAGTGCGCCGAGCGAACCGGCGCCGAGTTCCTCGAGCACGTCGGCACCCGGGAGGTGGTGCAGGACATGGACGTGATCCGTTCGGTGCTCGGCGACGAGAAGCTGACCTATCTCGGGTACTCCTACGGCACCCGGCTCGGGTCGAGCTACGCCGAGAAGTTCCCCGCGAACGTGCGCGCGATGGTGCTCGACGGCGCGCTGGACCCGAACCAGGACCCGGTCGCCGAGGTGGTGCTGCAGGCGGCCGGGTTCCAGCAGGCGTTCGACGCGTTCGCCGCTGACTGCGCGAAGTCCGACGACTGCCCGCTCGGTACCGACCCGGCCCGGTTCACCGCGAGGTTCCAGGAGTTGGTCGATCCGCTGGTCGACAAGCCGGCTGACACCACCGATCCCAGGGGCCTGGGATACAAGGACGCGATCACCGGGGTCCAGCAGGCGCTGTACTCGCAGAACATGTGGGGTTCGCTGCGTGGGGGGCTCAGCGCGCTCGTCGACGGTCGCGGCGACACCCTGCTGTTTCTCGCCGACATGTACGAGGGACGCCAGACCGACGGCAGCTACAGCAACATCGATGACGCGTTCAACGCGGTTCGGTGCGTCGACGATCCGCCGGTCACCGACCGGGCCGAGGCGGGCGCGGCCGACACCGAGTTCCGTCGGGTGGCGCCCTTCCTCGACGACGGCCGCGGCACGGGCAACGCCCCGCTGGACACGTGCGCGTTCTGGCCGGTGCCCAGTTCCGGGAATCCGCACACCGTCGAGGCGCCCGGTCTGGCGCCGGTCGTGGTGATCTCGACGACGGAGGATCCCGCCACTCCGTACCAGGCCGGAGTCGAGCTGGCCAAGCAGCTCGGGGCCGCGCTGATCACCTACCGGGGCACCCAGCACACGGTCGCGATGAACGGCGTCTCCTGTGTCGACGACCCCGTGGTCGAGTACCTCATCGACCTGACCGAACCGCAGCCTGACCTCACGTGTTAGTAACCGATTTCACGATGTAACACAGATTTAACGGAGTTTGCCTAGTCTCGCGGACATGGATCGCCAAAAGGAATTCGTGCTCCGCACCCTCGAAGAGCGCGACATCCGTTTTGTCCGACTGTGGTTCACCGATGTACTCGGCTACCTGAAGTCGGTGGCGATCGCGCCTGCCGAACTCGAGGGCGCCTTCAGCGAGGGCATCGGATTCGACGGCTCAGCCATCGAGGGCTTCTCGCGGGTCTCGGAGGCGGACACCGTCGCCAAGCCCGACCCCTCGACGTTCCAGATCCTGCCGTGGGCGCACAAGGACGGCGCGCAGCACTCGGCGCGCATGTTCTGCGACATCGCCATGCCGGACGGGACGCCGTCGTGGGCGGACCCGCGGCACGTGCTGCGCAGGCAGCTGGGTAAGGCCAGCGACCTCGGGTTCAGCTGCTATGTGCATCCCGAGATCGAGTTCTTCCTGCTCGAGAACGGTCCGGTCGACGGCTCCCCGCCGGTCCCGGCGGACAGTGGCGGCTACTTCGACCAGGCCGTGCACGACTCCGCGCCGAACTTCCGCAGGCACGCCATCGACGCGCTCGAGTCGATGGGCATCTCCGTCGAGTTCAGCCACCACGAGGCCGCGCCCGGACAGCAGGAGATCGACCTCCGTTACGCCGACGCGCTGTCCATGGCGGACAACGTGATGACCTTCCGTTACATCGTGAAGGAGGTGGCGATCAACGAGGGCGTACGGGCCACCTTCATGCCCAAGCCGTTCAGCGATCAGGCCGGCTCCGCGATGCACACCCACATGAGCCTGTTCGAGGGCGAGAACAACGCCTTCCACAACCCGGATGACCCGATGCAGCTCTCGGACACCGGCAAGGCGTTCATCGCGGGCATTCTCGAGCACGCGAGCGAGATCAGTGCGGTCACCAACCAGTGGGTGAACTCCTACAAGCGCCTGATCCACGGTGGCGAGGCACCTACCGCGGCATCGTGGGGCCCGTCGAACCGTTCGGCCCTGATCCGGGTGCCGATGTACACGCCGAACAAGGCGTCCTCGCGTCGCGTCGAGATCCGCAGCCCAGACTCGGCGTGCAACCCCTACCTCACCTTCGCGGTGCTGCTGGCCGCGGGCCTGCGCGGTATCGAGAAGGGGTACGAGCTGCCGCCGGAGGCCGAGGACGACGTGTGGGCGCTGACCTCAGCCGAGCGTCGCGCGATGGGCTACAAGGAGCTGCCGGGCAGCCTCGACGAGGCGCTGCGCGAGATGGAGCGCTCCGAGTTGGTCGCAGAGGCGTTGGGCGAGCACGTGTTCGACTTCTTCCTGCGCAACAAGCGACGCGAGTGGGAGGAATATCGCAGCCAGGTGACCCCGTTCGAGCTCAAGACCTACCTCGGTCTGTAAGCGACGATGGTCAAGCCACCTACTGCCCGTTCCACTATTCCCAGCGTCGGCCGCCTCGGCCTCGTCGAGCCGACCGCGGCGGACGAGCTCACCGAACTCGACTGGGCCAACCCGGAGAGCCTGGAGCTGCTCTGGGCGCTCTCCCGCGCCGCGAACGCGGACCTGGCGCTGCGCACACTGGTCCGCGTCAAGGACCGCCTCGGCGATGATTGGGCGGAGCTCGACGCCGAACTCCGCACTGATACCGCGCTGCGCGGAAGGCTTTTCGGGCTGATCGGCGCGTCGAGCGCATTCGGCGACCACATCGTCGCCGACCCGGTGGGTTGGCGGTTGCTGGCGGGGGAGGTCTCGCTGCCGAGCCGGGACGAGCTCACCGACGAGTTGCTGGCCAGTGTGAAGGCCACGCCCGACGGCAGCGCGTCCGAGACCAACCTGGTGTATCGCGCGGGTGTCACCGGCCCTGCCGCGATCGCCGCGCTCCGCAAGACGTACCGGGACCAGCTGATGGTGCTGGCCGCCTCCGACCTGGCGGCCACCGTGGAGAACGAGCCGGTGCTGCCCTACCAGACGGTCGGGCGCCAGCTCTCCGACATGGCCGACGCCGCGCTCACCGGGGCACTCGCCGTCGCCGTCGCCGAGATCTATCCGGACGGACCGTGTCCGGCCCGGCTCGCCGTGATCGCGATGGGCAAATGCGGTGCGCGCGAACTGAACTACGTGAGCGACGTCGACGTGGTGTTCGTGGCCGAGCCATCGGACGCGTCCACCAGCAGGCTCGCGGGCGAGCTGATCCGGGTGGGTTCGGCCGCCTACTTCGAGGTGGACGCGGCGCTGCGGCCCGAGGGCAAGCGCGGCGAGCTGGTGCGCACCCTCGACTCGCACATCGCGTACTACAAGCGCTGGGCCAAGACCTGGGAGTTCCAGGCGCTACTCAAGGCGCGTCCGTCGACCGGTGACCTCGAGCTCGGCGACCGCTACGTCGACGCGCTGAGCCCGATGGTGTGGACGGCCTCCGAGCGCGAGGACTTCGTCGTCGACCTGCAGGCCATGCGGCGCCGGGTCGAGGAGATGGTGCCGCCGGAGCTGCGCGAACGGGAGATCAAGCTCGGTCGCGGTAGCCTGCGCGACGTCGAATTCGCCGTCCAGTTGCTGCAATTGGTGCACGGGCGGGCTGACGAGTCGCTGCACGCGAAGGGCACCGTCGACGCGCTTGCCGCGCTGGCGGCCGGTGGCTACGTCGGACGCGACGACGCCGCGAACCTCACCGCGTCGTACGAGTTCCTCAGGTTGATCGAGCACCGCTTGCAGCTGCAGAAGCTCAAGCGCACGCACACGCTGCCGCCAGCGGACGACGAGGAGGCGTTGCGCTGGCTGGCCCGCGCCGCGCACATGCGTCCGGATGGTCAGAAGGATGCGCTCGGCGTCCTCAATGCGGAGGTCAAGCGCAACGCGCACCGGATCCGCCGCCTGCACGCCAAGCTCTTCTACCGTCCGCTGCTGGAATCGGTTGCCCGGCTGGACAAGGACGCGATGCGGTTGAGCCCGGACGCGGCGACGCGTCAGCTCGCCGCGCTCGGCTATACCGTGCCGGAGAACGCGCTCGGTCACCTGAAGGCGCTGACGGGCGGCGCCTCACGGAAGGGTCGGATCCAGGCCCTGCTGCTGCCGACACTGCTCGAATGGCTCAGTGACACACCCGATCCCGACGCCGGCCTGCTGGCATACCGCAGGCTGTCCGAGGCCATGCACGAGCAGGACTGGTTTCTCCGCGTCCTGCGCGACGAGGGTGCGGTGGCCCAGCGGCTGATGATCGTGCTCGGGTCGTCCGCGTACATCCCGGACCTGCTGATCAAGGCGCCGGACGTGCTGCGGCTGTTCGCCGACGGTCCGACCGGACCCCGTCTGCTCGACGTCGACCCGGACGAGGTCGCCCGCGGAATCCTGTCCTCCTCGGCGCGCTACGACGATCCGGCGCGTGCGGTCGGAGCCGCGCGCTCGCTGCGTCGGCACGAGTTGGCCCGGGTGGCCTCGGCTGACGTGCTCGGAATGCTCGACGTGCCGCAGGTGTGCCGCGCGCTCTCGTCCGTGTGGGCGGCGGTCCTCGGTGCCGCGCTGGATGCGGTGATCCGGGCCAGCGAGACCGAACTGGGCGGACCCGCGCCCGCGTCGTTCGCGGTGATCGGGATGGGCAGGCTCGGCGGCGGGGAGCTCGGCTACGGCTCGGATGCCGACGTGTTGTTCGTGTGTGAACCCAGGCCCGGCGAGGACGAGGTCCGGGCGGTCAAGTGGGCCAACAGCATTGCGGATCGGGTGCAGAAGTTGCTCGGTGCGCCGAGCACGGATCCTCCGCTCGAGGTGGACACCGGACTGCGCCCCGAGGGCCGCAACGGGCCACTGGTGCGGACGCTCGCGTCGTACGAGGCGTACTACCGACAGTGGGCACAGGCCTGGGAGATCCAGGCGCTGTTGCGCGCGCACACGGCCGCCGGAGACGAGGACCTCGGCCTGCGGTTCCTGCACATGATCGACCAGACCCGGTATCCGGAGGGCGGGGTCTCCGAACAGGCGGTCCGCGAGATCAGGCGGATCAAGGCGCGGGTCGACTCGGAGCGGCTGCCGCGCGGCGCCGACCCGGCCACCCACACCAAGCTCGGCCGCGGCGGTCTGGCCGACGTGGAGTGGACGGTCCAGCTGATCCAGCTCCGGCACGCCCACGACGTGCCGTCCCTGCACAACACCTCCACCCTCGAGACGCTGGATGCGATCGGTGCGGCGGAGCTGATGAGCGAGACGGACATCGAGCTGCTACGCGAGGCCTGGCTCACCGCGACCAAGGCGCGCAACGCGCTGGTGTTGGTGCGCGGCAAGGCGACCGACCAGTTGCCGGGACCGGGCCGCGTGTTGTCCGCTGTCGCGCAGGTCGCGGGGTGGAACAGCGGCGACGCGGGGGAGTTCCTGGACAACTACCTGCGGGTGACGCGGCGGGCAAAGGCCGTCGTGGAGCACACTTTCGGCGCCTGACCGAGCCTCCGGCAGCGGTGCCGCGGGCGGGGTCCGGCAGCGCGCTGCGGCGGTTCTCCCACCCCGCGACGCCACCGGACCCTACGATCGGATTCTGACTCGTCCTTCGTCGGCAAGGTGGGGATCGAAATGAACCGAGTGACTCGAGCGTCCGCTTCCGCCCTGTTCGCCGCGGCGGTGATCGCCGGAGCGGGCACCGCGCACGCCAGCCCGATCGACCCGAACGACGGCCTGGCTGGGCAACTGGTCCCTGGGGTACACCAGGTCGATCAGAAACAAGCGGCGCTGGACAACATGCTCAACGAGCTCAACCTCGGCTGGGCCAACGGAGGGGCAGCCGGAACGGCGATCGGCGCGGCCATCGGCCTCGGCGTGGGATGCCTCTCGATGTTCCCCGGCAGCCTGGCAGGCTGCATGATCGGCCTCCCGACCGGTGCCGTCACCGGTGCGCTCGTCGGCATCGGCAACGGCAACCCCAAGGCGCAGAAGGCGATCGAGGACTACATCAACACGCCGTGATGCGCGTGTCCGGGTAGCGCGGCGCACATGGCCGAGGCGCCAATCGTGAGGAGTGAGGCCGTACCGACCGGGGAGTCGGTACGGTTTCAGGCCGGGTAACCCGACCATAACGAACAGGTACCCGGTTATCACGAAACGGGTACCGATCCGGGTAGTTCTCCCGATGTTTCGAATAGGTAACGAAGAGACTCTGGGTTCCGACACCCGACCGATCCACACGAGGTATCGGTCATCGGAACCCGGAGGACCCTCGTATGGGCAACAATCGCCTGCAGAAGAACAACCGACTCACCCGTGGCCTGCTGCTGGGTGCGATCACCGTCGGGGCCTTGGCGGTCCCCGTCGCGCCCGCGATCGCGCAGCCGCTCACGATCCCGGGGGTGGGAGGCTTCGAGGTGCCGGGCATGCCGCCGGCCGGGTCGATCGCTCCCGAGGCAGTGGTCACGCACGGACAGCGCGCGGTCGACGCGGCGCAGACAAAGATCGGCGCACCCTATGTGTGGGGCGCGACAGGACCGGACACCTTCGACTGCTCGGGCCTGGTCCAGTGGGCGTACCGGCAGGCGGGAGTTTCCGTCCCGCGCACCACCTATGACCAGGTCAAGGGCGGATCGGCGGTCGGCAAGGGTGACCTGCAACCGGGCGACGTGGTGCTGTTCAACGGCGCCGAGCACGTGGGGCTGTACGCGGGCGGCGGCATGGTCGTGCACGCGTCCACGTCGGGTCAGCCGGTGAAGAAGGCGCCGCTGGACTCGATGCCGTTCTTCGCGGCCCGAAGGTACTGATCTCATGACAACGGCGCCCCAACCGAATGGTTGGGGCGCCGTTGTCGTCAGCTGAGATTCAGCCGTGCATCACGACTTACACGTCGTAGTACAGCTGGAACTCGTACGGGTGCGGCCGCAGGTTGACCGGGGCGATCTCCTGCTCACGCTTGAGCGAGATCCAGGTCTCGATCAGGTCGGTGGTGAACACGCCACCCTCGGTGAGGTAGTCGTGGTCGGCCTCGAGGCGGTCGATGACCGTCGCCAGGCTGGTGGGGGCCTGCGGGATGTTGCGGGCCTCCTCCGGCGGGAGCTCGTAGAGGTCCTTGTCGACCGGCGCCATCGGCTCGATCTTGTTCTTGATGCCGTCCAGGCCGGCCATCATCTGCGCGGCGAAGTTCAGGTACGGGTTGCCCGAGGAGTCCGGCGCGCGGAACTCGAGGCGCTTGGCCTTCGGGTTGTTGCCGGTGATCGGGATACGCACGGCCGCGGAGCGGTTGCGCTGGCTGTACACCAGGTTGATGGGGGCTTCGTAGCCCGGCACCAGGCGGTGGTACGAGTTGATGGTCGGGTTGGTGAAGGCCAGCAGCGACGGGGCGTGGTGCAGGATGCCGCCGATGTAGTGGCGCGCCATGTCGGACAGGCCCGCGTAGCCGGACTCGTCGTGGAACAGCGGCTTGCCGTCCTTCCACAGCGACTGGTGCACGTGCATGCCCGAGCCGTTGTCGCCGAAGAGCGGCTTCGGCATGAAGGTGGCCGACTTGCCGTGCTGCCAGGCGGTGTTCTTCACGATGTACTTGAACAGCTGCAGGTCATCTGCGGCCGCGAGCAGCGTGTTGAACTTGTAGTTGATCTCCTGCTGGCCGCCGGTGCCCACCTCGTGGTGTCCACGCTCGAGCTCGAAGCCCGCGTTCTGCAGGTTGGTGGAGATCTCGTCACGCAGGTCGACGTAGTGGTCGTACGGGGCGACGGGGAAGTAGCCGCCCTTGGCGCGGACCTTGTAGCCGAGGTTCGGGCTGCCGTCGGCGTTGACCTCGTTGCCGGTGTTCCAGGAACCCGAGACGGAGTCGACCTCGTAGAACGCGCCGTTCATGCCGGAGTCGTAGCGAACCGAGTCGAAGATGTAGAACTCGGCCTCGGCGCCGAAGAAGGCGGTGTCGGCGATGCCGGTGCTGACCAAGTACTCCTCGGCCTTGCGCGCGACGTTACGCGGGTCGCGGCTGTAGGACTCACGGGTGAACGGGTCGTGCACGAAGAAGTTGATGTTCAGCGTCTTGGCGGCGCGGAACGGGTCGATCTGAGCGGTCGTGACGTCGGGCAGGAGCATCATGTCCGACTCGTGGATCGACTGGAAACCGCGGACGGACGAACCGTCGAACGCGAGTCCATCCTCGAAGACGTCCTTGTTGAAGGCGGACGCCGGGATCGAGAAGTGCTGCTGAACGCCCGGCAGGTCGCTGAACCGGATGTCGACGTACTCGATCTTCTCGTCGGCGATGTAGTTGATGACCTCTTCGGCCGTGGTGAACGCCACGCGTGTGCTCCTTCAGTTGGTGCCTGCCATTGTTCAGTACGGCGGCTTAGCTCGACACAGACGGTATGGACTCGGTGTTGCCCAGCAATCAAGTCCATGTTTCGGCAGTGTTACACGTCTCGATGGAAGACATAGATCACACCCTCCCTAGGCCATCGGGATCGGCCCGCCACGCTGGGCCTATCCTGGATGCATGGCGCGAATGACCGGATCCTGGCTCTCTGGCCCCTCGGCGGCCCTCCCCAAGGGTGAGGACGGCACCGAGAACTTCTACAAGGGCGAGCGCCTCGGATTGCCCGAGGCGGGTCCCGGCTCGTTGGTCGGTACCGGCCGTCGGCTCGCGGCCTTCATGATCGACTGGCTGATGGGCGGCGGCGTCGCCCTGCTGTTCCTCGGCGGAGACGCGCTCGACGGCCGGCTCGGCAGCGTGATCCTGATGGTCTGGTTCGTCGTCGGCGTGGTCACCGTGTCGCTGTTCTCGTTCACCCCGGGTCAGTACTGCGTGGGGTTGCAGGTGGCCCGTGTCGACGGCCCGGTGCCGGTCGGCATCGTGCGGGCGCTGGCCCGGCAGGTGCTGCTGGTGTTCGTCGTCCCCGCGTTGATCACCGACCTCGACGGTCGCGGCATGCACGACCGCGCCACCGGCACCGCGCTGGTGCGCTCGCGCTAGCCCGCACCCGAAAACGAAGTGCCCTCGACGTGATTCACGTACGAGGGCACTTCGGTTGTGAGGGGAGCGTCAGCGCCTGCGCATGGTGCGCTGGACGCCCTTCATCTTGGCGCCGCCGGGCAGCGGGCCCTTCGGCATCGCCGGGCCGCCGCGCGCCCCGAGCGCCGCGAGTCGCGCCTCGATCGAGTCCATCCGCTTGGAGTCGATGTTCTTCGGCAGCTTCGACAGGTACTTCTGCAGCTGCGACAGCGGAACCTGGCCCTCGTCGTTGCCGATGATGATGTCGTAGATCGGGGTGTCGCCGACCAGCCGCGCGGTCTTCTTCTTCTCCTGCGCGAGAAGGGACTTCAGCCGCTGCGGCGAACCCTCGGCAACCAGGATGACGCCGGGCCTGCCGATCACCCGGTGCACGGCGTCGAGCTGGGTGGTGCCTGCGATCGCGTTGGTGACACGCCAGCCGCCCTGCAGGTTGTCCAGTGCCCACGCACCGGCACCGGCCTGACCCTCGGCCTTGCCGTACACGGTCTTCTGCACTCGCCTGCCGAAGATGATGAACGCGCCGAGCACGCCGAGCAGGATGCCGATCGGCAGCAGGAACCACTGGATCCCGAAGATGAGGCCGACCAGGAAGAACACCACGGCGAGGCCGACGACGGCACCGATCATCAGGGGCAGCAGCAGCTTGTCTTCCTTGCGCTGCATCTGGAAGGCCTGCCAGAGCTGGCTCCTGCGCTCCTTCGATGCCTTCTTACGGGCCGCTTTCGCCGCGGCCTTCGCCTCTTTGGTGGGCTTGCCCTTGCCGTTCGCCATACGTCACAGGATACGTCCCTGGCCGAAGGCGAACCGCACCCGAGTGGCGGTCGGGTCAGGCGCGGGCGAGCCGAGCCATCAGCGAGCTGGCTTCCTGCGAGGCGCTGCCGCCGTCGGCGAGATGTGCCTGGCCCTCGGGCAGCTCGCGGCCGTGGTGCGCCATCGCCTGCGCGTAGAGGCGACCGGCCCGGTACGAGGAGCGGACCAGCGGCCCGGCCATCACACCCGCGAAGCCGAGCTCGGTGGCGAACTCGGAGTGCTCGACGAATTCCTCCGGCTTGACCCAGCGCTCGACGGGGTGGTGCCGAGGCGAGGGACGCAGGTACTGGGTGATGGTGATGATGTCGCAGCCGGCCTCATGCAGGTCGACCAGCGCCTGACGAATCTCCTCGGGGGTCTCGCCCATGCCGAGGATCAGGTTCGACTTGGTGACCAGACCGAAGTCGCGGGCGGCGGTGATGACGCCAAGCGAACGCTCGTACCGGAACGCCGGACGAATGCGCTTGAAGATCCGCGGGACCGTCTCGACGTTGTGCGCGAGCACCTCCGGCCGCGACTCGAACACCTCGGCCAGCAGGTCTGGCTTGCCGTTGAAGTCGGGGATCAGGTTCTCGACGCCGGTGCCCGGGTTCAGGGCGTGGATCTGACGGACCGTCTCGGCGTACAGCCAGGCGCCGCCGTCCTCGAGGTCGTCGCGGGCGACGCCGGTGATCGTCGAGTACCGCAGGCCCATCGCTTGCACGGACTCGGCGACCCGTCGCGGCTCGTCGCGGTCGAGCGCATCCGGCTTGCCGGTGTCGATCTGGCAGAAATCGCAACGGCGGGTGCACTGTTCACCGCCGATGAGGAACGTCGCCTCGCGGTCTTCCCAGCACTCGTAGATGTTGGGGCAGCCGGCCTCTTCACAGACCGTGTGCAGACCCTCCCGCTTGACCAGACCCTTGAGCTCGGAGTACTCCGGGCCCATCTTGGCTCGGGTCTTGATCCAGTTGGGTTTGCGTTCGATGGGGGTCTCCGCGTTTCGGATCTCGATACGGAGCAGCTTGCGTCCTTCTGGGGCCACAGTCACGGCTCCGATGCTACGCCCGGCGCGATGGCGCGCGGCGACCGGGATGGCGTCGGACGAGCGGGAGAGAGCAGGGAATTCGCGTCAGACGAACCGGTGCGTGGTGAACTCGGCTGGCGCCGCAGCGGCCGCCTCGTCGAACGTGATGCGCTCGATGTCGTGCACGGCGACCTCGAGTTCACCGTCGAGCGCAGCGGTGACCGCGGCGACGACCGCGGGGGTGATCTCGGCGACGGTGACCGCGCGCCCGAGTTCGCGGGTGAGCGAGGTGACCCCGGCGTCGGGGATACCGCACGGGATGATCTCGTCGAAGGCCCCGAGGTTCGCGTCGCAGTTGATGGCGAAGCCGTGCATGGCCACCCCGCGCTGCATGCGCACGCCGATCGCGGCGATCTTGCGTTCGGGCAGCCAGGTTCCGCCGGTCAGCGAGGCGGGCAGCCACACCCCGGAGCGGCCCTCGACGCGTCCGCACTCGATGCCGAGACCGGTGCAGACGGAGATCAGCGCCTCCTCGATGCGTCGGACGTAGTTCACCACGTCGACCGGCACGGCGAGCTTGACGATCGGGTAGCCGACCAACTGTCCGGGGCCGTGCCAGGTGATCTTGCCGCCACGGTCCACGTCGATCACCGGGGTGCCGTCGGCGGGCCGGTCCTCCGGGGCGGTGCGTCGCCCGGCGGTGTACACCGACGGATGCTCGAGCAGCAGCATGGTGTCGCGTCCGCGATCGTCGGCCCGATCGAGGGCGAGTTCGCGCTGCAGGTCCCACGCCGCCAGGTAGTCGAGGATGCCGAGGTTCCTCACCTCGAGGGGATCTGTGCTGAACCGAACCGAGGAAGTGGCGCCCATGGGGCACACGTTACGCCGGACCCGCCGGGCGGCTCGGTGTGGTCCCGGCGACCGGGTTCAGTCCGACAGCGCGGCGTCGATGGCCTCGCCGATGGTGTTGTGGTGGAACGTGAACCCGGCATTCTCCAGCGCCACCGGGAGTGCCCGCTGTCCGGTCAGCGCGACCTCGTCCGCGATCTCGCCGACCAGGGCGCGCACCGCGAATCCGGGCACCACCCACGGCGTCGGGCGGTGCAGGGCCCGGCCCAGCTCGGCGGTGAAGCACGCGTTGGTGGCGGGCGAGGGCCCGGCGAGGTTCACCGGGCCGCTCATGGTCTCGGTGCGCAGCGCGAACCCGATCGCGCTCAGCTCGTCCTCGAGCGAGATCCAGGACAGGTACTGCCGTCCGGTGCCGAGCCTGCCGCCGAGGCCGAGCCGGAACAGCGGACGCAGCCGGCCAAGCAGCCCGCCCCGAGGGGAGATCACGGCCGCGGTCCGCAGCAGCACCGTCCGCGCGCCGGCCTCGCGCGCGGGCGCGGTCGCCGCCTCCCAGTCCCGGCACAGGTCGGCCAGGAACCCGGATCCGGCAGGGGCCGTCTCGTCGACGATCCGCTCGCCGGTGTCGCCGTAGTAGCCGACCGCGCTGGCGTTGAGCAGCGTCGGCACACCGGCCGCGGCGACCGCTCGCGAGATCACGTCGGTGGAGGTGATCCTGCTGTCCCGCAGCGACTGCTTGAACGCACCGTTCCACCGCGTGTCGCCGAAATTGACTCCGCACAGGTTCACGACCGCGTCCGCGCCGGTGAGCGCGCGGTCGTCGACCTCGCCGAGTTCGGGCGCCCAGCGGAACTCATCGGGTCCCGCGGCCGTACGCCGCACCAGTCGCCGGACCTCGTGGCCGTCGGCCCGCAGCGTGGCCACAAGGGATGACCCGATCAAGCCGGACGAACCCGCGATTGTCACTCGCATCGTGCTGCCTCCTGACGCCGACGGGGGCACCATCGGTGATTCCGATGATGCCCCCGACGGGAGTGTCCGTGCTGCCGATCCACAGGCCGCCGGGCGTGGCGGGCTAGAGCCCCAGTTCCGCCTCGAACGATGCTTCCTCGAGCCGCTGCTTGATCGTGGTGAGGAACCGACCAGCGTCGGCGCCGTCGATCAGGCGGTGATCGTAGGTGAGCGGCAGGTAGCACATCGACCGGACGCCGATGGACTCGTTGCCGTTCTCGTCGGTGATCACCATGGGGCGCTTGACGATCGCACCGGTGCCGAGCATGGCGGCCTGCGGCGGCACCAGGATCGGGGTGTCGAACAGGGCGCCCTGGCTGCCGATGTTGGTGATCGTGAAGGTGCCGCCGGCCAGCTCGTCCGGCTTGAGGCCGCCGGAGCGGGCCCGCTTGGCGATGTCCGCGATCGCCCGGGCGAGCCCGGCCAGGGACAGGTCGCCCGCGTTGTGGATCACCGGGGAGAGCAGGCCCTGCTCGGTGTCCACCGCGATGCCCAGGTGCTCGGCCGCGTGGTACGTGATCTCCTTGGCGCCCTCGTTGTAGCTGGCGTTGACATTCGGGTGTGCGCCGAGTGCCTCGACCACGGCCTTCGCGAAGAACGGCAGGAAGGTCAGGTTCACCCCCTCGCGTTCGGCGAACCCGGCCTTGGCCTGGGCCCGCAGGGCGACGATCCGGGTGACGTCGACCTCGAAGGTCTGGGTCAGCTGCGCGGTGGTCTGCAGCGACTCCCGCGTCTTGACCGCCGTGATCTGGCGGATCCGGTTGACCTTCTGCGTGGTGCCGCGCAGGTGCGCGAGCTCGGGTCGGACGCCGGCCGCGGGTGCTGCGGCTGCCGGTGCTGCGGCTGCCGCGGGGGCAGCGGCCGGGGCCTTCTTGGCCTCGGCGGCGGCGAGCACGTCCTGCTTGCGGATGCGTCCACCGACACCGGTGCCGGTGACCGTCGACAGGTCGACGTTGTTGTCGGTGGCCAGCTTCCGGACCAGGGGGGTCACGTACGGGCTGGCGTCGCCGGCCGGTGCGGGCGCCGGAGCGGGAGCTGCGGGAGCCGGAGCCGGAGCGGCGGCCACGGGAGCGGCAGGCGCCGGGGCAGCAGCAGGGGCGGGCGGTGCCGGGGGGGCCGGCGGCGCGGCAGGGGCTGCGGGCGCGGGGGGAGCAGGCGGCGCGGCAGGGGCTGCAGGCGCGGCGGCGGGGGCACCCGAACCGATGACAGCGAGCTGGCCGCCGACCGGGACGGTGTCGTCCTCCTGGGCGCTGATCTCGAGCAGCGTGCCCGCGACGGGCGACGGGATCTCGGTGTCGACCTTGTCGGTCGAGACCTCGAGCAAGGGCTCGTCGACGGCAACCGAGTCGCCGACGGCCTTCAGCCACCGGGTGACGGTGCCCTCGGTGACGGACTCGCCGAGTTCCGGCATGGTGATCGGGGTTCCCGACGCGGGTGCGGCAGGCGCGGGTGCGGCGGGTGCTTCTGCGGCAGGCGCGGCGGGCGCGGGTGCGGCGGGTGCTTCTGCGGCGGGCGCGGGTGCAGCAGGCGCGGCCGGTGCGGCGGGCTCCGGGGCGGCTGCGGGTGCGGCGGCTTCGCCTGCCGCGCCGATGACCGCGAGCTCTCCGCCGATCTCGACGGTCTCATCCTCGTGCGCGACGATCTTGGTCAGCACGCCTGCCACCGGGGAAGGGATCTCGGTGTCGACCTTGTCAGTGGAGACCTCGAGCAAGGGCTCGTCGACTTCGACCGTATCTCCTTCCTGCTTGAGCCACCTCGTGACAGTCCCCTCGGTAACGCTCTCACCAAGAGCTGGCATCTGGACGGAGAAGGCCATGCTTTTGACTCCTCGACAGTTGTGTTCGGGTTGTTGAGTTTTGCCGACTTGTGGTCGAAAACCATTGTGCGGGTCGTACAGGGTCCACGGGGCGTGTTGCGACCGCGAACCTCGCGGTCCCATCCTGTCATTGATCGGTTTCGCCCGTCCTATGAGGGCCTCGTCACAAGTTCCACATTCGCTTCTCAGCTAGCCCTGGCAAACTTGAAACTGGACAGAACGGGCGGTTGCGCCACGGCGGGAGGAGGTAGGACGTGGGTCTTTTCAGCAGGCTCTCGAGGGGACGGGCGGGGTCCGGCAGGCACGGCACGCACGGGGCGGATGCCCAATACCTGGCGAACTGGGTGCGCACGCACATCGGTGTGGAGGCCTACGTCGAGCCGCAGACGACCGTCACTCCGGTCACCGTCGTGCTCGTCGCGAACGACGGGGAGTGGACGCGCCGCCCCGTCGGCGGGGCGCACGGCGCCCGCCGACTCGGAGAGGATCTGCACATCCCCGTCTATGACGTCCACAAGACCGGGTATCCGCAGCGGATGCGCGACTACGACGCCCGGCAGAAGATCCTCCGCAACCGCGCCCGCGAGGCCTGACGGCCCGTGCGCGGCCAACGGGTCTATGGACCCGTCAACCGCGCACGGGGCGTCAGCCCTGCTCGTCGATGTCCTCGAGCACGCTGATCAGTGTCCGCACCGGAACGCCTGTACCGCCCTTGCCGGTGTAGCCGAACGGCCCGCCGGTGTTGTACGCGGGACCGGCGACGTCGATATGCGCCCACTGCACGCCCTCGGCGACGAACTCCTTGAGGTAGATCGCGGCGGCGAGCATGCCGCCCCACCGGTGGTTGGTGACGTTGGCAAGGTCCGCGACCTTCGAGTTGAGGTCCGCGCGCAGCTCGGCGGGAAGCGGCATCGCCCAACCGTTCTCGCCGACCTGCTGCGAGATGCGGGCCACCCGATCACGGAACTCGTCGGTACCCATGACGCCGGGGGTGCGGTTGCCGAGTGCCACCATCTGCGCACCGGTCAGGGTCGCGGTGTCGATCAGGTAGTCGGGGTTCTCCTCGCAGGCCCGCACCATCGCGTCGGCCAGGACCAGCCGTCCCTCGGCGTCGGTGTTGATGACCTCGACCGTGGTGCCGCCGTACTGGGTGAGCACGTCGCCGGGACGCTGGGCGGTGCTCGACGGCATGTTCTCGGCCATCGGCACCCACGCGTCGACGCCGACCTTCAGCCCGAGCTTCGCGGCCAGCACGACCGTCGCGACGACGGCAGCCGCGCCGCCCATGTCGGAGGTCATGTTCTCCATGCCCGCGGCCGGCTTGATCGAGATGCCACCGGTGTCGAAGGTGATGCCCTTGCCGACCAGTGCCACCGACTTGCCGCCCGATCCCTTGTGGGTGAGCCGGACCAGTCGCGGCTGACGCGAGGATCCCTTGCCGACGCCGAGGATGCCGCCGTAGCCGCCCTTCTCGAGCGCCTTCTCGTCGAGGATCTCCACCTCGAGTCCGGCTGTCGTGCCGAGCGCCTTGGCGCGGGCGGCGAACTCCTCCGGGTAGAGGTGGCTCGGCGGGGTGTTCACGAACTCACGCGCGGTGGCGACGGCCTCCGCGATCGCGGCGGACCGGGCGAGCGTGGCCTCGGACTCCTTGTCGGCCGGTGCCTCGACAAGCAGCTTCACGCGCGCGAGCGGCTTCCCGTTCTCCTTCGGGGCCGACTTGGCCGACTTGAACCGGGTGAAGGCATACGCGCCGAGGTAGAAGCCCTCCGCCGCCGCGCCGAGGTCGAGGCCGGACAGCGTGGTCGCCGCGACGGCGGTCCCGGCCAGCGCGCGAGCGGCGGCGCCAGCGGACTCGCGGATCTGGTCGGCGTCGACGTCGTCGGGGGCGCCGAGCCCCACCGCGAGGATGCTGTCGACGCCCGCCCCCGCCGGTGCCGGGATCCGGGTCAGCTCCTCCGCCTTGCCGGTTGCCCCCACCGCCACCAGTCCGGCGAGCACCGCCTCGGCGGTCGCGTCGTCGAGCGCCTCGCCGACCGATGCCTCCGGTCCGTCGGTTCCCGTGGTCAGGCCGATAACGAGGACCTCCACCTGCTCTGCGACGTGCACGTCCCTCTCATCGGCGACGGTGCCGGCCAGCGCGAGTTCGGGGCCGAGCGGTGATGTGGGGGTCTTGGCGGCACTCACTTCGATCTCCTGATCTGTTGGTGAACAACTGCGCGCCAACTCTAGTGCGGAGGGGGTACCACGGTCGGCTAGCGTTGACGCCCATGAGCGACGCAGAACTCTTGCAGGGCCCCCTCCGCGCGGTGCACGCCGAACTGGGTGCCACCTTCGCCCCGTTCGGCGGCTGGGAGATGCCGGTTTCGTATGCGGGTGTGGTGGCCGAGCACACCGCCGTCCGCGACACCGTCGGCGTCTTCGACGTCAGTCATCTGGGCAAGGCGCTCGTCGCGGGTCCGGGCGCGGCGGAGTTCGTGAACGCCTCTCTCACCAACGATCTGGGCAAGATCGGACCCGGCCAGGCGCAGTACACGCTGTGCGCCACCGAGGCAGGCGGCGTCACCGACGACTTGATCGTCTACTACGTCAGCGACGAGGAGATCTTCCTGGTCCCGAACGCCGCCAACACCGCGGCCGTCGTCGCCGAGCTGGCCGCCAAGGCGCCTGCGGGGATCACGGTGACCGACCAGCATCGCGACTTCGGCGTGCTCGCGGTGCAGGGCCCGAAGTCCGCGGAAATCCTTGCCGCGCTCGGACTTCCATCGGACATGGGCTACATGGAATTCGCCGACGCCGCCTTCGGGGGTGTCACGGTCCGGGTCTGCCGCACCGGGTACACCGGCGAGCACGGCTACGAACTGCTGCCCGCGTGGGACGACTGCGAAAAGGTGTTCCGCGCGCTCGTCGCCGAGGTCCGCGCGGCGGGCGGGGAGGTCGCCGGACTCGGTGCCCGCGACACCCTGCGCACCGAGGCGGGCTACCCGCTGCACGGACACGAACTGTCGACGGAGATCTCGCCGCTGCAGGCGCGCTGCGGCTGGGCGATCGGGTGGAAGAAGCCGGAGTTCTGGGGCCGCGCCGCGCTGGTCGCGGAGAAGGAGGCCGGACCCGCCCGCAAGATGTGGGGCATCAAGGCGCTCGATCGCGGCGTGCTGCGCCAGGGCCAGACCGTCATGCGTGACGGCGCCCCGATCGGGGAGACGACGTCGGGCACCTTCTCGCCCACGCTCAAGGTCGGGATCGCGCTGGCGCTGCTCGATTCGGACGCGGGTGTCGGGGCGGGCGATCAGATCGAGGTCGACGTGCGTGGCCGGGCGTTGCGCTGCGAGGTCGTCAACCCACCGTTCGTCCCCGTGAACACCAAGTAACCGCCCCCACCCGGTTCGATAGGATTCCCGCCATGACTGGTGTTCTCGAGTTCACGCGCATCCCGCACCCCTCGCCCGCCACCGCCGCGGAGCGCGATCAGGTGCTGGCTGCTCCCGGGTTCGGGAAGCACTTCACCGATCACATGGTCACCATCGACTACACCGAGGGCGTCGGGTGGCACAGCCCGACCGTGCGACCGTACGGTCCGCTCTCGCTCGACCCGGCGGCCATGGTGCTGCACTACGGTCAGGCGATCTTCGAGGGCCTCAAGGCGTACCGCCAGCAGGACGGGTCCATCGCCTCGTTCCGGGTGACCGCGAATGCGGACCGGCTGCGTGCCTCGTCCCGCCGGATCGCGATGCCGGAGCTGCCCGACGAGCTGTTCCTCGCCTCGGTCACCGAGCTGCTCGCGGTGGACCGGGACTGGGTGCCCGCCGCGGGTGGCGAGGACTCGCTGTACCTGCGGCCGTTCATGATCTCGACCGAGGTCGGGCTCGGGGTGCGGCCTGCGACCGAGTATCGGTACCTGCTGATCGCCTCGCCCGCGGGCGCGTATTTCCCGCGCGGGGTCAAGCCGGTGAGCGTGTGGTTGTCCACCGAGTACGTGCGCGCGGCTCCCGGCGGCACCGGCGCGGCGAAGTTCGCAGGCAACTACGCGGCATCGCTGGTCGCGCAGGCACAGGCGGCCGAGGAGGGCTGCGACCAGGTGGTGTGGCTCGACGCGAACGAGCACCGCTACGTCGAGGAGATGGGCGGGATGAACCTGTTCTTCGTCTTCGGGTCCGGCTCGTCCGCCCGCCTGGTGACCCCCGAGTTGTCCGGTGCGCTGCTGCCCGGCATCACCCGTAACTCCCTCCTGACGCTGGCGGCCGATGCGGGGTTCGCGGTCGAGGAGCGCCGGATCAGCACCGACGAGTGGCGCGAGAAGGCCGGCTCCGGTGAGATCACCGAGGTGTTCGCCTGTGGCACCGCCGCGGTCATCACCCCGGTCGGCACGGTGAAGTCGGCCTCGGGCGAGTTCACCATCGGCGACGGCGAGCCGGGCGAGGTCACGATGGCCTTGCGCGACACCCTCACCGGGATCCAGCGCGGCACCTTCGCCGACACCCACGGGTGGATGACGGCGCTGGCCTGAGATACGGCCGCTCTCTCGGTCCTACCCGACCTCCCGGACGCCACGCAGCGTCGCGTTTCCACGTGGCGCAAATTCCGGGACGGTTGGTGTCCGATTTCACTCTTGCGCGGCATTGTGTGCCGTGTCACAGTTCCTGCCGAGCCGTTACTGTCCGGTAACTTGGCTGATCGACAGGAGCTTCTAGATGGTATCCACTCTCCGTACGCGGATCACCGCTGCAACCCTTGCCGCGTGCACCGTGGGCGTCGCCCTCGCGACGGCCATCCCCGCCCAGGCCGCCCCGGCTACCGGCCCCTACGTCGCCCTCGGCGACAGCTACAGCGCCGGGTCCGGCATCCTGCCTCCCGACCTCACCGTCACCCCGGCTTGCCTGCGGACCACCCGCAACTACCCGAACCTCGTCGCCGACGCCCTCGGGGTCGCGTCCTTCACCGACGCCACCTGCGGCGGCGCGAAGACCCAGGACTTCTACGAAGCCCAGTACCCCAGCCTGAAGCCGCAGCTCGACGCCGTCAAAGCCGACACCAAACTGGTCACCCTGACCATCGGCGGCAACAACAACGACACCCTCGTCAAGACGATCGCCGCCTGCATGAGCGCGGGTAGCGCGAGCCTCGGCTTCGGTAGCCCCTGCACGAAAATCTACGGCGACCGCTTCGTGAACGACGTCCTCAACAAGACGTACCCCGACGTGAAGAAGGCCCTCGAGGACATTCACGCCAAGGCGCCGTCCGCGGAGGTCGCCATCGTCGGATACCCGCAGGTCATGCCCGCCGATAATTCCAACTGCTTCCTGACGATGCCGATCGCCAAGGGCGATGTGGCCTACGTCAACAACATCCAGAACACCGTTAACAACGTCATCAAGCGTGCCGCTGACGAGACGGGCACCACCTTCGTCGACATGTCGTCGTCCGTGGGCCACGACGCGTGCAAGCCCATCGGCACCCGCTGGGTCGAGCCGGCCGCCTGGGGTCTGAACACGGTCCCGATCCACCCCAACGCGCTCGGCATGCAGAAGATGGCCGACCAGGTCATCGCCAAGATCGGCGGCTGACGCACCAGCCGGACTCGGCAACCGCAGCGACCATCCACAACGGTCGCTGCGGTTGCCGCCGGACTCAGCCGCCGAGCACGAACCCGACGGCGACCATCGTCACCGTCACCTCGACCGCAGCGCCGAGCACGTCGCCCGTGACGCCGCCGAACCGGCGGACGCAATGCCGGGTCAGCAGTGCCGCCACCGTGAGGGCAGCGGCGACGACCAGCGGTCCCTGCCACCAGCGCTCCGGCACCGCCAAGGCCGCCCCCGCGACCAGGAGCAGGGACCATCCCGCGCACGCCAGGCGGCCCTGACCGTCGGCGACCAGCGCACCGAAGCCGGTCGGTCCTGCGGCAGGCACCCCGCGACGGCAGGCGAGCACCACCGCCACCCGGCCCGCAGCCACCGCGACGACGATCGCGGCCCACTGCCCGGACTGGGCCAGCGAGCCGAACGAGAGTGCCTGCGCGCCAACGCAGACGATGAGCGCGACCACGCCGAACGGGCCGATGCCCCCGCCGCGCATCACCTCGAGCGCACGCTCCGGCGGGCCGTAGCAGCCGAGCCCGTCGACGGTGTCGGCCAGCCCGTCGACGTGCATGCCGCGGGTGAGCAGCGCCAGCACGGCCACCGCGACCAGCCCGGCCAGGCCCGGATCGAGCTCGGCCGAGAGCAGCGACCAGAGCAGGCCCGCGCAGGTCGCGCCGAGCAGCAGCCCGACCACCGGCGTCGCGGTGATCGCCCGGCGGCCCGCCGCCCGGTCGATCACCGGTTCGTCGGGGCCGTGGCGTCCGGGCAGCACCGTCAGCCAGGACAGCGCGAGCCGGACCCCGCCCAGCGCGGCGCCCACCGTCAGCGCGCTTCGGCTTCGGTTGTGTCGGATTCGGTGCTCACGCCCGCGTCGGTGAACGTCGCCATGTTCGCCAGGGTGGTGACCGCGGACTGCAGCACGGGCAGGGCCACCAGTGCTCCTGACCCCTCGCCGAGCCGCATGCCCAGTTCGAGGATCGGCTCGAGCCGCAGGTGCTTGAGTGCGATGGTGTGCGCGGGTTCGGTGGACCGGTGCCCGGCCACCCACCACTCGCGGGCGCCCGGCGCGAGGTCCTCCGCGACCATGGCGGCGGCCGTCACCACGACACCGTCGAGGATGACGGGGGTCCGGCGCAGTGCGGCCTGGGCCAGGAACCCGGCCATCGCCGCCAGGTCGGCGCCCGCGCCCACCCGCAGCAGCGCCACCGGGTCGGCGGTGACGGGTCGGACCCGGCGCATCGCGTCGCGGATGGCGGCGGTCTTGCGGCTCCATCCGGCGTCGTCGACGCCGGTGCCGCGGCCGACCGCGGCCACCGGTTCGGTGTTGGTCAGCGCGGCGATCAGCACCGTGGCGGGGGTGGTGTTGCCGATGCCCATCTCGCCCGCGATGAGCAGGTCGGCGCCCGCGTCGACCTCCTCGTCGGCGATCGCGCGCCCGGCGGTGATGGCCCGGAGCGTCTCCGACTCGCTGAGCGCATCCTCGCGGTCGATGGAGCCGCTGGAGCGTCGGACCTTATGCGCGGAGACGGCGGCGTCGGTGTCGGTCGCCACGGCGATGTCGACCACCCGGACTCCCGCCCCGGTCGTGGCGGCGAGCGCGTTCACGGCCGCGCCGCCCGCCTGGAAGTTGGCCACCATCTGTGCGGTCACCTCGGCGGGATACGCCGAGACGCCGTGCGCGGTGATGCCGTGGTCGCCTGCGAAGACCACCACCCGGGGGCGTTCGAACGGCCGGGGCGGGCACTGGCCCTGGCAGGCCGCCGCCCAGCCGCCGAGGGCCTCGAGCCGGCCGAGCGAGCCCGCGGGCTTGGTCAGCTGCTGCTGGCGGGCGTCCGCCGCGGCTGCCACGGCCTGGTCCGGCGGTGTGACGGTCTCGAAGACTGCCTCGGCCGGGGTGCCCGATTCGGTTGTCACAGTTGACCTCTCACTTCAGCAGGGTGTCACTTGAGTCTGGTGGCCAGTCCGGCCACCACCAGCAGCACCTCGTCGCAGACCTGCGCCATCCTCGCGTTGAGGGCGCCGATCTCGTCGCGGAACAGCCGGCCCGACCGGGTCTCCGGGATCACGCCGAGGCCCACCTCCGGGCTGACCACGACAAGTCTGCCGCGATGGTGGGCGACGGCGTCGACCAGGTCGTCGATGCGTGGGGCGAGGGTGCCTCGCGGGAGTTCCCAGGCCGCCGCCGCGTCCATCTCCGCGGTCAGCCAGGTGCCCAGGTCGTCGACCATGGTCGGGGTCGGGTCGGCGCGCAGCAGTTCGGCGAGCCCGGCGCCGGTGGCGCTCTCGACCGTGGTCCATTCCGGCGGGCGGCGGCGTCGGTGCGCCTCGATCCGCTGCTCCCAGTCGGCGTCGGAGGCGTCGAGGCAGGCCGTGGCGATGTAGCGGACGGCGGCCCCAGGCGAATCCATCAACGCCTCGGCGTGGCCGGACTTGCCGGATCGGGCCCCGCCCAGCACGAGGGTGCGCAGCGGGGGCGGCGGAGCGGGAGACGGCACGGGCTAGACGGTACCAACGGCCGGGGTGCGGGCACCGAACCGTCGTCGGTAGTCGGCGGGGGCCAGTCCGACCTGTCGGTGGAAGTGGTGGCGCAGCAGCGCGCCGGAACCGAACCCGCAGCGGCCCGCGATCTCCTCCAGCCCGAATCCGGTCTCCTCGAGGAGGTGCTGCGCCAGCAACACCCGTTGCGTCGTCAGCCATTTCACCGGGGTGGTGCCCGTCTCGGCCGCGAACTTCCGCGCGAACGTGCGGGTCGACATCGATGACCGCGCGGCCAGGTTCTCGACGCTGTGGGTGTCGCCGAGGTGCTCGCTCATCCACCGCAGGGTTTCGGTGATGCTGTCGTTGGCGCAGTCGACCACCGCCCGCTCGATGAATTGCCGCTGACCACCGTCCCGTTGCGGCGGCACCACCATGCGCCTGGCGATGGTGTTCGCGACGGCGCTGCCGAGTTCGCGCCGGACCAGGTGCAGGCAGGCGTCGATCCCGGCGGCGGTGCCCGCACTGGTGATGAGGGAGCCCTCGTCGACGAAGAGGACGTCGGGGTCGATGGTGGCAGCGGGGTAGGCCAGGGCCAGTTCGTCCACGTGTAACCAGTGGGTGGTGCACCTGCGTCCGTCGAGCAGGCCGGCGGCGCCGGCCAGGAACGCGCCCGAGCAGACCGTGAGGATGGTGGCGCCTGCGTCCGCGGCGTCGCGCAGCGCCGCGACCACATCCGGAGGGAAGTCGGCGCGCGACGCCGCGGCCGGGATGGCGACCAGGTCCGCGCCGCGCAGGCCGTCGAGTCCGTGCGCGGGGGTGATGGAGACGCCCGGGGTGGTGGATTGGAGCGGCACCTCCGCATCCGGCCCGCAGACCCGGAAGTCGAACGCGGGCACGCCCGCCGCGGTGCGGTCGGTGCCGAACACCTCGCAGACCACGCCGAATTCGAACATCGCGACGCGGTCGACGACGAGCACGGCGACGGAAGACAGCATGGGGAAAGTATATGGCGCGATATTGACGAAGTATGTCGTTGCTGCCACTGTTGGCCGCAAATCTATGGTCGCAAAATTGCAGCCATGACCACATTCATCGAGCGCGTGCTCAACTACTTTCGACCCGACGCCTCATCGGGTTCGGTGAACTACACCGATCGCGACGCCGAGCGACTGCTCGCCGACCTGGCGGCGGTACGGCACCGGGCGCCGCACAGCTGAGAGACGCGATTCAGACCGCGTCGCCGGGGGAGACCCGCGGCTGCGGGGCCCGCATCTTCCGGATCTGCGAGGCGCGGACGAACGCGTACCAGCCGAGCTTGAGGCCGCCGTCCTCGGTGTCGGGGAACCGTTCGCGGACCTGCCGGTTGATGGTGCGGCCCATGATGTACCCCTCGGCCAGCATGAACAGCATCAGCACCAGCATTCCCAGCGTGACGATCGACTGGATCGCGGGGCTCAGGAACATCGCCATGATCAGCAGCAGCGCCAGCGGCATGAACAGCCCGACCAGGTGCCTGCGGGAGTCGACGAGGTCGCGGACGTAGGCGCGCACGGGGCCCTTGTCGCGGGGCAGCAGGTACTTGTCCTCGCCCGCGAGCATCCGGGCGCGTCGGTCGGCGGCGGTCGCGCGGCGCTCAGCGGAGGCAACCTTGCGCTCCTCCTTGCTGCCCTGGTTCTGCTTGCGGCGCGCCCTGGCTTCCTTCGCGGTGAGCGGCGCGGGTGCGACCGGGCCGCGTCGCTTGCTCTCGGCCTCGCGGCGCTTCGGGGTCGGCCTGCCCTTGCCCTCGGTCTCGGACGTGGAGGTCGGTTCGACCGCGGTCGACGCGACGACCTCGCGGTCGCCGTTGTCGGGGGTGTCGGAGTTTCCTCGGCGCAGCAGCTTCACCCCTTCAGGTTACTTGCTGTGCGCGCCGCGATTCCCGCCCGTCCCGCCGGGGTTGTCGCCGCGGGCCGGTCGGTGCGCTGCCGGGCGGCGGCGCCGGTCCTACACTCTGCCGATGCGAGTGCTGATCGCGCCGGATTCGTTCGGCGACACCCTCACCGCGATGGCGGCCGCCGCGTCGATGGCGGCGGGCTGGTCCGCGGGCAGGCCCGGTGACGAGCTGACCCTGGCGCCGCAGTCCGACGGCGGACCCGGGTTCGTCGATGTGCTCGCGGCCCGGTTCGGCGAGCCGATCGCCGCGACCGTCGACGGCCCGCTCGGCGCGCCGGTGCGGGCGCGGTGGCTGGCGGCCGGGGACATCGCGTACGTCGAGTCGGCACAGGCGTGCGGGTTGGCGCTGCTCGGCGGGCCGCCGAACCCGCGGACCGCGGTCGCCGCGCACAGCCGCGGCGTCGGGCAGCTGATCGCCGCCGCCGTGGACGCGGGCGCGACCACGGTGGTGATTGGGCTCGGCGGCAGTGGCTGCACCGACGGCGGCAGGGGACTGGTCGAGGTGCTCGGTGGTGGGGCGGATGGCGCGGCCGTCGTGGCCGCGCGGGAGCGGCTGGCCGGGGTCCGGCTGATCGCCGCCACGGACGTGCGGAACCCCCTGCTCGGCGAGCACGGCGCCGCGTCGGTGTTCGGGCCCCAGAAGGGTGCCGACCGCGCGACCGTCGAGCTGCTGGAGCGCCGCAACGCGGAGTGGTCGCTGGTGCTCGAGTCGGCCGTCGGGCGCCGGGTCGCGGACGACGAGGGTGCGGGTGCGGCAGGCGGGATCGGGGCGGCACTGCTGGCGCTCGGCGCGACGAGGGAGTCGGGGGCCGCGGTGGTCGGGGCGCACACCGGGCAGCGGGCGTTGCTGGCGTCGGCCGACCTGGTGATCACGGGGGAGGGCCGGTTCGATCACCAGTCGCTGCACGGCAAGGTGGTGATCGCCCTGGCCGAGGCGGCAGCTCGGCAGGGCGTGCCGACGATCGTGATCGCGGGCCAGGTGCAGCTCGACGAGGGCGCGGCCCTGGGTGCGGGCCTGCTCGCGGCTTACTCGGTGACCGAGCACGCCGGCTCGGTGGACCTGGCGATGTCCGACGCGGCGGGCCAGCTGCGGGCGCTCACCGAGACGGTGGCTCGGCGGTGGCCACCCGCGGCGCGATGACCGGGCCGGTGGTGGCGCCGCCGCGGCAGGACACGGCACACTGGAGGCAACCACCCCGAGTCGACGGCGCCGTCAAGGTCGTCGGCGGCGTCAGGAATACTGCACGGCAGAGTACCGTTGAAGCGTTCACGGGTTTGGTACGAGCGAACAGGGAGAGCCCATGACTGTGCAGAACGAGACGACAGCCCCGGTCGAGACGGAAGCGCACAAGGTCACCATGACCGACGCCGCCGCGTCGAAGGCCAAGGCGCTGCTCGACCAGGAAGGTCGCGACGACCTCGCGCTGCGCATCGCTGTGCAGCCGGGCGGCTGCGCCGGACTGCGTTACCAGCTGTTCTTCGACGACCGGAACCTCGACGGTGACCTGATCGTCGACTTCGGCGGCGTCGCCCTCGCGGTCGACCGGATGAGCGCGCCGTACGTCGAGGGCGCCTCGATCGACTTCGTCGACACCATCGAGAAGCAGGGCTTCACGATCGACAACCCGAACGCCACCGGCTCCTGCGCCTGTGGAGACTCGTTCAACTGATCGACCCCGCGACGTGCGCGTCGCGTGAGTTCGTCGACACATTCTGACGCGGTGCCCCTCGGGGCCCGCGTCAGAGTCGTCTCCGGGGTGCGGCCGCCGGACGCTGTGGTCGCCGCGCCTGCGACCTGCCGGGTACCGTGGGCCTTTTGCGACACATGACGAACTACTGAGAGGTCTCTGCGCGTGACAATTGCGGTCACCGGCTCCATCGCCACCGATCACCTGATGCGGTTCCCCGGACGCTTCGCCGACCAGCTCCTCGCCGACCAGCTCAGCCATATCTCGCTGAGCTTCCTCGTCGACGACCTGGTGGTGCGCCGCGGTGGCGTCGGCGGCAACATCGCGTACGCGATGGGCGTCCTCGGCGGCACCCCGCTGCTAGTCGGAGCCGTCGGTGCCGACTTCGCCGAATACCAGGCCTGGCTGGAGGCCGCCGGGGTCAACTGCGACTCCGTGCACGTCTCCACCACCGCCCACACCGCGCGCTTCGTGTGCACCACCGACGAGGACATGGCGCAGATCGCGTCGTTCTACCCGGGTGCCATGAGCGAGGCCCGCGAGATCTCCCTCGCAGGCCTGGCGGAGGGTGTCGAGCTGGTCCTGATCGGCGCCAACGACCCCGCCGCGATGATCCGGCACACCGAGCAGTGCCGCGAGCTGGGGCTGCCGTTCGCGGCCGACCCCTCGCAGCAGCTCGCGCGCCTGTCCGGCGCGGAGGCGAAGGAACTGATCGGCGGGGCGAAGTACCTGTTCACGAACGAGTACGAGTGGGGCCTGCTGCTGCAGAAGACCGAGCTCACCGAGTCCGAGGTTGCGCAGCAGGTGGGGCTGCGGGTCACCACGCTCGGGTCCAAGGGGGTCGAGATCGTCGACCGCGAGGGCAACTTCATCCGCGTCGGCGTCGTGCCCGAGAAGGCGAAGGTGGATCCCACCGGCGTCGGCGACGCCTTCCGCGCCGGCTTCCTCACCGGACAGAGCGCGGGCCTGAGCCTCGAGCGGTCGGCACAGCTCGGCTCGCTGGTGGCGGTGCTGGTGCTCGAGACCGTCGGCACCCAGGAATGGACTCTCGACCGCGACGACGCCGTCAAGCGGCTCGCCGAGGCCTACGGCACCGAGGCCGCCGACGAGATCGGCGCCCTGCTCTAAGGCGGCTTCGCCGCCCGTGCGGGGGTGGGGGGGGCCGGGGCCCCGGCACCCCCCCCCCG